>NZ_JBICWL010000009.1:0-217163 GCF_043199735.1 Streptomyces sp. NPDC048566
GTCTCCGCCGTAAAACGATCACCCGTGAGCTGCATCCCGTCACCCGAGTCCCCCGCAAAACGGATCACGACCCGGTCCAGACGGCGAACATCCTTCGCTCCCACCGGTTTGCGCTGTTCTCCCACGACGGCTTCGTCGGCCTGCTCCGCCTGGCTACTGACCTGGCTCGTCACTGAACTGGACCTCCTTTGAGGCGGCTAGTCCGGGAGAGGTCTTCGCGCGGACCCTTCCCTTTCCAACCCTACGTCCGTAAGGGTCGCCTTCCTTCGGCCATTCGCATGATGGACCTCCATCCGAAACGGCCCGACGCCCTGACGTGCCATGATTTCCCCGCTCCGGTCCTCGTTCCGGACGACGCGCCCGGTTCGCCTCCCGGTTCCGCGTGGAAACTGACACGCGGTCGGACGGTCAGGAGTTCAGATAGGTCAGAACGGCCAGAACACGTCGGTGGTCGCCGTCGCTCGGGGAGAGGCCGAGCTTCAGGAAGATATTGCTGACGTGCTTCTCCACGGCCCCGTCGCTGACCACCAACGCGCGGGCGATGGCGGAATTCGTGCGGCCCTCGGCCATCAGCCCCAGCACCTCCCGCTCCCGCGGGGTCAGCCCGGCCAGCACGTCCTGCTTGCGGCTGCGGCCGAGCAACTGGGCCACGACCTCCGGGTCGAGGGCCGTACCGCCGCGGGCCACCCGCACCACGGCGTCCACGAACTCGCGCACCTCGGCGACCCGGTCCTTGAGCAGGTAGCCGACGCCCCGGCTGGAGCCGGCCAGCAGTTCGGTCGCGTACCGCTCCTCCACGTACTGCGACAGCACGAGCACCCCGAGCCCCGGGTGCGCCTTGCGCAGCTGCACGGCCGCCCGGACCCCCTCGTCGGTGTGGGTCGGCGGCATCCTGACGTCGGCGACCACCACGTCCGGCAGCGCGTCCTGCGCGGCGAACTCCGTCATGGTCTTGATGAGCGCCTCGCCGTCCCCGACCCCCGCCACCACCTCGTGCCCCCGGTCGGTCAGCAACCGGGTCAGGCCCTCCCGCAGCAGCACCGAATCCTCGGCGATGACCACGCGCACTCTGTCCTCCACGATTCCTCGGCCCCCCAGAGCCCGCCGCGGGCCGCCCCGGACCCGCCGGGTGCGTACCCGCTCGCACGGCAGCGGCCGTACGACGACCCCAGCATTCCAGCATTCGGATCAGGGCGCGCCCGGCTGTGCGAAGAGGCGCGGGGCCCGGGGGAGCGGGCCCGGCAACGGCGCTCCACCGGGCCGGTCGGGCCAAGCCGTTCGCTCCCGACCGGGTGCTCGGGCCGCCGTGCGGCAGCCGAGCACCCGGCTCCGTGCGGGCCGCGCCGGGCGGCCCGATCGAGCGGTTCGGCGGTTCCGTCCCGCTTCCGGCGGCGAGCCCGGCCGTCCGGGGCCGCCGCCGGGCTCAGCCGCGCCAGGGCAGCTCGGCGGTGATCCGGGTGGGGCCCGCCGCCGGGGAGTCCACCACGAGGATGCCGTCCACCGCGTCCAGCCGCTCCGCGAGGCCCGTGAGGCCCGTACCGCGGGAGGCGTCGGCGCCGCCGACCCCGTTGTCCGCCACCTGGAGCATCAGGCGGTTCTCGACCCGCCACACGTCCACGCTCGCCCGGGTCGCCCCGGAGTGCTTGCCGATGTTCTGGAGCAGCTCGGAGACGGTGAAGTAGGCGATGCCCTCGATGGCGGGCGCCGGCCGCGCCGGCAGGTCGACCTCCACCCGCACCGGCACCGTGCACCGCGACGCCACCGCCGACAGGGCCGCGTCGAGCCCCCGGTCGGTCAGCACCGCGGGGTGGATGCCCCGGGCCAGGTCCCGCAGCTCCTGGAGCGCCGTCTTCACCTCGCCGTGCGCCTCGTCCACCATCCGGGCGGCCGCCCGCGGGTCCTCGGTCAGCTTCTCCTTCGCGAGCCCCAGGTCCATCGCCAGCGCCACGAGCCGGGCCTGCGCCCCGTCGTGCAGATCGCGCTCGATGCGCCGCAGGTCCGCCGCCGCCGCGTCCACGACCGTCCCGCGGTCGGACTCCAGCTCCACCACGCGGGTCGCCAGCCGCGAGGGGCCGAGCAGCCCGCGCACCATCACCCGGTCCACCCCGGTCAGCGCCCGCACGATCCACGGGGTGGCCATCGTGAACAGCAGCCCGAGCAGCGCGGTCACCGTGATCTCGAACGGGTTGTCCAGGTACACGGAGTGCGTCCCGTCGCCGTACAGCTGGAGGCCCCCCTGGCCCGCGTAGACCGGGAAGACCCAGAACCACAGCGGATAGGTCAGCAGCGCCCACCCGTACGCCCAGAAGCTCAGGGCCACGCTGAAGGAGAAGACCGCCCACGGGAACTGGAGCACCGCGTACAGCAGGTGCCGCCACGAGACGCCGCTGCCGAGCACCGCGCCCATCCACCCCAGCGGGCCGCTCCTGCGGACCCGCAGCGGCTCCGGATCGGCCACCTCGACACCGAGCAGCCCGCGGGCCCGCGCCCGCTCCAGCGCACCGAACCCGCGGCAGCCGGCCAGCGCCGCGGCGAGCACCGGGACGCCCAGGAAGGTGATCAGCAGGCCCGCGCCCAGCGAGACCATGGTGACGGCGAACGTGAACATGAGGATGCCGAGCGGAAGGCCCATCAGCACGTAGCCGAGCTCCTGCCAGCTGCGGGCCTCCACCGGCGCCCGCAGCGGGGCCGGCAGACGGTGGCGCCACCCGGAACCCGCCCCGTCGAATCCGGGCCCGCCCCGGTGCCCGTACCCGTGTCCGTAGTCCGTGGCCATCGGTCCGTCCGTTCTCTCGTCTCGTGCGGCTCGTACCCCCACTCTGCTGGCCGGGCCGCCCGCCGACCATGGAGCGGGTCGGCGTCTCGGCCCGGGGGTTTTCCCCACCCGGCGGCCACCCGCCGGCCACCCGCCGCGGGCCGCCGGGCCGGTCGGACGGGCCGGGACGAACCGGTCGCGCCGACCGGTCGGACGGGCCCGTCCGACCGGCCCGGCGGACGCGACGAGGCGGCGCGGTGGACCACCGCGCCGCCTCGACCCCTCCCCACGCCGACGGTGCCGGCGCCCGCCCGCCGGTCAGCGGCCCCGTGCGTCCTGGCGCTCCCGCCAGGGCAGTTCGGCCGTGACGACGGTCGGGCCGCCCTCCGGCGAGTCGACGACGAACAGGCCGTCCACCGCGCCCAGCCGGTCGGCGAGCCCCGCCATCCCCGTGCCCCGGTCGAGCCCGGCCCCGCCGCGGCCGTCGTCGCGGACCTGGATGAGCAGCCGGTCCTCCGCGCGCCAGACGTCGACGGACGCGGACCGCGCGCCGCTGTGCTTGCTGACGTTCTGGAGCAGCTCGGAGACCGTGAAGTAGGCGATGCCCTCGATCGCGGCGGCCGGGCGCGTCGCCAGGTCGGCCGTCACCTTCACGGGGACCGTGCAGCGCGACGCCACCGACGACAGCGCCGCGTCCAGGCCCCGGTCCGTGAGGACCGCCGGATGGATACCGCGGGCCAGGTCGCGCAGCTCCTGAAGCGCCAGCTTCACCTCGCCGTGCGCCTCGTCCACCATCGCCGCCGCCGCGTCCGGATCCTCCAGCAGTTTCTCCTTCGCCAGACCGAGTCCCATCGCCAGCGCGACGAGCCGGGCCTGCGCCCCGTCGTGCAGATCCCGCTCGATCCGCCGCAGATCGGCCGCGGCCGTGTCGACCACCACCCCGCGGTCGGACTCCAGTTCGGCGATCCGCCGCTCCAGCGCGTCGTCGGGCGACAGCAGTCCGCGCACCAGCGCCCGGTCCACCGTCGTCAGCCCCCGCGCCAGGAACGGCAGCACCGGCCACAGCACGAACAGCGACACGAGGGTGACGGTGAAGGTGGCGATCCCCCAGGGCAGCCGCACGAGGTCGTAGAGGGCGGCCCGCCAGGCCACCGGGTCCTTCAGGCTCGACCACAGCCAGCCGAAGAAGCCGGTCCGCCGCACCGGCAGCGGGCTCGGCTCGTCGATCCGCAGCCCCAGCAAGCCGCGCGCCCGCGCCCGCTCCAGCCGGCCCAGCTGCCGCGCACCGCGCAGCCCGCCCGCCAGCAGCGGCAGCCCGACGACCGTGACCGCCAGCCCGGCCCCGACGGACAGCATCGTCACCACGTAGACGAAACCGATCAGCGAGGCCGGCAGGTTCAGCAGGAGATGCGCGATCTCCTTCCAGGTCTGCCCGTCGAAGGCGAAGCGCGGCGGAGGGAGCCGGTCGCCGTCGGACGGTCCGTCCGACGGACCGGTGGGCGTGATGCGTTCGGTCATGGCCGCCACCCTGCCCGGCGGCGCGCCGCAGCGCCATGAGGCGGACCGCCGCGGCCCGCTGGGGATAACCCCACCCTCCGGAGTGACGGCCGGACGGGACGCGACGGCGTCCGCGGCGGAGGGCGCCGGGAGCGGTCGGGCCCGTGCGGAGCCGTTCACACCGTGAGACGCGGGCGGGTGCCCGGTGCTCCGGGGACGGCCGAGGCGTGACGGGCTGCTTACGCTCGCTTTAGCAGGCCCTAGACTCCCGTCCGTACAGATCGTCGAACACGGCGCATCACCGGTGCGCGACGGCGTGCGACGGGGTGCAACGAGGTCAGGGAGCGAGGGGCTGACGTGCCGGAACCGACCGTGATCGCGGCGACCGGGACCGTCGTCGCGGCGGACTACTTCCCGTCGTACGCGGTCGTCGGGCTGCTCGCCGTCGTCGGCGTGCTGTTCGTCGCCGTCGCCTTCGGCGCCGGACGTCTGCTGCGGCCGGTGGTCCCCACGCCCGAGAAACTCCTCACCTACGAGTGCGGCGTCGACCCCGTCGGCGAGGGCTGGGCCCACACCCAGGTCCGCTACTACGTCTACGCGTTCCTCTACGTGATCTTCGCCGTCGACTCGGTCTTCCTCTTCCCCTGGGCCACGGTCTTCGCCGCTCCCGGTTACGGCGCCGCCACACTCGTCGAGATGTTCGTCTTCCTCGGCTTCCTCGCCGTGGGCCTGCTCTACGCATACAAGAAGGGCGTCCTCACATGGACGTGACCCCCTCCACCCCGGAGCCGGTGCCGCTGCCCGAGCCCCAGCGGCTCGGCGCACTCGCCCGGCTCGCCCCCGAGCCGATGAAGGTGGTCCTCAACTGGGGCCGCCGCTACTCGCTCTGGGTCTTCAACTTCGGCCTCGCCTGCTGCGCGATCGAGTTCATCGCCGCGTCGATGGCCCGCCACGACTTCATCCGGCTCGGCGTCATCCCCTTCGCGCCGGGCCCCCGCCAGGCCGACCTGATGGTGGTGTCCGGCACGGTCACCGACAAGATGGCGCCCGCCGTCAAGCGCCTGTACGAGCAGATGCCCGAGCCGAAGTACGTCATCTCCTTCGGCGCCTGCTCGAACTGCGGCGGCCCCTACTGGGACTCCTACGCGGTCACCAAGGGCGTCGACCAGATCATCCCCGTCGACGTCTACGTCCCCGGGTGCCCGCCCCGCCCGGAGGCCCTGCTCCAGGGCATCCTCAAGCTCCAGGAGAAGATCGCCCGGGAGTCGCTGGGGGAGCGGTACGGCGCCGGTGCCCACCGGCCGTCCGCCGCGGAGCTCCGCAGCGGCCTGGTGAAGCCGCCGCTTCCCGCGGCGCCCGCGCAGCCCCCGGCGACGGGCGGCGAGGCCCGGCCCGACGCCGGCGCGGCACCCGTCACCGCCGACGAGACCGCCCGCCGGGAGGACGACCGATGACCGTCGGCTGGCTCCCCGCCCCCGCCGAGGAACTCTTCGGCCCCGACGCCACGGCCGAGGAGTCCTACGAGGTCCTCACGGTCGACGTACCGCCCGCGTCCTGGATCGCGGCCCTCGAGACCGCCCGCGACACCCTCGGCTGCACCTACTTCGACTGGCTGAGCGCCGTCGACGAACCCGGCACCGGCTTCCGGGTCGCCGCTCACGTGGTCGCCCTCGCTCCGGTGCGCCGCCTCCTCGTCCGCACGACGGTCCCGCACGCGGCGCCCGTCCTCCCGTCGGCCGTCTCCGTCTACGCGGGCGCCGGCTGGCACGAGCGCGAGACCCACGAGATGTTCGGGGTGGCCTTCGAGGGCCACCCCGGCCTCGACCCGCTGCTGCTGCCGGACGGCTTCGAGGGCCACCCGCTCCGCAAGGACTTCGTCCTGGCCGCCCGCGTGGCCAAGGCGTGGCCCGGCGCCAAGGAGCCCGGCGAGTCCGAGCACGGCGGACCGAAACGCCGCCAGATGCTCCCGCCCGGCGTCCCCGACCCCAACGAGTGGGGCCCGCTCAAGGGCCAGCTGCCCCCCGCTCCGGCCCGTCCCGCCCGGGGCGCGGCCCGCGCGGCGGGCGACCGTCCGGCCCGCCGGACCCGCACGGCCGCCGAGGGCTCGGCCGGGCAGACGCCGCCGGGTGCCGGCGGGGACGCGGCCGGTACGGCTCCCCGGACCGGGGCCGCCGACGGCACCGCGGCGCCGTCCACGGAGGCCGGCGCCGACGCCGGTTCCGGAACCGGCCGTCCGGTCCGCCGCAGCCGGAGCGCGAGCCAGGGTTCGGCGAGTCAGCGTCCGGCGCCTGCGAGTCCGCCGTCGGGCCCGGAGCCGGACGCCACGGGTACGGCCGCGCCCCAGGACGCCGGTCCCGCGGACGCCACGGCACCGTCCTCCGCGCCGGGCACGCGACCCGGCCCGGAGGCCGGGGACGCCCCGGCCGGGGTCTCCGCCCCGGCCGGCCCGGACACGCCGATCGGCGGGGGAACCGATCGCTCGGCGGACACCTCCGACCCGGGGAGGACCAAGGACGCCGCCCCGGAGACCCCGGACACGTCGGACACGGCGAGCGGTTCGGGTGGCACGTCGGACGACGCTTCGGGGCCGTCGGCCACCTCGGCCGGCGGGCCGGCCGCCCCGGCGGGTGACGCGCCCTGGCACCGCCCGAGGCCCGCTTTCGACGACGCGGCCGATACGGGCTCCGGCGCGGGTGGTCACGGCGCCGACGCGGACGCGGAGGACGGCCGCTCCGGCGCGGACCCCGAAGACGGCCGCTCCGACGAGGCCGGTCACGGCGCCGACGCGGACGCCGAACACGGCGACCGCACCCGCGACGACGATCCCGACCCCACCCGCGACGGCAACCCCGACCCCGCGCGCGACGACGACCCCGCAGGAGGAACGCAGTGAACGACGCTCTCGACGTCGCCCTCCGCCTGATCGTCGTCTTCGTCGTGTTCCTGACGTTTCCGCTGATCGTCGGTCAGACCGAGCACAAGGTGATGGCCCACATGCAGGGCCGGCTCGGCCCGATGTACGCGGGCGGCTTCCACGGCTGGGCCCAACTCGTCGCGGACGGGGTGAAGTTCGCCCAGAAGGAGGACATCGTCCCGACGGGGGCGGATCGGCGGATCTTCCAGCTCGCGCCCGCCGTGGCCCTCCTCCCGTACCTCCTGGTCCTCCTGGCGATCCCCGTCGGCCCCGGGGAGGGCGCGGTGGGCGAGGTCGTCGACGCGGGCATCTTCTTCGTCCTCGCCGTCATGGGGGTGGGCGTCCTCGGCTCGCTGATGGCCGGATGGGCCTCGGCCAACAAGTTCTCCCTGCTCGGCGGTCTGCGCACCGCCGCCCAGCTCCTCGCCTACGAACTCCCCATGCTCCTGACCGCGGCCTCCGTCGCCATGGCCGCGGGCACGGTGTCGCTGCCCGGGATCGTGGACGCGTTCCACTGGTGGTGGCTGCCCTGGCAGATCGTCGGCGCGGTCGTGTTCTTCGTCGCCGGACTCGCCGAACTCCAGCGGCCCCCCTTCGACATGCCCGTCGCCGACTCCGAGATCATCTTCGGCGCGTACACCGAGTACACCGGCCTGCGCTTCGCCCTGTTCCTGCTCGCCGAGTACGCCGGGATCGTCGTCCTGTGCGGGCTGACCACCGTCCTCTTCCTGGGCGGCTGGCACGGCCCCTGGGGCGCCGACGGGCTCGGCTGGGTGTGGACCCTGCTGAAGGCGGCGGTCCTCGCCTTCCTGGTGATCTGGCTCCGCGTCACCTACCCCCGCCTGCGCGAGGACCAGCTCCAGAAGCTCTCCTGGACCCTCCTCGTCCCCCTGTCCCTCGCCCAGATCGCCCTCACCGGCATCGTCAAGGTGGTGATCGCGTAACCATGGCCGAGTCGCACCCGCCCACCCGCTCCCGCATCCCCGGCTCCGGCCTCGCCAAGGGCCTGGCCGTCACCCTCCGCACGATGACGCGGAAGACCGTCACCGCGCAGTACCCCGACACCCAGCCCGAACTGCCGCCCCGCACCCGCGGCGTCATCGGCCTCTTCGAGGAGAACTGCACGGTCTGCATGCTGTGCGCCCGCGAGTGCCCGGACTGGTGCATCTACATCGACTCCCACAAGGAGACGGTGCCGCCCGCCGCCCCCGGTGGCCGCGAGCGCAGCCGCAACGTCCTCGACCGCTTCGCCATCGACTTCTCCCTGTGCATGTACTGCGGTATCTGCATCGAGGTCTGCCCCTTCGACGCGCTCTTCTGGTCGCCGGAGTTCGAGTACGCCGAGACCGACATCCACGAACTCACCCACGAGCGCGACAAGCTCCGCGAGTGGATGTGGACCGTCCCGGCCCCGCCCGCCCTCGACCCCGGCGCCGAGGAGCCCAAGGAGATCGCCGCCGCCCGCAAGACGGCCGACAAGCTCGCCGCCGAACAGAACGCGCGGGCCGGGGACACACCTCCCTCCGGTCCCCGGGAGGACCCGTCGTGACCCTCGCAGCAGCCACCGTCGCCGGGGCCCGCGCGACCGCCGGCCTCGCCGCCGGGCAGCACGGCTTCCTCTCCCCGACCGGTGTGGAGATCGCCTTCGTCCTCGTCGGCCTGGCCACCTTCGGCGCCGCCGTCGTGACCGTCACCACCCGGCAGCTGGTGCACGCCGCCCTGTGGCTGGTCGTGGCGCTCGGCGGCCTCGCCGTCGAATACCTGCTGCTCACGGCCGAGTTCATCGCCTGGGTACAGGTCCTCATCTACGTCGGTTCCGTCGTCGTCCTCCTCCTGTTCGGCCTGATGCTGACCAAGGCCCCCATCGGGCGCTCCCCGGACGCCGACTCCGGCAACCGGTGGGCCGCCCTCACCGTGGCCGGCGCCTCGGCCGCCGCCCTGGTCTGGGTCGTCGTCGACGCCTTCCGCACGACCTGGGTCGACCTGTCCGGCGCCGCCGCCGGATCCACCGAGGTCACCGGGGCGAGCCTCTTCCAGAACTGGGTCCTCCCCTTCGAAGCGCTCTCGGTCCTCCTGCTCGCCGCCCTGGTCGGCGCGATCGTCCTCTCCCGCAAGGCGGACACGGACACCGCCGCGCCGGCCGCCCCGCGCGTCCCAGCCGGCCGCACCGGCACGGACCACGACGCCAAGCGGGAGGCCCGCTGATGCACCTCGCCTATCCCGCCGTGCTGGCGGCCCTGCTGTTCTGCACCGGGCTGTACGGAGTCCTCGCGCGCCGCAACGCGATCCTGGTCCTGATGTCCGTCGAGCTGATGCTCAACGCCGTCAACCTGAACCTCGTCGCCTTCGACGTCTGGCTCTCCAAGGCCGCCCGCGACACCCTGCACTCCGGCCAGGCACTGACCCTGTTCACCATCGCCGTCGCCGCCGCCGAGATCGGCATCGGCCTCGCCATCGTCCTCGCCGTGTACCGCAACAGCGGCACCTCGGACATCGACAGGCTCCGCGACACCGCCGAGGGCCACGGCACCGACAGCGACGGCCCCGGGAGCGACGGCACCGACAGCAACGACCCCGACGCCCCCGCGGCCGAGAAGACTGAGGCCACCGCGTGACCACGACCACCCTCGCCGTCCTCGTCCCCCTCCTGCCGTTCCTGGGCGCCGCCGCCGGGCTCCTGCTGGGCGGTACGTCCCCGGGGCTCGCCCGCCCGCTCGCCGTCCTGCCCCCGCTCGCGTCGCTCCTCCTCGCCGTGACCGTCGCGGTCCGCCAAGGCGGCGGACAGGCCGTCGACGCCCACACCGAACTCACCCCGACCGGCTCGGTCCCCATCGAACTGGCCCTGCACATCGACGGCTTCGCCGCCCTCGTCGCCGTCCTCGTCGGCGTCGTCGCCACCTGTGTGCAGATCTACTCGACGGGCTATCTGCGCGACGACGTGCGCTACCCCTCGTACGCCGCCCTCGTCTCCCTGTTCACCTCCGCGATGCTGCTGGTCGTCTACTCCGGCGACCTGATGGTGCTCCTGGTCGGCTGGGAGATCATGGGCATCTGCTCGTACTTCCTGGTCGGCCACTACTGGGAGACCCCGGAGGCCCGCGCCGCCTCCCTCAAGGCGTTCCTCGTCACCAAGCTCGGCGACGTCCCCTTCCTCATCGGCCTGTTCGCCCTGGCCACCGACGCCGGCTCCTTCCGCATCACCTCGGTCCTCGGCACCGTCGCGAGCGGCGGGCTGCACCACCCGACGCTCGTCGCCCTGCTCCTGCTCGCCGGGGTGGCGGGCAAGTCGGCCCTCTTCCCGCTGCACACCTGGCTGCCCGACGCCATGGCGGGCCCCACACCCGTCTCCGCGCTGATCCACGCCGCCACGATGGTCGCCGCCGGCATCTACTTCGTCGCCCGGCTCCTTCCCGTCTTCCAGGCGTCCTCCGCCGCGATGGTCACCCTCGCCGTCATGGCGGGCGTCACCATGGCCGGGTCCGGCCTCGCCGCGCTCGCCCAGGACGACATCAAGCGGGTCCTCGCCTACTCGACGATCGGCCAGCTCGGCTACATGGCCGGCGCCCTCGCCGTCGGCGACCGCGGTGCCGCCGTCTTCCACCTCCTCGCCCACGGCGCCTTCAAGGCGCTGCTGTTCCTCGCCGCCGGCGTCGTCATCCACGCCTCCGGCACCAACTCCCTCGCCGTCATGTCCCGGATGAAGGGACTGCGCGACCGCGTGCCCGACGCCTACTGGACGATGACCGTGGCCCTCCTCGCGCTCGCCGCGATCCCGCCGTTCAGCGGCTTCTTCTCCAAGGAAGCCGTCCTCGGAGCAGCCGAACACGTCGCCACCGGACACACCGAGCACGCGCCCGGCGCGGCCGGCTGGATCGTCCTCGTCACCGGACTGATCACCGCCGTCCTCACCGCCGCGTACGCGACCCGGCTGTGGCTGCTGGCCTTCCACGGCCGGGGTGCCGAGGCTCCCGACCACGGCAGGCAGCCGAACACCATGACCGCCGTCCTGTGGGTGCTCGCCGTGCCCTCGCTCGCCTTCGGCCTCGCCTACGGACCGCTCCCCGACTGGTTCGACGGACGCGACCTCACACCCGTCCTCACCACGTCGGTGCTCGGCACCGGTCTCGCCCTGGTCGGCGGGATCGTCACCTACGGCGCCTGGCGGCACACCACCGCGCTGGCGCGCGTACCGCTGGGCGCGGTCGCGGCCCACCCCGACGCCGACGCCGGACAGGTGGAGGCCGAGGCCATCGCCAGCCACGAACCCGCCTTCGGGGACATCGCCTACGCCCCCGACCCGGCGGACCCGGGCCGGCTGCTGCTCGGCCCGCTGCACCGCCACGCGGCCGTCGGCTTCCACCTCGACGCCGTCTACCACGCGCTGTTCGTCCGCCCGGTCCAGGCCGGCGCCCGCCTCGTGCGCTTCCTCGACCGCGAGGTCGTCGACACCTACGTACGCGGCGCCGGAGCCCTACCCCGCTGGCTCGGCACCGTCGTACGGCGGGCGCAGACCGGCAACGTGCAGACCTATGTGAGCGCGCTGCTCGCCGGCACCGTCGTCCTGGTGGTCGCCGCCGTCCTCGTCGCCACGGGAGCGTGAGCAGGCGTGATCGATATCAGTGAGTCCGTGATGCAGCTTCTTCTCGCGTTGATCGTCGTCGGCCCGCTCGTCGGGGCCGCCGCCGCGCTCCTGCCGGCACCACCCGGGCTGAAGGGCACGTCACCGGAGCAGGCGGTGCTGCGCCACGGTGTCGTCGTCACCGGCGGCATCCTCATCGCGGCGATCGTCCTCGCGCTGGGCTTCGACCACGACCATCCGTCGAGGATGCAGGCCACGACCGACATCAGCTGGATCCCCGCACTCGACGTGCGCATCCACCTCGGCATCGACGGCATCTCCCTCCCCCTTCTGGTCCTGACCGCGCTACTGACCTTCCTCTGCGCGCTCTACTCCTACTTCAAGCCGCCCGCGGGTCCGGCCCCGAAGGCGTTCGTCGCCCTGCTGCTCCTCCTCGAGACCGGCACCCTCGCGACCTTCGCCGTCCTCGATCTGCTGCTGTTCTTCCTCGCGTTCGAGACCGTGCTCATCCCGATGTACTTCCTCATCGCACGGTGGGGAGGCGCCCGACGCCAGGCCGCGGCCTGGAAGTTCATCCTCTACACCCTGCTCGGATCGGTCGTCATGCTGCTCGGCCTGCTCCTGATCGGAATCAGGGCGGGCACGTTCGACATGGTGGCACTCGCCACTGACAACGGCCGCTCGCTCAGTACATCCGTGCAGGTTGTCGCCGTGCTGGCCATCGGGATCGGGCTCGCGGTCAAGACCCCGATGTGGCCGCTGCACAGCTGGCTGCCGGACGCCCACACCGCCGCGCCCACCGTCGGCTCGGTCCTGCTCGCCGGCGTCATGCTGAAGATGGGCACGTACGGGTTCGTGCGCATCCTGCTGCCCGTCGCCCCCGACGGCTTCCGCACCTTCGCCCCCTACCTCGCCGCCCTCGCCGTGGTCGGCATCATCTACGGTTCGCTGGCCTGCCTGGCGCTCGCCGGGCGAGGAGCCAAGGGCGACCTCAAGCGGCTCATCGCCTACTCCTCCGTCGGCCACATGGGCTTCGTCCTCCTCGGCATCGCCACCATGACGCCCACCGGTGTGAACGGCGCGCTGTTCGCCAACATCGCCCACGGCCTCATCACCGGCCTGCTCTTCTTCCTCGTCGGAGCCCTGAAGGACCGCACGGGCACCACCGACCTCGACACCCTCGCCGACCGGACCGGTGCCGCGCTGTACGGCAAGGCCCCCCGGCTCGGCGGCCTGCTCGCCTTCGCCGCCGTCGCCTCGCTCGGCCTGCCCGGCCTCGCCGGATTCTGGGGCGAGATGCTCGCGCTGTTCGGCGCGTTCGACCCCGCCGAGGGCCTCAGCCGGCCCGCCTACCTGACGTTCCTGGCGATCGCCGCGTTCGGCACGCTGCTCACCGCCGCATACATGCTCGTCGTGGTCCGCCGCGTCTGCATGGGCACGACCACCCCCGAGACGCCGAAACTCGCCGACGTGCAGAGCTACGAGTTCGCCGCCTGGACGCCGCTCGTCGCCCTCACCGTCGTCGCCGGCCTGTGGCCGCGGGCCCTCCTCGGTCTCACCGACCCGGCCGTCCAGCAGCTCCTCGCAGGAGGCACCCGATGAGTTCCCTGGTCCAGTCCGTCGACTGGCTCGCCATCGCGCCGCCCACCCTCGCCGCGGTCGCCGGCCTCGTCGTGCTCGTCGCCGACCTCTTCCTCGGCGAGGAACGCAAGGCCGTCCTGGGCTGGGTCGCCGTCGCCGGCCTCGCCGCGTCGGCACTGATGCTGCTGCCCCTGCTCGACGGCGACCGGGCCACGTTCTGCCTGACGGGCCAGGCGCACGCGTGCAGCTACGTCGCCGACCGCTTCACCCTGGTCGTCCAGCTCCTGGCCCTCGGCGGCGCGCTGCTGGCCGCCCTCCTGTCGGTCACCGCCCTGAAGGACGCCGACAAACGGCTGCCCGAGGGGGAGTACTGGTTCCTGCTGCTCTCCTCCGCCGCGGGCGCCGCCCTGCTCCCCGCCGCCCGCGACCTCGCCACCCTCGTCGTCGCCCTGGAAGTCGCCTCGCTGCCCGCCTTCGCCCTCGTCGGCATCCGGCGCGGCGACCGGAAGTCCTCCGAGGCGGCCCTGAAGTTCTTCCTGTCCTCCGTCACCGCGACCGCGGTGAGCCTCATGGGCGTCAGCTTCGTGTACGCGACGACGGGCACCCTCCACCTCACCCGGATCGCGAGCCGCGTCCAGCACGTCGACGGACAGTTCCACACCCTCGCCCAGACGGGTGTCGTCCTCACCCTGGTCGGCTTCGCCTTCAAGACGGCCGCCGTGCCCTTCCACTTCTGGGTGCCCGACACCTACGTGGGCGCGCCGCTGCCGGTCGCCGCCTACCTGTCGGTCGTCGGCAAGGCGGTCGGCTTCTGCGGGCTGATCCTCGTCACCGTCATCGCCTTCCCGTCGTACGCGGACGTCTGGGGCCCGGCGCTGGCCGCGCTGGCCGCGCTCACCATGACGGTCGGCAACGTCGGAGCGCTCCGGCAACGGGCCACGCGCGCGTACAGCGCGGTGCGCCTGCTCGCCTGGTCCTCCGTCGGACAGGCCGGCTACCTCCTCGTCCCGATCGCCTCCGCCGGCTACTCCCGGGACCCCCGGCAGGCCATCGGCTCCACGGTGGCCTACGCCCTCATGTACGCCGCCGTGAACCTCGGCGCCTTCGCCGTGGCCGCCCTGGTCGCCCGCACCAGCCCCCTCAACCGGGTCGGCGACTACCGGGGCCTGTACGCGAGGAACCCGCTCTGCGCGCTGGTCCTCGCCTTCTTCCTGCTCTGCCTCGCGGGCCTGCCGCCGGGCGTCATCGGCCTCTTCGCCAAGGTCACGGTGTTCTCCGCCGCCGTCGACGCCGGACTCGGCTGGCTGGCCGTCGTCATGGCCGTCAACGTGGTGATCGCGCTGTTCTACTACCTCCAGTGGACGGCCCTCCTCTTCCGCGCCCCCGAGGACCGGCCGGCCACCCGCCGCGTGCCCGCCCCGCTGACGGCCGCGATCGCCCTGACGGCCGTACTGGGCGTCGTCCTCTCCGGGGCGCCGCAGCTGGTGCTGCGCTTCACGCAGACCGGCCTGTTCTGAGCCCGACGCTCCTGCCCGGCCCCGCCGCCCGCGGCCCCGCACGGACCGTGCCGGGCCCCGGGCGGCGGGGCCGGAACGGAAGCTCACCCGAGTGGACCCGCACCGACCCGGTGGCCCCGCGACCGCCACCCGGCCGGCGCAGCGGGCCGCGCTGGGAACGGGGCTCCACGCGCGCGTGAGGCGGCGTACCGATGGCGTACCGATCACCCGGACGGCTCACCCGCGGGCTCGCGGGCACCAGGGAACCCGAGGCTCCCGTCTGGCGTTGACCAGTGCGGGAGGTTCCACTGAAGAGTGGAAGCAGAGCATCAGCAGGCACAGGGTTCCCCTGCCGCACCGCTTGGAGGGCGTACCGTGCACCGCCGGCACAACGGGCTCAGGACCGCCGTACTCCTCGGCGGACTGTCCGCACTCATCATCGTCATCGGCAGCTTCTTCGGGCGCACCGGCCTGATCGTCGCCCTGGTCATCGCACTCGGGACGAACGCCTACGCCTACTGGAACAGCGACAAGCTGGCGCTGCGCGCGATGCGCGCCCGCCCGGTGAGCGAGTTCGAGGCCCCCGCCCTGTACCGCATGGTCCGCGACCTCTCCACGCAGGCCCGGCAGCCCATGCCGCGCCTGTACATCTCGCCGACCGAGGCGCCGAACGCGTTCGCGACGGGCCGCAACCCGCGCAACGCCGCCGTGTGCTGCACCGAGGGCATCCTGCGCATCCTGGACGAGCGAGAGCTGCGCGGTGTCATCGGCCACGAGCTCAGCCACGTCTACAACCGCGACATCCTGATCTCGTCCGTGGCCGGAGCGCTCGCCTCCGTGATCATGTTCCTGGTCAACTTCGCCTGGCTGATCCCGATCGGCCGATCCAACGACGACGACGGCCCCGGCATCCTCGGCCTGCTGCTGATCATGATCCTGGGCCCGCTCGCCGCCTCCCTCATCCAACTCGCGATCAGCCGCTCCAGGGAGTACGAGGCGGACGCGTCCGGTGCCCAGCTCACCGGTGACCCGCTCGCCCTCGCGAGCGCGCTGCGCAAGCTCGACGCGGGCACCAAGCAGCTGCCGCTGCCCCCCGAGCCGCGCATCGAGACGGCGAGCCACATGATGATCGCGAACCCATTCCGTCCGGGACAGGGAATGTCCAAGATGTTCTCCACGCATCCGCCGATGGCGGAGCGCATCGCCCGGCTCGAGCAGATGGCAGGTCGGCACCAGTGAAGACAATTCTGAACGTCATTTGGCTCATTCTGAGCGGCTTCTGGCTGTTCCTCGGATACCTGGCCGCGGGGCTCATCCTCTGCATCACCATTATCGGCATCCCGTTCGGCATCGCCGCGTTCCGGATCGGCGTCTACGCCCTGTGGCCCTTCGGCTACACCACGGTGGAGCGCCACGACGCGGGGACGCCGTCCTGCGTGGGCAACGTCCTGTGGCTGGTCCTCGCGGGCTGGTGGCTCGCCCTGACCCACATCGTGACGGGCATCGCCATGTGCCTCACGATCATCGGCATCCCGTTCGGCATCGCCAACTTCAAGCTGATCCCGGTCTCCCTGTTCCCGCTGGGTCGGGAAATCGTGCGCACGGACGAGCCCTTCGCGACGCGCTGACGGCCCGGCCGGGCGGGGGCGCCGCGTCCGGGCCGAGGGTTTTCCACAGGCCGCCCGATGGTCGGTGGCGCGCTGCATGATGAACCCATGACCGAGACCGAGCAGTTGCTGGAACGGGTCGCCACGCGGGCGCGCGCCTCCCGCCCCTGGGGGTGGCCCGCGCTCCCCGCCCCCGTGGACGCGAGCGAGATCGCCCGCGCCGAAGCCGTTCTGGGCTTTCCGCTGCCCGCACTGCTCGCCTCGCTCTATCTGCGCATAGGGGACGGCGGGTTCGGCCCGGAGTACGGCCTGCTGCCGCTCCTGGAGGGCGCGCCCTCGGGCGAGCCGGCGGTCGTCCCGCACTATCTGGCCGGTCGGGAGAGCGGTCGCAGGGACCCGGAGTGGCCGTGGCCCGAGGGCGTCCTGCCGATATCCCACTGGGGCTGCGGGATGTACGCGTGCGTGGACTGCCGGGACCCGGACGGCAGGGTTCTGCTCTACGAGCCGAACGCCGACACGGCCGAACACGCCTGGTACGTGGACGCACCCGACCTCGCGACCTGGCTGAAGACCTGGCTCGACGGAGCGGGCTGGTACGAGGAGTCCAACGACGACGCGGACCTGCCGCCCTGGCCGGACTTCGCCCGCCGTACGGAGGACCCCGGGACGCCCTGACCCGGCCGCGCCTCGCCGGACCACCGCCCCGCCCCTCGCGCGCTCCGCGGGCGGGTCAGCGTGCGGCCCTCCACCGGCGTACGCCGTAGGCGGCCGCCCCGACCGCCAGGACCCCGGCGCCCACGCCCACCGACACCGCGGGAAGGGTGAACGCCAGCGTCAGGCAGCCGAGCAGACCCAGCACCGGCACCGCTCGCGCAAGGGGAGCCGAACCGAGCGTCCACGCCGACGCGTTGGCGATCGCGTAGTAGACCAGGACGCCGAAGGAGGAGAAGCCGATCGCACCCCGGACGTCGACCGTCGCGGCGAGGGTGGCGACGACCGCCCCCACGGCCAGCTCCGCGCGGTGCGGGACCTGGAAGCGCGGGTGCACGGCGGCCAGGGCGCCGGGCAGGTGACGGTCGCGTGCCATGGCCAGGGTCGTCCGCGAGACGCCCAGGATCAGGGCCAGGAGAGAACCGAGGGCGGCCGTCGCGGCCCCGGTCCGCACGACCGGCACGAGGCCGGGCAGGCCCGCCGCCTCGACGGCGTCGACGAGCGGCGCGGACGCACGCGCGAGCCCCTCCGGCCCGAGCACGGAAAGGACGGCCACCGAGACCGCCGCGTACACCAGGAGGGTGATGCCGAGAGCCAGCGGGATCGCGCGTGGAATGGTGCGCTCCGGGGCGCGCACCTCCTCGCCGAGCGTCGCGATCCGGGCGTATCCGGCGAACGCGAAGAACAGCAGGCCGGCCGCTTGGAGGACCCCTGCCGCGCCGGACGGGGCCCCGACGCCCAGCCGTTCGGTGTCGGACGCGTCCGAGAGCAGGCAGCCGACCACCACGGAAGCGAGGACCGCCAGGACGACCGCCACGATCGCCCGGGTCAGCCAGGCGGACTTCTGCAGGCCGCCGTAGTTCAGCGCGGTCAGTGCCACCACGGCCGCGACCCCCACCGCGTGCGCCTGCGCCGGCCAGACGTAGGCACCCACCGTCAGCGCCATGGCGGCGCAGGAGGCCGTCTTGCCGACGACGAACGCCCAGCCCGCCAGATGGCCCCAGAAGGCGCCCAGCCGCTCACGGCCGTAGACGTAGGTGCCGCCCGAGGCCGGATAGCGGGCGGCGAGCCGGGCCGAGGACATGGCGTTGCAGTAGGCGACGACGGCGGCGAGCGCCAGTGCGGTCAGCAGCGCGGGGCCGGCCGCTCGTGCCGCCGGGGCGAGCGCGGCGAAGACGCCCGCGCCGATCATCGAACCGAGTCCGACGACCACGGCGTCCGGCGTGCCGAGGGTCCGGCGCAGCGCGGCTGTCGACTGAGGCATGCGCCGCACCCTACTGATCGGTGCAACCGTCCGGAGCCACGGCCACGTCTTGTTCATCGACACGGCATCGACACGGCGCCGGGCCGGTCGGGACGGCAGGCGTCCCGACGGCGCGGACGCACAGGACGGCGCGTCACGCCGGGCCGGATTCACAGGTCCGGGACAGCGTGGCCGCGGCAGGGAAGGGCAGGTTCAGAGCATGGGCATCATCAGCTGGATCATTCTGGGGCTGCTGGCAGGCGCCATCGCCAAGCTTCTGCTTCCGGGGCGGGACCCCGGAGGCTTCGTCGGCACGACCCTCATCGGGGTCGCGGGCGCGTTCATCGGAGGCTGGATATCGGCCCGCTGGCTGGACCACCCCATCAGCAAGCACTTCTACGACGGCGCCACCTGGGCCGCCGCCATCGGCGGTTCGCTCGTGCTGCTGATCATCTATCGCGTCCTGTTCGGCGACTCACGCGACTGAGCACGCGTCGCGGATCGGCGCGGGCCGCGGACCGGCATGCGAGGAGGGGGGGGCCCCCCGGGGGCCCCCCCCTCCTCGTTGTCACCTCGGCACCGACGGCCGACGCGCCCCGGTCCACCGGGCGCGTCCACCTGCCGCGCGACCGCAGGGCCCTCACGAGCCCGGCCGGTCACCGGGCCGGGGGCGGCCTTCGTCGGTCCGCCTGCCGCCCGACCGCTGGCCCTCACGGGCCCGATGGCGGTGCAACCGCAGGCCCTCTCGAGCCGTCCGGCCGTCCGACCGCCGGCCTTCGCCGGTCTGCCGGCCGGTCATCCGACCGGGGTCTTCGCCGGTCGACCGGCCGCCCGACCGCAGGTCCTCGCCGGTCTGCCGGGCGACCGGGTGGGGCCCGCCGGAGTGCGCGGGGCGGGGCCGCCGCCCCGTCCGTCCTACCGGTAGTTCACGAACTGCAGCGCGAAGTCGAAGTCCTTGCCCTTGAGGAGCGCCTGGACGGCCTGCAGGTCGTCACGGGACTTCGAGCTGACCCGCAGCTCGTCCCCCTGAACCTGGGCCTTCACGCCCTTGGGGCCCTCGTCGCGAATGATCTTCGCCACCTTCTTCGCGTTGTCCTGGGAGATGCCCTCCTCGATGGACGCGAAGATCTTGTACTCCTTGCCGGAGAGCTGCGGCTCACCGGCGTCCAGCGACTTCAGGGAGATACCGCGCTTGATCAGCTTGGTCTCGAACACGTCGAGGATCGCCTTCACGCGCTCCTCGGAGTTCGCCTCCATGAGGATCTTCTCGCCGGACCAGGAGATGGAGGCGCCGACGTTCTTGAAGTCGTAGCGCTGCGAGATCTCCTTGGCGGCCTGGTTGAGGGCGTTGTCGACCTCCTGCCGCTCGACCTTCGAGACGATGTCGAAACTGGAGTCGGCCATGTCCTGTGGCTCCTTGTATCGGGGTGCGTGGGGGCGGCCGTCGAGCCCGGCACAGGCCCCGGCCGCATCCGCATAAGCCTAGCCATCCCCCTCCCTCCCCGGCTCGATCAATCGGGTGGCGGAGCACCCCCGGGCATCAGGTATCGTTTACGTCGTTGCCACGGAGCGCCGCCGGAAGGCGGAGTTCAGGCAGCAACCCCGGCGGTGTGCCCGAGCGGCCAAAGGGAGCAGACTGTAAATCTGCCGGCTCAGCCTTCCCAGGTTCGAATCCTGGCGCCGCCACATGAAGGTGAACCCCCTCCGATCTGCGGAAACGTAGAGCGGAGGGGGTTTCTTCGTTGAGGTGGTCCGGAGTGCGCAGGCCGCGGGCGGGGGATCGCTTCGCCATCCGCGTCTGCCACCGGGGCCGGGTCGGGCCGGTCGGCGCGGCGGGTCAGAAGAGGGAGAGCTGGCCCGGGAAATCCGGGACCGCGTAGCCGTCCAGGGTCGGCTGGGCCGCGCCCAGTTGGGCGGGGCGACGCGAGCCGGGACACGAGATCATCTCCCCGCTCTCCCGGACGCCCGGAGGATCGTGCCGAGCGAAGCGGCCCGCGACGACGGCGATCTCCCGGCGGCACTCGGGGCAGTGTCTGCGACGCGATGACATGGCATCAGTGTGCCCCGACGCCGTCCGACCGTGTCGGCCCCTCGGCGTCCGACCGTGTCGACCGCGCACCGCGCCGCCGCCTCGACCGTGTACCGCCCTGCTGCGCCGGTCCCCTGCGCCCGACCCGGTGGCCGTGTCGGGCTGTCGCGCGTTGCGGCACTCCGTGGCGGTGTGGTGCCGGCCGCTTTGGGATTGCGGGGGTGCCGCCGCAGGCGCCGACGGTGCCGCCCGACCCCGGCCGGACCGCGCAGGCACGGACCGTCCGCGGCCGAGCCGCGGCGTGACCGTCTGTGGCCGGGCCAGGGCCCGACCGTGCGCGGCCGGCCCGTCCACGGCCGGCCCGCCCGGCCCGCGGACGGGCGACGGATCAGTTGCCGGCCACCGACTTCACCGCGACCGAGATCGGGGTCGAGCCGCCGATCGCCTCCAGGGTCAGACCCGACGTCGCCGTTGATTCCACCAGCTCCGCGAGGATCGCGGCCACGTCGTCGCGGGGGATCATGCCGCGCCCGGTGGACGCCTCCAGCCGCACGAGTCCGGTGCCGGCGTCGTCGATGAGGCTGCCGGGGCGCAGGATCGTCCAGTCCAAGCCCGTGAGGCCGCGGATATACGCGTCGGCCTCGCCCTTGGCGCGCAGATACGCGTCGAAGATCTCGTCGCCCGCGTGGTCCGGGTCCGCGCCCATCGACGAGACGACCACGTGACGTCGTACGCCCGCCTGCCGTGCCGCGTCGGCGAACAGGATCGCCGCGCCCTTGTCCACGGTCACCTTGCGGTCCGCGCCGCTGCCCGGGCCCGCGCCCGCGGCGAAGACCGCCGCGTCCGCCCCGCTCAGCAGGGCCGCCACTTCCTCCACCGACGCCGACTCCAGATCGCACACGGCCGGCTCGGCTCCGGCCGCGCGCAGGTCGTCGCCCTGCTCCGCGCGGCGGATGAGCCCCACGACCTGCTCTCCGCGCGCGGAGAGCAGCCGCTCCAGGCGCAGCGCGATCTGACCATGACCTCCAGCGATGACAATGCGCATGCCTTCGACCGTACGCCCGGAGGGACCCGTTCGCCGCACAACCCTGTGGACGACTCGTGCGTCACATGGGTGATCACGGTGGATGCGCTGTGCGCAGGGCGTGGGCGGGGGAGCGCCGGTGGCCGCGGCGCCCTGGGGTGCCAGGCGGCGCCCAAGGCTCCCGCGCGGCTCCGGAAGCCGCCGCGGCCGAGGCCGGACGGCCGTCGTCGGCCCGGTGCCGTCGTCGGGCCGGTTCCGTCCGCGTCGGCTCCGCCGTGGTCCGAGAACGAGTGACATGCGAGACAAGGGACGCCGGGCGGCAGCCGCGGCGTCGCGGAGGAGACCGTCATCACCGCCCTACGCACGACCCTCACCGCGGCCGGGTGCACCGTCGCCGTGCTCGCCGCGGCGTCCGCCTGTGGCACCGTCGAGAACCTCACGGCAGGTCAGAAGGTGGACCGTGCCGTCGAACGGATCGGCGAACAGAAGTCCCTCGCCTTCCGGTTGGACCTGGACGCGGACGCCCGGACGATCCGCGACCTGAGTGGCGGCGGCGATCCGGCTGAAGCCGTTCCGCCGTCGATGGCCCGGGCGTTGAGCACCCTGCACGTCGACGTGTCGATCCGCTCGCGCAAGCCGCTCGCGGATTCGCAGGAGAAGGACTTCCTCGGCTCGCGGCTCAAGATATCGGTGGCCGACGGCGTGCTGGCCGAGTACCGCGTCGTCGGCGACTTCACGTACTACCGTACGGACCCCGCGGCCCTCGGCAGCGCGATGGGTTTCCCCGTGCCCTCGCCGGACGACATCCCGCCGGGCCGGGAGGCGATGAAGGAGGTCGCCGAGGGCCACTGGGTGAAGATGAACACCAAGGCCCTGGGGAAGGCGCGGAAGTCCGCGGGAGGCGCCCCGGGGGCCGGCGGACCCGACGCCCGGACGCAGCGGAAGATCCTGGACGCGGTCGGCGCGGTCGTCGGTCGCCGGGTCACCTTCCGTACCGGGGACGGCTCCGAGGGCGTCGAGCACGTCGTGGCGACGGGCAACGTCCGTGACCTGGTCACCGGCATCGTCACTCGGCTCCGGCCGTTTCAGGACGACCTGCCGGGCGGGATGGAACTGCCCACCGCCAGGGACCTCCGCGACGCCCCGGACAAGAAGATCTCCGTCGACTTCACCCTGCGCGACGGCGATCTCCGGCGGCTGCGCGTCGACCTCGCCCCCCTCACCGGGAAGCCCGCGGCCGGTGAACTCCCGCTCGTCGTCGCGTTCACCGAGGCCCGTGACGTCCGCGCGCCGAAGGGAGCGACGGAACTCCCGCCGGGCGCGATGCTCGGCGCCGGCCCGGGAGCGCTGGGCGGCAGCCTGCTCCCCGACCGCGGTCCCACGGGCGGCATCGGGGACGACGGCGACTTCTGAGGGGCCGTACGCGAGGCACGCCCCGCGCAGCCCTCCTGACAGGCCCCTCCTGCCGGACGGCGCCTCCCACCGCGGCGCCCGCTCCGAAGACAGCTCTCCGAGGACGGCTCGTGGGAGACCCCGCCGACTCCGCCCCTCCTCGCCTCCCGGCGGCCGCTCCTTGCCGGAACCGCCCGTCGCCGAGGGCCGGTTCCGCCGAGGCCGGTCCGGCGAGGACCGCGGCGGGTCCGCGCCCTCTCGGCGACGGCTCGTCGCTACGAGGGCTCGCCCCGCCCTTGTCTCGGCAGGTCCAGGCCGGACGCGGTGGCCGAGTTGCAGTACTCGCGCACCGCGCTGGTCCGCGCCACCACACGCCCCCGGTGCACCACGATCCGGCTGTACGCGAGGGACAGCACCCCGTCGAGCCGGTCCCCGCGCACGGCCAGCAACTCGGCCGGGAATCCCGCCTCCACGCGCACCTCGGGCAGACCGAGGGCGGCTCGCGCCGCACGGCTCACCGCCGCGTAGGCGTCCTCGGGGCGCAGGCCGTAGCGGGAGGCGAGCAGGTAGGCGGCCTCCAGGGGGTCGCCGCGGCCCACCGGGTTGGACACGTCCCGCAGGGCGCCGCTGCCCGCCGCGACGCGTACTCCGGCCGACCGCAGCAGCCGCACCGGAGCGGTGTCGCGGCGGTCCGCCGAGCCGCAGCCGCCCTGCGGCAGGCACACCACCGTCACGTCGGCCGCGGCGAGTTGGTCGGCGGCGCGGGCGGCCACCTCGGCCGGCAGCCCGCCGAGCCCACCGCAGGGCCCGAGCGTCACGCCCGGCCGCAGCCCGGCCGCCATCGCCGCGAGCCGGGCGAGGCGGGCGGGGTCGGCGGCGTCCGTGTGCAGGTCGACCGGGCAGCCGTGTTCGGAGGCCAGTTCCAGGGCCGCCTCCACGAAGCCCGCGGGGTCGGGGTCGGCGTCCGGGCAGCCTCCCACCACGGAGGCGCCCATCTTCAGGGCGTCCCGCAGCATGGCCAGGCCGTCGGCCCCGGCCGCGCCGGTCAGCACCCGCGGCATCGCCACCGTCGCCAGTTCGGCCAGCCCGCGCAGCGACCGCCGTACCTGGAGCACGGCGGCCAGCGCGTCGAGTCCCTGGGCGTCTCCGACGCGCACGTGGGAGCGCAACGCCGTCGCCCCGTGGCCGAGTTGCAGCAGAGCCGCCTCGGTCGCCCGGCGCTGGATCTCCCGGTCGTCGTAGGCGAGCGGCCCGCCCCCGTCGGCGGTCAGCGCGGTGTCGCTGTGCGCGTGGGCCTCCGCGGGCGCGGGCAGCAGGAGGT
Source organism: Streptomyces sp. NPDC048566 (assembly GCF_043199735.1). Lineage (NCBI taxonomy): Bacteria > Bacillati > Actinomycetota > Actinomycetes > Kitasatosporales > Streptomycetaceae > Streptomyces > Streptomyces sp. NPDC048566. The sequence continues at coordinate 24,150 of NZ_JBICWL010000009.1, forward strand.
AGCCCTCCAGATCCACCCTCGCCGCGCGGCCCCTGGAGGCACCCGCGAGGCTTCCGGCGGTCCCCACCGCCTCGATGCGCCCGCCGCCGAGCCGTACGTCCACGGACCGGCCGTCGGTGAGGTGCGCCCCGCACAGCAGGAGCGCGGCCGTGTCGGTCTGTCCCGACGAGGAGGGGGGCGGCTGCTGCTGTCGGTCGGGCATCGCACTCCTGGGCTCGGGGGCGGCTGCTGGAGGGACGGCTGCGGAAAGCCGGGACACAAGATCACGCAGCGTGAGTCGAGCCTAGGGCGGCGACCCGGCAACGGCCGGGAGGAGCGCAATAGTCGTACCGGTGTGGTCCGTCGGGGCAGCGTGGTGACCGGGCAGGTGAGCGGTGACCGGGCAGGTCTGCCGGACAGCGGGTGAGCAGAGCACGGCCGCGTGGTGACGCGGCGCGAGGCGACCGTTCGTCCCTGGTCGCCCGCGGCCCGCGGAGTCCCGTGCGGTGCCGTGCTGGGCGGAGTTCGCCCGCGTACCGGCCGGACGCGGGCGCTACGGCAGGGCACCGCACGGCACCGCACGGCAGGGCAGGGCACCGCACCGCACGGCACCGCACCGCACCGCGGCGAGCGTCGGGAGCCTGTGGACCGCTCCGGTCCCCGCGGACTGCTCAGGCCGCGGCGCCGGGGGCGGCCGTGCCGGACCCGGACGGAGCCGCTCTCTCCGGCGCTGTACCGGCGCGGGAGACGGGACCGGCCGGGAGGCCGGGGCGGGGCGTGACGGCGGTGGCGGGGCGTGACAGTGGGCCGCGTACCCGGCCGCCGGGCCCGGTGGGGGAGCCCCTGCGGGGCGGGCGGGTGCTGTTCACCGCCTGTGACGGAGGTGCTGTGCGGGGTGTCCGGGAAGTGGCGTGAACCACCGGGCGGGCGGGGCGGACGAGCCGGATCGGCGGCGCGGGACGGAACGGGACGGGAGGGGGGAACAGGCCGGGGCGGGTGCCGCGAAACGGATTTGGGCGATCGGCGGGCGACCGTGTAATGTCTTCATCGCTCGCCCCAATAGCTCAGTCGGCAGAGCGTCTCCATGGTAAGGAGAAGGTCAACGGTTCGATTCCGTTTTGGGGCTCTGGTGTGTGAGGTTCCCGCCGTGAGGCGGGGCCCGATCGCATCAAAGCGGTGTAGCTCAGTCGGTAGAGCAAGCGGCTCATAATCGCTGTGTCACCGGTTCAAGTCCGGTCACCGCTACTGACAGTAGCCGATTGTGGGGTCGGTCCTTCGATCGGCTACTCTTCTGTGCATTAATGTCCCATCCGTTCGTCAAGGAGCACTCCTGTGGCTGCCACCGACGTCCGCCCGAAGATCACGCTGGCCTGCGTGGAGTGCAAGGAGCGGAACTACATCACCAAGAAGAACCGGCGTAACAACCCGGACCGACTGGAGATGAAGAAGCACTGCCCGCGTTGCAACGCGCACACCGCGCACCGCGAAACGCGATAACTCAGGCTCGTACACGAGGCCGTCCCCTTCGCGGGGGGCGGCCTCGCGTCGTTGTTGCAGCCGTGTCCGGCACGGACCCGGGCGTCCGGGTCCGCGGCGGCCGGGCTTCCCGGCGTCCGCGGTGGACACCGGTGTCAGAGAGCGAAGACAACCAGGAGGTGCCGAGCCGATGGCGCTCGACCAGTCCTTCGTGGGGCGGTCCTACCCGCCCACCGACCCCTACGAGGTCGGCCGGGAGAAGATCCGCGAGTTCGCGGAGGCCGTGGGGGACGACAACCCCGCGTACACGGACCCCGAGGCCGCGCGGGCGCTCGGGCACCCCGACGTGATCGCGCCGCCGACCTTCGTGTTCGCCATCACGTTCAAGGCCGCCGGCCAGGTCGTCCAGGACCCGCAACTGGGCCTCGACTACAGCAGGGTGGTGCACGGCGACCAGAAGTTCGCCTACACCCGTCCCGTGCGCGCCGGCGACCGGCTCACGGTCACCTCGACGATCGAGTCGATCAAGTCCCTCGCGGGCAACGACATTCTGGACATTCGTGGCGAGGTTCACGACGAGGCGGGCGAGCACGTCGTGACGGCGGTCACGAAGCTCGTGGCGCGTGCGGTGGAGGAGGGCTGACATGGCGGCGAAGGTCTCTTACGCGGACGTCGAGGTCGGCACCGAGCTGCCGGCCCGCACGTTCTCCGTGACGCGTGCCACGCTCGTCCGGTACGCGGGCGCCTCCGGGGACTTCAACCCGATCCACTGGAACGAGAAGTTCGCGGTCGAGGTGGGTCTGCCCGACGTCATCGCGCACGGCATGTTCACCATGGCCGAGGCGGTCCGCGTCGTCACCGACTGGGTCGGCGACCCGGGCGCGGTCCTGGAGTACGGGGTCCGCTTCACCAAGCCGGTCGTCGTCCCGAACGACGACAAGGGCGCGACCATCGAGGTCGGCGCCAAGGTCGGCGCCAAGCTCGACGACAACACCGTGCGCGTCGACCTCACGGCGACGAGCGCGGGGCAGAAGGTGCTCGGCATGTCGCGGGCGGTCGTCCGACTCGCCTGAGCCGCGTCCGGCCCCGGGTGCCCGTCGAACCGGCGTCACGGACCCGTCCGTCGCCCCGGCCGGCCCGGGTGCCAGGGAAGGCGAGCGCGGCCGGAAGGCGGTGTGTAAGGGGCGACCGCAGTTGGCGGTCGCCCCTTACGCTTCGCCTCACCTCCGCTCTGCCGCCGCACCCCGTCGCCCGTCCCTGCTCGCGTCCCTTTCCTCGCCTCTCCCCGCCTTTCCTCGCCCTTCCGCGCCCCGCACGCGCCGCCGTCCCTCCGCCGCTCTCCCCACGCTGCGCGACGCCCGTCGCCCCTGGGGCCCCGCCGGGGCGAGGTGGGGCGGGTAGAGCGGGGCAGGGTGAGGCGCGACGCCCCTCACCCCGGGCGCCCCGCCAGGGCGAGGGGTCGGGTGGGGCGAGGCGGGACGACCAACACAGCCCCGTGCGCCCCTTGACGTAGTTAGTGATTGAGCACTAACTTACTTCCATGGTCAGGATGAGCGCAGAGGAGAGGCGCGAGAGCGTCGTCCGCGCGGCGATGAGCGAGTTCGCCCGCGGCGGCTACTTCGGGACGTCCACCGAGGCGATCGCCAAGCGGGTGGGCGTCTCGCAGCCGTATCTCTTCCGGCTCTTCCCCGGCAAGAAGGCGATCTTCCTCGCGGCCTCCGCGCACTGCATGGACCTCACGCGCAGGACCTTCGAGGAGGCGTCCGAGGGGCTGGAGGGCGAGGAGGTCCTGCACTCCATGGCGAACGCCTACGTGAAGCTCATCGCGGAGCATCCGGAACTGCTGCTCATGCAGATGCAGATGTACGTCGCCGTGGCGGCGGCCGAGGAGGCCGGCGACCCCGAGTTCGGCGAAGCGGTGCGGGCCGGCTGGATGCGGCTCTGGGACACGGTCCACGTGCCGCTCGGCGGGCAGGTCGACGGCACGGCGAACTTCATGGCGTACGGGATGCTCATCAACTGCCTGGTGTCGATGGGCTTCCCGCCCGAGCACCGGGTCTGGGAAGGGCTGTACCCCTCGGCGCGGACCACGGGCCGGCTGGAGAAGTAGGGCGGCGGAAGGGGAGTTCCGTGCTTTTCTCTGCCCTCAAAAGTTAGTCAGCAATAACTAACCATTGATCACGGCACCCTCTGGGGGAGCGATGTCACAGCGGACGGCACGGACACACCACAACGGCCCCGGCGAACCGGCCGGACCGTCGGCGCCCGGCGCGGACCAGGCACCCGGAACGCGGCCGGCCGACGCGCCGGCCGGCCGGCGCGGGGGCGCCGGCTGGGCCCTCGTCATCACCAGCGTCGCCGGATTCATGGCGGCCCTGGACAACCTCGTCGTCACCACCGCCCTGCCCTCCATCCGCGAGGACCTCGGGGGAGCGCTGGACGACCTCGAATGGACCGTGAGCGCCTACACGCTCACCTTCGCCGTCCTGCTGATGTTCGGCGCGGCCCTCGGCGACCGCTTCGGCCGCCGCCGGCTCTTCCTCGTGGGCCTGAGCGTCTTCACCGGCGCCTCCGCCGCCGCGGCCATGGCGCCGGGCATCGGCTCGCTCATCGCGGCCCGCGCCGTCCAGGGCGTCGGAGCGGCGATCATGATGCCGTTGACGCTGACCCTGCTGACCGCCGCCGTCCCGGTCGCCCGGCGCGGCATGGCGTACGGCATCTGGGGTGCCGTCAACGGCCTCGCCGTCGCCTCCGGACCCCTCATCGGCGGAAGCCTCACCGAGCACGTCTCCTGGCACTGGATCTTCTGGCTGAACGTCCCGCTGGGACTCGCCGTCCTGCCGCTCGCCCGGCTGCGCCTGGCCGAGTCGTTCGGCAACGGCAACCCGCTGGACGTCCCCGGCACCCTGCTGGCCAGCGGCGGCCTCTTCGGCATCGTCTACGGTCTGGTCCGCGGACCCGCCGAGGGTTGGACCACCCCTGTCGTGCTGACCTCGCTGTTCGCGGGCGGCGCGCTGCTCGCCGGGTTCGTGCTGCACGGGAGCCGGGCCAGGAACGCGATGCTGCCCATGCGGCTCTTCCGGTCCCGCGCCTTCGCCGGGATCAACGCGGCCAGCCTGCTGATGTTCCTCGGCATGTTCGGCTCGATCTTCCTGCTCAGCCAGTACATGCAGGGCGTGCTCGGCTACTCGCCGACCGAGGCGGGCCTGCGGATGCTGCCCTGGACCGGCATGCCGATGCTCGTCGCGCCGATCGCCGGCTACCTCTCCGACCGGATCGGCGGACGCCCCGTCGTGGCGACGGGGCTGTTCCTCCAGGCCGCCGGACTCGCCTACTACGCCGTCGTGGTCGCCGCCGACGCCTCGTACGGCACGCAGCTGCCCGCACTGATCATCAGCGGTGTCGGGATGTCCCTCTACTTCGCTCCCGCGTCCAACCTGGTCATGTCCAGCGTGCGGCCGCAGGAGCAGGGCATCGCCTCCGGCGCGAACAACGCGCTGCGCGAGGTGGGCGGAGCGCTCGGCATCGCGGTCATGTCCTCGATCTTCTCGGCGCAGGGCGGCTACGCGACGGCGCAGAGCTTCATCGACGGACTGCGGCCCGCCCTGGTGGTCGGCGCCGCGACGGTCGCTCTCGCCGGGCTCGCCACGCTGGCCATTCCGCGGGCACCGCGCGCCGAGCGCGTCGCGCCGGCCGTGGCCGGCGGGACCGACGCCGCGACCGGCCCGGTCGGGGAGACGGAAACCGGCCGCCGGGAGACCGGCCCCCTGGAGGCGGCCTCCCGCTGACCGGCCACCGCGACCGCCGGGAACCCCGGCCCGTGTCCGGGACCGCCCCGCCCGACCGGCGGGGCGGTCCCGCGCCGGTCGGGCGGGGTGCGCCCGGCACACGGCGCGGACCGGTGGCCGGGGGCCCGCGCCCCTTCTCGTAGTCTTGGCCCGTGCTGGAACTCCACGATGCCCCGCTCGCCCCGCTGACCACCTTCCGGCTCGGCGGCCCGGCCGCCCGGCTGGTCACCGCCACCACGGACGCCGAGGTCGTCGCCGCCGTGCGCGCCGCCGACGCCGCCGGTACGCCGCTGCTGCTGATCGGCGGAGGATCGAACCTGGTCATCGGTGACGGAGGCTTCGCCGGCACGGCGCTGCGCATCGCCACCCAGGGGTTCGAGCTCGACGGCACGACGCTGGAGCTGGCCGCGGGCGAGGTGTGGACCGACGCGGTCGCCCGCACCGTCGAGGCCGGGCTCGCCGGGATCGAGTGCCTCGCCGGCATCCCCGGCTCCGCGGGCGCCACGCCGATCCAGAACGTGGGCGCCTACGGGCAGGAGGTGTCGTCGACGATCAGCGAGGTGATCGCCTACGACCGGCACACGGGCGAGACGGTCACGCTGACCAACGCCGAGTGCGCCTTCTCCTACCGCCACAGCCGCTTCAAGGCCGAGCCCGACCGCCATGTGGTGCTGCGCGTCCGCTTCGAGCTGGAGGACGCCCAGGGCCTGTCGGCGCCGGTCAAGTACGCGGAGACCGCCCGCACGCTCGGCGTGGAGCCCGGCGACCGGGTCCCCCTCGCCGACGCCCGCGAGACCGTGCTGAAACTGCGCGCCGGCAAGGGCATGGTGCTCGACCCGGACGACCACGACACCTGGTCGGCGGGGTCCTTCTTCACCAACCCGATCCTCACCGACGAGGCGTTCGCCGCGTTCCACGCGCGCGTGAAGGAGCGGCTCGGCGCCGACGCCGCACCGCCCGCGTACCCCGCCGGCGCGGGCCACACCAAGACGTCGGCGGCCTGGCTGATCGACAAGTCGGGCTTCACCAAGGGCTACGGCACCGGCCCGGCCCGCATCTCCACCAAGCACACGCTGGCCCTCACCAACCGGGGCGAGGCCACCACCGAGGATCTTCTGGCGCTGGCCCGCGAGGTCGTCGCCGGGGTGCGTGACGCCTTCGGGATCACGCTGGTCAACGAGCCGGTCACGGTCGGCGTCACCCTCTGACCCACCCGCGCCGCGCCCACAGCCGTCTCATAGAGTCCTCTCGGCCCAGGGGAGGGGACACAACGATGAAGCGTGGTGGAATCCGGCGCACGGTGGTGCCGGCGGTCGTGACGGTGCTGGTGGGCGTTCTGGCGACGGGGTGCGGCAGCCGGCACGCCCCGGCGGACGCGGGGGAGCACGGGAGCGAGCCGGCCAAGGCCTTCGCGAACTCCGCGGAGCTGCCCGAGCGGCTGGCCGAGGACGGTACGACCGTGATGGTCGGCGCGGCCGACGCGGACACCGTGGTGCACGTCTACGAGGACATGCGCTGCCCGGTCTGCGAGGACTTCGAGGAGCGGGGCGGCGGCGGCGCCCTGCGCGACATGACCCTGTCGGGAGAGGTGCGCACCGAGTACACCCTCGCGTCGTTCCTGGACGACCGGCTGGGCGGCAAGGGCTCGCGGCGCGCCGCCAACGCCCTGCGGGCCGCCCTGGAGCAGGACCGGTTCGTCGAGTACCACGACGTCCTCTTCGCCCACCAGCCCGAGGAGAGCGTCGACGGGTACACCGACGCCTTCCTGCTGCGGATGGCCTCCAAGGTCCCCGGTCTGCGCGGCGAGGAGTTCGACGCGTCCGTGCGGACGATGCGGTACGGCCGCTTCGTGGCCGACTCGGAGCGGGCCTACGAGGCGGACGGCGCGGACGGCACGCCCGCGTTCGCCGTGGACGGAAAGCTCCTCGTCGAGCCGCTGCGGAGCGCGCTGTTCGACGAGTCCGCGCTCCCGATGGTGGTCCGCGCGGTCGCCGCCCGGTAGGGCCGCGGGCCCGGGCCCGCGCACCGGCTCGGGGGGTGCGCTCAGGCGGCCAGCCAGTCGTCGACGCCCGCGAGCAGCTTCGCGCGCACGTCCTCCGGCGCGGCCGAGCCGCGGATCGACTGCCGGGCGAGCTCCGCCAGCTCCGCGTCGGTGAAGGCGTGGTCGCGCCGGGCGATCTCGTACTGGGCGGCGAGCCGTGATCCGAAGAGCAGCGGGTCGTCGGCTCCGAGGGCCATCGGGACCCCGGCTTCGAACAGAGTCCTCAAGGGGACGTCGGCGGCCTTCTCGTAGACGCCCAGGGCGACGTTCGAGGCGGGGCACACCTCACAGGTGATCCCGCGGTCCGCGAGCCGCTTCAGCAGCCGCGGGTCCTCGGCGGCCCGCACGCCGTGGCCGATGCGCGAGGCGTGCAGGTCGTCCAGGCAGTCCCGGACGGAGGCGGGGCCGGTCAGTTCGCCGCCGTGCGGCGCGGACAGCAGACCGCCGTCCCGCGCGATCGCGAAGGCCCGGTCGAAGTCCCTGGCCATGCCGCGGCGTTCGTCGTTGGAGAGTCCGAATCCCACGATGCCGCGGTCGGCGTACCGCACGGCGAGGCGGGCCAGCGTCCGGGCGTCCAGCGGGTGCTTCATCCGGTTGGCGGCCACCAGGACGCGCATGCCGAGCCCGGTCTCCCGGACGGCGCAGTCCACCGCGTCCAGGATGACCTCCAGGGCGGGGATCAGACCGCCGAGCCGGGGGGCGTAGGACGTCGGGTCGACCTGGATCTCCAGCCACCCGGAGCCGTCCCTGATGTCCTCCTCGGCGGCCTCGCGGACCAGCCGCCGGATGTCCTCGGGTTCCCTGAGGCAGGACCGGGCGGCGTCGTAGAGGCGCTGGAAGCGGAACCAGCCGCGCTCGTCGGTGGCCCGCAGTTTCGGGGGCTCCCCGCTGGTCAGCGCGTCCGGCAGGCGGACGCCGTACTTGTCGGCCAGTTCCAGCAGGGTCGTGGACCGCATCGACCCGGTGAAGTGCAGGTGCAGATGGGCCTTCGGCAGTTCACTGACATCACGTACACGCTCCATCCCAGGATCTTGCCGCACCCGGGCGGCGTGCCGGTAGCGCTTTCTCTGATCGGGGGCTTGCCCGAACGAAAGAGCGGGGGCCGGCCGCATCGAGGCGGCCGGCCCCCGCTCACGCGCGTGGAGCTCGTCGTCACGGGCGCCGCGGGGGGCGTCCGGGGAGGCGGGAGGTCAGTCCCGCGCCTCGGCGAGCAGCTTCTGGACGCGGCTGACGCCCTCGACGAGGTCCTCGTCGCCCAGGGCGTAGGAGAGCCGCAGGTAGCCGGGCGTCCCGAACGCCTCGCCGGGGACGACCGCCACCTCGGCCTCCTCCAGGATCAGGGCGGCCAGCTCGACGGTGTCCGCGGGGCGCTTGCCGCGGATCTCCTTGCCGAGCAGCTCCTTCACCGAGGGGTACGCGTAGAAGGCGCCCTCGGGCTCGGGGCAGAGCACGCCGTCGATCTCGTTGAGCATCCGCACGATGGTCTTGCGGCGGCGGTCGAAGGCCTCGCGCATCGTCGCGACGGCCGCGAGGTCGCCGGAGACGGCGGCGAGCGCGGCGACCTGGGCCACGTTGGAGACGTTGGAGGTGGCGTGCGACTGGAGGTTGGTCGCGGCCTTGACGACGTCCTTGGGGCCGATGACCCAGCCCACCCGCCAGCCGGTCATCGCGTAGGTCTTGGCGACGCCGTTGACGACGATGCACTTGTCGCGCAGCTCGGGCACCACCACGGGCAGGGAGTGGAACTCCGCGTCGCCGTAGACCAGGTGCTCGTAGATCTCGTCGGTCAGGACCCACAGGCCCTTCTCGGCGGCCCAGCGGCCGATCTCCTCGATCTGCTCGCGGGAGTAGACCGCGCCCGTCGGGTTGGACGGCGAGACGAAGAGCAGCACCTTGGTGTTCTCGGTGCGCGCGGCCTCCAGCTGCTCGACCGAGACCCGGTAGCCGGTGGTCTCGTCGGCGACGACGTCCACCGGGACACCGCCGGCAAGGCGGATCGACTCCGGGTAGGTCGTCCAGTACGGCGCGGGGACGATGACCTCGTCGCCCGGGTCGAGGATCGCGGCGAACGCCTCGTAGATGGCCTGCTTGCCGCCGTTGGTGACGAGGACCTGCGCGGCCTCGACCTCGTAGCCGGAGTCGCGCAGGGTCTTGGCGGCGATGGCGGCCTTCAGCTCGGGGAGCCCGCCGGCCGGCGTGTAGCGGTGGTACTTGGGGTTCGAGCAGGCATCGACGGCCGCCTGCACGATGTAGTCGGGGGTCGGGAAGTCGGGCTCACCGGCGCCGAAGCCGATCACCGGACGTCCGGCGGCCTTGAGGGCCTTGGCCTTGGCGTCCACGGCGAGAGTGGCGGACTCGGAGATCGCGCCGACTCGGGCGGAGACCCGGCGCTCGGTGGGAGGGGTTGCAGCGCTCATGGCACCCATCGTTTCAGACCGGAAACGCCCCCGGCACGCGGGTTTCACAGAGTGAACCGCGCCAGAACATCCGTCCGCATCCACGCGCCTCACCAGTCGATCTTCAGCGGAGGAGACCTGGACGGACACTTTCTGTTCGACGCCCGGCTCGGGAGCACGTACACTCTCACCTCGTTGGCCTTCACCGGCCGCAGTCATCCGGTGCACACCGAGCACCCGGGCGGATGCGGTACGTTGGGGGAAATCAAAGGGTCGTAGCTCAATTGGTAGAGCACTGGTCTCCAAAACCAGCGGTTGGGGGTTCAAGTCCCTCCGGCCCTGCTACACACACCTTTCGCCAGGATGTGTGCGCATGTACGTACTGCAATGCACCGCCGTGCGGCTCCACCGGGCGCGGCACGGCCACGACCCGGAATCAGGTGAGGACGAGTGACGGACGCCGTGGGCTCCATCGACATGCCTGATGCCGAGGCGCCCGAGTCCAAGAAGCCGCGCAAGGGCGGTAAGCGTGCCAAGAAGGGCCCGCTGAAGCGCCTTGCCACCTTCTACCGCCAGATCGTCGCGGAGCTCCGCAAGGTCGTCTGGCCGACTCGCAACCAGCTCACGACGTACACCACCGTGGTGATTGTCTTCGTCGTCATCATGATCGGCCTGGTGACCGTGATTGACTATGGGCTCAACCACGCCGCCAAGTACGTCTTCGGCTGAGCCGAGAGCGAAGGGCGCCGTCACCGGCGCCCCTTTCGCGTGTTCCACCCCCATGTAACCAGGAAGAAGCAGCCACCGTGTCTGACCCGAACCTGAACGGCGCCTCCGAGTCGGTCGAGTCCGTTGACGACGAGCTCGAGATCGTCGAGGGAGCGGACGTCGTGGACGAGTTCGAGGCTGCCGATGCCGCCGCCGGCGAGCCCGCCGAGGACGCGGCCCTGCACGTCGAGGACGAGTCCGGTGCGGACGCCGCGGACGACGCGGACGAGGACGCGCCCGCAGCGGCCGATGCCGATGCCGATGCCGACGCCCCCGAGGCCGCCGAGGCCGAGGAAGAGGCCGAGCCCGTCGACCCCGTGACCGCCCTGCGCGAGGAGCTGCGCACGCTCCCGGGCGAGTGGTACGTCATCCACACGTACGCCGGTTACGAGAACCGCGTGAAGACCAACCTCGAACAGCGTGCCGTCTCGCTGAACGTCGAGGACTTCATCTTCCAGGCCGAGGTGCCGCAGGAAGAGGTCGCGCAGATCAAGAACGGCGAGCGCAAGACCATCAAGCAGAACAAGCTCCCGGGCTACGTCCTGGTCCGCATGGACCTGACGAACGAGTCCTGGGGCGTCGTGCGCAACACTCCCGGCGTCACCGGCTTCGTGGGCAACGCCTACGACCCGTACCCGCTGACCCTGGACGAGATCGTCAAGATGCTCGCCCCGGAGGCCGAGGAGAAGGCCGCCCGCGAGGCCGCCGAGGCCGAGGGCAAGCCGGCGCCGCAGCGCAAGGTCGAGGTCCAGGTGCTGGACTTCGAGGTCGGCGACTCCGTCACCGTCACCGACGGCCCGTTCGCCACGCTCCAGGCCACGATCAACGAGATCAACGCCGACTCGAAGAAGGTCAAGGGCCTCGTCGAGATCTTCGGCCGCGAGACCCCGGTCGAGCTCTCCTTCGACCAGATCCAGAAGAACTAGCACCTTCTGGACGTACGTCTTCCGAACAGGTCAGACGGGCTGTCGCAGCCGGTCTGACCTGCTCGGTTTTTGGCCGCGCATGGATACCCGTTATCGTTGTGCGGTATGCCTCCATCCGGATCATTGGTCCGTCTGGAGGCAGCCGTCCGGGGCGACTCGGACGTAGGAAGGCGAAAACGAAAGAGGACCCGGAATGCCTCCCAAGAAGAAGAAGGTCACGGGGCTCATCAAGCTCCAGATCCAGGCCGGTGCGGCCAACCCGGCTCCGCCGGTCGGCCCCGCGCTCGGTCAGCACGGCGTCAACATCATGGAGTTCTGCAAGGCCTACAACGCCGCGACCGAGTCGCAGCGTGGCTGGGTCATCCCGGTGGAGATCACGGTCTACGAGGACCGCTCCTTCACCTTCATCACCAAGACCCCGCCGGCCGCCAAGATGATCCTCAAGGCCGCGGGTGTCGAGAAGGGCTCCGGGGAGCCGCACAAGACCAAGGTCGCCAAGATCACCGAGGCGCAGGTCCGCGAGATCGCCACGACCAAGATGCCCGACCTCAACGCCAACGACCTGGACGCCGCGTCGAAGATCATCGCCGGCACCGCCCGTTCCATGGGCATCACGGTCGAGGGCTGACACCCACCTTCGTAGGAAATCCGCGGCTCCGGCCGCACGTGGCAGGGCCTGCTCGGCCCACACCACGACTCCTCAGAACACATCAGGAGCAGTAGTGAGCAAGCGCAGCAAGTCTCTCCGCGCTGCGGACGCCAAGGTCGACCGGGAGAAGCTGTACGCCCCGCTCGAGGCCGTCCGTCTCGCCAAGGAGACCTCCACGAGCAAGTTCGACGGCACCGTCGAGGTCGCCTTCCGCCTGGGTGTCGACCCGCGCAAGGCCGACCAGATGGTCCGTGGCACCGTGAACCTGCCGCACGGCACCGGCAAGACCGCCCGGGTCCTGGTCTTCGCGACCGGTGACCGTGCTGCGGCCGCGGAGGCCGCGGGCGCCGACATCGTCGGCTCCGACGAACTGATCGACGAGGTCGCGAAGGGCCGTCTGGACTTCGACGCCGTCGTCGCCACCCCGGACCTCATGGGCAAGGTCGGCCGCCTCGGCCGCGTGCTCGGTCCCCGTGGTCTCATGCCGAACCCCAAGACCGGCACCGTGACCCCCGACGTCGCCAAGGCCGTCACCGACATCAAGGGCGGCAAGATCGAGTTCCGCGTCGACAAGCACTCGAACCTGCACTTCATCATCGGCAAGGTGTCCTTCGACGACACCAAGCTGGTGGAGAACTACGGTGCGGCCCTCGACGAGATCCTTCGTCTGAAGCCGTCCGCCGCCAAGGGCCGCTACATCAAGAAGGCCGCGATCAGCTCGACGATCGGCCCCGGCGTCCCCGTCGACCCCAACCGCACCCGCAACCTCCTCGTCGAGGAGGACCCGGCCGCCGTCTGAGCCCTCCGCTCACCCCGGTGACCGCGTCGCGCACGCGTCTTCGAGACGGGCCCCGCATCTTTCGAGGTGCGGGGCCCGTCCTCGTGTCCGGACCCGTCCGGCCGGCCCGCGGTGGCGGACCGGCAGCGCCCTCGTGCGGGCCCGGAACGGCTCCGTCGCCGCCCGGCCTCCCGGGGCGGCGGACACGGCCGCTCCGAAGCGGTCCGGCACCGCGGTGGCCGGGCGGACGGAAAACCCCGAGGACCGCCGGCAGACCCCTCGGGTATGTTCATGGCGCATCGAATCTGTGAATCGCTCATCAGTTTCCTGGGGGGAATCCATGAGGCATGTTCCGCACACCTCGGTACGTCGGGGCGCCACCACCGCGGTCCTCGCGACGCTCGTTCTCGGCGGGGGAGCGGTGGCCTGCTCCCGGGGGGCCGACGAGTCGCCGGAGATGACGCCCGCCGCGGCGGTGGCGAAGGCCGCGAAGAACACCGACGAGATCACCTCGCTGCGCTACCGGATCACCGGCAAGGTCCCCGAGGAGGGCACGGTCGACGGCGAGGCGGCGATGACGATGAAGCCGCTGGCCATGAGCATGAAGATGACGTCGAGCGCGGCGGACTCCGACGGTCCGGTCGAGATGCGGGTGGTGGACGGCGCCCTGTACATCGGCGGCGGCGCCGCGGCGGCCGAGGAGATGGACGGCAAGAGCTGGATCAAGTTCGACATGTCGTCCGCCGGTGCCGGCAAGGGCATGGGCGCGGACCGGCTCGGTGGCCAGGCGGACAAGAACCCGGCGGCCGAGTCCACCTTGCTCACCGGGTCGAAGAACGTGCGCAAGGTCGGCACCGAGACCGTCGGGGGCGCGAAGACCACGCACTACGCGGGCTCGGTCACCCTCGACGACTTCCGCGACACGCTCAAGGGCGAGGACAAGGCCGTGCGCGAGCAGCGGGAGAAGAGTCTCGCCGCGTACGAGGAGATGGGTGTCGACACCCTCACGATGGACGCGTGGATCGACGGCGACGACCGCACCAAGCGGTTCCGCATGCGCGGCGACGCCGACAAGGGCCCGCTCGACATGACCGTCACCTTCCTCGACTACAACAAGCCGGTGACCGTGAAGGCCCCGCCCGCCGAGGACGTGACCGACCTCGCCGCGATGATGAAGGAGCTGCAGGAGGGCTGATCCGGACGGCGGTCCGCCCGCCGGGGCGGTGGACGGACCGCCGCCCCGGCGCACCGGGGGTCGACCGGTGCGCTGGGCCGTTCGGCCGGATTTGCTTGACGGAGTCGCCTTCGCGTACTCTCCTCCAGAAGCCAAAGACCGCTGGTCGTTGCCCCGCACTCGCAAGAGGGCGTGGTGGCCGAAGGATCCGCTGGAACAGTGGACGACCCGCGCAGGTGACTGTGGACATGCTCCCGGACCGTGCCGCCCAGTGTGCGGATCATCCGGTCGAGCTACGCCCCGTGCGCCTGCGCCGGGGCGTTTTGTTGTGTCGGCCCTTCTGAGCGGTCCTCATCACCCGGAAGGAGGCCACGCTTATGGCAAGGCCCGACAAGGCTGCCGCGGTAGCCGAGCTCGCGGACCAGTTCCGCAGCTCGAACGCCGCCGTGCTGACCGAGTACCGGGGTCTCACCGTGGCGCAGCTCAAGACGCTGCGTCGTTCGCTCGGTGAAGACGCCCAGTACGCCGTGGTGAAGAACACGCTGACCAAGATTGCGGCCAACGAGGCCGGGATCTCCACGCTCGACGACCTGTTCAACGGTCCGACGGCGGTCGCCTTCATTGCCGGTGACCCGGTGACGTCGGCGAAGGGTCTTCGTGACTTCGCCAAGGACAACCCGAACCTCGTCATCAAGGGCGGTGTCCTTGACGGCAAGGCGCTGTCCGCCGACGAGATCAAGAAGCTTGCGGACCTCGAGTCCCGCGAGGTTCTGCTCGCCAAGCTGGCGGGTGCCTTCAAGGGCAAGCAGACGCAGACTGCGCAGCTCTTCCAGGCGCTCCCCTCGAAGTTCGTCCGCACCGCGGAGGCGCTTCGTGCCAAGCAGGCCGAGCAGGGCGGTGCCGAGTAATTCGGCTCGCGCAGTGACCGCCGCCTGAGGCGACGGTCGTAGCGGGCCGAACGTACGCCCGCCTCACCAGTACATCCCGGCACCAGCCGAATTAGTGGAAGGATCGCCCATCATGGCGAAGCTCAGCCAGGAAGACCTGCTCGCGCAGTTCGAGGAGATGACCCTCATCGAGCTCTCCGAGTTCGTGAAGGCCTTCGAGGAGAAGTTCGACGTCACCGCCGCCGCGGCCGTCGCCGTTGCCGCCGGTCCGGCCCAGGGTGGTGGCGACGCCGCCGCCGCCGAGGAGCAGGACGAGTTCGACGTCATCCTCACGGGTGCCGGCGACAAGAAGATCCAGGTCATCAAGGTCGTGCGTGAGCTGACCTCGCTGGGTCTGAAGGAGGCCAAGGACCTCGTCGACGGCGCTCCGAAGCCGGTCCTCGAGAAGGTCGCCAAGGAGGCCGCCGAGAAGGCCGCCGAGTCCCTCAAGGGCGCCGGCGCCTCCGTCGAGGTCAAGTAACTCGACGGAGCCCCTCAAGGGCTCCTGTGAAGCCGGTACAGCCGCTCTCGTAGCGCTGTAACGCCGACGCACCGAAGAGCGATCACCCAACTGGGTGGTCGCTCTTCGGCGTTGCCGGGGGTTCTCGAAGCGGCTGCCTTGCACTGCAGGTCACGACGAGTATGGTGATCTTCGTTGTGCCTCCCGCGGCCCTCTGACAGGCAGAGGAACGGGCCGGGGGACGGGCGGGACGTGACGATCGCGGCACACGGTTCGGGCCTGGGGGGCCTTGACGAACCGCACGCAGCGCGCAATTCTCAGGACGCGTCGTCACAACGATCCGTATCCGAGGCATGGATCGGCGGCGAAGAGGGCAGTATCGAGGTGCATCGAGGGCATGGCTTGCGGCAGGTGTTGAGGACGAACAAGAGGGTCTCAAAAACCGGGACTGGACATCAGTGGGCCGAGTGGCTACACTGACCCTTTGCGCTGCCTGTTAGCTGCCTCCTGCCCGTCACCAGGGGCATACCCATGCTGGAGCATCGACGATCGGACCATCTCTGACGTGGCCTTACGTGGCCTGACAGGGAAAGGTTCGATGCTGTGTCCGACATGGGACCGGTACGCGCGTAGTGAGTCCGAGCCCTCGGAAGGACCCCCTCTTGGCCGCCTCGCGCACTGCCTCGACCGCGAATACGAACAACGGCGCCAGCACCGCCCCGCTGCGCATCTCCTTTGCAAAGATCAAGGAGCCCCTCGAGGTTCCGAACCTTCTTGCGCTGCAAACCGAGAGCTTCGACTGGCTGCTCGGCAACGACGCGTGGAAGGCTCGTGTCGAGGCGGCTCTGGACAGCGGACAGGACGTCCCCACCAAGTCCGGTCTGGAGGAGATCTTCGAGGAGATCTCCCCGATCGAGGACTTCAGCGGGTCGATGTCCCTGACGTTCCGCGACCACCGCTTCGAGCCCCCGAAGAACTCCATCGACGAGTGCAAGGACCGCGACTTCACGTACGCGGCCCCGCTCTTCGTCACCGCCGAGTTCACCAACAACGAGACCGGCGAGATCAAGTCCCAGACGGTCTTCATGGGCGACTTCCCGCTCATGACCAACAAGGGCACCTTCGTCATCAACGGCACCGAGCGTGTCGTGGTGTCGCAGCTGGTCCGCTCGCCGGGTGTCTACTTCGACTCCTCCATCGACAAGACGTCCGACAAGGACATCTTCTCCGCCAAGGTCATCCCGTCCCGGGGCGCCTGGCTGGAGATGGAGATCGACAAGCGCGACATGGTCGGTGTCCGCATCGACCGCAAGCGCAAGCAGTCCGTCACCGTTCTCCTGAAGGCTCTCGGCTGGACCACCGAGCAGATCCTGGAGGAGTTCGGCGAGTACGAGTCCATGCGCGCCACCCTGGAGAAGGACCACACCCAGGGCCAGGACGACGCGCTGCTCGACATCTACCGCAAGCTGCGTCCGGGCGAGCCGCCGACCCGCGAGGCCGCGCAGACGCTTCTGGAGAACCTCTACTTCAACCCGAAGCGCTACGACCTCGCCAAGGTCGGCCGGTACAAGGTCAACAAGAAGCTGGGCGGCGACGCCCCGCTCGACGCCGGCATCCTGACCGTCGAGGACATCATCTCGACGATCAAGTACCTGGTGAAGCTGCACGCCGGCGAGACCGAGACCGTCGGTGACAACGGCACGTCGATCGTCGTCGAGACCGACGACATCGACCACTTCGGCAACCGTCGTCTGCGCAACGTCGGCGAGCTCATCCAGAACCAGGTCCGCACGGGTCTGGCTCGTATGGAGCGCGTCGTCCGCGAGCGCATGACGACCCAGGACGTCGAGGCGATCACGCCGCAGACGCTCATCAACATCCGGCCGGTCGTCGCCTCCATCAAGGAGTTCTTCGGCACCAGCCAGCTGTCGCAGTTCATGGACCAGAACAACCCGCTGTCGGGTCTCACCCACAAGCGCCGCCTGTCGGCGCTCGGCCCGGGTGGTCTCTCCCGTGAGCGGGCGGGCTTCGAGGTCCGTGACGTGCACCCGTCGCACTACGGCCGCATGTGCCCGATCGAGACCCCCGAAGGCCCGAACATCGGCCTGATCGGCTCGCTCGCCTCCTACGGCCGGGTCAACGCGTTCGGTTTCGTCGAGACCCCGTACCGCAAGGTCACGGAGGGTGTCGTCACCGACGACGTCGACTACCTGACGGCCGACGAGGAGGACCGCTTCGTCATCGCGCAGGCCAACGCGCCGCTGACGGACGAGCTCCGCTTCGAGGAGGCCCGCGTCCTGGTCCGCCGCCGTGGCGGAGAGGTCGACTACGTCCCCGGTGACGACGTCGACTACATGGACGTCTCGCCGCGCCAGATGGTGTCGGTCGCGACCGCCATGATCCCGTTCCTGGAGCACGACGACGCCAACCGTGCCCTCATGGGCGCGAACATGATGCGCCAGGCCGTGCCGCTCATCAAGTCCGAGGCGCCGCTGGTCGGCACCGGCATGGAGTACCGCTGCGCGGTCGACGCCGGTGACGTCCTGAAGTCGGAGAAGGACGGTGTGGTCCAGGAGGTCTCCGCGGACTACATCACCACCGCCAACGACGACGGCACGTACACCACGTACCGCCTGCACAAGTTCTCCCGGTCCAACCAGGGCACCTCCGTCAACCAGAAGGTCGTGGTCGACGAGGGCGCCCGCGTGATCGAGGGCCAGGTCCTGGCCGACGGTCCCGCGACCGACAACGGCGAGATGGCGCTCGGCAAGAACCTGCTCGTGGCGTTCATGCCGTGGGAGGGCCACAACTACGAGGACGCGATCATCCTGTCGCAGCGCCTCGTACAGGACGACGTCCTCTCCTCGATCCACATCGAGGAGCACGAGGTCGACGCCCGTGACACCAAGCTGGGCCCCGAGGAGATCACCCGGGACATCCCGAACGTCTCCGAGGAGGTCCTCGCCGACCTCGACGAGCGCGGCATCATCCGTATCGGTGCCGAGGTCGTCGCCGGCGACATCCTCGTCGGCAAGGTCACGCCCAAGGGTGAGACCGAGCTGACGCCGGAGGAGCGCCTGCTGCGCGCGATCTTCGGTGAGAAGGCCCGCGAGGTCCGCGACACCTCCCTGAAGGTCCCGCACGGCGAGATCGGCAAGGTCATCGGTGTCCGCGTCTTCGACCGTGAGGAAGGCGACGAGCTGCCGCCGGGCGTGAACCAGCTGGTTCGTGTCTACGTGGCGCAGAAGCGCAAGATCACGGACGGTGACAAGCTCGCCGGCCGCCACGGCAACAAGGGTGTCATCTCGAAGATCCTGCCGATCGAGGACATGCCGTTCCTGGAGGACGGCACCCCGGTCGACATCATCCTCAACCCGCTGGGTGTCCCGTCCCGCATGAACCCGGGACAGGTCCTGGAGATCCACCTCGGCTGGCTCGCCAGCCGCGGCTGGGACGTCTCCGGGCTCGCGGACGACTGGGCGCAGCGCCTCCAGGCCATCTCGGCCGACCAGGTCCCGCCGCGCACCAACGTCGCCACCCCCGTCTTCGACGGTGCGCGTGAGGACGAGCTGGCCGGTCTCTTCGAGCACACCCTGCCCAACCGCGACGGTGACCGCCTGGTCCTCCCGTCCGGCAAGGCGCGGCTGTTCGACGGCCGCTCGGGTGAGCCGTTCCCGGACCCGATCTCGGTCGGCTACATGTACATCCTCAAGCTCCACCACCTGGTCGACGACAAGCTGCACGCCCGGTCGACCGGTCCGTACTCGATGATCACCCAGCAGCCGCTGGGTGGTAAGGCCCAGTTCGGTGGTCAGCGCTTCGGTGAGATGGAGGTGTGGGCGCTGGAGGCGTACGGCGCCGCTTACGCCCTCCAGGAGCTGCTGACGATCAAGTCCGACGACGTCACCGGCCGCGTGAAGGTCTACGAGGCCATCGTCAAGGGCGAGAACATCCCTGAGCCCGGCATCCCCGAGTCCTTCAAGGTGCTCATCAAGGAGATGCAGTCCCTCTGCCTCAACGTGGAGGTCCTGTCCAGCGACGGTATGTCCATCGAAATGCGTGACACCGACGAGGACGTCTTCCGCGCGGCGGAGGAGCTCGGCATCGACCTGTCCCGGCGCGAGCCGAGCAGCGTCGAAGAGGTCTGACGGGAGTCCGGCCGGGCCCTGGCCACCTGTGGAAACGGTGATCAGGGCCCGCCGGCCCCAGGACCCCCGTATCAGACCCCTAAGACTTACAACCCTGAGAGGGATTGACGCATAGTGCTCGACGTCAACTTCTTCGATGAGCTCCGGATCGGTCTGGCCACCGCTGACGACATCCGTCAGTGGAGCCACGGCGAGGTCAAGAAGCCCGAGACCATCAACTACCGCACCCTCAAGCCCGAGAAGGACGGACTCTTCTGCGAGAAGATCTTCGGTCCGACCCGGGACTGGGAGTGCTACTGCGGCAAGTACAAGCGCGTCCGCTTCAAGGGCATCATCTGTGAGCGCTGTGGCGTCGAGGTCACGCGCGCCAAGGTGCGCCGCGAGCGGATGGGCCACATCGAGCTGGCCGCTCCCGTCACCCACATCTGGTACTTCAAGGGCGTTCCGTCGCGGCTGGGCTACCTGCTCGACCTCGCCCCGAAGGACCTCGAGAAGGTCATCTACTTCGCCGCGTACATGATCACGTACGTGGACGAGGAGCGCCGCACCCGCGACCTGCCCTCGCTGGAGGCCCACGTCTCCGTCGAGCGTCAGCAGGTCGAGAACCGCCGCGACGCCGACCTGGAGGCCCGCGCCAAGAAGCTCGAGACCGACCTGGCCGAGCTGGAGGCCGAGGGCGCCAAGGCCGACGTGCGCCGCAAGGTGCGCGAGGGCGCCGAGCGCGAGATGAAGCAGCTGCGCGACCGCGCGCAGCGCGAGATCGACCGTCTCGACGAGGTGTGGACCCGGTTCAAGAACCTCAAGGTCCAGGACCTGGAGGGCGACGAGCTCCTCTACCGCGAGCTGCGTGACCGCTTCGGCACGTACTTCGACGGCTCGATGGGTGCCGCGGCGCTGCAGAAGCGCCTGGAGTCCTTCGACCTGGACGAGGAGGCCGAGCGCCTCCGCGAGATCATCCGCACCGGCAAGGGCCAGAAGAAGACCCGTGCGCTCAAGCGCCTCAAGGTCGTCTCCGCGTTCCTGCAGACCAGCAACAGCCCCAAGGGCATGGTGCTCGACTGCGTGCCGGTCATCCCGCCGGACCTGCGTCCGATGGTGCAGCTGGACGGTGGCCGCTTCGCGACCTCCGACCTGAACGACCTGTACCGCCGTGTGATCAACCGCAACAACCGCCTGAAGCGCCTTCTCGACCTCGGTGCCCCCGAGATCATCGTGAACAACGAGAAGCGCATGCTCCAGGAGGCCGTCGACGCGCTCTTCGACAACGGCCGCCGCGGCCGCCCGGTGACGGGCCCCGGCAACCGTCCGCTGAAGTCGCTGTCCGACATGCTCAAGGGCAAGCAGGGCCGCTTCCGCCAGAACCTGCTCGGCAAGCGTGTGGACTACTCCGCGCGTTCCGTGATCGTCGTCGGTCCGCAGCTGAAGCTGCACCAGTGCGGTCTGCCGAAGGCCATGGCGCTGGAGCTCTTCAAGCCGTTCGTGATGAAGCGCCTGGTGGACCTGAACCACGCGCAGAACATCAAGAGCGCCAAGCGGATGGTCGAGCGCGGCCGCACGGTCGTGTACGACGTCCTGGAAGAGGTCATCGCGGAGCACCCGGTTCTGCTGAACCGTGCGCCCACGCTGCACCGCCTCGGCATCCAGGCCTTCGAGCCGCAGCTGGTCGAGGGCAAGGCCATCCAGATCCACCCGCTCGTCTGCACCGCGTTCAACGCGGACTTCGACGGTGACCAGATGGCCGTGCACCTGCCGCTCTCCGCGGAGGCGCAGGCCGAGGCCCGCATCCTGATGCTGTCCTCGAACAACATCCTCAAGCCGGCCGACGGCCGCCCGGTCACGATGCCGACCCAGGACATGGTCCTCGGTCTGTTCTTCCTGACCACCGACGGCGACCTGCGGGACGTGAAGGGCGAGGACCGCTCCTTCGCCTCCGTGGCCGAGGCGATCATGGCGTTCGACGCCGGCGAACTCTCGCTGCAGTCGCGCGTGGACATCCGCTTCCCGGTGGGCACCATCCCGCCGCGCGGCTGGACCCCGCCGGCCCGCGAGGAGGGCGAGCCGGAGTGGCAGCAGGGTGACACCTTCCGCCTGCGGACGACCCTGGGCCGCGCGCTCTTCAACGAGCTGCTGCCCGAGGACTACCCGTTCGTCGACTACGAGATCGGCAAGAAGCAGCTCTCGGAGATCGTCAACGACCTCGCCGAGCGCTACCCCAAGGTCATCGTGGCGGCGACGCTCGACAACCTGAAGTCCGCGGGCTTCTACTGGGCGACCCGTTCCGGTGTCACCGTGGCCATCTCCGACATCGTCGTGCCCGAGGCCAAGCGCGGCATCGTCAAGGGCTACGAGGACCAGGACGAGAAGGTCCAGAAGCAGTACGAGCGCGGTCTGATCACCAAGGAAGAGCGCACGCAGGAGCTCATCGCGATCTGGACCAAGGCGACCAACGAGGTCGCCGAGGCGATGAACGCGAACTTCCCGAAGACCAACCCGGTCTCGATGATGGTGAACTCGGGCGCCCGAGGCAACATGATGCAGATGCGTCAGATCGCCGGTATGCGTGGTCTGGTGTCGAACGCCAAGAACGAGACCATCCCGCGTCCGATCAAGGCGTCCTTCCGTGAGGGCCTGTCCGTGCTGGAGTACTTCATCTCCACGCACGGTGCCCGTAAGGGTCTGGCGGACACCGCCCTGCGGACCGCCGACTCGGGTTACCTCACCCGTCGTCTCGTGGACGTCTCGCAGGACGTCATCATCCGCGAGGAGGACTGCGGCACCGACCGCGGTCTGCGCCTGGCCATCGCCGAGCGCGGCGAGGACGGCGTGCTGCGCAAGACGGAGAACGTCGAGACCAGCGTGTACGCACGTGCGCTGGCCGAGGACATCACCGTCGACGGCAGGGTGCTGGCCCCGGCCAACACCGACCTCGGCGACGTCCTCATCGACGAGCTCGTCAAGCACGGCATCGAGGAGGTCAAGACCCGCTCGGTCCTGACCTGCGAGTCCGCCGTCGGCACCTGCGCCATGTGCTACGGCCGTTCGCTGGCCACCGGCAAGCTGGTCGACATCGGTGAGGCGGTCGGCATCATCGCCGCCCAGTCCATCGGTGAGCCCGGCACCCAGCTGACGATGCGTACCTTCCACACCGGTGGTGTGGCCGGTGACGACATCACCCAGGGTCTGCCCCGTGTCGTCGAGCTCTTCGAGGCCCGTACCCCGAAGGGTGTCGCCCCGATCTCCGAGGCCTCCGGCCGCGTGCGGATCGAGGAGACCGAGAAGACCAAGAAGCTCGTCGTCACCCCGGACGACGGCAGCGACGAGACGGCGTTCCCGATCTCGAAGCGCGCCCGTCTGCTGGTGTCGGAGGGCGAGCACGTCGAGGTGGGCCAGAAGCTCACCGTGGGTGCCACCAACCCGCACGACGTGCTGCGCATCCTGGGTCAGCGTGCCGTCCAGGTCCACCTGGTCGGCGAGGTCCAGAAGGTCTACAACTCGCAGGGTGTGTCGATCCACGACAAGCACATCGAGATCATCATCCGGCAGATGCTGCGCCGGGTGACGATCATCGAGTCGGGCGACGCGGAGCTGCTGCCCGGCGAGCTGGTCGAGCGCTCGAAGTTCGAGACCGAGAACCGTCGTGTGGTCCAGGAAGGCGGCCACCCGGCCTCCGGCCGTCCGCAGCTGATGGGTATCACCAAGGCCTCGCTGGCGACCGAGTCGTGGCTGTCGGCGGCGTCCTTCCAGGAGACGACCAGGGTTCTGACGGACGCGGCGATCAACGCCAAGTCCGACTCCCTGATCGGCCTCAAGGAGAACGTCATCATCGGTAAGCTCATCCCGGCCGGTACGGGTCTGTCCCGCTACCGCAACATCCGGGTGGAGCCGACCGAGGAGGCCAAGGCCGCGATGTACTCGGCCGTCGGCTACGACGACATCGACTACTCGCCGTTCGGCACGGGCTCCGGCCAGGCCGTCCCGCTGGAGGACTACGACTACGGTCCGTACAACCAGTGAGCGCTAGGCGCTAGGCGGTAGGACAGGAGGGCGGTCATCCCCGGTGGGGGTGACCGCCCTTCCGCGTGCCCCGCCCCGTGACGGCGTCCCGCGGTGCCGCGGGCGCGCCGTGGCCCGGGCGCCGTCACCGGGTGCCGGGGCCGCCGCGGGAGCCGGTACAGCGGCGGCCTGCGGCGTCGCCGGCGGACGGGGCACGGGGCACGGGGCACGGGGCACGCGGGGCGCGGGCCCGTGCACGGGGCCACGCGGGGCGCGGGCCCGTGCACGGGGCGCGGGGCGCGGGGCGGACGGGGCGCCGAGGGGCGCAGCCGCCGGGTCGGCGGGGCCCGTCCGCGGCTGCGCGCGGGTGGCCCGGGGCGGTGCCGGCGGGGCGAGAAGCTGCGGCGGGGTCCGGAAACGCCCAGAATGGGGGCGGAGAAGTCCGGCGTGTCGGGCGTCACGGCATTTGTTTTGACCGAAGTCCGTGAGGTAGGTACCCTCAGACCTTGTGCCTGGGGTGTGCCCTGGCTCTGGTGCGTGCCTTCGAACCGCAGCATGAGTCGTCAGCGGCCACCGTAATCTGCGCTCCTTTCGCCTCGCGGCGAGAGTCTGCAGTATTCGACACACCCGACCGCGTGGGTCGGCGATGTTCCAGGTTAGCTTCACCATTCGGCACACAGAAACCGGAGAAGTAGTGCCTACGATCCAGCAGCTGGTCCGGAAGGGCCGGCAGGACAAGGTCGAGAAGAACAAGACGCCCGCGCTCGAGGGTTCGCCCCAGCGCCGTGGCGTCTGCACGCGTGTGTTCACGACCACCCCGAAGAAGCCGAACTCGGCCCTGCGTAAGGTCGCGCGTGTGCGTCTGACCAGCGGGATCGAGGTCACCGCTTACATTCCGGGTGAGGGACACAACCTGCAGGAGCACTCCATCGTGCTCGTGCGCGGCGGCCGTGTGAAGGACCTGCCGGGTGTTCGCTACAAGATCATCCGCGGTTCGCTGGACACCCAGGGTGTCAAGAACCGCAAGCAGGCCCGCAGCCGCTACGGCGCCAAGAAGGAGAAGTAAGAATGCCTCGTAAGGGCCCCGCCCCGAAGCGCCCGGTCATCATCGACCCGGTCTACGGTTCTCCTCTGGTGACCTCCCTCATCAACAAGGTGCTGCTCAACGGCAAGCGCTCCACCGCCGAGCGCATCGTCTACGGCGCCATGGAGGGTCTGCGTGAGAAGACGGGCAACGACCCGGTCATCACGCTGAAGCGCGCGCTGGAGAACATCAAGCCGACCCTCGAGGTCAAGTCCCGCCGCGTCGGCGGTGCGACGTACCAGGTGCCGATCGAGGTCAAGCCCGGTCGCGCCAACACGCTCGCGCTGCGCTGGCTCGTCGGTTACTCCCGCGCCCGTCGCGAGAAGACGATGACCGAGCGTCTGCTCAACGAGCTTCTCGACGCCTCCAACGGCCTCGGTGCCGCTGTGAAGAAGCGCGAGGACACCCACAAGATGGCCGAGTCCAACAAGGCCTTCGCGCACTACCGCTGGTAGTCGCTACCCACATCGAGACCGAGAGAAGACTGAAGCCTTATGGCTACCACTTCACTTGACCTGGCCAAGGTCCGCAACATCGGGATCATGGCCCACATCGACGCGGGCAAGACGACCACCACCGAGCGGATCCTCTTCTACACCGGCGTCAGCTACAAGATCGGTGAGGTCCACGACGGCGCTGCCACCATGGACTGGATGGAGCAGGAGCAGGAGCGTGGCATCACGATCACCTCTGCTGCCACCACCTGTCACTGGCCGCTCGAGGACAACGACTACACGATCAACATCATCGACACCCCCGGGCACGTCGACTTCACGGTCGAGGTGGAGCGTTCGCTCCGCGTCCTCGACGGTGCCGTCACGGTGTTCGACGGTGTCGCGGGTGTCGAGCCGCAGTCCGAGACGGTGTGGCGTCAGGCCGACCGCTACGGCGTGCCGCGCATCTGCTTCGTGAACAAGCTGGACCGCACCGGCGCCGAGTTCCACCGCTGCGTGGACATGATCTCGGACCGCCTGGGCGCTCAGCCGCTGGTCATGCAGCTCCCGATCGGCGCCGAGATGGACTTCCAGGGCGTTGTCGACCTGGTCCGCATGAAGGCGCTCGTGTGGTCCGCCGAGGCCGCCAAGGGCGAGATGTACGACGTCGTCGACATCCCGGCCACGCACGTCGAGGCTGCCGAGGAGTACCGCGGCAAGCTCATCGAGGGTGTCGCCGAGAACGACGAAGAGATCATGGAGCTGTTCCTGGAGGGCCAGGAGCCCACCGAGGAGCAGCTGTACGCCGCGATCCGTCGCATCACCATCGCGTCCGGCAAGTCCAGCGACACCACGGTGACCCCGGTGTTCTGCGGTACCGCGTTCAAGAACAAGGGCGTCCAGCCCCTGCTCGACGCGGTCGTGCGCTACCTTCCGACTCCGCTCGACGTCGAGGCCATCGAGGGCCACGACGTCAAGGACCCGGAGCTGGTCATCAAGCGCAAGCCGTCGGACGAGGAGCCGCTGTCCGCGCTCGCGTTCAAGATCATGAGCGACCCGCACCTCGGCAAGCTCACCTTCGTCCGGGTCTACTCGGGCCGCCTGGAGTCCGGCACCGCGGTGCTGAACTCCGTCAAGGGCAAGAAGGAGCGCATCGGCAAGATCTACCGCATGCACGCGAACAAGCGTGAGGAGATCGAGTCGGTGGGCGCCGGCGACATCGTCGCCGTCATGGGCCTGAAGCAGACCACCACCGGTGAGACGCTGTCCGACGACAAGAGCCCGGTGATCCTGGAGTCCATGGACTTCCCGGCGCCGGTCATCCAGGTCGCCATCGAGCCCAAGTCCAAGGGTGACCAGGAGAAGCTGGGTGTCGCCATCCAGCGTCTCGCGGAGGAGGACCCCTCCTTCCAGGTCCACTCGGACGAGGAGACCGGCCAGACCATCATCGGCGGTATGGGCGAGCTGCACCTCGAGGTGCTGGTCGACCGCATGCGCCGTGAGTTCCGGGTCGAGGCCAACGTCGGCAAGCCGCAGGTCGCGTACCGCGAGACGATCCGCAAGGCCGTCGAGCGTCACGACTACACCCACAAGAAGCAGACCGGTGGTACCGGTCAGTTCGCCAAGGTGCAGATCGCGATCGAGCCGATCGAGGGCGGCGACGCCTCGTACGAGTTCGTGAACAAGGTCACCGGTGGCCGCATCCCGAAGGAGTACATCCCTTCGGTGGACGCGGGTGCGCAGGAGGCCATGCAGTTCGGCATCCTGGCCGGCTACGAGATGACGGGCGTCCGCGTCATTCTTCTCGACGGTGGCTACCACGAGGTCGACTCCTCCGAGCTCGCGTTCAAGATCGCCGGTTCGCAGGCCTTCAAGGAGGCCGCGCGCAAGGCTTCGCCCGTGCTCCTGGAGCCGATGATGGCCGTCGAGGTCACCACGCCCGAGGACTACATGGGTGAGGTCATCGGCGACATCAACTCCCGACGTGGCCAGATCCAGGCCATGGAGGAGCGGATGGGCGCCCGGATCGTCAAGGGTCTGGTGCCCCTCTCGGAGATGTTCGGCTACGTCGGAGACCTCCGCAGCAAGACCTCGGGTCGCGCAAGCTACTCGATGCAGTTCGACTCCTACGCCGAGGTTCCCAGGAACGTCGCCGAGGAGATCATCGCGAAGGCCAAGGGCGAGTAACGCACCCCGTTTACACGCTTTAGGCTTGACACCGACCGCCGGGATTCGACCGGTGAGGGAGAATCCCGGCGGGCGGCACCCCAGCAAAGATCACCTGGCGCCGATGAGTAAGGCGTACAGAACCACTCCGTAGGAGGACCCCAGTGGCGAAGGCGAAGTTCGAGCGGACTAAGCCGCACGTCAACATCGGCACCATCGGTCACATCGACCACGGTAAGACGACCCTCACGGCCGCCATTACCAAGGTGCTGCACGACGCGTACCCGGAGCTGAACGAGGCCTCGGCCTTCGACCAGATCGACAAGGCTCCCGAGGAGCGCCAGCGCGGTATCACCATCTCGATCGCGCACGTCGAGTACCAGACGGAGGGCCGTCACTACGCCCACGTCGACTGCCCCGGTCACGCGGACTACATCAAGAACATGATCACGGGTGCGGCGCAGATGGACGGCGCCATCCTCGTGGTCGCCGCGACCGACGGCCCGATGCCGCAGACCAAGGAGCACGTGCTCCTGGCCCGCCAGGTCGGCGTTCCGTACATCGTCGTCGCCCTGAACAAGGCCGACATGGTGGACGACGAGGAGATCCTGGAGCTCGTCGAGCTCGAGGTCCGTGAGCTCCTCTCCGAGTACGAGTTCCCGGGCGACGACCTTCCGGTCGTCAAGGTCTCGGCGCTCAAGGCGCTCGAGGGCGACAAGGAGTGGGGCCAGTCGGTCCTCGACCTCATGTCCGCCGTCGACGAGTCCATCCCGACCCCGGCTCGTGACGTCGACAAGCCGTTCCTCATGCCCGTCGAGGACGTCTTCACGATCACCGGTCGCGGTACGGTCGTCACCGGCCGTATCGAGCGTGGTGTGCTGAAGGTCAACGAGACCGTTGACATCATCGGCATCAAGCAGGACAAGACCACCACCACGGTCACCGGCATCGAGATGTTCCGCAAGCTGCTCGACGAGGGCCAGGCCGGTGAGAACGTCGGTCTGCTCCTCCGTGGCATCAAGCGCGAGGACGTCGAGCGCGGCCAGGTCATCATCAAGCCCGGTTCGGTCACCCCGCACACCGAGTTCGAGGCCCAGGCCTACATCCTGTCGAAGGACGAGGGTGGCCGTCACACCCCCTTCTTCAACAACTACCGTCCGCAGTTCTACTTCCGCACCACGGACGTGACCGGCGTCGTGACCCTCCCCGAGGGCACCGAGATGGTCATGCCGGGCGACAACACTGAGATGAAGGTCGAACTCATCCAGCCCGTCGCCATGGAAGAGGGCCTGAAGTTCGCCATCCGTGAGGGTGGCCGGACCGTGGGCGCCGGCCAGGTCACCAAGATCAACAAGTAAGTTGATCGCTTGACCTGGTAGCTCTTTCACGAGCTCCGCAGAGGGCCCGTACGACGTCGGTCGTACGGGCCCTCTCGCCGTGTCCGGGGTCGTGCCGCCGTCACCAGCGCACCGGCAGGGCGCGCGGGCCGCGGACCAGGGTGCCGCGGCGGAAGGGCACCTGCTCGACGTGGACGGCCAGCCGCAGCACCGGCAGCCGGTCCAGCAGGGTGTCGATCACCAGCTCGGTCTGCATCCGGGCGAGGGCGGCGCCGGCGCAGCGGTGCGGGCCGCCGCCGAACGCCAGGTGCGCGCGGGCGTCCCGGTCCACGTCGATCCGGTCGGGGTCGGGGAAGACGTCCGGGTCGCGGTTGGCGGCGAGGTAGGAGACGTAGACCGGCTCGCCCGCCTCGATCCGCACGCCGTGCACCTCGACGTCCTCCAGCGCGATCCGCGCGAGGCCGACGGCGGCGCGGTGCGGCACGTACCGCAGCAGTTCGTCGACGGCGGCGGACCGGGACTCGGGCCGGCCGCGCAGCCGTTCGAACAGCGGCGGGTCGGTCAGCATCAGGAACAGCATCTGACCGCACGTATGGGTGATGGCCGCACCGCCGGTCTGGAGGGGCCCGGCGATGCCGACCGCCTCCGCCTCGGTGAGGTCGCCGTGGCCCACGGCCGCGCCGAGCAGGGAGAGGACGTCGGTGCCGGTGGCCGCGTGCCGCTCGCGGAGCGCGGCGCCGATCCACTCGTAGAGGGCCGACAGCGCTTCCTTCGCCGACCGGGCGCCCTCGGGGCAACCGTCCTCCGACCCGATCCGCCGGATCCAGTCGTGCACGTGGCGGCGTTCCCCGGAGGGCACGCCCATGACCTCGCAGGCGACGGCGACCGGGAAGGGCCGGAGCACGCGCTCGACGAGGTCGGCGGGCGGGCCGTCGTGCAGCAGGGCGTCCACCAACTCGTCGAGCATCTGCTGGGCGTGCGGCCTCAGGCGCTCCACGGCGGACGCCGACAGGGCCTCCTCGACGGTGCCGCGCAGCCGGGCGTGATCGGGCCCGTCGGCGAAGGCGAGGCAGCCGGGATCGGGTTCCAGTCGCGGAGCCGGACGCGTGATCGGCCGGTCCACCGCCTCGGCCCGGCCGAACCGCGGGTCGCCCGCGATCGTCGCGACGTCCTCGTACCGGGTGGCCAGCCAGGCCCAGCCCTCGCCGTGCGGCAGCCGGATGCGGGTGAGTGGCCCCTCCCGCATCAACTCCGCGAGCACCGGGTCGAACGTCGTCCCTTTCGGTTCGCTCGCGGGCCAGTCGTGGACCGGCGGCAGGCGGCGACCGGTCACCACCGTGGTCTGTTCAGCCATGGTTCCACTGTCCGGGGGTGCCGGCGGGGTGTCCTGGGGGAGTGGGCCAGGTGGCGGCCGGAATGTTGTCGCGGGCGGGTGCCGGACGGGGGCTGCGACTGGCAGACTCCTGCGGGCACGCACCTGGCCGGAACCTGTCGGATGGTGGCCGGAACGCGTCCTGATCTGCTCGTATCGGGGGGACCCGCACATGACCCAGCGCCTCAGACCCGTCCTGCTCGCCGCGGCCGGCCTCGGCCTGTTCTGCGCGACGGCGTGCACACCGGACGGGCGACCGGCGTCGGGGGCGGTCCGGGCCCCGGCGTCGGCCGAAGCCCGGTCGGACGCCCCCGCCGCGGACGGCCCGTCCGCGCGGGCCGCCGCTTCGGAGAGCGCGGACGGGCGGCCGGCGTCGGCGTCCCCGCCGGAGCCGGCGGCCACCGGTGGCGCCACCCGCTCTCCGGACGTCGCCGCCTCGACCGCCCCGCCCGCGCCGCCCGCCTGGCCCCGCGCCGGGTTCGCGGGCCTGTCGTTCGCGATACCGCCGGACTGGACGGTGGTCGGGCAGGGCGACGGCATCGGCTGCGCGGAACCCCGGCACTCCTCCGGCCGGCCCCGGATGTTCGGCTGCTCGGGCCTCCAGATCAAGGCGGGCTCCGCGATCGCGGGCTACGAGGGGGAGCCGTACGCGCCGGGCGGCGCCGGCGGCTGGTACGCGGCCACCGACGTGCAGCCCTGCCCGGTGCGCCCGGCGACGGCCGACGGCTCCTTCAACGGCGTCGCCTCCGCGCACTCCGCGCCCGTCGAGTCGGGTCTGCGTCCGGTCGGGGCGCGGCAGGCCTGGTACGACCGGTGGGGGGCGGGCTGCCGGGACGGCTCCCGCTTCTCGCCCCGGGCCTGGTACCTGCCCCTCTCCCGGGTGCTGTTCCTCGACTACACCGGGCACGCCGAGACCGGGCGCATCCTGGGGTCGGTGCGCTTTCCGGGCTGATCCCCGGTCTCGGTCGCGCAACGCTTTGCCCCCGCGGGACCGTGCCGCCCGGCGCCCGGCCCCGACCCCACCATGCCCCGCCGCGGCGCCGGGACGGTCCGGACGCCGGCGGCCTGGCGGGCCGTCAGGTCCGGCGACGCCGGTTGCCGTTGCCCGCCGGGACCGCCCCGCCGTCCCGGTGCGGGCGACGGGAGGGCCCCGCTCGCCGGGCGGCCCCTCGCCGCGCGCGCGAACACGCATCGACTGGTGCATGGCGGACGAACCGTCGCCCGGCGGCGGCGGTTGACGCCTGCCCGGCTCGCGGGTTGGCTCGTCGAGGGTCGGTGCCGGACGAGGACGAAGCGGGATGTCACGGGGTGGGAGCGAAGCCGTTGCGGCGCAGGGCGTCCGTGCGAGCGGAGGCGGGGCGGCCCGGGAAGGGCGTGCCGCGGGGGCGGTTCCGGGTCAGGGCCCGGTGGCTGCTGTCGGCGGGTGCGGCGCTGGTGATCGCGGCGACGGTGGCGGACCGCCCGGCCGGGAACGACCCGGTGGTCACGCTGGACGTCGTCCGGGAGGCGGCGGACGGGGCCTGCACCGTGCACTGGAAGGACCCCCTCGACGGCAGGATGCGCGACGAGGCGTTCACCTGCGATCCGGACCGCGATCCGATCCTCAGAGGCAGCTACGACACGGCGCGCGAGGTGGCGTCGGGCCCCTGGAAGGGCGACCTCTACCCCCTCGACGCCCGCTACGGAACGCCGGCCCTGCTCTTCGACCAGGCCGTGGGCCTCTGCGGCCTGATCGGGCTCGCCCTGCTGGGCGCCGGAGCCGTGACCGGGTCGGTGCACCTCGCCCGGCGCTGGGCGTCCCGCGGCGCCGCGTTCCCGTTCGCGGCGGGGCCCGCGCGGCGCGGTGCCCGGCCGGCCGGGCACCCCGGTCACGGCGCCGCCGGGATCTCCGCGATCGTCGGGCTGGCCGGAATGGCGCTGTCGGCGCTGGTCCTCTTCGCCGAGCTTCCGGAGGCCATGGAGCGGGCATCGGCCTTCCGCGCGGCCCTGCCCTGCGCCGGTGCCGTCGCAGACGCCCCGCAGGACTGCACCCGCCCGGTCCCGTTCACCGTCGTGAGCACGGAGATCAAGGAATCGGGCAGGAACCGCACCTACAAGGCGAATCTGTCGGGCTCGCGGTACTGGGACGGTGAGGTGTCGTTCGGCGACGACGAACCGGTGCTGGCCGGGCTGCGGCCCGGGGACCGGGTCACGGGCACGGTCTGGCGCGGGGACGTCGTCGCGGTGGCCGCCGCCGGGGAACGCCAGGCGACGGGCGCGGACCCGGCCGACGAGCCGGCCGGGAACGTGGTCCTCGGCATCGTCCTGGGGATCGTCGGCGTGCTGGGTCTGCTGTACGCGGCGTCCTGTCTCACCACCGGGGACGGCGCCGGGAGGCCGGCGTCCGTCGGCGACCTCTGGGTCAGCCGCACGGCCTGGCTGACGTCCGCCCTGGTGGCGGCCGCCTTCCTGCTGCGCTGGGGCGAGGTTCCGTTCTGGTGCTCGGCCGTCTGCGGGGGTCTCGCGGTGCTTTCGCCCGTCCACCGGGTCGCCCGGGACCGGTGGACGGCCGGGCGATGAGGGAGCGCGCCCGCGGACCGGTTCCGGACCGGGCGCCGGGTGCGCGGGGTCCGCTCAGTGGGCCAGGGCGATGCCGAAGGCGTCCCCGTCGCTGCCGGCGGAGAAGCCGAGGTCGCTCTCGGCGAGGGCGGTGGCGGACTCCAGGGTGCCGGGTTTGACCTTGAGGACGGTGACGGTGCCGGCCGCGTTGCCGGGGGCGCCGACCAGGGGCTCCACGCGGCCGTTGCCGTCGGTGTCGAGGGCGCCGACGGTCCAGCCGAAGTGGTCGGCCGTGGCGACGGTGCCGGGTACCCCGGCGGTGTCCTGGTCGATCCACAGGGCGCCCTTGGTGGTGATGCCGCCGGTGGCGTTGCCGAAGAGGACCATGGAGGCGCCGGAGCCGGTGGCGGAGCCGATCGCCTCGCTGCGCATGCCGAGTACGAGGTCGTCCGTGCCGTCGCCGTCGAAGTCGCCGGCGGCGAGGGAGGAGGAGAAGTAGTCCTCGGTCTCGGGGGCGCCGGAGATGCCGGGGGAGTCCTGGTCGAAGAGCTTCACCCGGCTGCCGGCGGACAGTCCCTGGGAGCCTCCGTAGAAGACGGCGAGGCGTCCGGCGGCGCCCTTGGTGCCGACCTCCTGGTCGGAGACACCGACGGCGACGTCCGCGTAGGCGTCGTCGTTGAAGTGGCCGACGGCCAGGGCGCTGCCGGCGAACTCGCCGATGCCGGTGACGTTGCCGGCGTCGATGTAGCCGCCGGACGCCGGGGCGCCGTTCTCGATGGGGCCGTAGAGGATGTGCAGGGAGCCGCGGTCGGAGCTGCCGGAGATCTGTTCGCCGATGGTGGCGGAGATCAGGTCGCCGACGCCGTCGCCGTTGACGTCGGCGATGGCGAGCTGTTCGCCGAAGCGGTCCTCGGCCTCCGGGGTGCCGGGGACGTGGGAGGTGTCCTGGTCGATCTGGACGGTGTCGGCGGCGTTGAGCCCGGTGGGGGTGCCGAGCATGAGCTTGACGGTGCCGGCGTTGGACTTGCCGCCCGCGTTGTCGAGGGGTTCGCCGACGGCCAGGTCGCAGTAGCCGTCGTCGTTGACGTCGCCGGTGGCCAGGGAGTAGGCGAAGATCTCGTCCTTGGCGACGGTTCCCGGATAGCCGGCGGTGTCCTCGTCGAACGATTCGGTCGTCGCGTCGTAGATGCCGCCCGACCCTCCGTAGTGGACGGTGAGCATGCCGGCGCCCTCCGTGCTGCCGATGGCCTCCAGCGGGGAGGAGACCGCGAGGTCGGCGTATCCGTCGTTGTCGAAGTCGCAGCTCGCCACGGACTGGCCGAAGCTGTCGTCGGCTTCCGGGTCGCCGGGTACGCCGGGCGATGCCTGGTCGATGCGGACGGAGGTGCTCGACGGGCCGGTCGAGGTGCCGTCGGCGATGACGATCGATCCGGCGCCCGCGTGGCCGCCGACGGTGTTGCCGGGCAGGCCGACGGTGAGGTCCGGTATGCCGTCGCCGTCGAAGTCGTACGGCTTGGCCGCGCCGCCCGAACCGGCCGTGAGGGCGACCGTGGTCACCACGCCCGCGCAGACGAGCAGCGCGACGGCCGCCTGCCACGGCTTGGGCCGGCGCCTGGTTGCCTTCTCTTCGGCCATGACTGTCCTTCACCCGTCTGTGGAGCGTGCGGAGATCGCCCGGTGGCCGGAAAGCGCCCCGAGGGTCTCGTGAGGGAGGCGCGGACCGCCTGTCATCAGGGCCGGGCCACGCGAACGACGACGCAGGTTATCCCGGTGATCATCTCGACTTGATCACGGTGCGCGACGCGTCCGGCACGGTCATCGGATGCTGGCCGAATTCGTTTGCCGCAGGTGAGAAGGGGTAGCGGGACATCTGGAGAGGTCGTGGCGGCCCTGTGTGGCCCGGACATCACGCGCTATGTCGTTATAGATCCGTTGTCATGGGCATGGCGTATCGAGCGATGATCACTTAACGTGTACGCCGCTCGGGTCCCGTTCTCCACCGAACGAGCCCGGCTCCCTGCTTCCGGCCGATCGCTCCCGCGTGTGCGGGCGATCGGCCTTTGGTTTGAAGGAGTTCCGTGCCCCGCCGCCCTCGCCTCCGCTCGCTCGCGGTCTTCCGGCGCCCCGTTTCCGGGCGCCCCGCGCGTGCCGTCGCCCTGACGTCCGGCAGCGTGCTCCTGGCGCTGGGCGCGACCCTGCTGCCCCCGCCCGCGCTGACGCCGTTCGCACTGGCCGCCGATGCCGCGGCGCCCTGGGCCGACACCGAGGCGCCGACCCAGCGGACCGGCACGGCGGCGGGACGGGACCACGAGGTCGACGCGAGCAGCACCGACGCGACCGGCCGGAACGACCTCGACCCCGGGGACCTGGCGGCGGGCAAAGGCTCGCTGCCCCTGCACGATCCCGGCACCGGCTTCACCACCGTCGAGCCGAAGACGAAGGAAACCGCGCTCGAACCGGGCACCGCCGCCGTCGGCGAGGACGGCCCGAGCGGGTACGACGCGCAGGCAAGCGTCGAACTCCCCGCCGAACGGACCGCCACGTCGAAGGAGTTCGGCAACCCCGACGGCACGCGCACCACCCGCGTCTACACCGAGCCGGTGCACTACGAGGACGCCTCCGGCACCTGGCGGGAGATCGACACCTCACTCGTTCCCGCCGACGAGGCCCAGGGCGCCCCCGACGGGGTGACGCCCGACGGCGAACGTCTCGCCGCGGCCTCCGACGACACCGGTCTCACCCTCGCCCGCCGTGGTGACGACCCGGCTCTGGCCGAACTGGCGGTCGACGAGGGCCGCCACGCGGTCGGCTTCGGTCTCGACGGGGCCTCCGAGGCCACCGCGCAGGTCCAGGGCGACACCGCGCACTACGCCGGCATCCGGCCCGGTGCGGACGTGACGTTGCAGGCGACGCACGGGGCGGTCAAGGAGACCATCGTCCTCGACTCGGCCGACGCGCCGCACGAGTGGTCCTTCCCGCTCGCCCTCGACGGGCTCACGCCTTCGCTCGACGAGCACGGCGCGGTGCTGCTGAAGGACGCCGGGGGAACGGCGCAGGCCGTCATCCCCAAGGGGTGGATGGAGGATTCCTCCCAGGACCCGACCACGGGCGGCCCGGCGCTGTCCGGCGACGTCGACTACCGCCTCGACAAGAGCGACGCGGGCTGGACGCTGACCGTCGCGCTGGACGACGCCTGGCTGGACGCGCCGCAGCGCGTGTACCCGGTCAAGGTCGACCCCAGTGTCGACGACATCGACACCAACGGCGACTCCTTCGTCCAGAACACCTGGCCGGACAGCAACTTCGCCGGCGACGACGAGCTGAAGATCGGCAGCTACGACGGCGGAACCCACCGCGCGATCAGCTACATGCGGTTCAACGACGTCACCAGCCGGCTGAAGAACCGCTACATCCTCAACGCCGACCTCGGCCTGTACAACGTCTGGTCCTCCAGCTGCAGCGCCCAGAAGATGACGGTCAACCAGGTCACCGGATCGTGGAGTTCCACGTCGGTCACGTGGAACAACCGCCCCGCCAGCTACGACCACCTGGTCGCCTCCGACTCGTTCGCGTACGGCGAGAACTGCAGCGGGTCCAAGTGGCGCACCATCGACCTGGGGAACAAGGGCGTCGACCTGGTCCAGGGCTGGGTCGACGGCTCGATCACCAACAACGGCCTCGCGATCTGGGCCGACTTCGACACCTCCGGACCCTGGAAGCGCTTCGGCAGCGCCAACTCCGCCAACAAGCCCTACATGGCGGTCACCCACAGCGCGTACGGTGCCGCGTACACCGTCGGTGCGCAGACCGCCCCGCTGACCGGCGGACAGGCCGGCGAGGTGGACGTCACCGTCAAGAACCTGGGCGACTTCACCTGGGAGCCCCTCGGCTGGAACGAGGTCCGTCTCGGCACCCGCGTCCGCGACTACAGCTCCGGCGCGCTGCTGGGCCAGGAGGCGTTCACCCGCCTCAACGAGCGCCTGACCCCGGGCGACGACGCGACCCTCGGCGCCCGCATCCCTCCGCTGCCCCCGGGCAAGTACAAGGTCAACTTCGACGTGCAGCGGCTGCGGGACCAGAAGTGGTTCTCCGGCGAGGGCGTCCCCGTCGCCACGGTCACCGTCACCTCACAGGACGTCGGCCCGCGCATCACCGACGTCTACCCGCACCCCGGCGGGCAGGTCGGCAGCCTCACCCCGGCGCTGTTCATGTCGGCCGAGTCCGTCGACCACTATCCGGCGGGCGCGGCGATCGACTCCTTCTTCGAGGTCTGCGGGGGCACGTCCGCCGCCCCGACCGGCTGCGTCGACTCCGGCTGGCTGACCAAGCGCACCTGGAACGTCCCCGCGGGCAAGCTGGCCTGGGGCAAGCAGTACATCTGGCGGGTCAAGGCCCGCGAGAACGGCCTGGCGACCCCGCTCAGCCCCTTCTACACCTTCACCACCGCCGTCGAGCAGCCCGCGATCACCTCGCACCTCGGCGGTCAGGGCCCCGGCGGCGCCGGCCGCGAGGTCGATCCCGGCATCGGCAACTACACCACCACGGACACCGACGCGACCGTCGCCACGGCGGGACCCGGTCTCACCGTCGAGCGCACGTACAACAGCCGCGACCCGCGCTCGGACAACGCCTTCGGCGCGGGCTGGTCCACCCGGTACGACATGCGGCTCACACCCGACGACGACGGCACCGGCAATGTCGTGGCGACCCTGCCGACGGGCCGTCAGGTTCGCTTCGGCAGGAACCCGGACGGCAGTTACGCGCCCCCGTACGGCAGCTTCTCCACCCTCACCGCCGTGACCGGCGGCGGCTGGAAACTCGCCGACAAGGACCAGACGACGTACGTCTTCGACGGCGACGGCCGCCTCACCCGGGTCACCGACTACCGGGGCCGTGCGCAGAGCCTCGCCTACAACACCTCCGGCGAGCCGACCACGGTCACCTCGGCCGGTGGCCGCGCCCTGCACCTCACCTGGTCCGCGGGCCACGTCAAGACGGTCACGACGGAGGCGCCGGACACCGGTACCGACCCGCTGACCTGGACGTACACCTACGACGGTGACCGGCTGACCATGGTCTGCGGCCCGGAGGACAGCCTCGGCCACTGCACCGCCTACGGCTACGGC
This sequence comes from Streptomyces sp. NPDC048566, assembly GCF_043199735.1. Lineage (NCBI taxonomy): Bacteria > Bacillati > Actinomycetota > Actinomycetes > Kitasatosporales > Streptomycetaceae > Streptomyces > Streptomyces sp. NPDC048566. Next base: position 61,709 of record NZ_JBICWL010000009.1, read on the forward strand.
GACGGCTCGCACCACCGCACCGTCGTCCACGACGCCGGTCCGTACTCCTACTGGCGGCTCGACGAGAAGGACGGCGCCACCGACGCCGCCAGCGACCTGCCGCTCGACCGCGACGAGCACGCCGCCGCCTACCGGGACGTCGAACTCGGCACCGCCGGCGCGCTGGAGGGCAGCACCGACACGGCCGCCACCTTCGACGGCACCACGTCCTACGTGCAACTGCCCGACCAGCTCGTCTCCGACACCCCGTACCTGACCGCCGAGCTGTGGTTCCGCACCACCGGCAGCGGCGTCCTGTTCAGCTACCAGGACCACACCCTGGAAGAGGCCACCACCGGGAAGTACACCCCGGCCCTGTACGTGGGCACGGACGGCAGGCTGCGCGGCGAGTTCTGGAACGGCACCGCCGCGCCGATCACCTCCGGCGGCACCGTCAACGACGGCACCTGGCACCACGCGGCGCTGACCGCCGCGGGCAACACCCAGACGCTCTACCTCGACGGCACCAAGGTCGGCAGCCTGGCCGGTGACATCACCCAGGACGACCAGCGCTTCGTCTACCTCGGCGCCGGCTACTGGAACAACTGGCCCGCCACCACCGGCACCACCGGTCACCTCACCGGCGACATCGACGAGGCGGCCGTGTACGACCGCCCCCTCGGCGCCCGGACCATCGCCCAGCACCACGCCGCCGCGCAGGTGGCCCAGCAGCTCACCAAGGTGACGCTGCCCAGCAGCCGCGTGCACGCGGCGGTCGCCTACGACACCGTGCACGACCGGGTGTCCTCCTACACCGACGCCGACGGAGGAACGTACGCGCTGTCCGACCTGGCCCTGACCGGCACCGAGGCCAAGCCGGCCACCGACGACAGCCCGGCCGTCGCCGGGACCACCACCCTCACCGTCACGGTCACCGACCCCGACCAGCGGAAGTCCGGCTACACCTACGACCCGCTCCAGGGCAACCGGCTGATCAGCCAGACCGACGTGGCGGGCCACACCGGCACCTTCGCCTACGACACGGGCGGCTTCCTGGCGGCCACCACGGGCCCCGACGGCACCGTCACCCGCTTCGGCAACGACGAACGCGGCAACAAGACGGCGCAGACGACGTGCCGAGACGCCTCCGACACGAGCACCTGCCACACCGCGTACTACTCCTACTACCTCGACGCCTCCGATCCGCTCGACCCGCGCAACGACCAGCTCACCGCCGTCCGCGACGCCCGCTCGGCGAGCGCGAGCGACGACACGTACAAGACGACCTACGGCTACGACAGCCACGGCGACCGGACGTCCACCACGACCCCGGCCACGCCGGACTTCCCCTCCGGCCGCACCGAGTCGTTCACCTTCACCGACGGCACGGAGACCGCCGTGGGCGGCGGCACGGTCCCGGCGGGGCTGCTCGCCGACAGCACCGACCTGCGCGGCGGCGTCACCACCCGCGCCTACACCGCGGCCGGCGACCTGGCCACGGTCACCGACCCGGCGGGTGTGGTCACCGCGTACGGCTACGACGCCCTGGGCCGGGAGACGGACAGCACGGTGATCTCGGACGCCTACCCCGACGGGGTGAGCACGACCACCGCCTACGACGGTGAGTCCCGGCCGGTCACGGTCACCGGCCCGGCCATCACCAACGCGGTCACCGGCGAGGCGCACCGGGAACGCACCACCTACACCTACGACGAGGACGGCAACGAGCTGACCGAGGCGGTGGCGGACACGGCGGGCGACGACGCCACCCGCACCACGACGCACACCTACGACACGCACGGCCGCGTCGCCGCGGCCACCGACGCCGAAGGCCGCACCGAGACCTACGGCTACGACGTCCACGGCAACCGCACCACCCGCTCCATGGCCGGTGCCTACACCTACCGGACGGCGTACACGGCGCTCGGACAGCTCGCCACGCTCACGCTGGAGGACTACACCGGCGACCCGAACAACCCGTCGGCGGCGGCCGACGTGGTGCTGGACTCCTACGCCTACGACCCGGCGGGCCGCACCGCGGAGCACACGGATGCGATGGGCCGCACCACCCGGTACACGTACTACGACGACGGGTTGCAGGCCAAGGAGATCCTGGCCGGTTTCCACGACCCGGACGGCTCCACCCGCGACCTGGTGCTGAGCGAGCGCGACTACGACGCCGCCGGTCACCTCACCGGGGAGACCGCGGGCAACGGCAAGGTCACCACGTCGTACGAGACGGACGCGGCGGGCCGCACCACGGCGACCGTCCTGGACCCCGGCGGCCTGGGGCGCCGCACTGCCTATACCTACGACGCGGGTGACGCGGTGCTGACCGAGACCCGGACCGGCGCGGGCGGCTCCCGCACCGAGAAGGTCACCTACCGGCGGGACGTCACTGGCGCCCTGACCCGGCAGACCGTCGAGAACGGCGCCGACGACCTGGTCGCCACGCGTACCGTCTCCGACCTGGGCCGGCCCCTGTCCGAGACCTCGGCACGAGGCAACGCCGACGGCGCCGACCCGGCCGCGTACACGACGAATTACACGTACGACGAGCTGGGCCGCCTGGTCGAGACCCAGGCCCCGCCGGTGACGGTGGAGGCCAACGGCCAGACGGCGGTTACGGCGCGCCCGACCACGACGGTCGGCTACGACACGTTCGGGGAGGCGGTGGACGTCCGCGACCCGAAGGGCGGCGTCACGCACACCGCGTACGACCGTCTGGGCCGCACCACCGGCATCACGCTGCCGGAGTACACCCCGCCGGGCGCCGCCACCCCGCTGACGTCGAAGGTCACCCAGACCTACGACACCGAGGGCAACCTGGCGAGCGAGACGGACGCGCTGGGCAACACGACGACGTACGCCTACGACCAGCTCGGCAATCTGGCGAAGGTCACCCAACCGGTCCCGGTGGGCGGTGCCTCGGCCCCGGTGTCGGTCTTCAGCTACGACCTGCTGGGCGAGCGGCTGTCGGGCACCGGCCCGACGGGCGCCCGCACCGAGGCGACGTACGACGACCTCGGCCGCCGGGTCACAGCGACGCAGATCGAACGTCAGCCGTCGCAGGGCGCGTTCACGACGACGCTGGCCTACGACGACGCGGGCCGGGTGCTGTCGACGAAGACGCCGACCGGTCTGGCGACGTCCAGCACGTACAACCCGGCGGGCGACCCGCTGACGGTCACCGACAGCGCGGGCGGCGCGACGACGTACGCCTACGGGCCGACGGGTCTGCCGGAGTCGGTGACGACCCCGCAGGGCCGCACCGCCCGGACGACGTTCGACCTGGCGGGCCGGGCGACGCAGGTCACGGATGAGGACGCGGCGGGCACGGTCGTGCGGACGACGCGTTCGTCCTACGACGCGGACGGCAATCCGGTCGCGGTGACGGACGCGCTGGGCCACACGGTGACGCAGTCGTTCGACGCCATGGGCCGGCTGAGGGAGCTGGTCGAGCCGGTCGACGCCTCGACGTCCATCACGACGACGTACGGCTATGACGTGGCGGGCCACCGCACGCGCCTGACGGACGGCCGGGGGAACACCACCTGGTACACGTTCACCAGCCACGGCACTGTGGAGTCGGTGGTGGAGCCGTCCACCACGGCCTACCCGAACGCCTCGGACCGCACCTGGACCTCCGTGTACGACGAAGCGGGCCGGCCGGTGCGGGAGCTGAAGCCGGGCGGGGTGAGCGTGCAGCGCACGTTCGACGCGCTGGGTCGCATCACCGAGGTGGCGGGTTCGGGTGCGGAGGCCGCGACGACGGCCGACACCTACGGCTATGACGCCGCGGGCCGGTTGACTTCGGCGAGTTCGCCGGGCGGTATGGACACGTTCACCTACGACGACCGAGGCGACCTGCTGTCGTCAGGTGGCCCGTCGGGCACGGCGAGGTTCTCCTACGACGAGGAGGGCCGTCTGGTCGGCCGTACGGACGCGGCGGGCCAGGCCGCCTTCGGCTACGACACCGCGGGCCGCCTGAAGACGGCGGTGGACCCGCTGACGGGCACGACGCAGACGTACGGCTACGACACCGCCTCGCGCTTGACGTCGGTGGCGTACGGCTCCACGGGCGCGACCCGCTCCCTGGGCTACGACGTGCTGGACCGTCTGACCTCCGACAATTTGAAGTCCTCGGGCGGCACGACGACGGCGTCGACGGCCTACGGCTACGACGCCGCCTCCCGCCTGACGTCGAAGAGCTCGACGGGCACGGCCGGCTCCGGCACCCAGTCCTATGGCTACGACCGGGCGGGCCGGCTGACCAGCTGGACGGGCGTCAACGGCAACGTCACCGACTACACCTGGGACGCGGCGGGCAACCGCACGTCGGCGGGTGGCGTGACGGCGACGCACGACGAGCGCAACCGGCTGGTGTCGGCCGACGGGACGACGTACACGTACTCGGCGCGCGGTACCCGCACGGGCGGCACGGACGCGGGCGGCACGCAGCATTCGGCGGCGTTCGACGCGCTGGGCCGCATGGTGTCGGCGGACGGTACGGCGTACGGGTACGACGCGCTGGGCCGCCTGGTGAAGCAGGGCACCGCTTCGCTGTCGTACGCGGATCAGTCGAACAATCTGGTGGCGGGCGGCGGTCAATTGATCGCCCGCGGCCCGTCCGGTGGCGCGCTGTCGACTGCGGACGCGGACGGCACGGATGCGGCGTCGGTCCTGGCGGATCTGGTGCACGGTGATGTGACGGGCTCGTTCGACCCGGCCACGGGCACGCTGGGCGCCTCGACCGGCTATGACCCGTTCGGTCAGGTCACGGCCCAGTCGGGCGCGCAGGGCGCGCTCGGCTACCAGGGCGGCTACACCGACCGGGGCACCGGCCAGGTGAACATGGCGGCCCGCTGGTACGACCCGGCCACCGGTGGCTTCTCCTCCCGCGACTCCTGGACCCTGAACCCGGTCCCGTCGATCAACGCCAACCGGTACGGATACGGCGGCGGTGACCCGTTGACCAACACCGACCCCAGCGGACACTGCTTCGGCCTGTGCGTGCTGGGCGGTATCGCACTGGGTGAAGCGCTGGTCTATCTGGGTGTGGCCACCGCGGCCGCCACCGTGGTGGGCGGGGCCACCAAGTGGGCCTCCGACAACTGGGACGACTGGACGTCCGGTTGGGGCGGCAGCACGGCGGCCGGCTCTTCCGGCTTCGACTTGTCCGGTTCCCTGTCCAATCTGGGGAAGGCAACGGCAGCCGCACTCGCGGCCCAGGCCGCGAGGCTCGCGGCGACGGCAACCGACACCGCCACCGGCTCACCCCACCGTTGCCGCTGGAACTGCGGCCATCGCGGAGACGGCAGCCCCCGTGGCCCGAAGGGCGATGACGGCCCCGGAAACGGACGGGACCCATGGGGTCCCGGTGGGCCGAAGGGGCCGCGCGGCCCGGTGAAGCCGCCGCCGCCCCCGCCTCCGCCGTGGCCCCTGATCATCAAGACCGTCCTCAAGGTGGTCCACGCCCGGCCCACGTCGCACGCGGACACCGACGCGGAGCACGACGAGTTCGTCGACGACGCGTTCACGCGGGCGCAGAAGGACCTGAAGCTCACCCCCGAGCAGCTGCGCGGGTACTTCAAGTTCTTCCCCAACGGGGACGAGGAGCCCAACCTGAGCAGCGCTCCCGAACCGCAGCCGAGTCCTTCTGCCGGCAACGGCGACGGTGGGTGGGATCCGTGCTCGCGGCCGAAGCAGGAGCGGTTCTCTTACGAGCCCTTGGCGAACGGCCGCTCGCAAGGAGCGATGGCGCTGCTCTGCCCCGGCGACCTGAAGAACGGCAAGAAGGACAAACTGGACAACGTTCCGGTGCAGGGCATGCCGTCGACCGAGGAGAACGCGATTCGCAAGGGCGTGACGCACTTCCAGAAGACTCACATCATTGGCGACAAGTTCGGCGGCGACCCCATTTCGGAGAACCTTTTCCCTGGATACAGCCGGATGAATCTGAGTGGAATGAAGAGCTGCGAGAGCAGAATGCGGCAGCAGTTGAATCTCGGTAATCCGGTGCTGTACTACGGGAAGTTGACCTACGCCAACCCGGGCGACAAGCTGCCTGACGGGATACAAATGCTGGCGTATACCGCCCAGGGGCAGTTGTTCAACAAGCGAGTAGAGAATTCCACCGAGTGGCAGGCCACCTGCTCGACGCCCCGGGCGTTGCGGTGAGACCCGGTCGGGGGGCTCCTGCGGCACGGAGCCCCCCGGCCACCGTCAGGAATCGAAGACCCTGACCTCTCTGGTCAGGTCCGTCATTTCCCAGGGTTCCAGAGTCCCGTCCATCAATTCGGCGAGGAACTGTACAGCGCCTCCCAGGTAGTGCCACCATTCGCCGCCTCGGGTGGCGACGGTGACCGGCCAGTCGTCCGGAGCGCCGGTGGTCATCCACAGGAAGAGATCGCCACCCTCTGTATCGGTCCACGGGAGCAGGCCGCCAGGGGCGGGGTGCGGTGGTATGCCGAGGGACATGTCGGCCTGCCACCAGTCCTGGACGATCTGCAGACCTTCGAAGATTCCGCTGTTATCGCGCTCGGTGCCTGATTTCGTCAGGCCGACGTGGATGAAGCCTTCACTGAGTGCGAAGGAGGGATAGAGTTCGGAAAGAAGTTTGTAATCCGAAGGCAGTGCTGTGCCCAGATCCTCCTCCATCAGCGACCAATTGATGGGGGCCGGTTCGAGCCGCCGGTGTCTGGTCAATTCGGGGACTGCCTGCTCCAGGCGATGTACAGCCTCTGCCGGGTCCGTGATGCGTGTCCTCGGCGCTTGGGTGCCAATGAGGTCGTCGGTCATGCGGTTGAGTATCTCAGAGCCCGCTTTCCCGGTTCTTCGCGGCAGTGACGCGAGGCCGACAACTCGACTGAGGTTTTCTGCAAGCATTCAGAAGGTCGTGATCCGGGTCGCTGCCTGACGATGTGACAGGTTGCGGCGTGTGCGGCAGGATCCGTGATCGCCTCCCCTGCCTTCGAGTCCGCGTCGCCACGCGGGACGCCTCTCCGCGCGGCCAGCGGACTGCGAGAGTCCGGCAAGGTCCGGGCTGACCGTCGTCCGCCGTACCGCGAGCGGCGTGCCGCCCAGGGTGCCGGGGCGCTGCCGCGGCGCCGGCAGCGGCACACGACGCCCTCCCGCCGGCCGGCCGGGGGCGTCGCCGCCGCTCCGTACCGTTTGCGTCACGGCTCCCGCACGATTCGGCGCCGGGGTCTGGGCACGTCCGGTGACGGCGGTGAGGATGATGGTCCGACGATCTTGAAAACGGGTCCACGCCCGTGTCCGTCGGCCTGCCCCTCCTCCGCGCCGCCCGACGTCGGCCAGCCGAAAGTGAGCCCGTGAGCACCGTCCCGCCTCCCGAAGATCCCGCCGAGAGAGCCGGAGGCGAATCCTCCGGTTCCGGTATCTCCGACGACCAGTGGGACAGGTTCCTGCGCGAGTCCGCCGAGGGCGGCGGGCGGGCGGCCCCGAAGGAGCCGTCGGCGCGGGCCCGGATGGTCGCGCGGCGGCTCCGGGAGCAGGACGAGCAGGCGGCGGGGGAGAAGGGCGCCGGTGCCGGACGGCGTCTCCGGCGCCGGCCCGCGAAGGAACCCGAGCCCTGGACCCCGCCGGGCTGGCGGACCGGGCCCGCCTGGCAGGAGATGAACGGGCGCAGCGCACGGCGCCGCACGCTGCGCTCGGTGTTCGGGGTGGCCCTGGCCTTGGCCGTCGCCGTCGTCGTCGTACGGCCCTCGCTGGTGACGGACCGGCTGCCGGGGCGCGAGCCGGCACCGTCCGCCGCCGGCGGCTCTCCCTCTCCGCTGCCCGCCGAGACGGCCCTGCCCTCCGGTGCCCCGGCCGCGGCCGGGGCGGACGGTGCGCAGACCGCCACGCGCGCGCACCCGTTCCGGGGGTCCCCCGCGGAGCGATGGGCCGACGGCGCCGACGGCATCGAGCTGCCGGCCGCGAAGGCCGTCGGCGGGATGAGCACGGCGGACGTCGCCCTCGCGCTGCGCCGCACCAAGGACTTCCTGGTCGGCACCGCCCTGGACCCCGCCGTCCTGCGCGGCGGCTACCCGAAGAAGGCGCTGGCCCTCCTCGAACCGCGGCAGTCCGCGCAGATGGCCGAGCTGCGGCGGTCACTGCGCTCGCCCGGCGCCGAGCACGACCCCCTCGGTCTCGTGAGCCGGTTCGACCCGTCGGAGGTGGCCGTGACGGGGAAGGTGGTCAAGGTCCGCGGCCATCTGTCGTTCGAGGCGGGCAAGCCGGGCCAGGTCCGGGTGCACGCGGACTACAGCTTCGTGTACCCGCTGGTGCGGGCCGGGGGCGAGGGCGACAGCGTCGCCCGGACCATCGTGCGCCGCGAGCTGACCCTGGTCCTCTCCGATCCGGGCAAGTGGTACGTCACCCCGGGCAAACTCACGCTCATGTCGTACGCGGGGGAGTACTTCAACAGCGAGTGCGACTCCGACGACGGTTTCTACCACCCCGTCTTCCCGCGGAGCGGGCCCACCGGCTCACCCGGCACCGGCCCGGCCAAGGACCCCTACGACCGCAGCCAGTCCGTGACCGCCGAGCAGCCGGAGCCGGGGGAGTGCGGCACCACCACGCGTACGTGAGGCCCCTCAGCCCCAGCCGTGACCGGACCCGTCCGCAGGGTGCGCGGGCCGGTCCGCGCCGCGACCGGGAGGGCCGTCCGCGGCAGCGGTCCGGCGGACGGTGGCCCGGCCCGGCCGGGGTGCCTATGTTGGTCGCAAGGACCGCCGCGATCGTGCGCCCGGTCCACGGGGACGCCCGGGGCGTCCCGGCCGCGGGCGGCCGGCCGATCCGAAGAGCCGCGAACCGGAACGGATGGGCACCGTGAACGACGAGACGCCCGCCGGCGCGGGTGTACGACAGCTGCTGCTCGCCCTCGGCGAGCCGGTCATCGACCTCGTCGCCGTGCCCACCGACGCGGACACCGCGATCGGCGACGTGGCGATCCTGGACGCCGACGAGGAGCCGGAGACCTACGACGCCGACCTGGTGCTGCTCATCGGGGCCCGCGGCCACCGCGCGCTGCGCCTGGTCCGGGCCGCGGCACGCAACGGCGCGGCGGCGGTCGCGGTCAAGGTCGACCCCGGCGACGACCGCGAGGCGCTGAAGGATCTCGCCGAGGACGCGGGTGTCGTCGTCCTCGGCATCCGGCCAGAGATCCGGTGGGCCCGGCTGGACTCCGCCGTCCGCGAGGTGATCGCGGACGCCCGGGTGGCCCGCGCGGCCCCCGACGCCGGACACCCGGACGACCTGTTCTCCCTTGCCGAGACCGTCGCGGCGCTCACCGGCGGCATCGTCAGCATCGAGGACAGCACCAACCGCGTCCTCGCCTACTCCCGTTCCGACGACGAGGGCGACGAACTGCGGCGCCGCTCCATCCTGGGCCGGGAGGGCCCCGCCCACTACCTGGCGCTGCTGCGCCAGTGGGGCGTCTACGAGCGGCTGCGGGCCGGCGACGAGGTGGTGCACGTCGAGGAGCGGCCCGAGCGGGGCATCCGGCGGCGCATCGCCATCGGCATCCGCGTGGACGAGCAGATGCTCGGCTCGATCTGGGTGCAGGAGGGCCGCGAGCCCCTGGCCGACGGCTCCGACAGCGCGCTGGTCGGCGCCGCCCGGACCGCGGCCCTGCTCCTCGTCCGGCACCGCACCGGCGCCTCCCCGCACCTGCGGCTGGAGGACGCGCTGCTCAGCAGGATGCTCGAAGGGCACATCGACCCGCGGACGCTCGCCGCCCGCATCGGCGCCGACGTCACGAAACCGGTGGCCGTGGTGGGCTTCGCACTGCTGGAGGACACCACCGGCGGCGACGCGGACCGCTCCGCCTTCGAGCTGCGCCGGGCGGCCATGACCAGCCTGGTGTCGGTGCATGCCGCCGCGTTCCGGCGCCGCGCCCTGGTCGCGGGCACCGGCACCCGGATGTACATGCTGCTGCCCGGACTGGCGGACCGGTCCGGCGAGAGCTCCGTCACCGGGCTGGCGCAGGACATCGTGCGGGCGGCGGGGCAGCGGCTGCGGCTCGACGTGTGCGCGGCCGTCGGATCGGTGACCGGGCTCGACTCGGTCGCCGACTCCAAGGCCGAGGCCGACCGGGTGCTCGACATCGTCGTCCACCGCGGGGAACGGCGGGTCGCCACCATCGACGACGTGCGCTCGGAGGTCCTGGTCGGCGACATCCTCGCCCTCCTGGAACAGCATCCCCGGCTGCGCGACCCGCGGATCACCGCGCTCCAGGAGTACGACGCCGAGCACGACACCCCGCTCGTCCCGTCGGTGCTGGCGTACTTCGCGGAGCAGTGCAACATGCGGGCGGCGGCGCGCCTGCTGCACGTGCACACCAACACCCTGCGCTACCGGCTGCGCAGGGCGGAGGCGGTCGGCGGGATCGACCTCACCGACCCGTACCAGTGCCTCTTCTCGCACCTCCAACTCCTCCTCGACACCGGGGCGATGCCCGTCCCGAACCCGGCGCCCTCGCACGGCCAGCACGTCTCCTGACCCGCGCGGAGCGTCACCGGGGACGGGCGGCGAGGGGAGGGGCCGGGGACAGGGAGCGGAGGAGAGAGCCCGGCCGCACGGGGCTCGGTGGCGCGGAGGGGCGGGCCGTCCCGCGTTCCCGCTGGAGCGGAACGGCTCGCCGTGGTCGTCGACCGGCACGGTCCCCGTGCGGGTCCCGCCGGGTGGCGCGGCGGGCCCGACGGCGGGGCGGTCCCGGAACGGCGGAGGGCCCGCGGGGTGGTGTCCCCGCGGACCCTCGATCGGACGGTGCCGGCGTGTCAGCCGATCTCGTCCGCCGTGGCGGGGGCCGGCTGCTCCCGGCGCGGCCCGAGGTCGCCGGAGCGCAGCGCCGTGTGGAAGCGGGCCAGCTCCTGCTTGACGTACGGGGCGAGGAAGTACAGGCCCACGATGTTGACCAGGGCCAGCAGGAACAGCACCGCGTCGGTGAAGTCGAGGACGCTGCCGAAGGTGAGCACCGCGCCGATCACGATGAACAGGCAGAAGACCGACTGGTAGATGCGCTCGCTGGTCCGCGTCTTGCCGAACAGGTGGGTCCACGCCTTCTGGCCGTAGTACGACCAGGTGATCATGGTCGAGACGGCGAAGAGGACGACGGCCACGGTCAGCAGCTTCGGGAACCAGGGGAGCACCGTCTCGAAGGCCGAGGAGGTGACGGTGACGCCGTCCGCGGTGGTGCCGTCGGCGGCGTACTTCGCCTTGGCGTCGTTCCAGAAACCGCTGTCGGCGATGACGATGGTGAGGGCGGTCATCGTGCAGACGACGACCGTGTCGATGAACGGTCCGACCAGGGCGACCAGGCCCTCGGTCACCGGGTAGCGGGTCTTGACGGCGGAGTGCGCGATCGGCGCCGAACCGAGGCCGGCCTCGTTGGAGAAGGCGGCGCGGGTGAAGCCGACGATCAGCGCGCCGACCACACCGCCGACCACGCCCTCGCCGGTGAACGCCTCGTGGAAGATCGACCCGAAGGCGGCCGGGACCTCGGTGACGTTGGCCAGGATGACGATGAGGCAGGCCCCGACGTAGAGGATGGCCATGCCCGGCACGAGCTTGCCGGCGACCTTGCCGATCGACTTGATGCCGCCGAGGATCACCGCGCCCACGACGACGGCCAGGATGATGCCCATGACCAGGGCGGAGCCGCTGCCCCCGAGCGCGCCGTCCTCGCCGCCCGTCACGTTGCGGATCTGGGTCACCGTCTGGTTGGCCTGGAACATGTTGCCGCCGCCGATGCCGAACAGCAGGATCATGACGGCGGCGAGGCCCGCCATGACCTTGCCGAGCATCCGGCCGCCCGAGCCGGGCAGCCGCTCGGCCAGCCCCTTGCTCAGGTACTTCATGGGACCGCCCGAGAAGGACCCGTCCTCGTGCTGGTCGCGGTAGCGGACGCCGAGCGTGCACTCCACGAACTTCGACGCCATGCCGAGCAGGCCGCACAGCATCATCCAGAACGTGGCGCCCGCCCCGCCGATGGTGATGGCCACACCGACGCCCGCGATGTTGCCGAGGCCGACCGTGCCCGACAGCGCCGAGGACAGCGCCTGGAAGTGGGTGATCTCGCCGGGGTCGTCGGGCCTGCTGTAGCGCCCGCGCAGCAGGTTCAGCGACAGCTTGATGCTGCGGAACTGGATGAACCCGAAGTAGAGCGTGAAGATCGCTCCGGCGACGACCAGCCAGGCCACGATCCAGGGGAAGGTGATCCCGAAGACGGTGACCTCGGCGAAGACGAAGTCGCCGAGCCCCTTGGCGAGTGGCTCGAACAGCGAGTTGATCTTGTCTTCCGTCTGCCCGAGAAAGCCCTCTTCCGAGCCCTGCGCCTGGAAGCGGACGCTTCCCAGCGCCTGCTGAAGCGCTTCTACCTGAGCCATCGCGATCCTTTCGCCCGCCCGTCGCCCTGCCGAGGCACAAGGGCCGACGCGTGGGCCGACCGGGCCGGAACCGGGGGATTGTTCGTCCGGAAACCCGCAGGCGGGGAGCCGCTCTCCGGGTTTCGGGAAACCGTAGGGGGCGTCGGACGCCCTGGTTCTGGTACAAGCGCACAAAGAACCGGCCGGTACGCCGTCCATGTGCAACGTGAGCAAGCGGGACGGTCCGTGACGAAGCGGCCCCCACGGTACGTGCATCGCACAGCTACCTGGCGCCGGGGGTCCGGCGGTGCCCGGCGGGCCGGGTCCGCTCACGACACGGCCCCGTCGGGCGCCGGTTCACCGGCGGGAGCCGCGTGCCGTCCCTGCCGCTTGGGGGGCCGGGGTCGGCTTCACCCGGGGCGTGAACCCGGGTCTCTCGGCGACGCCGCCCCCTCGTGGTGCTCCGGGCGGCAGACGCGGCAGCGGGTGGGGTCGGGGCCCCGGTAACCCCGGTCGCAGCCCTCGCAGTTGCGCAACGGGTGCCGGACGGCCGGTGGGGGTGCCGGGGCCCGGGAGGGGGGCGGTGGCGGGAGTTCCTCGGCCAGGCGGTGGGCCAGCAGGGCGGCCGGGCGGTGCAGCGGCTCCCGGGGCAGCCGGGCGGTCAGGGCGTCACGCACGGCGGTGGGGGTGAGGTCGCGTTCCAGCCAGGCGGCGACGCCGGGGGCGAGGTGCTCGGTGTCCGTGGTGGACAGCAGGAGGCGCGGGTCCGCCCGCCGGAGGCCGGCGAGGAGGTCCACGGCCGCCCGGAGGAGCGCGGGGGAGCGGAGCGCGGGCCGGGGGACCGGCGGGAGTTTCCTGCGGGGCGCCCGGGGCTCGGGGGCGGGGCGCCGCGCGGGGGGCCCGGGAGCGTCGGCAGTCGCCTCCCGGGGCGGTCGGCGGTCCGCCCTCGCACCGGGGTGCCCGGGCTGGTTGCAGGAGACCGTGCGCGTGACGATCCGGCCGCCGGGGGCCCGCTCGCGGGTGCGGCGGAGGTAGCCGTGGGCCTCCAACTGCCGCAGGGCGGCGGCGATGCGGGCCGCGCCCTCGGGGAAGCGGGCGGTGAGGGTCTTGATGTCGACGGGGGCGCCGGCGGGCAGCGACTGGATGTGCACGCCCAGGCCGATCGCGAGCGCCGACAGCTCGGGGTGCTGGGCGAGGTGGTTGCCGATCACCGTGAAGCGCGTGGTGTGGCGGGTGTTGTCGTGGACCACCCCGCCGGGGCGGGGACACCGCTCCCGGGAAGGGTGGTTTTTGCCCGGGATACGGGCTCCTGCGCGCGGGGGCGCGCTAAGGTTTCCGGTGTCCATCGGGAAGCTCCTACTTCCTCGGTGGTCAGGCCCTCGCACTGGGATGCCAGTCCCGGCGGGGGCCGTCGCATGTCTGGGGTTGTCCTGCGGTGGTACACGCCGTCCGTGGCGCTCGCGCCGAGCGTAGAGCAGGCAACGGGTCCCTTATCCAGCCCAGTTGGGCATATTCACTCGCGCGAGTGAGCGGTCGCCGTGCGCGGGTCCGGCCCCTCGACGGGGCTCCCGCGGCGCGCCCGCCGCGCGCCCCCTGCGAGCCGGGCCGCGGTGACGGCCGTGCTCCCGCGCCGGGCGGGAGGGGTGGGGCTTGGCGGGGTCCTTTCTCCCCTGGTGGTCCTGGGAAAGACCGCCCGCCGTACCGGAGCGCGGGTGTACGTGCTCCGGTACGGCGCCGCCCGGTCGGCCGGGCGGCACGACCGGGGTCGGGTGTCGGTCCGGCCGCGTAGCGTGCACGGTGACTCGACCGGTCCGCCCCGTGACCGTCCGGAGTCTGTCCGGTGCTGTCGGGTCTGCCGGTGCGGGGTGCACGGGTAGGGGCGCTGCGGCGCGGACGGTCGACGGAGGGGCGCGGGATGGAGCACGTGAGCGGTGACGGCAGGCGGCTCGGGGGCGAGGCGGAGGAGCCCGGCTGGGCCGTCGATCCGGACGACGAGTGGGGCGTCGCCGTCATCGCCACCGTCGGGCGGCAGCTGAGACTGCGCCGGGAGGCGGCGGGGATGCGGGCCGCCGAGTTCGGGGAGGCCGTCGGCTACGGGGAGGACCTCGTCTACAAGGTCGAGGGCGGCAAGCGGATTCCCCGGCAGGAGTACCTGGACCGGGCGGACGAGGTGCTGGAGGCGGGCGGGCTCGTCGCGGCGGCCTGGGAGGACGTGAAGCGGGTCCGGTACCCGAAGAAGGTGCGCGAGCTGGCCACGATGGAGGCCAAGGCCGCGGAGATCGCCCTCTACGAGTGCCACATCGTCCCCGGGCTGTTGCAGACGGCCGAGCACGCGCGGTCCGTGATCGGGGCGGCGCAGCCCCCTTACTCGCCCGACGACGTCGAGCGCATGGTGGCCGCCCGTCTGGCTCGCCGGTCGGTCTTCGAGCGATCCCCGGCCCCGGCGCTCAGCTTCGTCCTGGAAGAGGGGGTCCTGCGGCGCCCCATCGGGGGGAAGACGGCGTGGCACGGGCAACTGCGTCACCTGCTGGAGGCGGGGCGGCGGCACAACGTCGTGCTCCAGGTGATGCCCATGGACTGCGCCACCCACTCCGGACTGGACGGCCGCATCGAACTGCTCAAGTTCCCCGACGGGACGGCCGTGGGCCGCTCGGACGGGGCGCTCGGTGGCCGGACCACTTCCGAACTCAGGCATCTGCGCGTTCTGGAACTGCGGTATGGCACCATCCGGGCTCAGGCGCTCTCGCCCGGGGAGTCGCTGGCGTTGATCGAGCAGCTGCTGGGAGAAACATGATCCGCGAGACCGCTGCCGGGGACGTTTCCGGCCTGGTGTGGTTCAAGAGCAGTCACAGTGGCGGCAACGACGGCAACTCCTGCGTGGAGCTGGCCGTCACGTCCGGCGCCGTGCACGTCCGGGACTCCAAGGACGTCGAGGGGCCGCGCCTGGCGCTGGGCGCCGGTGCCTGGGCGGCGTTCGTGGCGTACGCGGCCACCCGCTGACCTCGTACGGCCCGCGCCGAGCCCCCGTTCCGCGCGCCCGGGTTTGACCTGCGTCACCCTCGGGGTACGATCCTCGGCTCGATTGGCCAGGCCGCTGCCCCGTATGGCAGACTAGCGGGGTTGCTCGGTCGAGTGCCGATGCTGCGCGCCTCCCGCCGGGAGGACTGGAAGCGAGTCCCACAGTACTCGTCGCTCGATCTGTCGTCAGGCAGCGCTCGGGCGGACGTACGGGAATCTTCCGGGAAGTGTCAGCGGGGTGCCGGCCAGGCGCTCGGTGGGTGTCCAGCCCCCGGTCCAGCGGTTGCTTTCGGGCGAGCCGCGTCCCTCGCAGGGAAATCCTTCCGTGGATATCCGTGCGGCAGGAGCGCGACACACCCGACCGCGTGGGTCGGAGACCAGGACGCGAACCCCCGGGTTCCAGAGCGTTTCACTAGACAAAGGACTACTGAGTAGCCATGGCGGGACAGAAGATCCGCATCCGGCTCAAGGCCTACGACCACGAGGTCATCGACTCCTCGGCGAAGAAGATCGTCGAGACGGTGACCCGCACTGGTGCGTCGGTCGCGGGCCCGGTGCCGCTGCCCACTGAGAAGAACGTGTACTGCGTCATCAAGTCGCCGCACAAGTACAAGGACTCTCGCGAGCACTTCGAGATGCGCACGCACAAGCGCCTCATCGACATCCTCGACCCCACGCCCAAGACCGTTGACTCTCTGATGCGACTCGACCTTCCGGCCGGTGTCGACATCGAGATCAAGCTCTAGGGATCGGTGATCTGAGAATGGCTAAGCAGATCAAGGGCATCCTCGGCGAGAAGCTCGGCATGACGCAGGTGTGGGACGAGAACAACCGTGTTGTTCCGGTCACCGTCGTCAAGGCCGGCCCGAACGTCGTGACCCAGGTTCGTACGAACGACGTCGACGGCTACGAGTCCGTCCAGATCGCGTTCGGCGAGATCGACCCGCGCAAGGTGAACAAGCCCCTCAAGGGCCACTTCGCGAAGGCCGACGTCACTCCCCGCCGCCACCTCGTCGAGATCCGTACCGCTGACGCCAGCGAGTACACCCTCGGCCAGGAGATCACCGCCGAGGTGTTCGAGGCCGGCCTCAAGGTGGACGTGACCGGCAAGAGCAAGGGCAAGGGCTTCGCCGGTGTCATGAAGCGTCACAACTTCAAGGGCCTCGGCGCCGGACACGGCACCCAGCGCAAGCACCGCTCTCCCGGCTCCATCGGTGGCTGCGCCACCCCGGGTCGTGTGTTCAAGGGCCTGCGCATGGCGGGTCGCATGGGCAACGAGCGGGTCACCACCCAGAACCTGACCGTTCACGCCGTTGACGCGGAGAAGGGCCTGCTCCTTATCAAGGGCGCGGTTCCTGGTCCGAACGGCGGCCTCGTCCTGGTCCGCACCGCGGCCAAGGGGGCCTGAGGACTATGAGCACCATTGACATTCTGTCGCCCTCCGGCGACAACGCCGGGACCGTAGAGCTCCCGGCCGAGATCTTCGACGTCGAGAAGATCAGCATCCCGCTGCTTCACCAGGTCGTCGTCGCGCAGCTGGCCGCCGCCCGTCAGGGCACGCACAAGGTCAAGCGTCGTGGCGAGGTCCGCGGTGGTGGTAAGAAGCCTTACCGCCAGAAGGGCACCGGCCGCGCGCGCCAGGGTTCGACCCGTGCGCCGCAGTTCGCCGGCGGTGGCGTCGTCCACGGCCCCACGCCGCGTGACTACTCGCAGCGGACCCCGAAGAAGATGAAGGCCGCGGCCCTGCGCCACGCCCTCACCGACCGGGCCCGCAACGCTCGCATCCACGTCGTCACCGGCGTGATCGAGGGCGAGACCCCCTCCACCAAGGCCGCCAAGAGCTTCCTCGGCAAGGTCAGCGAGCGCAAGAACGTGCTCCTGGTCATCGAGCGCTCCGACGAGGCCGCGCTGCTTTCCGCGCGCAACCTGCCCCAGGTCCACATCCTGGAGCCGGGCCAGCTGAACACGTACGACGTTCTCGTCTCGGACGACGTGGTCTTCACCCAGGCCGCTTTCGAGTCCTTCGTGTCTGGCCCCCAGGCCGCTGACACCGAAGGGAGCGAAGCCTGATGGCTACGCGTCACCCGAGCATTGCCTCGAAGGCCGCCAAGGCCGCCAAGGCCGCGCGCGTCGCCAAGGCGAAGCGCCACGAGGCCGAGGGCAAGAACACCGTCGAGACCCCGCTGAGCAAGAGCTTCACGGACCCCCGTGACGTCCTCCTCAAGCCGGTCGTCTCGGAGAAGAGCTACGCGCTGCTCGACGAGGGCAAGTACACCTTCGTCGTGGACCCGCGGGCCAACAAGACCCAGATCAAGCAGGCCGTCCAGGCGGTCTTCTCGGTCAAGGTCACCGGGGTCAACACGATCAACCGTCAGGGCAAGCGCAAGCGCACCAAGACGGGCTTCGGCAAGCGTGCTGACAGCAAGCGCGCGATCGTGACCCTCGCTGAGGGCGACCGTATCGACATCTTCGGCCAGGCCTCCTAACGGAGCGCCCTGGTCCGAATATCGGACGAGGACTGAGAAATGGGAATCCGCAAGTACAAGCCGACTACGCCGGGCCGTCGTGGCTCCAGCGTCGCCGACTTCGTCGAGGTCACGCGGTCCACGCCGGAGAAGTCGCTGGTCCGCCCGCTGCACAGCAAGGGCGGCCGTAACAACGCCGGTCGTGTGACCGTTCGCCACCAGGGTGGCGGACACAAGCGCGCCTACCGAGTGATCGACTTCCGTCGTCACGACAAGGACGGCGTGCCGGCGAAGGTCGCGCACATCGAGTACGACCCCAACCGCACCGCGCGCATCGCGCTGCTGCACTACGCGGACGGCGAGAAGCGCTACATCCTCGCCCCCCGCAACCTGTCGCAGGGCGACCGCGTCGAGAACGGTCCCGGGGCCGACATCAAGCCGGGCAACAACCTGGCGCTCCGCAACATCCCGGTCGGTACCACGATCCACGCGATCGAGCTCCGACCCGGTGGCGGCGCCAAGTTCGCCCGCTCCGCCGGTGCCTCCGTGCAGCTGCTCGCGAAGGAGGGCCAGATGGCCCACCTGCGCATGCCCTCCGGTGAGATCCGCCTGGTCGACCAGCGCTGCCGCGCCACGGTCGGCGAGGTCGGCAACGCCGAGCAGAGCAACATCAACTGGGGTAAGGCCGGCCGCAAGCGCTGGCTGGGCGTTCGCCCGACCGTCCGCGGTGTGGCGATGAACCCGGTCGACCACCCGCACGGTGGTGGTGAGGGCAAGACCTCCGGTGGTCGCCACCCGGTCTCCCCGTGGGGTCAGAAGGAGGGTCGTACTCGTTCGCCGAAGAAGGCTTCGAACAAGTACATCGTCCGCCGCCGCAAGACGAACAAGAAGCGCTAGGAGCGGGTTTAGATGCCGCGCAGTCTCAAGAAGGGACCCTTCGTCGACGGACACCTCGTAAAGAAGGTGGACGCTCAGAACGAAGCCGGTACCAAGAACGTCATCAAGACCTGGTCCCGTCGCTCGATGATCATCCCGGCCATGCTCGGCCACACGATCGCGGTGCACAACGGCAAGACCCACATTCCGGTGTTCGTCACCGAGTCGATGGTCGGCCACAAGCTCGGCGAGTTCTCGCCGACGCGCACCTTCCGGGGTCACGTCAAGGACGACCGGAAGTCGAAGCGCCGCTAACGCGGGGTGGAATGACCATGACAGACACTGGAAGGACAACCATGGAAGCCAGGGCCCAGGCGCGGTACATCCGCGTTACGCCCATGAAGGCCCGCCGCGTGGTGGACCTTATCCGTGGCATGGATGCCACGGAGGCTCAGGCGGTCCTGCGTTTCGCCCCGCAGGCCGCGAGCGTGCCGGTCGGCAAGGTGCTGGACAGCGCCATTGCCAACGCCGCGCACAACTACGACCACACCGACGCCGACAGCCTCTTCGTCTCCGAGGCGTACGTCGACGAGGGCCCGACCCTGAAGCGGTTCCGTCCGCGTGCCCAGGGCCGCGCCTACCGGATCCGCAAGCGGACCAGCCACATCACCGTGGTCGTCAGCAGCAAGGAAGGAACCCGGTAATGGGCCAGAAGGTAAACCCGCACGGGTTCCGGCTCGGTGTCACGACCGACTTCAAGTCGCGTTGGTACGCCGACAAGCTGTACAAGGACTACGTCAAGGAAGACGTCGCCATCCGTCGGATGATGACGTCCGGCATGGAGCGCGCCGGCATCTCGAAGGTGGAGATCGAGCGCACCCGTGACCGTGTGCGGGTGGACATCCACACCGCGCGTCCCGGCATCGTCATCGGCCGCCGTGGCGCCGAGGCCGACCGCATCCGCGGTGACCTCGAGAAGCTCACGGGCAAGCAGGTCCAGCTGAACATCCTCGAGGTCAAGAACCCCGAGACCGACGCTCAGCTGGTCGCCCAGGCCGTCGCCGAGCAGCTGTCCTCCCGCGTCTCCTTCCGCCGTGCCATGCGCAAGAGCATGCAGTCGGCGATGAAGGCGGGCGCCAAGGGCATCAAGATCCAGTGCGGTGGCCGCCTCGGCGGCGCCGAGATGTCCCGCTCGGAGTTCTACCGCGAGGGCCGTGTGCCCCTGCACACGCTCCGCGCGAACGTCGACTACGGCTTCTTCGAGGCCAAGACGACCTTCGGCCGCATCGGTGTGAAGGTCTGGATCTACAAGGGCGACGTCAAGAACATCGCCGAGGTCCGCGCCGAGAACGCCGCCGCCCGTGCCGGCAACCGCCCGGCCCGTGGTGGCAACGACCGCCCGGCCGGCCGTGGTGGCCGCGGTGGCGAGCGTGGCGGTCGCGGTCGTAAGCCGCAGCAGGCTCCCGCTGCCGAGGCCCCCAAGGCCGAGGCTCCGGCTGCCGCTCCGGCTGAGAGCACCGGAACGGAGGCCTGACCGACATGCTGATCCCCCGTAGGGTCAAGCACCGCAAGCAGCACCACCCGAAGCGCCGTGGCATGGCCAAGGGCGGTACGCAGGTTGCGTTCGGCGAGTACGGCATTCAGGCCCTCACGCCGGCGTACGTGACGAACCGCCAGATCGAGGCCGCGCGTATCGCGATGACCCGCCACATCAAGCGTGGCGGCAAGGTCTGGATCAACATCTACCCGGACCGCCCGCTCACGAAGAAGCCCGCCGAGACCCGCATGGGTTCCGGTAAGGGTTCGCCCGAGTGGTGGGTCGCGAACGTGCACCCGGGCCGGGTCATGTTCGAACTGTCCTACCCCAACGAGAAGATCGCCCGTGAGGCCCTCACTCGCGCAGCCCACAAGCTGCCGATGAAGTGCCGGATCGTCAAGCGCGAGGCAGGTGAAGCGTGATGTCGGCCGGTACCAAGGCGTCCGAGCTGCGCGAACTGGGTGACGAGGAGCTTCTCGCGAAGCTCCGCGAAGCCAAGGAAGAGCTGTTCAACCTCCGCTTCCAGGCGGCGACCGGTCAGCTCGAGAACCACGGCCGGCTCAAGGCCGTCCGTAAGGACATCGCGCGGATCTACACCCTGATGCGCGAGCGCGAGCTGGGCATCGAGACGGTGGAGAGCGCCTGATGACTGAGAGCAACGTGACCGAGCAGAAGACCGACCGCGGATTCCGCAAGACCCGTGAGGGTCTGGTCGTCAGCGACAAGATGGACAAGACCGTCGTCGTCGCCGTCGAGGACCGCGTGAAGCACGCCCTGTACGGCAAGGTCATCCGCCGTACGAGCAAGCTCAAGGCCCACGACGAGCAGAACGCCGCCGGCGTCGGCGACCGCGTCCTCCTCATGGAGACCCGGCCGCTGTCCTCGACGAAGCGCTGGCGCATCGTCGAGATCCTCGAGAAGGCCAAGTAATTACCTGAGGCCCTGGAACCGAGTTCCAGGGGCCCCTCAGGTTGGTTCCGCCAGGCTCGGGGCGGGGTCGCCGTAACGGCCGACCCCGCCCCGGGAACCGGCAGACAAACAGGAGATAGACGTGATCCAGCAGGAGTCGCGACTGCGTGTCGCCGACAACACTGGTGCGAAGGAGATCCTTTGCATCCGTGTGCTCGGTGGCTCCGGTCGCCGCTACGCGGGCATCGGTGACGTCATCGTCGCCACCGTCAAGGACGCGATCCCCGGCGGCAACGTGAAGAAGGGTGACGTCATCAAGGCGGTCATCGTTCGCACCGTCAAGGAGCGCCGCCGTCCGGACGGCTCGTACATCCGCTTCGACGAGAACGCCGCCGTCATTCTGAAGAACGACGGCGACCCTCGCGGCACCCGTATCTTCGGCCCCGTCGGCCGTGAGCTGCGCGAGAAGAAGTTCATGAAGATCATCTCGCTCGCGCCGGAGGTGCTGTAAGCATGAAGATCAAGAAGGGCGACCTGGTTCAGGTCATCACCGGCAAGGACAAGGGCAAGCAGGGCAAGGTCATTGCCGCTTACCCGCGCGACGAGCGCGTCCTGGTCGAGGGTGTCAACCGGGTCAAGAAGCACACGAAGGCCGGCCCGACCGCCAAGGGCTCGCAGGCCGGTGGCATCGTCACGACCGAGGCGCCCGTCCACGTCTCCAACGTCCAGCTGGTCGTTGAGAAGGACGGCAACAAGGTCGTCACGCGCGTCGGTTACCGCTTCGACGACGAGGGCAACAAGATCCGCGTTGCCAAGCGGACGGGTGAGGACATCTGATGGCTACCACCACCACTCCGCGTCTCAAGACGAAGTACCGCGAGGAGATCGCGGGCAAGCTGCAGGAAGAGTTCTCCTACGAGAACGTCATGCAGACCCCGGGCCTCGTCAAGATCGTGGTCAACATGGGTGTCGGCGACGCCGCCCGTGACTCCAAGCTCATGGACGGTGCCGTCCGTGACCTGACCACCATCACCGGTCAGAAGCCGGCCATCACCAAGGCCCGCAAGTCCATCGCGCAGTTCAAGCTGCGTGAGGGTCAGCCGATCGGTGCCCACGTCACCCTCCGTGGCGACCGCATGTGGGAGTTCCTGGACCGCACCCTGTCGCTCGCGCTCCCGCGCATCCGCGACTTCCGCGGCCTGTCCCCCAAGCAGTTCGACGGCCGTGGCAACTACACCTTCGGTCTCACGGAGCAGGTCATGTTCCACGAGATCGACCAGGACAAGATCGACCGCGTCCGGGGTATGGACATCACCGTGGTCACCACGGCGACCAACGACGCTGAGGGCCGTGCCCTTCTCCGTCACCTCGGCTTCCCCTTCAAGGAGGCGTAAGCGAGATGGCGAAGAAGGCTCTGATTGCCAAGGCTGCTCGTAAGCCCAAGTTCGGTGTGCGTGGCTACACGCGCTGCCAGCGCTGCGGTCGTCCGCACTCCGTGTACCGCAAGTTCGGCCTGTGCCGCGTCTGCCTTCGTGAGATGGCTCACCGTGGCGAGCTGCCGGGCGTGACCAAGAGCTCCTGGTAGTCCCCCACTTCAGGGATTCCAGGGCTCTCGGTAAGCAAAGGGCTCTGTCAGGTGCCCACCCCTCCATGGCGTACGCTGGGAGGGTTGGGCGCCTGTCGTCCGGACGCCCGTGGGCGTAGCCCACTATCAAACGCTTACTACGCCGTAGGTCCCCGTGCCGCACCCGTCCCGCCCATGAGCGGGGAGAGGGATGGCGCATACAGGAAACCCCGGCGAGAGAGGCCGAAGGCCAATTCATGACCATGACTGATCCGATCGCAGACATGCTTACGCGTCTGCGTAACGCGAACTCGGCGTACCACGACACCGTGGGTATGCCGCACAGCAAGATCAAGTCGCACATCGCGGAGATCCTCCAGCAGGAGGGCTTCATCACGGGCTGGAAGGTCGAGGACGCCGAGGTCGGCAAGAACCTCGTTCTCGAGCTGAAGTTCGGCCCGAACCGTGAGCGCTCCATCGCGGGCATCAAGCGGATCTCCAAGCCCGGTCTCCGGGTTTACGCGAAGTCCACCAACCTGCCCAAGGTGCTGGGCGGCCTCGGCGTGGCGATCATCTCCACGTCGCACGGGCTCCTCACCGACAAGCAGGCCGGCAAGAAGGGCGTAGGCGGAGAAGTCCTCGCCTACGTCTGGTAGCGGAAGGGAACGGAGGAAACAGCTATGTCGCGTATTGGCAAGCTCCCCATCACGGTTCCCGCCGGCGTGGACGTCACCATCGACGGCCGTCTGGTGCAGGTGAAGGGCCCCAAGGGCACCCTCTCCCACACCATCGCGTCGCCGATCGAGATCGCTAAGGGTGAGGACGGCGTTCTGAACGTCACCCGCCCGAACGACGAGCGTCAGAACAAGGCCCTCCACGGCCTGTCCCGCACGCTGGTGGCGAACATGATCACCGGCGTGACCACGGGTTACGTGAAGAAGCTCGAGATCAGCGGTGTCGGTTACCGCGTCCTGGCGAAGGGCTCCAACCTGGAGTTCTCGCTCGGCTACAGCCACCCGATCACCGTCGAGGCCCCCGAGGGCATCACCTTCAAGGTGGAAGCCCCCACCCGTTTCTCGGTCGAGGGCATCGACAAGCAGAAGGTCGGCGAGGTTGCGGCCAACATCCGCAAGCTGCGCAAGCCCGACCCGTACAAGGCCAAGGGCGTCAAGTACGAAGGCGAAGTCATCCGCCGCAAGGTCGGAAAGGCGGGTAAGTAAGCCATGGCATACGGTGTCAAGATTGCTAAGGGCGACGCTTACAAGCGTGCTGCCATCAAGCGTCGTCACATCCGCATCCGTAAGCACATCTCGGGTACGGCTGAGCGTCCGCGCCTGGTCGTGACGCGCTCCAACCGTCACATCGTGGCCCAGGTCATCGACGACGTGAAGGGTCACACCCTCGCGTCGGCGTCGACCCTGGACACCACGATCCGCGGTGGCGAGGCCGACAAGTCGGCTCAGGCCAAGTCGGTCGGCGCCCTGGTCGCCGAGCGCGCCAAGGCCGCCGGTGTCGAGGCTGTCGTGTTCGACCGTGGTGGTAACCAGTACGCCGGGCGCATCGCCGCCCTGGCGGACGCCGCCCGCGAAGCCGGACTCAAGTTCTGAGTCCCCGTCGCGCAGCGACCTGTGTCACTGCGTAGCTAGCGGAAAACAGAGAGAGGTAATTCCAATGGCTGGACCCCAGCGCCGCGGTGGCGGTGCCGGTGGCGGCGAGCGGCGGGACCGGAAGGGCCGTGACGGCGGCGCAGCTGCCGCCGAGAAGACCGCGTACGTTGAGCGCGTCGTCGCGATCAACCGCGTCGCCAAGGTTGTGAAGGGTGGTCGTCGCTTCAGCTTCACCGCGCTGGTCGTGGTGGGCGACGGTGACGGCACCGTGGGTGTCGGTTACGGCAAGGCCAAGGAGGTGCCGGCCGCGATCGCCAAGGGTGTGGAAGAGGCCAAGAAGCACTTCTTCAAGGTCCCCCGTATCCAGGGCACCATCCCGCACCCGATCACGGGCGAGAAGGCCGCGGGCGTCGTCCTGCTCAAGCCTGCTTCCCCCGGTACCGGTGTTATCGCCGGTGGCCCGGTGCGCGCCGTCCTGGAGTGCGCGGGCGTGCACGACATCCTGTCGAAGTCGCTCGGCTCGTCCAACGCGATCAACATCGTGCACGCGACCGTGGAGGCCCTCAAGGGCCTGCAGCGTCCCGAGGAGATCGCGGCCCGCCGCGGTCTGCCCCTTGAGGACGTCGCCCCCGCGGCTCTGCTTCGTGCGCGTGCAGGGGCGGGTGCGTAATGGCTCGCCTCAAGGTCACGCAGACGAAGTCGTACATCGGCAGCAAGCAGAACCACCGTGACACCCTGCGCTCCCTTGGTCTCAAGGGCATCAACACGCAGGTCGTCAAGGAGGACCGCCCCGAGTTCCGCGGAATGGTGCAGACCGTCCGCCACCTCGTGACGGTCGAGGAGGTCGACTGATCATGGCGGAGAACAACCCGCTCAAGATCCACAACCTCCGTCCCGCCCCGGGCGCCAAGACCGCCAAGACCCGTGTGGGTCGTGGTGAGGCGTCGAAGGGTAAGACGGCCGGTCGTGGTACCAAGGGCACGAAGGCCCGCTACCAGGTTCCGGAGCGCTTCGAGGGTGGCCAGATGCCCCTCCACATGCGTCTCCCGAAGCTGAAGGGCTTCCGCAACCCGTTCAAGACCGAGTTCCAGGTCGTGAACCTCGACAAGCTGGGCGCGCTGTACCCGGAGGGTGGCGAGGTCACCGTCGAGGGGCTCGTCGCCAAGGGTGCCGTTCGCAAGAACAGCCTCGTCAAGGTCCTCGGCCAGGGCGAGATCTCCGTGGCGCTGCAGGTGACGGTCGACGCCGTCTCCGGCTCCGCCAAGGAGAAGATCACCGCCGCCGGCGGTACCGTCACCGAGCTCGTCTGATTTCAGACGCCTCGATGACATGAGCGATCCCGACCGGGGATGCCCCACAAAAGGGGCATCCCCGGTTGGTCGTTCCTAGGGGGGCAGTGTCGCCGGTAAGGTGGCCTGCACTGTTAATTTTCGTCCGGTGTGCCTCAAGAGGAACTCCGGACGGGCTTTGACTGTTGGTTAGCTGTCAGTCATCCGTCGAACCTCAAGACCGTCACCTCTGACGCAGTAGCGCGGGGGTCGCAGGAGGCACCGTGCTCACCGCGTTCGCCCGGGCGTTCAGGACGCCCGACCTGCGCAAGAAGCTGCTCTTCACGCTCGGCATCATCGTGGTCTACCGGGTCGGTACCCACATCCCGATCCCCGGCGTGGACTACAAGAACGTCCAGTCGTGCATGAACCTGGCCGACTCGAACCGCGGGCTGTTCAGCCTGATCAACATGTTCAGCGGCGGCGCGCTGCTCCAGATCACCGTCTTCGCGCTCGGGATCATGCCGTACATCACGGCGAGCATCATCCTGCAGCTGCTGACCGTGGTGATCCCGCGCCTGGAAGCCCTCAAGAAGGAGGGCCAGGCGGGCACGGCGAAGATCACGCAGTACACCCGGTACCTGACGGTCGCGCTCGCCATCCTCCAGGGCACCGGCCTGGTGGCCACCGCCCGCAGCGGCGCGCTGTTCTCCGGCTGCCCCGTGGCGAACCAGATCGTCCCGGACCAGTCGATCTTCACCACGATCACCATGGTCGTCACGATGACCGCCGGCACCTGCGTCGTCATGTGGCTCGGTGAGCTGATCACCGACCGCGGCATCGGCAACGGCATGTCGATCCTCATGTTCATCTCGATCGCCGCGACCTTCCCGAGCGCCCTGTGGACCGTCAAGCTCCAGGGCAAGCTGGCCGACGGCTGGATCGAGTTCGGCACGGTGATCCTGGTGGGCCTGTTCATGGTCGGCCTGGTGGTCTTCGTCGAGCAGGCGCAGCGCCGCATCCCGGTGCAGTACGCGAAGCGCATGATCGGCCGCCGTTCGTACGGCGGGACCTCGACCTACATCCCGCTGAAGGTGAACCAGGCAGGTGTGATTCCTGTCATCTTCGCGTCGTCGCTGCTCTACATCCCGAGCCTCGTCGCGCAGTTCTCCAAGGGCAACTCGGGCTGGAAAACCTGGGTCACGGACAACCTGACCAAGGGTGACCACCCGATTTACATCACCTTGTACTTCCTCCTGATCGTGTTCTTCGCGTTCTTCTACGTGGCGATCTCGTTCAACCCCGAGGAAGTCGCCGACAACATGAAGAAGTATGGTGGCTTCATCCCGGGCATCCGGGCTGGCCGGCCGACCGCGGAGTACCTCAGCTACGTACTCAACCGGATCACCTGGCCGGGTTCGTTGTATCTGGGCATCATCGCCCTCGTACCGACAGTGGCGTTGGTCGGATTCAACGCGAACCAGAACTTCCCGTTCGGTGGTACCAGCATCCTGATCATCGTGGGTGTCGGCCTGGAGACTGTGAAGCAGATCGAGAGTCAGCTTCAGCAGCGCAATTACGAAGGGTTCCTCCGCTGATGCGAATCGTCCTCGTCGGGCCGCCTGGCGCCGGGAAGGGAACGCAGGCCGCGTTCCTCGCCAAGAACCTGGGGATCCCGCACATCTCCACGGGCGACCTCTTCCGCGCCAACATCAGTCGGCAGACGGAGCTGGGCAAGCTCGCGAAGTCCTACATGGACAAGGGTGACCTGGTACCGGACGAGGTCACCATCGCCATGGCCAAGGACCGCATGGAGCAGCCCGACGCGGAGAACGGCTTCCTGCTCGACGGCTTCCCGCGCAACGTCTCGCAGGCCGAGTCGCTGGACGAGATGCTGAGCACCGAGGGCATGAAGCTGGACGCGGTGCTGGACCTGGAGGTCCCCGAGGACGAGGTGGTCCGCCGCATCGCGGGCCGTCGCATCTGCCGCAACGAGTCGGCGCACGTGTTCCACGTGTCGTACAAGAAGCCGAAGCAGGACGGCGTCTGCGACATCTGCGGCGGCGAGCTGTACCAGCGCGACGACGACTCCGAGGAGACCGTCCGCAAGCGCCTGGAGGTCTACCACACGCAGACCGAGCCGATCATCGACTACTACAAGGCCCAGGGCCTGGTCGTCACGATCCCGGCGCTCGGCAAGGTCGAAGAGGTCACCGGGCGCGCGATGCAGGCGCTGTCCCGCGAGGCCGCCTGACCTCCCGCGCACGGCGCACACCGCAGGGTGTGCGCCCCGCACGTACGTCGCATCGGCCGCGGCACCTCCGGGGTGCCGCGGCCGACGTGTGCGCCGGGGCCGGTCCGTGCGGCCCCGGCGGGGAGAGACCCGTCCCGGGGCGGGCCGGGCCCCGGTCCCCGTATCGTTGAGACAGTCCGTCGTTCCGGTCCAGAAAGGCCGCAGCCACCATGGTGCAGATCAAGACCCCCGAGCAGATCGCCAAGATGCGCGAGGCGGGGCTGGTCGTCGCCGCCATCCACGCGGCCACGCGCGAGGCGGCGGTTCCCGGGGCGACGACCCGGGACCTGGACGAGGTCGCGCGCAAGGTGCTGGACGAGCACGGCGCCAAGTCGAACTTCCTCGGCTACGGCGGGTTCCCCGCGACGATCTGCACCTCGGTGAACGAGGTCGTCGTGCACGGCATCCCGGACGACAAGACCGTCCTGAAGGACGGGGACGTCATCTCCATCGACGCCGGCGCGATCGTCGACGGCTGGCACGGCGACGCCGCGTACACCGCGTTCGTCGGCACCGGCCACGCTCCGGAGCTGGTCGAGCTGTCCCGGGTGACGGAGGAGTCGATGTGGGCCGGCATCGCCGCCATGAAGGCGGGCAACCGGCTGGTGGACGTGTCCCGGGCGATCGAGACGTACATCCGCCGGCAGCCCAAGCCGGGCGGCGGCAAGTACGGCATCGTCGAGGACTACGGCGGCCACGGCATCGGCACCGAGATGCACATGGACCCGCACCTGCTGAACTACGTGGAGCGCCGGCGCGGCAAGGGCCCCAAGCTGGTGCCCGGGTTCTGCCTGGCGATCGAGCCGATGGTGTCGCTCGGCACACCGCGCACCGAGGTCCTGGAGGACGACTGGACCGTCGTCACCACCGACGGGACCTGGTCCTCGCACTGGGAGCACTCCGTGGCGCTGACCGAGGAGGGCCCGCTCGTGCTGACGGCGCCCGACTGCGGCCGGGCCAAGCTCGCCGAGTACGGCGTGACCGTGGCACCGGACCCGCTGGCCGGCTGAGATCCGCCGGACCGCCGGGCCGCCCCGCTCCTCGCGCATACCACGCCGACGGGCGGGGCATCGTCATGAGTGGCGGAGGACGCCGGAGACGAATTCGTCTTTCCGGGAGCCCTGACGTAGACTGACTCGTCGGCTCTCGTGCACCCGCATGTCTGCATGCGCCAGTGCGGAGTCGATCAAGGTAGTCGATTCGAAGGGCGAAGCGTGGCCAAGAAGCAAGGTGCCATCGAGATCGAGGGCACTGTCGTCGAGTCTCTTCCGAACGCCATGTTCAAGGTCGAGCTCCAGAACGGCCACCAGGTCCTGGCACACATCAGCGGCAAGATGCGCATGCACTACATCCGCATCCTCCCTGACGACCGGGTCGTGGTGGAGCTGTCTCCGTACGACCTGACGCGTGGCCGGATCGTCTACCGGTACAAGTAGATCTTGCCTTGCTCCGTGCTCCCGGTCCCCGGGACGCGGGGGGTGGCACTGACCCGGAGAACCTCACCTAATGAAGGTCAAGCCGAGCGTCAAGAAGATCTGCGACAAGTGCAGGGTGATCCGCCGTCACGGTCGGGTCATGGTCATCTGCGAAAACCCGCGCCACAAGCAGCGCCAGGGCTGACGTACGACCGCACCTTCTGCATCCGCAGATACTTCGCGCGACGCAAGCAGTACATGTTCATACGCGGAACCCAGGACTGACCAGGTCAGACCTGACACCCCCGGTCGGAGGCCGGGGACCCGGTTCGTACCGAATCCCCGATCTGCGGATCGGCGGAGGACGGCGGGCGGGATCCGGTTCTGTGGAAGACCTCCGAACGACAACTGGAGCCATTGAATGGCACGCGTTTCCGGTGTTGACATCCCGCGCGAAAAGCGTGTGGAGGTCGCCCTGACCTACGTGTTCGGCATCGGCCGGACCCTTTCCCAGCAGACGCTGGCCGAGACCGGCGTGAACCCCAACACGCGCGTTCGCGACCTCTCCGAGGAGGAGCTGGTCAAGATCCGCGAGTACGTGGACGCCAACATCAAGACCGAGGGTGACCTCCGTCGCGAGATCCAGGGCGACATCCGCCGCAAGATCGAGATCGGCTGCTACCAGGGCATCCGCCACCGTCGTGGCCTGCCCGTGCACGGACAGCGCACCAGCACGAACGCTCGTACCCGCAAGGGCCCGCGTCGCGCCATCGCCGGCAAGAAGAAGCCGGGCAAGAAGTAGTCCTCAGCGGACCACGCTTCACCAGCGGTCTTCGCTGTAGGACCGACCACCTCCCCGTAGGAGAAACAGATGCCCCCCAAGGGTCGTCAGGGCGCTGCCAAGAAGGTGCGCCGCAAGGAAAAGAAGAACGTCGCTCACGGCCACGCGCACATCAAGAGCACGTTCAACAACACGATCGTCTCGATCACGGACCCCTCGGGCAACGTGATCTCCTGGGCCTCCGCCGGCCACGTCGGCTTCAAGGGCTCGCGCAAGTCGACCCCCTTCGCCGCGCAGATGGCCGCCGAGTCGGCCGCCCGCCGCGCGCAGGAGCACGGCATGCGCAAGGTGGACGTGTTCGTCAAGGGTCCCGGCTCCGGCCGTGAGACCGCGATCCGCTCCCTCCAGGCCACCGGCCTCGAGGTCGGCTCGATCCAGGACGTCACCCCCACCCCGCACAACGGCTGCCGTCCGCCCAAGCGCCGCCGCGTCTGACGCACGGTCGTCTCGCGTTCGACCTGGGTCCGGGCGGTACGGCACTTCGGTGCCGTACCGCCCGTACCCTTGTAGATGAACACGCCGGGCTGCCGCCCGGTGGCAAGGGCATCAAATAGTGGGTGCCCCTGACTGAAGGACTGCTTCATGCTTATTGCTCAGCGTCCGTCGCTGACCGAAGAGGTCGTCGACGAATTCCGCTCCCGGTTCGTGATCGAGCCGCTGGAGCCGGGCTTCGGCTACACCCTCGGCAACTCCCTCCGTCGCACGCTCCTCTCCTCGATCCCCGGTGCCGCCGTCACGAGCATCCGGATCGACGGCGTCCTGCACGAGTTCACCACCGTGCCGGGTGTCAAGGAGGACGTCACCGACCTGATCCTCAACATCAAGCAGCTGGTCGTCTCCTCGGAGCACGACGAGCCGGTCGTGATGTACCTGCGCAAGCAGGGCCCGGGTCTGGTCACCGCCGCCGACATCGCGCCCCCGGCCGGTGTCGAGGTGCACAACCCCGACCTCGTCCTCGCCACGCTCAACGGCAAGGGCAAGCTGGAGATGGAGCTGACCGTCGAGCGCGGTCGCGGCTACGTCTCCGCCGTTCAGAACAAGCAGGTCGGTCAGGAGATCGGGCGCATCCCGGTCGACTCGATCTACTCGCCGGTGCTGAAGGTCACGTACAAGGTCGAGGCGACCCGTGTCGAGCAGCGCACCGACTTCGACAAGCTGATCGTCGACGTCGAGACCAAGCAGGCCATGCGTCCCCGTGACGCCATGGCGTCGGCCGGCAAGACGCTGGTCGAGCTGTTCGGTCTGGCGCGCGAGCTCAACATCGACGCCGAGGGCATCGACATGGGCCCGTCCCCCACGGACGCCGCCCTGGCCGCCGACCTCGCGCTGCCGATCGAGGAGCTGGAGCTCACGGTCCGCTCCTACAACTGCCTCAAGCGTGAGGGCATCCACTCCGTGGGTGAGCTCGTCGCCCGCTCCGAGGCCGACCTCCTGGACATCCGCAACTTCGGTGCGAAGTCCATCGACGAGGTCAAGGCGAAGCTGGCCGGCATGGGCCTGGCCCTCAAGGACAGCCCGCCCGGATTCGACCCGACGGCCGCCGCCGACGCCTTCGGCGCCGACGACGACGCGGACGCCGGTTTCGTGGAGACCGAGCAGTACTGATCCCGGTACCGCTCCGTCGCACGTCCTCCGGGGCCCTTCGGGGCCCCGGATCTCCGACGGGCAATCGCCCGCTCGGACACTGACCCCGGTACCTGATACGGCCGGGGCAGACACCTAGGAGAAACACCATGCCGAAGCCCACCAAGGGTGCCCGTATGGGCGGCAGCGCCGCGCACGAGAAGCTGCTCCTCGCGAACCTCGCGAAGTCGCTCTTCGAGCACGGCCGCATCACCACCACCGAGGCCAAGGCCCGTCGTCTGCGTCCCTACGCGGAGCGTCTGGTCACCAAGGCGAAGAAGGGCGACCTTCACAACCGCCGGCAGGTGCTCTCGGTGATCACGGACAAGAGCATCGTGCACACGCTCTTCACCGAGATCGGCCCGCGCTACGAGAACCGCCCGGGTGGCTACACCCGTATCACCAAGATCGGTAACCGCCGTGGCGACAACGCGCCCATGGCCGTCATCGAGCTGGTGGAGGCCCTGACCGTGGCCCAGCAGGCCACCGGTGAGGCCGAGGCGGCGACCAAGCGTGCCGCCAAGGACGCCGAGGCTCCGGCCAAGGTCGAGGAGACCAAGGCCGACGACGCCACCGAGGCTCCGGCCGAGGAGTCGAAGGACGCCTGAGGCACTGCCTTGCCGTGAGCGGGTCCGTCCCTTCGGGGCGGGCCCGCTCTCGCGTTCCGGCGAGGGACGCCGGGCTTGAGAGGATCCACGAGTGAGTGACGAAGCACAGCCCGGATGCGTCCGGGTGCGGATGGACCTGTCCTACGACGGGAGCGCGTTCTCCGGATGGGCGAAGCAGGCCAGTGGCCGCAGGACCGTCCAGGGCGACATCGAGGACGCGCTGCGGACGGTGACCCGCAGCGGGGACACCACCTACGAGCTGACCGTGGCCGGGCGCACCGACGCCGGGGTGCACGCGCGCGGCCAGGTGGCCCACGTCGACCTGCCCGAGGAGGTGTGGGCCGAACACCGGGAGAAGCTGCTGAAGCGGCTCGCCGGGCGGCTCGCGCGGGACGTCCGGGTGTGGTCGCTCACCGAGGCGCCCGCGGGGTTCAACGCCCGGTTCTCGGCGGTGTGGCGACGCTACGCCTACCGGGTCACCGACCGGCCCGGCGGCGTCGACCCGCTGCTGCGCAGTCATGTCCTGTGGCACGACTGGCCGTTGGACGTCGACGCGATGAACGAGGCCGCCCGCGGGCTGCTGGGGGAGCACGACTTCGCCGCGTACTGCAAGAAGCGGGAGGGCGCGACGACCATCCGCACGCTTCAGGAACTCGGCCTGGAACGCGGGCCGGACGGTGTCGTCACCGCCACCGTGCGCGCCGACGCCTTTTGCCACAACATGGTGCGCTCGCTGATCGGCGCCCTGCTGTTCGTGGGCGACGGGCACCGCGGCCCGGACTGGCCGGCGAAGGTGCTGGCCGCCGGCGTGCGGGACTCGGCCGTCCACGTGGTGCGCCCGCACGGGCTGACGCTGGAGGAGGTCGGCTACCCCGCGGACGCGTTGCTCGCCGCCCGCAACAAGGAGGCGCGCAACCGGCGCACGTTGCCCGGCGCGGACGGCTGCGCGGGCTGCTGACCGCCGGCGGGCGGCCGGGACCGGACCGGCCGCCCGCCGGGGGTGCTCAACTCCGGGCGGCGGCCGACGCCTGGGCCTCGCCGCGGCGGCGGATCTGCCGGAAGGCGAACTCGGCGATGTCGTTGCCGGTCGTGAAGACGGCGGTGTCCTTGGTCGTCACGTCCTTGCCGTCGGTGAAGCCGGCGAGGGTGAAGTAGGCGTACCGGCCGAGGGAGTTGGTGGTGGAGCGGCAGACGGCCGCGTCGCAGAACGCCTTCACGCCGTTGCCGGACAGCGAGGCGATGATGCTCTTCTTGTCCGCGTCGCTCTTGGCCTTGGCCGCCGCGGCCCGGGAGTCGAAGACCGCGACGCCGACGGTGACCGCGACACCGTCCTTGCTGTAGGTGACCCGCAGCATGCGGGTGCAGCCGTTCTTGGTGAGGGCCGGCGCGAGGGTGCCCTTCGCGGCCGAGGCACAGTCCTTGGTGTCGGCCGTGGGGCCCTTGCGGTAGACGCGGTCGCCCATGGTGAGCTGGGTGCCGGGGAAGAGGATGTCCGGGCTCAGCGGCGCCTTGTCCTTGCCCGCGCTGGATATGAACTCCTCGGGGTCGAGCGGCGGCGGAGCCGAGGTCGGCTCGAACGACGGCGCCGGCTCCGTGGAGCTCGGGATGTCCGCGGTGGCGGGCAGGTTGGACGGCTGGTTGGACGCCTGATTGCCGCCGCCCGCGTTCACGACGGCCATCGCGACCGCCGCGCCGATCGCCACCGTGGCCACCGCGCCGCCCACGATGAACAGCAGCCTGCGCCGCTTGTTGCGCGTCTCGGAAGCCTCGGCGAGCGCGGCCCAGTCGGGGCTCGCGTCGCCCTGCCGGCCGCCCCACTGCGACGGTTGCTGTGAACCCGGCTTCCAGGGGTCCCACGGGGCCTGCCCCTGCCCACCCTGCCCATAACTCATGCGCCGCATCTTAGACGGGCGTTGGGCGCTGTCGACGCGGTCCGGCGAGCAGGAGGGCCCCGGCGGG
Organism: Streptomyces sp. NPDC048566; assembly: GCF_043199735.1. Classification (NCBI taxonomy): domain Bacteria; kingdom Bacillati; phylum Actinomycetota; class Actinomycetes; order Kitasatosporales; family Streptomycetaceae; genus Streptomyces; species Streptomyces sp. NPDC048566. The sequence goes on from NZ_JBICWL010000009.1 coordinate 96,042, forward strand.
GCTCCGGTGTCGCCCGGCGGGCGGGCGGCACGGGCCCCGGCGCCGCGCGGCGGTGCCGGAACGCCCCGGATCGGCCCTGTATGGCAGTGGCCCGCACCGTCCGGGGTACCGCGTCCGGCCCCGCGCGCTGGTCCGCCGGGAAGCGGGGGGCGGCCCGTGGCGTGAGCCGGATGCGGATGGACGAAAGGGACATCTCGCGCTGGTGTCGCAGGTGCCCGGAGCCGGCCGGCCCTGGCTGGAGCCGGTGACCCGGCGGGCGTTCCCGGACTGCCTTACCCTGGTGCTGACGACCGCGGCCCCGGCCCTCCGGCACCGCCGGGACCCCGCGCCCGGCGGTCCCGGCCCCCTCGTCGCCCAGCGGCGGTGGCACGGGACCACACGGGTGTGATCACGCGCGTTTTGACCCGTCCGGGGCGCCCCGGTAAGCTAGCGGTTCGTTATGTGTATTGGCTTGCTCATTCTCACGTGAGGGGCCCTTACACCGGTCCACCGGGGCCGATGACCAGCGACCAGCACGCGGTATGCGTCACCGCAGTGCGGTCAGGGCTGTCGTGATCGTCCGTGGTGGCCATGTCAGGACCCACTCACTGAAGAAGCGAAGGCTACGACCGTGCGTACGTACAGCCCCAAGCCCGGCGACATCACTCGCCAGTGGTACGTCATCGACGCCCAGGATGTCGTCCTGGGTCGTCTGGCGACCACTGCTGCGAACATCCTGCGGGGCAAGCACAAGCCGATCTACGCCCCCCACGTCGACGCTGGTGACTTCGTCATCATCATCAACGCGGACAAGGTGCACCTCTCCGGCAACAAGAAGACCCAGAAGCTGGCGTACCGCCACTCCGGCTACCCGGGTGGTCTGCGCTCCGTCCGTTACGACGAGCTGCTGGAGAAGAACCCCGAGAAGGCCGTCGAGAAGGCCATCAAGGGCATGGTTCCCAAGAACTCCCTCGGCCGTCAGGTGCTCTCGAAGCTGAAGGTCTACGCGGGCGAGAACCACCCGCACGCTGCGCAGCAGCCGGTCCCGTTCGAGATCACCCAGGTCGCGCAGTAGTTCCGGCCACCCCCTAAGACGTAAAGAAATCTGAGGAGAATCGTGGCCGAGACCACTGTTGAGCAGCCGGTCGAAGAGACTGAGCTCGTCGACGTCGAGAACTACACCACCGAGTCCGAGGTGCCCGTCGAGGGCGAGTACACCTCGGAGTCGCTCGCCGGCCGCTTCGGCGACCCGCAGCCGGCCGCCGGCCTGGGCCGTCGCAAGAACGCCATCGCCCGCGTCCGGATCGTCCCGGGCTCCGGCAAGTGGAAGGTCAACGGGCGCACGCTCGAGGACTACTTCCCGAACAAGGTCCACCAGCAGGAAGTCAACGAGCCCTTCAAGGTGCTCGAGCTGGACGGCCGCTACGACGTCATCGCCCGCATCTCGGGTGGCGGCGTCTCCGGTCAGGCCGGTGCCCTGCGCCTCGGCGTGGCCCGCGCGCTGAACGAGGCCGACGTGGACAACAACCGCGGCGCCCTCAAGAAGGCCGGCTACCTCAAGCGCGACGACCGTGCGGTCGAGCGCAAGAAGGCCGGTCTCAAGAAGGCCCGCAAGGCTCCGCAGTACAGCAAGCGCTAAGCTTCGCTGCCTGCTCGTACGCGTCCTACGCGTAGCTTCGAACGCCCCGGCGGCACGCCACAGTGCCGCCGGGGCGTTCGTTTATCACAGGGCCGGGCGTATAACGGCACCAGGTGCTCAAAGGCTCGTGTGATCGGATGACCTCCGTATTCTTCGGGGGGACTTTCGCACTCTGAAGCTTCCTCAGGAGGACAAGTGGGACGACTCTTCGGCACGGACGGCGTGCGCGGTGTCGCCAACGCGGATCTGACGGCCGAGCTGGCGCTCGGGCTCTCGGTCGCGGCGGCGCACGTGCTCGCCGAGGCGGGAACCTTCGAGGGGCACCGGCCGGTGGCGGTGGTCGGGCGGGACCCGCGCGCGTCCGGGGAGTTCCTGGAGGCCGCCGTGGTCGCCGGCCTGGCCAGCGCGGGCGTGGACGTCCTGCGGGTCGGTGTGCTGCCCACCCCGGCGGTGGCGTACCTCACCGGCGCGCTCGGCGCCGACCTCGGCGTGATGCTCTCCGCCAGCCACAACGCCATGCCCGACAACGGCATCAAGTTCTTCGCCCGCGGCGGGCACAAGCTCGCCGACGAGCTGGAGGACCGCATCGAGGGCGTCTACGAGGAGCACCGCACCGGCGCTCCCTGGGACCGCCCCACCGGCGCGGGCGTCGGCCGGGTGAAGAGCTACGACCAGGGCTTCGACCAGTACGTCGCCCACCTCATCGGGGTGCTGCCGAACCGGCTCGACGGTCTGAAGGTCGTCCTGGACGAGGCGCACGGCGCCGCGTCCCGGGTCTCGCCCGAGGCGTTCGCGCGGGCCGGCGCCGAGATCGTCACGATCGGTGCGGCCCCCGACGGGCTGAACATCAACGACGGCTGCGGCTCCACCCACCTGGACCTGCTCAAGGCCGCCGTCGTGGAGAACGGCGCGGACCTCGGCATCGCGCACGACGGCGACGCCGACCGCTGCCTCGCCGTGGACCACACGGGCGAGGAGATCGACGGCGACCAGATCCTGGCGGTCCTCGCGCTGGCGATGCGAGAGCGTTCCGCACTGCGCTCCGGCACCGTCGTCGCGACGGTCATGTCCAACCTGGGCTTCAAGCTGGCCATGGAGCGCGAAGGTCTCTCCCTCGTCCAGACGGCGGTCGGGGACCGCTACGTGCTGGAGGAGATGAAGCGGCACGGCTACGCCCTCGGCGGCGAGCAGTCCGGGCACGTCATCGTCCTGGACCACGCCACCACCGGCGACGGCACGCTGACCGGTCTGCTGCTGGCCGCCCGGGTCGCGCAGAGCGGCCGGACGCTGCGCGACCTCGCCGCGGTCATGGAGCGGCTGCCGCAGGTCCTCGTCAACGTTCCCGACGTCGACCGGACGCGGGTGGCGACCTCCGCCGAGCTGGCCGCGGCCGTCGCGGACGCCGAGCGGGAACTCGGCACCACCGGCCGGGTGCTGCTGCGCCCCTCCGGCACCGAGCCGCTGGTCCGCGTCATGGTCGAGGCCGCCGACATCGAGCACGCCCGCTCGGTGGCCGCGCGGCTGGCCGACGCGGTGAAGTCGGCGCTGGGCTGAGGCTCCCGCGCCGCATTGTCCGCGAGGTGAGGCTCGGCACCCCGACCCGGGGCGCCGGGCCTCGTTGCCGAGCGGGCCCCACCGCCGGGCGGGTCTCACCGTGGGGCGGGCGCGGCCCGGGGGAGGCCGCCCGGACGGTGGGCGGCGGCCGACCGGTGGGCCCCTGCGGTGCGGGCTCAGGCAGGAGCGGGCTCGCGCCGGCGCTGGAGGGCCCAGAACCCCTTCTGGGCGAGCAGGGTGAGGGTGCCCGCGAGGAGGATGCCGAGCAGGTTGAACAGCAACTGCTTGGAGGAGCCCCAGGTCTGGCCGGCGTCGCCGTAGCTCAGCGCGACCGCGGCGTTCGCGGCGGCGGGCACGGTCGTCACGGAGATGGCGACCCCCACCAGGGCCCCGGACTTGGCGGAGGTCAGCGACAGCATGCCGGCGGCGCCCGCCAGCATCGCGACGACGAACGAGAACCAGTCCGGCGCGTAGACGAACGCCGTGCTCGGACGGTCCCCCTCCAGCTTCGCCTCGCTGAACAGGTCGACCCCGTCCATGAACAGGCTGAACAGCACGGTCACCGCCATGGCGATCGCGAAGCCGGCCAGCAGGGCCGTCAACGAGCGCAGGGCCAGGCGCGGTTCGCGCTGCACGATGGCCGTGCACACGCCGGCCAGCGGGCCGAACTCCGGGCCGACGGCCATCGCGCCCACGATCAGCACCGCGTTGTCGAGCACGACACCGCAGGCCGCGATCATCGTCGCGAGGGTGATGAACGCGACGTAGGTGACCGAGATGGTCGACTCCTCGTGGGTGGCGTCCTCCAACTGCTCCCACAGCACCGCGTCGGCGGCCTCGCCCGGGGCCTCCTCCTCCGCGTCGTCGGCGGACCGCGAGAGCGACAGCTCGATGTCCTCCACCGCGATCGAGCCCGTACGGTCGATGCCCATCTTCCGCAGCCCGCCGATGAGTTCGTCGGCCGCCTCGCGGGCCACGTCGCACAGCACCACGTCGCCGGCCGGGTCGCGGGCGGCGCCGGCGAGGACGACGAGGTGCGTGGTCCCCACCGTCCGCCCGATCAGACCCACCACGTCGTCGGTCCGGTCGGCGGGCGTGATGAGACGCAGATGCAGCATGGCGGCAGCGTACTGGTCAGAGCTTGCGCAGGCTCAGGCGCTGCACCTTGTGATCCGCGCCCTTGCGCACCACCAGGGTCGCCCGGCCGCGGGTGGGGGCCACGTTCTCCAGCAGGTTGGGCTTGTTGATGGTGCGCCAGGTGGTGCGCGCGTAGTCGAGGGCCTCCTCCTCGGAGACCTGGGTGTACTTGCGGAAGTAGGAGTCGGGGTTCTGGAAGGCGGTCGCGCGCAGCTTGCGGAAGCGGTTGAGGTACCAGCGTTCGATGTCCTCGGCGCGGGCGTCGACGTACACGCTGAAGTCGAAGTAGTCCGCGAGGCCGACGCGGGTGCGGCCGTCCTTGCCGGGCAGGGCGGGCTGGAGCACGTTCAGGCCCTCGACGATGAGGATGTCGGGGCGGCGGACGGTGAGCCGCCGGCCGGGCACGATGTCGTAGATGAGGTGCGAGTACACGGGTGCGGACACCTCGTCCTTGCCCGCCTTGATGTCGGCGACGAAGCGGGTCAGGGCCCGCCGGTCGTAGGACTCGGGGAACCCCTTGCGGGACATCAGGCCGCGCGCCTCCAGTTCCCGGGTCGGGAGCAGGAAGCCGTCGGTGGTGACCAGTTCGACCCGGGGGTGCTCGGGCCAGCGGGAGAGCAGCGCCTGGAGCAGCCGGGCCACGGTGGACTTGCCGACCGCGACCGAACCGGCGACCCCTATGACGAACGGGGTGCCCGCCTGGGAGCCCTTCTCGCCGAGGAAGGTGTTCAGGGCGCCGCGGAGCCCGTCGGTGGCGCCGACGTAGAGGTTCAGGAGCCGGGACAGCGGCAGGTAGATGTCCCGCACCTCGTCGAGGTCGATGACATCGCCCAGGCCGCGCAGCTTCTCGACCTCCTCGGCGTTCAGCGGGAGCGGCGTCTTCTCGCGCAGCACGCTCCACTCGGCACGGGTGAGGTCGACGTAGGGAGTCGCCTCCGGCTTGGACCGGTGGGCGCTCCGCGGCGACGAGGAGACCGGAGAGATCACGTTCCATTGTTACCGGCATTCGCGGAGCCGGGCGGGTGGGGTGCGTCACGCGGGGCGGAGCCGGGTCGCCCCGCGGGCGCCGGCGACCTCGTTGCCCGCCGTGCCGCCGGTCGCCGCGGACCGCCTGCCGGTGCGGTGGTCCGAGGGCCGGCAGGACGTCTTCCGGGTCGCGTCGTGCCTGGTCACGGCGGTGTCACGATCAGGCACCGGGCGAAAAACCATGATCGTCGCTGGGTCAGTTTCACGTAAAGTCCGAGGAAAGAGATGGTGCTCCGCGGAGCGCCGCAGGGGTGGGGGGACGTGTGGGCGCCGGTGTGACGGCGCGCGCCGCCGCGCCCGGTGCCGGCCGCGGAGCGGCGTCCGTCGTCCTCCTCGAAGAGAGTTCCCGTCATGCGAACCACCGCCGTCCGCCGTACCGCCCTCGCCGCCTCCGCCGCCGCGCTCGCGCTGCTCGCCACCGCCTGCGGCGGTTCCTCCGACGACGCGGACGGCGCCGGCGACGGCAAGGCCACCCCGGCCGGCACGGCGTCCTCCGCCGCCCCGGCCCCCGCCAAGGCGCTCAGTGCCGCCGAGTTGGAGAAGGCCGCACTCACGCAGGCCGACGTCGAGAGCGGCAAGGTCGTCACCAAGGTCCCGGCGCAGGACGACATCGCACAGGACAAGGCGAAGACGGACGACGCGGCCTGCGCGCCGCTCGCGTACCTCCAGGTGGGCTCCTACGTCGGCAAGCCCGCGGCCACCGTGAAGCGCTCGTGGACGGGCGACGCCGAGAAGCCCGCCGAGGGAGCGAGCGCCGAGGAGGCGATGCTCGCCGCCGTGGACCGGGCCAAGGTCGTGGTGACGCTCGCCTCCTACGACGACGGGGGCGCCGAGCAGGCGATGAAGGACCTCGCCGAGGCCGCCAAGAAGTGCGCCGGCGGGTACGGGTTCGCCGTGGGCGGCGACAAGACCCGTATCGTCAAGGTCGCCACGACCGACGCCCCCCAGGGCGCCGACGAGGCGCTCGCGCTGACCTCCACCGTGGACGCGGAGGAGGGCGTCAAGGCGCCGGTCAAGGGTGTCGTCGTCCGCAAGGGCGCCACCGTCGCGTACCTCCCGGCCGTCAACATCGCCTCGGCCGCCAGCGGCAAGGACTTCGACTTCCCCGAGGAGATCGTCCAGGCGCAGCTCGCCAAGCTCGGCTGATCCCGTCCGCCGGGCGCCCCGCGCGCCCGGCGGAATTTCCGATATCGGGCACGGAATGACGGTATCGGAGCGGTACCGGCCCGTACGCTGCCGCCATGTGCGGAATCGTGGGATATGTGGGGTCGCAGTCGGCGCTCGACGTGGTGATGGCCGGACTGAAGCGGCTGGAGTACCGGGGATACGACTCGGCGGGCGTCGCCGTCCTGGCGGACGGGGGCCTCGCCGCCGCCAAGCGGGCCGGGAAGCTCGTCAACCTGGAGAAGGAACTGGCCGACCGGCCGCTGCCGGCCGGGACGACGGCGATCGGGCACACCCGCTGGGCCACCCACGGAGGGCCGACGGACGCCAACGCGCATCCGCACCTCGACAACGCGGGCCGGGTCGCCGTCGTGCACAACGGCATCATCGAGAACTTCGCGCCGCTCCGCGCCGAACTGGCCGAGCGGGGCCACGACCTGGCCTCCGAGACGGACACCGAGGTCGTCGCCCACCTGCTCGCCGAGGCGTTCTCCTCGTGCGCGGACCTCGCCGAGGCGATGCGGCTGGTGTGCCGGCGCCTGGAGGGCGCGTTCACCCTGGTCGCGGTCGACGCGGACGCCCCGGACGTCGTCGTGGGCGCCCGCCGCAACTCGCCGCTGGTGGTCGGGGTCGGCGACGGCGAGGCGTTCCTGGCCTCCGACGTCGCCGCGTTCATCGCCCACACCCGCTCGGCGATCGAACTGGGACAGGACCAGGTCGTCGAGCTGCGCCGGGAGGGTGTCACCGTCACCGGGTTCGACGGCAGCCCCGCCGAGGTGCGCTCGTACCACGTGGACTGGGACGCGTCGGCGGCGGAGAAGGGCGGCTACGACTACTTCATGCTCAAGGAGATCGCCGAGCAGCCCAAGGCGGTCGCCGACACCCTCCTCGGCCGGATCGACGCCGCCGGGTCGCTGTCCCTGGACGAGGTGCGCATCCCGGCCCGCACCCTCCGTGAGATCGACAAGGTCGTCATCGTCGCCTGCGGCACCGCCTTCCACGCCGGGCTGATCGCCAAGTACGCCATCGAGCACTGGACGCGGATGCCCTGCGAGGTGGAACTGGCCAGCGAGTTCCGCTACCGGGACCCGATCCTGGACCGGCAGACGCTGGTCGTCGCGATCTCGCAGTCCGGCGAGACGATGGACACGCTGATGGCGCTGCGGCACGCCCGCGAGCAGGGCGCCAAGGTGCTGGCGATCTGCAACACGAACGGCTCGACCATCCCGCGCGAGTCCGACGCGGTGCTCTACACGCACGCCGGTCCGGAGGTCGCGGTGGCCTCCACCAAGGCCTTCCTCACCCAGCTCGTGGCCTGCTACCTCGTCGCGCTGTACCTGGGCCAGGTGCGCGGCACCAAGTGGGGCGACGAGATCCGGGCGGTGGTCCGGGAGCTGTCCCGCGTCTCCCGGGAGGTCGAGCGGGTGCTGGAGACCATGGAGCCGGTGCGGGAGCTGGCGCGCTCCCTCGCACACAAGGACACGGTGCTGTTCCTCGGGCGGCACGTGGGCTATCCGGTCGCACTCGAAGGGGCCCTGAAGCTCAAGGAGCTGGCGTACATGCACGCCGAGGGCTTCGCGGCGGGCGAGCTGAAGCACGGGCCGATCGCGCTGATCGAGGAGGACCTGCCCGTCGTGGTCGTCGCGCCCTCGCCGCGCGGGCGCTCGGTCCTGCACGACAAGGTCGTCTCCAACATCCAGGAGATCCGGGCCCGGGGCGCCCGCACGATCGTCATCGCGGAGGAGGGCGACGAGGAGGTCGTCCCGTACGCCGACCACCTGATCCGCATCCCGGCCACCCCGACCCTGCTCCAGCCGCTGGTGGCGACGGTCCCGCTCCAGGTGTTCGCCTGCGAGCTGGCGACGGCCCGCGGCAACGAGGTCGACCAGCCGCGGAACCTCGCGAAGTCCGTGACGGTGGAGTGAGCACCGGCCGGGGGCCGCACCCACCGGGGTGCGGCCCCCGGCAGGCGGGGGTGCGGCCTTCGACACGGGGATGTGCGGCCCCCGGGCACGCGGGGGCGCGGCCTTCAGGAGAAGGGGGTACGGCCCTGCGCAGGGGACGTGCGGCCCCCGGCACGGGGAGGTGCGGCCCCCGGCACGGGGAGGTGCCGCCCCGGGAGGGCCGGGCACGGCCCCGGAGGTCAGCCGTTTCGGTGCCGGTGCCGGGCGTACACCCGGCGGGTCGCGTACACGAGCGCGATGGTGGGCAGGACGGCGCGCCCGAGGGTGAGGGGGTGGTGGACGACGGAGATCAGCATCCCCACGCCGAAGACCACGTCCAGGGCGATGATCAGGATCAGCGGAACGGGCCAGCTCCGCACCGTCGCCGCCCAGGCGTTGCCGCGCCCGTTCAGCCGCGCGGCGGCCTTCGCGGGAGACGGCTTGCGCGCGGGTGGTCCGGGAATGTGTTCCGGGTCCCTGGCCGGCAGGCCCACCCGTGCGGCGGCCGGCACGGCCGCGTCCATCACGGCGATCCGTTCGGGAGTCACCCCCTGGTACAGGGTCGGTTCGACGGTGACGGAGAAACCGTCGAGTCCGGTCAGGACGCGGGCGCCGTCGGGGCGCGTGGTCATCGCGGCGCAGGCGTCGTATCGCACCGTCACGGGGCCGCCCGGCGCCGTCAGCGAGACGCCCTCCTCGCCGATGACCAGGGTGACGTCGGCGTCTTCGAGCGACCGGTGCCGCGTGCCGTTCAGCGCGTGCTCCGCGTAGTGCGGGGCGAGGGTGAAGCCGGCCCAGTCCGCGCCGCGCCGGGGCACTTGGAGCAGACCGGTCGACCACACCTCCCGGGCGACCTCGCGCAGGTCGTCGACGGTCACCGCGGTCAGCTCCCTGCGGAGGTCCGCCGGGCTCTCCGGTTCCCGCCCCTGGAGCAGTCCCAGGGCGTACGAGGGGAGCAGCGCGGCGCCGAGTTCCGGGGTGTCGTACGCCTTCAGGGCCCTGGCGCGCGCGGAGTCGAGCTCGGCCTGCTCGATCCGGCCGGCCCGCATCCGCGCGAGGACGTCGATGAAACCGCCGACCACCGCGTCCTGCTTGTGTTCCAGCGCGTCGGCGTACGCGGTGAGCGTGGCGTACCCGGCGTCGCGGGGCGCGTAGTGGCACTCCGCGGTGTAGGAGTAACCTCCTGGCGCAGGTCCTGGAACAGGGCGCGGCCGAGGACGTCGGCGAAGACGGACGCCGCGGTGGTGCGGGGGACGACGGCGTCGAACACGACGTGGCCGTCCTCGCCGCGGATGTAGGCCGGAGTGACCGGCAGCGCGCTCGTCGGGGCGGGGGTGGGCCGCAGGGTTCCCGCGGGCAGCGTCAGGTCCAGGCCCTCCGGCACGTGGTCGCTGGTGATCCACAGTGCGGCGTTGTCCCGGGTGAAGTGGGCGCGTGCCCAGTCCCGCACCTCGTCGGCGGTCAGCCGCCAGGTGCCCATTTCCCGATAGGACGACAGGCCGAATCCCTGCGCCCCGTACCGCCACAGCGGCATGCCGTGGTGCGGGCCCGTGCCGCGGCTCGCCGACTCCGTCCGCAGGATCTCCTTCTCGGTCTCCAGCCGGTGCAGCGGCAGGTCGCCCAGGGCGGCGCAGACACCGTTGAGGTGGTCGACCACCTCCTCCTCGCTGCCGGTGACATGGAAGAGGGTGTAGGTGTCCGCGGTCGCGCCGTTGTGGTGGACGTCGCTCAGGTTCGCCCGGTGCAGGGCGAGGTGCTCGACGAGATGGGTGATGCCGGTCGTCGCGAGCGTCTCGTCGGCGCGTCCCACCCGGAAGAACAGTCCCGCGGTGATCTCGCCGCGGCGGGCCGCGTGGAACGTGGGGATGCCCTGGGTGGTGGTGCGGTGGACGAGGGCGGACTGCTCCGGTGCGGGGCCGGAGGGGCCGTCGGACGCGGTGTCGGCGATCTCGGTCGTCATCGGGACTCCCCCCGGGCGGCGGACAGGGCGGCGTGGCGGTACTTGGCGAAGACGGCCGGTGGATCGGAGAAGTAGTGCCAAGGGGAATCCGGGGGCGGGGCGTCGAGTTCGCGGAAGTGGGGCAGGGCGTCGGCGTGGTGACCGCCGAGCGCGAAGGCGAGGGCGAACACGCCGTGCGCGCCGGTTCCGTGGAAGCGCGGCCGGTACGCGGGGTGCAGCACCGACACCCGGGCGGCGAACCGGAGGTCGTCGCGGATCGCCACGTCTCGCAGGTACGTCGCGCGCCGGGCGCCTTCCAGCTCGGCCCAGTGCTCCACGTGGGCGGTGGCCACCAGGGCGCCCGCGTGGGAGCCGTCGGGAGCCTCGGTCGCGCACTCGCGTGCGAAACCGTGGGCCGCCTCCCAGGATCCGCCCCACTTCGGGTAGACGTTCTGGAGGAGCTGGGTCTGCGCCGGGTAGTGGTGCGGATGATGGGCGGACAGCCGGTCGTAGCGCCGTCGGGCCTCCGCGGCCCCGAGCTCCAGCCCGCGTGCCGTGGTCACGCGCACCGTCCAGGCGTGAGCGGACGCGGGATGTTCCGCGCACACCTCGATCAGCACCTGTTCGGCGCGCCGCAGCCAGGAGTGGAACGACGTGAACTGCTCCCGCGAGACGTGCTCGGCCATGGCGCGGCTGCGGATGGCCCAGCCGATGTGGACATAGCGCTCCGCGAGGAGGGTGCGCGGCAGCGGGTCGCCGGGGTGATCCGCGGAGGCCGCCTCCAGGTAGCCCTCCACGCCGTCGACCTCCGCCAGCAGGCCCGAGGCGAACGATCGCTCTTCCTCGGTGTCCAGCCGGGCGAAGAACGCCGCCGTGGCGGGCCAGTCGCCGCGCGCCGCCGCCTCGCGCAGCGGGACGAGGTCGGGATGCGTGTCGGACGGGTGGGAACGGGATGGTGCGGAGCGGTCCGGTGCCCCGCTGATGCCGCCGGCCGTAGTGGTCACGCGTGCGCCCCCCAGGCGTACTCGGTCGAGCGGCGCAGCCGCAGGCCCCCCTGCACGCGCGCTCGGATGGAAGTCGCCGCAGGCTAGCAGGGGGGTGGACACGATCGTCGACACGGGCTCCCGCGGTGCCGCCGGCCCGTAGGCTGCCGTCATGAGCATCATCGGGGTCGGTATCGACGTGGCGGAGATCGACCGGTTCCGGGCGTCGCTGGAGAGGACGCCGGGTCTGGCCGAACGCCTGTTCGTGGAGCGGGAGTTGCTGCTGCCGAGCGGGGAGCGGCGGGGCGTCGCCTCGCTGGCGGCGCGGTTCGCGGCGAAGGAGGCGCTGGCCAAGGCGCTGGGCGCGCCCGCCGGGCTGCACTGGACGGACGCGGAGGTGTGCGTCGAGCCCAGCGGGCAGCCCCGCCTGCGGGTGAAGGGCACCGTCGCCGCCTGCGCGGCCGAACTGGGCGTGCGGGCCTGGCATGTGTCGCTCAGTCACGACGCCGGGGTGGCCTCGGCGGTGGTGGTGGCGGAGGGGTAGAGCAGGGCGCCGGGCGCCGGATCGGGGTCCCTCGGTGCCCGCGGGGGTGGGCGGCCGTTCCGCCCCCCGAGGCGAGGATCACCGTGGACGGGCCCGTTCGGCGCCCCGCGCTGACCCGTTCGACCGTCGCGCCCGCGCGGGCGACACGCCGTGCCGGGTACGGGAGACTCGTGACCATGCGAACTGCGTACAGCGTGGAGACGGTGAGGGCCGCCGAACGGGAGCTGATGGCCCGGCTCCCCGAGGGGGCGTTGATGCAGCGGGCCGCCGCCGGACTGGCCGCCGCCTGCGCGGACCTGCTCGGCCGGGTGTACGGCAGCCGGGTGGTGCTGCTGGTGGGCAGCGGCGACAACGGAGGGGACGCCCTCCACGCCGGAGCGCGCCTCGCCCGGCGCGGAGCGGGCGTCACCGCGGTGCTGCTCGCCCCCGGCCGGGCGCACCCGTCGGGGCTCGCCGCCCTGCTGCGCGCCGGGGGCCGGGCGACGGGGCCCGACGCCGCCGAACCGCTGCTGCGCCGGGCCGACCTCGTCGTGGACGGGATCGTCGGGATCGGCGGCAAGGGCGGACTGCGGCCGGACGCCGCACGGCTCGCGGAACTCGCCGACGCCTCGCGCGCCGCGGTGGTCGCCGTCGATCTGCCGAGCGGGGTCGAGGCCGACACCGCGGAGGTGCACGGCGACGCCGTCCGCGCCGACCTGACCGTCACCTTCGGCACCCACAAGCCGGCGCTGCTGGTCGATCCGGCGCGCGGCTTCGCCGGCGCCGTCCACCTCGTCGACATCGGGCTCGACCTCCCGGAACAGGCCGACCTGGAGGCCCTCCAGCACGCGGACGTCGCCGCCCGGCTGCCCCGGCCCGGCGCGGCCAGCGACAAGTACCGGCGCGGGGTCGTCGGGATCGCCGCCGGGTCGGCCCGCTATCCCGGTGCCGCGGTGCTCGCCGTGTCCGGCGCGCTGCGCGGCGGAGCCGGAGCGGTGCGCTACGTCGGCCCCGCCGCGGACGCCGTCATCGCGCGCTTCCCCGAGACGCTGGTCTCCGGCCAGGGGCCCGCGAAGGCGGGCCGCGTGCAGGCGTGGGTGGTGGGCCCCGGCATCGGCGAGGACGCCTCGGCGGTGGCGGAGGTGCTCGCCGCGGACGTCCCGGTCCTGATCGACGCCGACGGGCTCCGGCTCGCCGACCGGGAGGCGGTGCGGGCCCGCACCGCGCCCACGCTGATGACCCCGCACGCGGGTGAGGCCGCCGCGCTGCTCGGGGTGGCGCGCGAGGCGGTGGAGGAGGCGCGGCTGGCGTCCGTGCGGGAGCTGGCGGGGCTCTACGGTGCGACGGTGCTGCTCAAGGGCGCCACCACCCTGGTCTGCGGTCCGGTCGGCGGCCCGGTGCGGGCGAACGCGACCGGCACGGCGTGGCTGGCCACCGCCGGCAGCGGGGACGTCCTGTCGGGGCTCGCCGGATCGCTGCTGGCGTCGGGGCTGTCCGCGCTGGACGCGGGCAGTGTGGCCGCCTACCTGCACGGTCTCGCGGGCCGGTTCGCGGCGGACGGCGCCCCCGCCGGCGCCCACGACGTGGCCGCCGCCGTCCCGGCCGCCTGGCGCGACGTGACGGGCTGAACGAACGGGTCCCGCGCGGGGCGGCCCCGTCCGGGGCCGCTGCCGGAGCGCTGCCGGGGCCCTCTGAGAGACTGGGCGCGATGACAGAGACAGCACACCCGGGGACCGCGCCGCTGCGCGCCCGCGCCGAGATCGATCTGGCCGCCCTGCGCGCCAACGTGCGGGCCTTGCGCGCCCACGCGCCGACCGCGGCGCTGATGGCCGTGGTCAAGTCCGACGCGTACGGCCACGGCGCGGTCCCGTGCGCCCGCGCGGCCCGTGCGGCGGGCGCCACCTGGCTCGGCACGGCCACCCCGGAGGAGGCGCTCGCGCTGCGCGCCGCCGGCATCCCGGGTCGCATCATGTGCTGGCTGTGGACCCCGGGCGGCCCCTGGGCGGAGGCGATCGAGGCCGACCTCGACGTGTCGGTCGGCGGTCTGTGGGCGCTGCGCGAGGTCACCGCCGCCGCCGAGGCGGTCGGCACGCCCGCCCGGGTGCAGCTGAAGGCCGACACCGGGCTGGGCCGCGGCGGCTGCCAGCCCGACGACTGGGCGGAGCTGGTCACCGCGGCCCGTGCCGCCGAGGCCCGCGGGCTCGTCACCGTCACCGGCCTGTGGTCGCACCTCGCCTGCGCCGACGAACCGGGACACCCCTCGATCCAGGCGCAGCTCGCCCTGTTCCGCGAGATGGTGGCCCACGCCGAGCGGCAGGGCGTGCGGCCCGAGGTGCGGCACATCGCCAACTCGCCGGCGACGCTGACGCTCCCGGAGAGCCACTTCGACCTGGTGCGGACCGGCATCGCGGTCTACGGGATCTCGCCGAGCCCCGAGGTCGGCACCCCGGGCGACTTCGGGCTGCGGCCGGTGATGACGCTGAGCGCCTCGCTGGCCCTCGTCAAGCACGCCCCGGCCGGGCACGGCGTGAGCTACGGCCACCACTACCTCACCCCCGGTGCCACGACCCTCGGCCTGGTCCCCGTCGGCTACGCGGACGGCATCCCGCGGCACGCCTCCGGCACCGGCCCGGTGCTGGTCGCGGGCAAGTGGCGGACGGTCGCGGGCCGGGTGGCCATGGACCAGTTCGTCGTCGACCTCGGCGGTGACGAGCCGGAGCCGGGCGCGCGGGCGGTCCTGTTCGGCCCGGGCGACCAGGGGGAACCGACGGTGGAGGACTGGGCCCGGGCCGCGGGCACGATCGGGTACGAGATCGTCACGCGCATCGGAACCCGCGTTCCCCGTGTCCACGTGAAGGTGAACGAGGAACAAGTGGGGTAGCACCCCGGGGGACCGCACGGTGTGCGGGCGCGCGGCGGGCGGAAACCCTCGCCGCGCGGGCCGCGTGCGCGCGACGGGGAGCCGGGCCGGAGGGCTCGCGGACGCGTGCCGACGGCCGGAACGGGCCGACAGCCGGAACGAGGAGGAGCGGGACGTGAGCGAGAGCAGCGCGGAGGCCGTCGTGAGCGCGGTCTCGGCCGCCGCCTCCGCCGGTACCTGGCGGAGGGCCGGGGTGGCGGGCGCCGCGATAGGCGTGGTCGCGGCGGGGGCCGCGGCCGGGGTCGCGATAGAGCGGCTGACGGTCGGCCGCGGCATGCGCAGGAAGGCCCGCCTCGCCCTCGACTCGGCCGGCCCGTACGGAACGCTGCGCGGCACTCCGGGCAAGGCGTTCGCGGAGGACGGCACCGAGCTGTACTACGAGGTCGACGAGGCCGAGCCGGAGGCGCCCCTCGGGTCGCGCCGGCGCCGGCTCTTCGGCCGGAAGGCGCCCGCCCCCGTCACCGTCGTCTTCAGCCACGGCTACTGCCTGAACCAGGACTCCTGGCACTTCCAGCGCGCCGCGCTGCGCGGGGTGGTCCGCACGGTGCACTGGGACCAGCGCAGCCACGGGCGCTCCGGGCGGGGCGCCGCGCAGCTGGGGGACGGCGCGCCGGTCACCATCGACCAGCTCGGCGGCGACCTGAAGGCCGTGATCGACGCGGCCGTGCCCGAGGGCCCGGTCGTGCTCGTCGGGCACTCCATGGGCGGGATGACGGTGATGGCGCTGGCCGACCGCTTCCCCGAGCTGGTCCGGGACCGGGTGGTCGGCGTCGCCCTGGTCGGCACGTCGTCGGGACGGCTCGGCGAGGTCAACTTCGGCCTGCCCGTCGCGGGCGTCAACGCGGTCCGGCGGGTGCTCCCCGGCGTGCTGAAGGCGCTCGGGCAGCAGGCCGACCTGGTGGAGCGCGGACGGCGGGCCACCGCCGACCTGTTCGCCGGGGTCATCAAGCGCTACTCGTTCGCCGGCCGGGACGTCGACCCGGCCATCGAGCGATTCGCCGAACGGATGATCGAGAGCACCCCGATCGACGTGGTCGCGGAGTTCTACCCGGCGTTCACCGACCACGACAAGACGGCCGCGCTCGCCCACTTCGGCGGTCTGCCCGTCCTGGTGCTCGCGGGGGTGAAGGACCTGGTGACGCCGAGCGAGCACAGCGAGGCCATCGCCGACCTGCTGCCCGACGCGGAACTGGTCCTCGTCCCGGACGCGGGCCACCTCGTCATGCTGGAGCATCCCGAGGTCGTCACGGACCGCCTCGCGGACCTCCTGATGCGCGCGGGAGCCGTTCCGGCAGGAGCTACGGTGGGTGGCTATGGAAGCACCAGCAGCAGCGCACGACCCGGCTGAGCCCACGCCGGCCGCGGCCGGCGCGCGGATCACCGTCACCTCCCCCGAGCAGATGCAGGATCTGGGCCGCTCGCTGGCCGCGCTGCTGCGCGCCGGCGACCTCGTGATGCTGAACGGCGAACTGGGCGCGGGCAAGACTACGCTGACCCGTGGCCTCGGCGAGGGGCTCGGGGTACGCGGCGCGGTCACCTCCCCGACGTTCGTCATCGCCCGGGTGCACCCCTCCCTGGTGGACGGGCCGCCCCTGGTGCACGTGGACGCCTACCGCCTCGGCGGCGGTCTCGACGAGATGGAGGACCTCGATCTCGACGTCTCGCTCTCCGACTCCGTGATCGTCGTGGAGTGGGGCGAGGGCAAGGTCGAGGAGCTGACCGACGACCGGCTGCACGTGGTCGTCCACCGGGCCGTCGGCGACACCACCGACGAGGTGCGGCACGTGACGCTGACCGGCCTCGGCGCCCGCTGGACCGGTGTGCGCCTGGACGCTCTCGCGGGCTGACCGGTCTGAACGGGCCGATCCGGCCGAGCGTGCCTACCGGGCCGATCCGGCCGATCCGGCCGACCGGGCTCACGGGCGGGCCGGGTGCGGGGTGAGGGCCCACCGGGCGTCCCGGCCGGCCCACCCGTCCCGCGCGCACCGGCCGGGCGGCCGCCGTACCGTCCGACGGGTGGGTCGTTCGGCCGACTGTCCGACAGCGTGTCGGCAAGATATTGCGTTCCGCGTCCCGGCCGTGGTCACATGGACTCCCGTGCGTGGTTAGGTCTACCTAACCACGTTGCCCCCGAAGCCCCAGGAGGCGTCCATGTCGGCTTCAGAGTCGGCCGCAGTGCCGGCCCCGGACCCCGACGTTCCGGTGGCGCCGCGCGAGGCGGCCGGGGTGTCGATGCGGGACCTGCTGGCGTCCTGCGCCGCGGCGGAGGCCGTCTCCCGGCCGCCCCGCGCCCCGCTGGCCGATCCGCGCGCGGACGGCCGGACGCGCCGCGCGGCCTGAGGCCGCCGTGCCCTTCGCTCGCCCGCCGGGGCGGGACCGGGAGCCGCCGGCGGGCCGGGTCGTCACCCGGCCGGCGGGCCGGGCCCCTACTTGACGACGACGACCTTCTCGCCCACGGTCGCGAACTCCCACATCGCGTCCGCGTCGGCGCGCGAGGTCCGGATGCCGCCCAGCTTCTTGCCCGGGTCGGGTGAGCCGGTCGAGCCGTCGACCGCGGCGCTGAACCCGACCGCCACGCCGTCGACGAGCGTGAACCGCACGAGGTGCTCGATCCGCACGCCGTCGGAGCCGGTGATGGCTCCCGCCCGGGTCGTCACGGCGTAGGTGTCCGGGGCCGGGTCGACCGTGCCGGGGGTGACCTTGAAGGTGCGCCGCACCTTGCCGTCCGCGCCGACCAGCCACACCCGGTCGTCGTCGGTCGAGTAGACGACCCGCTCGCCGCTGCCGGACCGGGCGGGCAGCGCGGCCGGGTTCTTCTTGTCCCGGGGCGTCTTGGAGGCGGTGGTCTTGGGCGTGGCGCTCGCACGCGGCTTGCCCAGGGTGTCCGGAACACTCGCGGACGCCTGATAGGCGAGGAAGCCGACTGCGGCGATCGCCGCCACCGTGAGCCCGGCCACGAATCCCGAGCTGCTCCTAGCCACCGTGTGTGCCCACCTCTCGACCTTCGTACGTCTTTGCTGTGACGGTAGCAGCAGAGGGACGGGACTCCCGGGCGGCCGTGCGTCCGGCTCGGGCGCCGTAGGCTGTTTGCGTGCTCTTGCTCGCTCTGGATACCGCCACCCCCGCCGTCACCGTCGCCCTGCACGACGGAACCTCCGTCGTCGCCTCGTCGAGCCAGGTGGACGCGCGACGGCACGGGGAACTGCTGCTGCCGGCCGTCGACCGGGTGCTCGCCGAGGCCGGTCTGCGGCTGGACGCCGTCACCGGCGTCGTCGTGGGCGCCGGCCCCGGCCCCTACACCGGGCTGCGGGTCGGCCTCATGACCGCCGACACCCTCGGACTCGCCCTCGGCGTGCCCGTGCACGGCCTGTGCACCCTCGACGGGCTCGCGTACGCGGCCGACGTGGAGGGCCCCTTCGCCGTCGCCACGGACGCCCGCCGCAAGGAGGTCTACTGGGCCCGCTACGCCGACCCCCGCACCCGGGTGTCGGAGCCGGCCGTGGACCGCCCCGCCGAGATCGCCGCCTCGCTCGCCGGGCTGCCCGTGGTCGGCGCGGGCGCCCTCCTCTATCCCGACGCCTTCCCGGACGCGCGCCCGCCCGAGCACGTCTCGGCCGCCGCGCTCGCCGCGCTGGCCGTGGAACGGCTGGCCGCCGGCGCGGAGCTCCCGCCGCCCCGGCCGCTGTACCTGCGCCGCCCGGACGCGCAGGTGCCGAAGAACTACAAGGTGGTCACCCCCAAGTGACCGCCGAACTGCGCGAGATGCGCTGGTGGGACATCGATCCCGTCCTGGAGCTGGAGAAGGAGCTGTTCCCCGTCGACGCCTGGTCCCGGGGGATGTTCTGGTCCGAGCTGGCCCACGCCCGCGGTCCGCAGGCCACCCGCCGCTACGTGGTGGCCTGCGACGGCGACCGCCTGGTCGGGTACGCCGGGCTCGCCGCCTCCGGCGACCTCGGCGACGTGCAGACCATCGCGGTCCGCCGCGACCAGTGGGGCACCGGTCTCGGCGGGCGGCTGCTCACCGAGCTGCTCCAGGCGGCGACGGCGTTCGACTGCGCCGAAGTGATGCTGGAGTGCCGGGTGGACAACGTGCGCGCGCAGAAGCTCTACGAGCGCTTCGGCTTCGAGCCCATCGGCTTCCGGCGCGGCTACTACCAGCCGGGGAACGTGGACGCGCTGGTGATGCGGCGGCACGACCCCTCCACCTCCGTACAAGGAACAGAGACCCATGGCTGACGAACCTCTCGTCCTCGGCATCGAGACCTCCTGCGACGAGACCGGTGTGGGTGTCGTCCGCGGCACCACGCTGCTCGCGGACGCGATCGCGTCGAGCGTCGACGAGCACGCCCGCTTCGGCGGCGTCGTGCCCGAGGTCGCCTCCCGCGCCCACCTGGAGGCGATGGTGCCGACCATCGAGCGGGCGCTGAAGGAGGCCGGGGTCACCGCCCGGGACCTGGACGGCATCGCCGTCACCGCCGGGCCGGGGCTGGCCGGCGCGCTGCTCGTGGGGGTCTCGGCGGCCAAGACGTACGCCTACGCGCTCGGCAAGCCGCTGTACGGCGTCAACCACCTGGCCTCCCACATCTGCGTGGACCAGCTGGAGCACGGCGCGCTGCCCGAGCCGACGATGGCCCTGCTGGTGTCCGGCGGGCACTCCTCGCTGCTGCTGTCCACCGACATCACCTCCGACGTCCGGCCGATGGGCGCGACCATCGACGACGCGGCGGGCGAGGCCTTCGACAAGATCGCACGCGTGCTGGACCTGGGCTTCCCCGGCGGCCCGGTCATCGACCGGTACGCGAAGGAGGGCGACCCGACGGCGATCGCGTTCCCGCGCGGTCTGACCGGACCGCGCGACCCGGCGTACGACTTCTCCTTCTCCGGTCTGAAGACGGCCGTCGCCCGCTGGATCGAGGCGAAGCGGGCGGCGGGGGAGGACGTGCCGGTGCGCGACGTCGCCGCGTCCTTCCAGGAGGCCGTGGTGGACGTGCTCACCCGCAAGGCCGTGCGGGCCTGCAAGGACGAGGGCGTCGACCACCTGATGATCGGCGGCGGGGTGGCCGCCAACTCGCGGCTGCGCGTCCTCGCCCAGGAGCGCTGCGAGGCCGCCGGCATCCGGCTGCGGGTGCCGCGCCCGAAGCTGTGCACCGACAACGGCGCGATGGTGGCCGCGCTCGGCGCGGAGATGGTGGCGCGCAACCGGGCCGCCTCGGACTGGGGCCTGTCCGCGGACTCGTCCCTGCCGGTGACCGACCCGCACGTGCCCGGCCGCGGTCACGCGCACCCGCACGAGCACGTGCACGAGGTCGCGAAGGAGAACCTCTACTCGTGACCGTCGCGCTGATGTGGGAGGCCCGCGCCGTCGCCGGGCGCGGCGAGGACCTGCTGGCCTGGGTGCGGCGGCAGCCGACGGAGGGGGAGCCGGTCCGGCGCGAGATCCTGCGCGCGCCCGCCGACCGGGTGCTCGTCATCACCTGGTGGGACGCCCCCTACGACGCGGATCTGCCCGAGCTGCCCGAGCCGGAAGGCGATCTGGTGACCCGGGCGGTGCACCGGTGGCGCTTCGAGTCGGTCCCGCAGGACGGGACGGCGGGCTGATCGGAGGGCGGGCGGGACACCGCCGGCGGCGCGGGGCGGACGGCTGCCCCGGGCCGCCCCGCACGGCCCTCCACCGCCCCCGCCCTCCACCGCCCTCCACCGGCTCCGGGTCAGTCCTCCGTCCGGACCTCGCAGCGCAGCCGGCGGTCCGCGCCCAGCACGCGTCGCGGTCCCGTCAGGGTCAGCCGCGCGGTGTACCGGGTCTGCGCGCTCGACGCCCCCAGCCGCAGCTCCAGCGCGCCCGGCTCGACCACGCGCTCGCCCGCGCGGTCGGTGAGGGCCGACAGGTCCGCGTGGAAGCCGAAGACGACCCGGCGGGACGCGCCGGGTGCCAGGTCCAGCCGCCGGTAGCCGATCAGCCGGACGTCCGGACGGGTCACCGAGGCCACCGGATCGTGCAGATAGAGCTGGACGACCTCGCTGCCGTGCCGGTCCCCGGTGTTGCGGACGGTGAGCGCCACCTCGTACGCGCCGTCCGTCGCGATCTCGGCGTCCGGTCCCCGGAAGTCCTCCCAGGCGAACGTCGTGTACGAGCGGCCGTGGCCGAAGGCGTGCAGCGGTGTCGGGTCCAGGTTGCTGACCTCGCTTGCGAGGCCGAGCGGAGGCTGGAGGTAGGTCCAGGGCTGGCCGCCGGGCAGCCGCGGCACGCTGACGGGCAGGCGGCCCGAGGGGTTGACGCGTCCCGACAGGACACCGGCCACCGCCGGACCGCCCTCCTCGCCGGGGAAGAACGCCTGCACCACCGCGCCCAGCCGGCCGTCCCAGCGGCCGAGCGCGTAGGGGCGGCCGGTCAGCAGGACCAGCACCACCGGGACCCCGGTGGCGGCGAGCGCGTCCAGCAGGTCGCCCTGGACGCCGGGCAGCCGCAGGTCGGAGGCGTCGCAGCCCTCGCCGGACGTGCCCCGGCCGAACAGTCCGGCGCGGTCGCCGAGGACGGCCACGCACACGTCGGCCTCGGACGCCCGCGCCACCGCCTCCGCGAAGCCGGCGGGGTCGGGGTCGGTGACGTCGCAGCCCCGCGCGAACGTCACCTTGGAGTCCGGCAGTTCGGCGCGCAGGGCGTCGAGGACCGTGGGGATCTCCAGGCCCGTCGGCACGTCCGCGTGGTGCGTGAGGACGTGCGAGGGGAAGGAGTAGCAGCCGAGCATGGCCAGCGGGTCCGCCGCGCGGGGCCCGACGACCGCGACACGGGTCTGCGGGGCCAGCGGCAGCACGCCGGACGGGTTGTCCAGCAGGACCACGGAGGCCTCCGCGAGGCGTGCGGCCAGGTCCCGGTTGCCGGGCGAGTCCAGGTCCACCGGGCCGTCGGGCTCCGGCCGCCAGTCCTCGTCCAGCAGGCCCAGTGCGCACTTCTGCGCCAGCACGCGGCGGGCCGCCCGGTCGATCAGCGACTCCGGGACGCTTCCCCGCCGTACGGCGTCCACCAGCGGCTGCCCATAGCAGTTCACCGTCGGCAGTTCCACGTCGATGCCCGCCTCCAGCGCCGCGTGGGCCGCCTCGGCCGGGGTGCCCGCCACCCGGTGCAGGGTGCGCAGGAAGTCCACGCCGAAGTAGTCGGCGACCACGGTGCCGGTGAACCCCCAGCGCTCCCGCAGCAGTTCGGTGAGCAGCCGGGCGTCCGCCGACGCCGGGACGCCGTCCGTCTCGTTGTACGCGGCCATCACCGAGCGGGCGCCGCCCTCGCGGACCGCCATCTCGAACGGCGGGAGCGTGACGTCCGCGAACTCCCGAACGCCGGCCCGCACCGGGGCCAGGTTCCGCGCCCCCGCCGAGGACGCGTACCCGGCGAAGTGCTTCAGCGTGGCGACGATCCCCGCCGACTCCAGGCCCCGGACGTAGGCCGTGCCGATCGTGCCGACGAGGTGGGGGTCCTCGCCGATCGTCTCCTCGACGCGGCCCCAGCGCAGGTCGCGGACGACGTCGAGGACCGGCGCCAGGCCCTGGTGCACCCCGACCGAGCGCAGGTCGGCGCCGATGCGCGCGCCCAGTTCCTCGACCAGTTCCGGGGCGAAGGTGGCCCCCCAGGCGAGCGGGA
Source organism: Streptomyces sp. NPDC048566 (assembly GCF_043199735.1). Classification (NCBI taxonomy): domain Bacteria; kingdom Bacillati; phylum Actinomycetota; class Actinomycetes; order Kitasatosporales; family Streptomycetaceae; genus Streptomyces; species Streptomyces sp. NPDC048566. The sequence continues at coordinate 118,482 of NZ_JBICWL010000009.1, forward strand.
CGGGGTAGGCCGTCGCCCGCCAGGCGGTGAAGCCGGCGAGGCACTCCTCGTGGGCGACGGCCGGGATGCCGAAGCGGCCGGCCGCGGCGATCGCCCGCTGGGCGCGGGCCAGCGCCCTCGCCCCGACCTCCGGGTCCACCGGGGCGGTGCCGAAGGAGCGGGTGAGCTGGCCGAGCCCGAGGGTGATCAGCTCGTCCCAGTCGTGGTCGGCGGTCATCTCGTGCTGGAGCGGGGCGACTCCGCCGCCGTCCGTGGCCGCGCCCACCCACACCCCGTACAGCTGGGCGGTCTTCTCCTCCAGGGTCATCCGGGAGAGCAGGTCGTCGACGCGGGCTGCCGCGCTCTGCGAGGGGTCGCGCCAGGGGGCGGTGGTCATGTGACTCCTGTCGGTGAGGTGGGGTCCGGCCGGCCCCCGGTCGTACGCGGTCACTTGCCGCCCACGCCCATGAGGCCGCCGACCAGGGCGCGGCGGGCCACCAGGTACACGACGAAGATCGGTACGCCGGAGAGGACCACGGAGGCCAGCAGCGCGGGGATGTCCACGCCGAACTCGCTCACGTAGGTGAACAGGCCGAGGGTCAGGACGCGCGGGCCGTCGGACTGGGTGAAGATCAGCGGGAAGAGGAGGCCGTTCCATGCCTGGAGGGCGGAGTAGACGACGACGGTCCCGATGCCGCCCCGGGCGAGCGGCACGGCCAGCCGGAACAGCATCCGGGTGGTGGAGGCGCCGTCGAGTTCCATCGCCTCGTACAGCTCCTCGGAGATGTCCCGCAGGGTGCCGGTGAGGATCAGGACCGACACCGGCATCGCGAAGGCGGCCGTCGGGAGGATGATCGCGAGCAGGCTGTCGTACAGGTCGAGCTTGGCGATCATCAGGTAGAGCGGGACGACGACGGCCTGCGCCGGGATCGCGACGCCCAGCAGGAAGAGCCGGAAGGCGGCCCCCGACCAGATGCCGCGGGTGCGCACGGCGACGTAGGCCAGAGGCACGCACAGGGCCAGGACGATTCCCACGACCCCGGCGGCCACCAGCACGGTGTTCCACAGCAGGTGGCCGAAGCCGTTGTGCAGGACGGTGGAGTAGTTGTCGAGGGTCGGGTGGGCGGGCGGTGTCAGGGCGTTGTGGCCGAGCGCCTCGCTCTGGTGGGTGAGCGAGGCCGAGATCATCGCGTAGACCGGGACGACCACGACGGCCAGCCAGACCACGGAGCCCACGCCGGCGAGCGGGTTGGCGCGGCCGGGCCGCCGCCCGCGGCGGCGCGCGGCGGGGCCGGGGCCCGGGGCCGGGTCCGTCGTCACCGGGCGGCGCAGGGTGGCGTGTGCCATGGCGTCACATCCCTTCCCGGGTGCTGCGCATCGCGCCGAAGCCGGACAGCCGCACCATGAGCAGGGACAGCGCGGTCGCGGCGACCACGAGGAACGAGGCGACGGCGCTGGCGTAGCCGAAGTCGTAGCTCTTGAAGCCCGCCTGGTACATCAGGTACGGCAGGATGGCCGTGTCGGTGCCGGGGCCGCCCTGGGTGAGGATCAGGACGGTCTCGAAGTACGTGAGCGAGCCGACGACCATCAGCACCCCGGAGGTGGTGGCGGTGTTGCGCAGCTGCGGCAGGGTGATGGAGCGGAACTGCCGCAGCCGCCCGGCGCCGTCGACGGCCGCCGCCTGGTAGAGCACCTCGGGGATCTGCCGCGCGCCGCCCTGGTAGATGAGCGTGTGGAACGGGATGAACTGCCAGCCGCCGACGAACACGAGGGCGAGGAACGCGCCGTCGGTCGTGCCCAGGGTGTCCGCGTGGATGATGCCGAAGTTCGGGTCCAGCAGGGCGTAGAACAGCAGGGATATCGCCGTGGACGACAGCAGGAAGGGCGTGAAGAACACCGCCGAGAGGATCGCGCGGTTGCGCTGTCCGCCCGCGGCCCACACCCCCAGCAGCAGGGAGCACACCGTCTGGAACACCCAACTCGCCACCGTCAGCGCGACGGTGACCGTGAGGGACTGGGTGAGCCGGTCGTCGGTGACCAGCTTGCGCCAGTTCGCGAGGCCCACCGGCTGCGGGTCCCCCAGGCCGTTCCACCGCGTGAACGAGAGGTAGAAGGCCAGCGCCATCGGCGCGAGGGCGAAGAACGCGAAGAACAGCACGCCCGGCAGGGCCAGGACGGGGCTCGGGCGGCCCACCCTGCCGCGCGCGGTGGCGCGGGGGCGGCCCGTGGCGCGGGGGCCGCCCGTGAGGTGCGTGCGGCTCACTTCAGCCCCTGGAGGGCCGCGACGAACCGCTCCGGCGAGGACTTGCCCACGAACAGCTTGTCGACCTCGGTGAGCATCGGGGTCGACACGTCCGGGGCGACGGCCTGGTCCCAGCTCAGCGTGAACGCCGGGGCCTCCCGGACCATGCGGTACTGGAAGTCGGCGAACTCCGGGTTGGGCGAGGCGCTCAGCAGGCTCGCGGCGTTCGCGGTGGCCGGCACGTCGCCGTTGGCGATGAGCTCCTTGGTGTAGGCGGTGGAGGCGCTGTCGCGCAGGAAGGCGATCGCCGCGTCCTTGTTGGCGGTCCCGGCGTTCACCGACCAGTAGTTGGTGGGGTTGCCGACCACGTTGCGGATGTCGCCCGCGCCGCCCTCGATCGTCGGGAAGGCGCACCAGCCGAGGTTCTTCCGGGCGAAGTCGGGGAACTTGCCGAGCTGCGTGGAGTACTCCCACGAGCCCATCAGGTGCATCGCCGCCCGGCCCTTGGCGAAGACGGCGGGCGCGCCGCCGTTCCCGTAGCCCACCGAGCTGTAGCCGGTGCCGAAGGCGCCGTCGTCGACGAGTTCCCGGACGGTGCGGGCGGCCTTGAGGACGGCGGGGTCGCCCCAGCCCGCGGCGTCACCGTTCTTGATCTTCTCGAAGACGCCGGGTCCGCCGATCCGGTCGACCAGGTACTCCAGCCACATCAGCTCGGGCCAGATGTCCGAGCCGCCCAGGGCGAAGGGGGTGATCCCCGCCTTCTTCAGCCTGGCGTTGATGTCGAGCAGCTGGTCCCAGGTGGTCGGCGGCCGGAGCTTGTGCTCCGCGAAGACGGTCTTGTTGTAGAAGAGGATCACGGGCTGCATGCCCCGCATCGGGACGCCGTACTTCCTGCCGTCCAGCCCGCCCGCGCTGAGGACGGCGGGGAGGAAGCCGTCCTTGAGGACGGGGTCGGAGGCGATGACGTCGGTGAGGTCGACGAGCCGGCCGGCGTCCTTGTACGCCTTGATCGAGCCGCCGCCCCAGTTGAAGAACACGTCGGGGGCGTTGGGCGAACCCATCGCGGTGCGCAGTTTCGCCGGGTAGTCGGTGGGGGGCAGCTTCTGGAGTTTCACGGTGCCCCCGGTCTTCCGCGCGGCGGCCGACGCGTTGAACCGGCTGACGGACTTGACCTGGATCTTCGCCGCGTCGTCGCCGTAGACGAACGCGGTGAGCGTGTCGCCTCCGCCGCCCGAGCCGCTGCCGGATCCGCAGGCGGTGAGCCCGCCGACGGAGGCCAGGGCGGTCGCGCCCGCGCCGAGGAACCAACGTCTGCTGTGCGACGACTCCATGGGTCGGCACCTCTCGGTCTGCGCGCGGGCCTGCGACAGGCCGACGCGAATGTTTCGACTGGATGAGCGAATGTTCCGGGAACGTAGGGCGATCCCGAGGGTTCGTCAAGGGGTCGCGCAGGGATACGATCGCGGGCATGAAGCCTGGGAATTCCGCGGAGGCACGGACCGCGACGCTCGCCGAGATCGCCCGGGAGGCCGGTGTCTCGGCTCCGACTGTTTCGAAGGTGCTCAACGGCCGCGCCGACGTCGCTCCCGCGACCCGCACCCGGGTCGAGGAGCTGCTGCGCGGCCACGGATACCGGCGGCGCGGGGGAGAGGCGGGCCGCTCCCCCCTCATCGACCTGGTCTTCCACGAGCTGGAGAGCGCCTGGGCGATGGAGGTCATCCGCGGGGTGGAGAACGTCGCGCGGGACGAGGGGCTGAGCGTGGTGCTCTCCGAGAGCGCCGGCCGGCTGACCCCCGGCCGGACCTGGGCCGACCAGGTCGCGGCCCGCCGCCCGCACGGGGTGATCCTCGTGCTGTCCGGGCTCGACGAGGCCGGGCGGGCCCTGCTGACCAGCAGGTCCGTGCCGTTCGTGGTGATGGACCCGGCCGGCGACCCCGGGGACGACGTGCCGTCCATCGGTGCCACCAACTGGCAGGGCGGGCTGGCCGCGACCCGCCATCTGATCGAACTCGGCCACACCAGGATCGGCGCGATCACCGGCCCTTCGCGGATGATGTGCAGCCGCGCCCGGATCGACGGCTACCGCGCGGCGCTGGAGACCGCGGGGCTGCCCGTCGCTCCGGAGCTGATCCGTCCCGGGACCTTCCACCACGAGAGCGGCCACCGGGCCGGTCTCGACCTGCTGCGCCTGCCCGACCGGCCGACGGCCGTCTTCGCCGGCAACGACCTCCAGGCGCTCGGGCTCTACGAGGCGGCCCGCGAGCTCGGGCTGCGCGTCCCCGAGGACCTGAGCGTCGTCGGCTTCGACGACCTTCCGGTGGCGCGCTGGGTGGGGCCGCCGCTGACGACCGTGCGGCAGCCGCTGACGGAGATGGCCGAGGCGGCGGCGAAACTGGTGCTCGAACTGGGGCGACAGGAGCGGCCCGCGGCCGGCACGCGGATGGAGCTGGCGACCCGGCTCGTGGTCCGCAGCAGCACGGCGGCGCCCCCCCGCGTGACCGGCCCCGCCCCCGGTACCGGGGGCGGGCGCGGGCGGTCGAACCCGGAGGGGTAGGAGGGGGCGCTCAGCGTGGACGAGTCGCGGGCGAATGAGGAGGCGTCGCGTCCTGCGGTGCGACGACGTGGGCGCGAGCCGGGCGGGACCCGGTCCCCACCGCTTCAAGGTCTCCTTCAACGACGCCGAACCGGCGATCGTGCAGGAGGCAGCCGACCGAGAGAACCAGGCACTCGCGTCATGGGTCGGTCAGGCCTCGCTGGTCGTCGCCACGGAACAGGTGGTGCCCGTCTCGGCGGATTATGGGCATCCCGGCCGGGGTGCATACCAGGAACAGGCGCAGGCCCCAGAAGAACCGGCTGTGGCTGGCGCAGTACCCGTATCCGGCCCATCCGGCCATGTCCGACCGCTTCACGGTCGAACGCGAGCGACCGCATTCCACCGGCGTGGAGTCGACGATCCAGTGGTTGTCGAACCAGAAGTCCGTGTCGGCGGCCAGGAGACGTATGGTCTTCTTGACCAGCGGCAACGCGGCCCTCAGCCGCTTGTTCCAGCCCGGCTGCTTGGGCACGTACGGGAACATCTCACCCAAGCGGGAGTCGACGAACCGCAGCCACCGCGACTCCGAAGTGAAGCCCAGCAGCGCCTGCGCGACGGCGAGGCAGACGAGCTCGGAGTCTGTCAGCTGCGGCGGTCGGCCCAGCCATCGGGTGCCTCCTATCGCGTCGTCGATCTTCACGTACAGTGCGGTCAGCAGGGCATCCAGGTTGTTCGTCACACATTCCCAGACACCGTCAGCATTCGAATGTCAACGAGAGCCGCACCGCCAGTTCGGTCGGCGACCGTTCCAGCATTCGTGACAGGGTGAACGAATGGCGACGAACCGCGGGCACTCACTCGATCTCCACCCCACCGGATTCAAACCGTGGTCGGACACCACCCCGGCCCACAGAGATCTCCTCGCGGCGAAAGCGCTCGTCTACGACCCCTCCGGGTTCACCTGCTCGCAGCCGGCCCCAGAAACCGAGAGTGCCGCATACGCCGCCCACGCCTTCACTCTTGACGGACTCGCCATCCGATTCCGCGCAGCCAAGACGACCCCGACCAAGGTCGGCCAGTTCGTCACCGTATGGAAGAGGTCCCCGGGCGGGCCCATCCAGCCTTTCGACGCCACCGACCCCGTCGACCTCTTCGTCGTCAGCACCCGCGACCGTCATCACTTCGGCCAGTTCATCTTTCCTATGGACGCGCTCTGCCAACACGGTGTCGCATCAGCGGACGGCTCCGGTGGGAAACGAGCCTTCCGCGTCTACCCGCCCTGGGTGACCACCACCAACCGCCAAGCCGGCACTGCGCAGGCGTGGCAACTGGACTACTTCCTGCACCTGCCCCAGGACCGACCCATCGATTCAGCCCGCGCCCAAGAGCTGTACCACCCATAGGACGCACACGTAGGCGGCGGCCGCGTCGTCGGTGTCGTCGTCGGGGCCGGTCATGGGGCGCTCTCTGGTCGCGGGTCGGGGCCGGCGGCCTGGGGGTGGAAGGCGGCCTCCCACTCGGGGTGGTGCCGCCATCGGCTGTGGGCGACGAGCCGGAGAATCCAGCCGACGGTGTCCACACGGCCGACGAAGGCCGCGGGTACGTGGCCGGCGCAGGCATTGCGCCAGCCGGGGAGGATGTCGAGGACCCACATCAGCGCGGCGCGCTCCTCACTGCAGGCGACAATCTCGACCTCGCACATCCGGGCGGTGAGGAAGGCCCCCAGGCGCAGGTCGCGGGCGCGTTCCCAGGCGGCGTGGGCGGAGGTGTGGCGCCTCTCCTGTGCCGGGTCGGGGCGGTCGTGGTCCTCGGCACTCACCGGGAGTCCACCATCCGGTATTCGGCGGCGATGACGCGCGCCTTGCCGTGGGGGGCGAGGACGGCGAGGCCCTGGTTCTGGAACTCGTCGGTGATCACGGCCCGGCTGGTCGAGTCGTAGATGGACTCCCGGTCGCCGGGGTTGATGTTGTAGGCGCCCCGGTAGGCGGGCTTGAGGAGCGTCTCCTCGGTGTAGGAGCTGGGGAAGGCGGCGAGGACGCCGCCGTCGGCCAGGCGCAGCGCGTAGGTGGCCGGGTGCGCGGGTGTCTTGGCGAAGTATTGGGTGGTGCTGGAGGCGGACATCGCGGGCGCGGTGGCACTGCTGCACGCCGGCAGGGCCAGCAGGGCGGCACCGACGGCGAGGGCGGCCATCGGGCGCCGCAGGGCGGGGGAGAGGGGGCGGCCGGTCATGCGTGATCCTCCTGGATCGGGTGGCGGGCGTGGTCGGTCGACGAGTGGGGGGTGCGCAGGGCGGCGGCGAAGGCCTGTCCGGCGGCGGCCGCGGCCTTCACCGGGGCGCGGGGGTGGGCGTGCATGTGGCGGATGACGGCGGAGCCCACCGCCACCAGGTCGGCCCAGCGGGCGGCGGCGCGGGCCTGGTCGGGCGTGGAGATCCCGATGCCTGCCGCGATCGGCAGGTCCGTCAGGCTCCGCAGGCGGCTGATCAGGTGCGGCAGGGTGGCGCTGATCGACGGGCCGTTGCCGGTGATGCCGTCGGTGGCGGGCGCGTAGATCATGCTGGTGGCCATGGCCGTGATCCGGGCCAGTCGCTCGGGTGTGGTGCGTGAGGAGACGAGCGGGATCGCCGCGAGGCCGGCGGCGCGCGCGGCCTCCAGCCAGTCCCGCGACTCCTCCAGCGGCAGGTCGGGCAGGAGGACGCCGGAGATCCCGGCGGCCGCGGCCCGCGCGGCGAACCGGGCGGGCCCGTAGGCGTGGACGGGCTGCCAGTACGACGTGACCACCAGCGCGGCCGCCGACGTCGCAGACAGCTCCCGCGCCGCCTCGAACAGATGCCGCATCCGGAATCCTGCGGCGAGCGCGGTCCGGGAGGCGTCCTGGATGGTGGGGCCGTCCAGGACGCCCGGGTGCGGGATGCCCAGCTCGATCACGTCGGCGGACTGCGCGAGCAGGTGCAGCGCTTCCCGGCCGGTCGCCTGGTCGGGATAGCCGACAGGCAGGTAGACCGCGAGCGCCGACCGGGCCTGTGCCCTGGCCTGCTCGATTGTGCGGGCCAGGTGGGCCCCGACAGGCTCGGGGGCAGGCCACCACGGCAGCGCCACGACCGGTGCCGTGGTGGCGGGCGCCTTCACCGCTGCACCCCGTACAGGCCGCGGCCTTCGAGGGCCCGGATCGCCTGGTGGTCGGCGTTGATGGCGTCGGCGCTGTCCGAGGCCAGGGTCAGCCGGCCGGGCGAGGTGAGCAGGTCGACGGTGCGGGTGATGGGCGCGCCGGGGGTGAGCGCACCGACGTGTCCGGTCACCGTGGGCAGGGCCAGCAGCTCGGCCAGCAGTGCCTCATCGAGGGCGCCGTCCTGTGGGGCGATCAGGGAGACCTTGGTGACTAAGCGCGGCGGGCGCCGTGCGTCGGCGTGCAGGGTGGGCCGCCCGGTCAGGGCCGCGAAGACGGCGTCACGGACGTGGTCGCTGTCGGTGGCCTCCCGCATCGCGGCCACGTCGTAGGAGCCCTCCGGGCGGGCACCGGTCTCGATGAGGACCGCGCCGCGCCGCGGCACCCACATCACCTCGGTGTGCGCGGGCCCGGTCCGCACCCCGAGTGCGTCGAGGACGCGCGCGGTGTAGAGGGCGAGCTGGCGCGGGATCAGCCGGGAGGGCTGGAGCAGGTCGAGGCGGTCGCAGAGCAGGCCGGTGCGGTGATCGGCCCAGACTTCGGTGAAGGCGTGGCGGGGGACACCGCTGCCCGGGGCGGGCGCGGACACGGAGTTGACGACGTACTGCTGCCCGACGAGCCGCTCCTGGACGACCAGCTCGTCGTTGGGGCCGCCGAGTGCGTTGGGCACCTGGTGCAGTCGCCCCCAGGCGGCCCGGAGGTCGGCAGGGCCGGAGCAGAATGCCACCCCGTCACTGCCGCCGGAGTCGGCCGGCTTGAGGACGAACTCCCCGCCGGGCTGCCGCTCCGCCCAGTCCAGGGCCTCGCCGAGACGGTCGGTGCGCAGGCTGCGCGGTGCGTCCAGACCGGCGTGGCGCAGCGCTTCGGCCATGGCGCCCTTGTTCCGGCGCAGCTCCGAGGTCCGCGGGTCGTTGCCGGGCAGGCCGAGCCGGTGGGCGAGGATCTCGGCGAGGGGGACACCGATCTCCGTCCCCGCGAGGATCGCACTCACCTCCAGCTCGCGCAGCGCCCGCGCGGTGCGCTGCATGTCGCCGTCGTGCACGACGACGTCGCGGTAGCCGACCGGGTCCAGGGCGCCCCGGTACATCGCGGGCAGCAGCGCGTCGGAGAGGGTGACGGCGACGCAGTCCCATCCGCGGTCGGTGACCTCGGCCCGGTAGTGGCTGCCGGTGCCGAACGGCGCGACGACGGCGGCGACCCCTCGGGTGGGGCGGGCCGTGGATGTGGTGGCGGTGTCGAGCGCGGACACGGTCATGGAAACCTCCAGGGGATGGGAACGGGCAGGAGAAGGCGGGCGGGTGGTCAGCGGACGCAGGTGGTGGTCCGAGGCGGCACGGCGGGGGCGGGCCGCCCGGGCACGGCCGTCGCCACGCCTGCCTGCCGGGCGGAGTCGGTCGGGAAGTGCGTCACCTCGTCCGCCCGGCTCACCTCGTCGGTCAGGCCGGAGCGGGCGAAATGCGCGGAGGCCTCGGCGTGCGGGTTTCGTCCGCGGCGCGAGCGATGGGCAGGGTCGACGGATGGCTCCTTCCGGGAGGGGGACGGTGGTGGCGGCGCGCGGCAGCGGGGCCATCGGCGGGCCCGGCACGATCACCCCGCACGGCCGCAGGTGTCGCCGCCGCGGCGATGCCCGGCCGCGGCCGGGCATCGGAAGCCCGCCGGAGTCGGGTCAGACCTGGAACGTGTGCGCCGCACTGCACTTCACGGGCCGGGCCGACCCCTTCTGCACACAGACCCTGATCCGCTTGGTCGCCCCTTCGGAGAGGGTCGGCCGCGTCGAGGTGCACGAGCCGTCGTTGAAGCGGTCGGTGGCAACCGAGGCCCACGTGCCGGTCGCCCGTGTGATCTGGACGACCGCCTTGTAGCCGTCCGTGGCGATGTCGCAGGCCGTCACCCGCTGGGAGACGTGGTGGTAGAAGCCGGAGGCGCCGCCGCCGGTGGAGTACCACCAGCCCGAGCTGGCCGATGCGGGAGCGGACAGTGCGGCAGCGACGAGGGCTCCGCCGACCAGGGCGGGCATGGAGCGCTGAGTGAAGCGTGTGAAGGACATCGACAACTCCGGTCGGTCAGTGCGTGGGAGAGAGGGAGGGCTGCGGCGAGCGGGGGCCGCGCAGCAGCAGACCCAGCGGAAGGCACACCACGGCGCCCAGGACGACGCAGGCGAAGGTGGTGTCACCGACGAGCCCCGGCCCGCCGTGCGTGAGCGGCCACCCGGCCAGAACAGGCGCGCAGATGATCGCGGTGGTCAGCGTCGTGCCCCAGATACCGGTGCAGAGGCCACGGGCGTGCGGCGGCGCGATCCGGTCGAGTACGGCCGTCGCCGCGACGAACGCGACGATTTCTCCGGACACGGCTCGTCCTTGCGTCAAGGGGGAAGCCACGACATCCAGGGCCCGGCGCGGGCTCTGGATGTCGTGATGGAGGCCGTTCGGGGTGCCGCCGGAGGAACACGGCGGCACCCCGCGGGGCCGAGGGCCGCAGGCTTGTGGCAGAGCCCGGGCGCGAAGCCGGTGAACGGCATGCTCGGCCGGAGGGGCCTGGTCAGGCGGGAGGCAGGTTCCCCTGACCAAGCGGCGGGAAGGCGTCAGGGTCGGCGCGGCGGGCGCCCGGGACGCCCCGTGGCCGTAGCGGCGGGTCGCTGCGCGGCGGTCCGTGTCCGGTGTCGCGGCGCGTGGTGCAGACTACGGGGGGAATCGGGCACAGCTTCCTCCTACGAGGTGCTGGGGCGCTCCGACGCAGGCCGCACAGCTGGTACTTGTCCCTCTGAGGCAGGTACGCGGTGGCCTATTCTGTCCGGCGGCGTGCTCGAACACGCCGCCTGAGCACCCCAGGGCGAATGGTGATCTCTGGTGGTGCGCTGCTCGCGGCGGTCGTCTCCTGCGTCAACAGGAGGCGACCGCCGTTCCTCGTGCCGACCCCACTCCGCGTAGCCCGGGCCCGTGGTGCCGTCTGCGTCAACAGACGGACCGGCGGCTGAGTTGGTACAGGCGCCCGCGGCGTGGCGTCAGTTGATCGTCAGGCTGCCTGCACGGTCTCTCGGGGCCGGATGCGCCGTGGCGAGGCGCCGAGCGGAGGCCTTCCGCTCGGCGCTCCCCGACCCTCCGACCGGGCCGGTGCTCCCCCGGGGCGTCGGTGCTGCGCCCGTGGCCGCCGCCTTGTGCGGGCGTTAACGACGTCCATGTCTCCCCCTGTGCTGGACCCGCGGGGCGCGCCGTTCCGCACGTCGGGCTGTGCGGAGGCCGCCTGTCGCGGCGTGGATCTGGCGGACCGTTCGGTCCGACAGATGACCATATTGTCAGTTGGCTTCGACTGTGCGCCATTGGCGCCGGCCGATGGTGCGGACTCAAGCTACTCGATCAGACACCAGGTCTCACAAGCAGATTCGTGCCTCTGGTCGCCGTCCAAGCGCACTCGGCTACGGAACTTCGCCATCGAGCCCCGTATGCCATACGCCCGGTTTACGACGTTCAGTCGTTTATCTGTAAGTGACCAGTTGGTCTGTTCAGGTCGCGCCAAGTCTGGGACTCTCGTCGCTGGAACGTCAAGCGCAAGGGGGGTGGAGGTGGCCCGGCGGGTTGGTTCCGCCTCGTCGGTCACGAAAGGCGTCCTGTCGGCCACCATGTCGACCGTGTCTGGCTTTGTCGGCTGTCTGGAAGGCAGGGGTGCCGACGTCCGAACCGGTGCCGTCGTCGCGAGAAACGGAGAGCGCGTGAGGGGAACCCGGCGCACCGTGCGCCCGAGCGCTCCGCAGGGTTGCCTCGGGGGGAGCTGCTCTCGGCGCACGGGGAGTGCTGTGCCTGCGGCGGTCTCGCCGTGCCCGGCCTGATGGCGCCGGGCGAGCTGAGCAAGCCGCAGGCGTGCCATGATTCCGCCTGCGGGGGAACTATCGAATGGGTGCTCAATCGGCAGAGGCTGATCCGACTCGTCCACGGGACTGGTCCGGAGTACTCATTCTGGAATATTCGGAATGAATCGCTGCAAATATGGCGCGTGATAGTTCGCCCGATACCCCGGGCGGAATGCGGAAAGGTAAGGCCAGTGCCCGAGGCGCCCAAGAAATACGAAGCTCTCTCCGGTCGGCATGGATGGTCCCCGCAGGAACTCAAGCTTATCCGGGCGGCGGGACACGAATTCGAGGAGAATGGGTACGAAGGGGCAGCCGTACGCAAGATCGTGCAGCGGGCCGGCGCAACGCAGGGTGCCTTCTACTACCACTTCGACGGCAAAAAGGATCTGGCCGCCGCGATCCTCAAGGCGACTTTCACGGTCGAGGGTCTTGTAGAGCAAGACATTCAGCTTCAGATGGTTGTCGACACCGGGATGATCCTGGCCTACAAAATTGTTCGGGACACCGCCATCCGGGCGGCGTTGAGGCTGTCCCTTACGTATAATGCGCGCGACGTCTACGGGACTCCTTGGCCCGACTGGATCAACATCAATACCGCCCAGTTGGACAAGGCCAAGGAGATGGGCGAAGTCGGGGCGGACGTCGACACCGTCGCGCAGGCCCACCAGATCTCCGGCGCTTGGTCGGGCATCGTTCTCACCCATCACGCCGTCTACGGGAACCTTGACGGCCTCGAAGGGCACGTCTCGACGATGTACCAGAACCTCATGACCGTTATCGCGCACCCGCGTATCCTGAGGAAAATCGACTTCTCGGAGTCGCGCGGGCGGGACCTTTACCAGGCATTCCTGGAGCGGCAGGCCTAGGCCCCGAACTTCCCTTCCGATTCGCGCCGAGTGCATGCCTATCGGCCGCTTTGTGGTGCCCTGAATCACTGGCGATGAGCGTGACGGGCGGGCGATGCCCGGACGTTACGTGTGGCGTGCATCTCTGTTTGCATGAAAATTCAACCGCAGGGGTATGCAGCGCTCGCCATCGGTACGTGATTTTTTGAGAAAGGGTTGCCTTGGAGCCCTCCACGGCCACTGATGCCGTCGACCGACGTGCACTCATCTCGCTGTTCGCCCGCCTGAGGAAAAGCGCCGGCCAGGAAAACCCCCTCCCCGCATACAAAAGCCTTTCCGCGATGGGCGACGTCATTCCTGCGCCGTGGGGCGGATATCTCGTAACGTCCTACCGCCTGTGCGACCGTGTGCTCCGGGACAGGTCCTGGAAGGTCCCTGACCGCGACTGGCGCACGACGCAAGCCGACAGGGCCCGTTGGGATTCGCCCGCCTCGCGCCAGATGGGTGCCGCTCTGCCGATGATGAACCCGCCCCACCACACACGCATGCGCCGGTCACTGGGGAACCTTTTCCCTCAGGTGTCCCTGGCGGCGATGCAGCAGACCGTGCAGAGTGCAGCCGACGAGTTGATCGACCGATTCGTCGAGCACGTGCATGCCGGACCCGCCGACTTCAACCGACTCGTCAGCGACGAACTCCCGGTCATCAGCATCGGACGATGGATGGGCCTGCCCGCAGCCGACTACGGCCTCCTGCGCGACCTCACCCACGATCAGGTCTACTCGCAAGAGCTGTTTCCGACCACCAGCCAGCTCGCAATCTCCGACGCCGCCACGGCGCGACTGCGCTCCTACTTCACCGAATTGATCCGTGAGCGCCGACGAATACCGGGCGACGACCCTGTTTCGTCCTGGCTCACCACCTGGGACACCCTCGAACCCGACAGAGTCAGGGCAGACGAAGCAGTACACGGACTGGCCCTTTTCATGATCCTCGCCGCCCTGGAAACGACGGCACACGTCCTGTCGAGCACCTTACGCCTGCTGCTGGAACACCCCACCCAGATGGACTGGCTGCGCCGCCATCCCGACCTCATTCCCGGGGCCGTCGAAGAAGCGCTCCGCTACGACGCCCCCATCCACATGATCAGCCGCATCGCCCCCGCCGACACGGTCATCGGGGACGTCCTCGTGCCCGCCGGCCAGATGGTGCAGCTCATGGTCGGAGCCGCCCACCACGACCCGGACCAGTACGCCAACCCACACCGCTTCGACGTCCGGCGCCGCGCCCCGCACCTCGCATTCGGGGCGGGCATCCACTACTGCCTCGGCAACGCCCTGGCGCGGATGGAAGCCGCCGCCCTGCTCGCCTCCATCCTCCGCAGGCCCATCCGGCCCCACTTGAGCGAGCCGGCGCGATGGGCCCCACGAGTGGCCTTCCGCCGCATCACCGCCCTCCACCTCACCCTCCCCTGACCGAACAGAATCGAGATGAAGCCGCGCATGCGCACGGATTTCAAGACTCTCCGCGTCACCCTGAACGGCCCCGTGCTCACGGTGGAGCTGAACCGCCCCGACCACGGCAACGCCGTCGACGGGCAGGTCCTCATCGACCTGCTCGACCTGCTGAGAGCGCTGGAAGAGGACACCGCCGTCCGGGTGGTGGTGCTGTCCGGCGCCGGAGACCACTTCTGCCAGGGCGGTGATCGATCCGAGTTTCCCGCGCTCCTGGCCCAAGAACCCGGCGGCCAAGCCCTTCGGGCTCTGGCCGCCCGGGCCCACCGAGTGTGTGCCGCGCTCGCCGAACTGGGAGCGGTGACGATAGCGCGCCTGCACGGAGACGTCATAGGCGCCGGGCTCGGGCTCGCCGTCTTCTGCGACCTGCGCATCGGTGACGAGAGCTGCCGCTTCCGGATGCCCGAGGTCGGACTCCGAGTCCCTCCGGCGTGGGGCGGAGTCCTGCCGCGCCTGGTGGAGGAGGCAGGGCGGGCCACCGTGCGCAAGTTGCTGCTCACGTCCGAGGAGTTCGACGCGGAGAAGGCGGAGAAGTTCTCCATCCTCCACGAGGTCGTCCCGGTCGGTCATCTGAATGCGAGAGTCGACCAGGTCGCTCGACTCGTTGCCCGCCGCGACCCGGCCACCGTTCAGATCACCAAGCGCATGCTGTCGGCCGACGCACATCGCACCGCCGGTCTCCTCGATGAGGAGCTGCTCACTGCGGCGATCTCGCGACAGAGCAGCGGGAGCCGGGGGCGAGCCGTGCGTGCCGGTCAGTGAACCGGCCTCGGGGGCCGGCCAAACAGCCATCAGCGGTAGCGGGCACTCCGTTTGCCGGGCGAGCCGACCTGTCGTCGGAAGGGCAACGACGGGTGCTCATCCGCTGGCTATCGGATTACTCAAGTTCGTCCAGTCCCATGGCGGAGCCCTGCTCCCCTCAGGCTCACGCCCGAACCGGAATCGCACCTGATCGCCTCCATCCGGCCGTCGCGGGCGTGTGCGACGGCCTCGCCGAGGCGGGGATCGTGGCAGGCGGTGCTGGTCATCGCGGTCAGGTCGGCGCCGGTGAACGCAGCCGGAGACCCTGGGTACGCCGACCCGCGAGTGATGGCCGTCGGCGGGCGCACGGTGCCCCTGTGGGCCTTGGGCCGTCGGCCGCTCTGGTTCCCCGAGGAGTCCGACTGGGTGGTGGGCTGCTCCTACCGGGGCCTGCCTGTGGGCGTATTCCCCGCGCCGGTCCGGCCCGAGACAATGACCTAATTTCGGCGCCGCGGTGCCGACGCGGGGCTCCGGAGACCAGCACCCCTCGGCCGCCGCAGGGCCGCTCGGGCACCGCTGGGCCGCCCGGCTATCGCCGGGCCGCTCGGGCACCGCTGGGCCCCTCGGCTATCGCCGGGCGGCTCGGCTGCCGCCGGACCACCTCGGCCACCGCCGGGCCCTTCGGCCATCGCCGGACCCCCTCGGCCACCGCCGGACCCGCGGGCTCGTTGTCGCCCGCCGCCGGGCCCCTCGGCCACCGCCGGGCCGCCTCGGCCACCGCCGGGCCGCCTCGGCCATGGCCCGGCCGCCCGGCCGCAGCCAGGCCCTCGGCCGCCGCCGGACCCGCGGGCTCGTCGCTGCCCGCTGCCCGCTGCCCACCGCCCGCCGCCCGAACAGCCCATCGCGCTGCGCCCCTTCGGGGGGCCCGGCCGACCCTGCCGTGTACAACCAAGGCGCCGGCCGGTGAGTCTCGTGCGGTGAGTCGTTGAGTCGTTGAGTCGGTGCGTCGGTGAGCCGGTGCGTCGGTGAGCCGGTGACCGCGACAGGAGGGTGGTGGCGATGGACGCCGTGGGTGCGCGGTGGGCGGGACCCCTCGCCCTGGGGCTGCTGGCGCTGGTCGCGCCGACCGGGGCCGGCCCGTCCGGTGCGACGACCGTCCCCGTCACCCCCGCCTTCGTGCCGGTTCCCGCCGCGTCCCCCGTCCGCGACGACTTCGACGGTGACGGCCACCCGGACCTCGCGATCGCCGACAGCCGGGCCACGGTCGGCGGGCGGCGGGGCGCGGGCCGCGTCACCGTGCTGTACGGCGGCCCGGGCGGCGACCCCTCCACGGCCCCGGCCCGCCGGGCCGTCGTCAGCCGCGCCACCGCGGGCGTACCCGGTGCACCGGCCGCGGGGGAGGGGTTCGGGACCGCGATCTCCCGGGGCGACCTGGACGCCGACGGCTACGCGGACCTGGTCGTCGGCACCGCGGGCAGGGGCGGTGCGGTGATCCTCCGCGGCGGCCCGCACGGCCTGTCCGGCGCGGTCCCGCTGCCCGCCGCCACCGCGCGGGCGGGCGACTTCGACGGCGACGGCCTGCTCGACCTCGCGCTCTTCCGCCCCGGCCGCGGAGTCGCCGCCGGGACCGTGGCGGCGATCTGGACGGGCCCGGTGGGGCGCGGCGGCGAGCCCGCCCGGGTGAGCGCGCTCGACCCCGGCGGGCTCGCCCGCGTCCGGGTCGCGGGCGGCGCCTCCGGGGACCTCGACGGTGACGGCCGGGACGACCTGGCGCTCGTGGTGCGCGCGGGCGCGGGCCCGTACCGCGTCCACGTCTACCGTTCCACCACCGCCGGCCCGGTGCGGACCGCGGACCACCGGGGCGGCCCCGGACTTGCCGTCGGCGACCTCGACGGCGACGGCTACGCGGACCTCGTCGCCGGCTCCGGGCGGCGGGCCGAGATCGCGCACGGCTCGGCCGCGGGCGTCGGCCCGGGCAGCGGCTGGACGACGGTACGGCTCGGGGGCGCGCCGGTGCCGTCCGGCCGGTCCGGCGCGGGCCCGGACGTCACCGGCCCGGGAGTGCGGCTGCTCGACACCGACGGCGACGGCTGTGCGGATCTGGCCGCCGTGCCGGGCGGGCCGGCCGCCCGGCACGGCGGTCTGCGCCGGCTGTCCGGCTGTCGGGCCGGCGCCGTCCGGACCGTGGCCGGCGGCGGCTGACGCACCCCTGCGGGCACACCGCGAAAAGAATCCGGGGAATCCTCCCCGGCGGTGTCGAAAGCGCCGCTCCCCGATCGACGCACGGGTGAGAGGCGGGGACGGCCCCGTCCCCCGGAACGACCGACGACCATCCGGAAACACCCGGAGTCACCGGGAACCACCGGGCATCACCGGGCATCACCGAGACACACGAGGAGTCACCATGCCGCGCTACCTGTCGCTCGTCCAGATCGACGAGAGCACCGCGCCCCCCGAGGGCCCCAGCCCCGAGCTGATGCAGCGCATGGGCGAGCTGATCGAGGAGATCACCAAGGCGGGCGTCATGCTGGAGACCGAGGGGCTGACGCCCTCCGCGCAGGGCAAGCGCGTCCTGTGGTCGGGCGGCGAACTGACCGTCACCGACGGCCCCTTCACCGAGTCCAAGGAGGTCGTCGGCGGCTACGCGATCATGCAGTGCAAGGACATGGACGAGGCCCTGGAGTGGACCAAGCGGTTCCTGAAGGTGCACGAGGAGCACTGGACGGTGACCTGCGAGGTGCGCGAGATCGCCGGCGGCTGAGCGGGCGTTCCGCTTGGCCCGGGGCCGCCGCGGGTGTCTGATGGTGGGCTGTGGAACAGCAGCCCGCCCAGGCCCCCGGCGGCGGCGTCGACCGGGCCGTCGAGACCATCTTCCGCATCGAGTCGCCCCGCATCATCGCGGCCGCCGCGCGCATCGTCCGCGACGTCGGCATCGCGGAGGAACTCGCGCAGGACGCCCTCGTCGCGGCCCTGGAGCAGTGGCCCCGCGACGGGGTGCCCGACAACCCCGGCGCCTGGCTCACGGCGACGGCCAAGCACCGCGCGATCGACCTGGTGCGCCGCCGGGAGCGCTACGCCCGCAAGCTGGAGGAGGTCGGCCGGGACCTCTCCAGGTCGGCGCCGCACCACCTCGACGAGCCGTCCGATCCGGACGACATCGACGACGACCTGCTCCGGCTGGTCTTCACCGCGTGCCATCCCGTCCTGTCCGCCGAGGCCCGGATCGCGCTCACCCTGCGGCTCGTCGGCGGCCTGACCACCGCCGAGATCGCCCGCGCCTGCCTCGTCCCCGAGGCGACGGTCGCCCAGCGCGTCGTCCGGGCCAAACGGACGCTCGCGGCGCGGGCGGTCGCCTTCGAGGTGCCCTACGGCCCGGACCGCGAGGCCCGCCTCGGGTCCGTGCTGGAGGTCGTCTACCTGGTGTTCAACGAGGGGTACGCGGCCACGGCGGGCGACGACCTGCTGCGCCCGGCGCTGTGCGAGGACGCCCTGCGGCTCGCCCGGGTCCTCGCCGAACTGATGCCGAAGGAGCCCGAGGTGCACGCCCTCGCGGCCCTGCTGGAACTCCAGGCGTCCCGCGCCGCCGCCCGCACCGGGCCCGGCGGCGCACCGGTCCTGCTCAAGGACCAGGACCGCCGCCGCTGGAACCGCAGGCTGATCCGCCGAGGCTTCACCGCGCTCGACCGCGCGGGCGCCGTCGCCACCGGGAGCCCGGGGCCGTACGCCCTTCAGGCCGCCATCGCCGCCTGCCACGCGCAGGCCCCCGACTACGAGGACACCGACTGGCAGCGGATCGCCGTCCTGTACCGGCTGCTGGCCGCCCGCGTCCCCTCGCCGGTCGTCGAGCTGAACCGCGCCGTCGCCGTCTCGATGGCCGACGGGCCCGGCCCGGCGCTGGAGATCGTCGACGCCGTCGCCGGTGAACCCGCGCTGCGCGGCTACCACCTGCTGCCCAGCGTGCGCGGCGATCTGCTGGCCCGGCTCGGGCGGACGCAGGAGGCGCGGGCGGAGTTCGAGCGGGCCGCCGCGCTGGCCCGCAACGACCGGGAGCGCGCTCTGCTCACGGCGCGGGCCCGGCAGGTGCCGGACGCCGGGTGAGAGGCGCCCGGGCCGGCCCGGCGGTCAGGCCGCGGCCGGCCGCGCGGGCGCCCCGACGAGCATGGTCGGTGCGCCCGCGACCCGGGTCAGGAACACCGTCGCGGACCGCGGGCCGCGCGGTTTGACCAGGCGCCGCAGCTCCTCCGGTTCGACGGCCGAGCCGCGCTTCTTCACGGTCAGGACACCGACCTCCCGCTCCCGCAGCAGCGCCTTGAGCCGCTTCACGCTGAAGGCCAGCCGGTCGGTGATCTCGTAGGCGGAGGCGAACGGGGTGGGGCGCAGGTCGTCGGCGGTGACGTACGCGATCGTCTCGTCCAGCAGGCCGCCGTCGAGGTCGGCCGCCACCTCGGCGACCAGGTGGGCCCGGATCACGGCGCCGTCCGGTTCGTACAGATAGCGTCCGACCGGCCGGACCGCCGGGTCGGGCAGACCGCGCCCGCGCAGTTCGCGCGGGCCCGGCAGCAGGGTGGCGCGCACCAGTCCGGGCTCGGTGCCGAACCACAGCACCGCCTCCTTCACGTCGCCGCCGTCGGAGATCCACTCGGCCTCCGCCGCGGCGGGGACCGCCTCGTGCGGGATGCCGGGGGCGATCTTCAGCGCGGCGACCGGGGCCTTGGCCGCCGCGCCGAGCGCCCAGGACAGCGGGGGCGTGTAGGACTCCGGGTCGAAGATCCGGCCCCGGCCGCCCCGGCGCCCTGGGTCCACGAAGACCGCGTCGTACCCGGCGGTGTCCACCGCGGTGACGTCGCTCTCGCGCACCTCGATCAGGTCGGCGAGCCCGAGCGCGTCGGCGTTGGCCCGGGCGGCGGCGGCCGTCTGCGGGTCGTGGTCCACGGCGAGCACCCGGATGCCCGCGCGGGCCAGCGCGATGGCGTCGCCGCCGATCCCGCAGCACAGGTCGGCGACGCTGCGGACGCCCAGCGCGCGCAGCCGTGCGGCGCGGTGCGCCGCCACGCTCGTGCGGGTGGACTGCTCCACGCCGTTGGGTGTGAAGAACATCCGCCGCGCGTCCTCGGCGCCGAACTTCGCCGCCGCCCGCTGCCGCAGCCGGGCCTGTCCGAGGGCCGCCGAGACCAGGTCGGCGGGGTGGTCGCGGCGCAGCCGGGTGGCGACGGCCAGTTCCCGCGCCGGTTCGGTGCCGTGGACCTCGTCGAGCAGGGCGCGGCCCTCGGCGGTGAGCAGGGAGGCGAAGGAGACGTCGTTCACCCGGCCATTGTGGGCCAGTCGGTGGACGGTGCGCCGCCGGCCGCGGTGTCGGGGCGGTGCCGGGCCGCTGACCTGCCAGGATGCGGCCCCATGCGACCCGTACGACAAAACGATAAGAACCGCGCGAAGCGGTCTGTTGTGCGCTGCGGGGTCGGCGTGCTCGCCCTCGCCGCCCTCGTCTCCGGCTGCGCTTCCGACGGCTCCGGCTCCCGCGCCGCGCGGCCGGCCGCCGGCCAGCAGGCCGGGCGGCTCCAGGCGCCGCCCGCCCGCGCCCTCGACGCGTACGCCCTGCGGCTGCGCAAGGCCCAGGCCGCCCGCACGGCCGTCGCCAAGCGCTGGGGGCTGGCCGTCGCACCCCTGACGCCCCCGGCGCCGCCCGCACGGAAGCCGGTCATCGAGGCCCGCAAGGGATTCGAGGTCGACGACCAGAGGAAACTGGGACTGCCGCCGGTCTTCACGACCGTCCCCACCAAGGACAGGGTCGTCTTCCTCACCATCGACGACGGTGAGGAGAAGGACCCGGAGTTCCTGCGCATGATGAGCGAGCTGAAGATCCCCTACACCGTCTTCCTCAGCGACTACCTCGTCAAGGACGACTACGGGTACTTCCGGAAGATGCGGGACAGCGGCGTCACCCTCAACAACCACACCCTGCACCACCCCTATCTGCCGGGGCTCTCCTACGCGCGGCAGAAGCGGGAGATCTGCGGCATGCAGGACGTGATGAAGAAGCAGTTCGGCAAGCGGCCGACGCTCTTCCGCCCGCCCTACGGCAACTACAACCAGGACACCCTGCGCGCGGCCAAGTCCTGCGGCGTCAAGTACGCGCCCATCTGGGACGAGGAGGTCTTCGTCGACCACTGGGAGTACCGCGAGGAGGACCAGGACCTGCACCCCGGCGACATCGTCCTGACCCACTTCCGCGGCCCCAAGGAGTGGAAGGGCACCATGCCCGACCTGGTCCGCCGCTTCCTCCAGCGGGTCACGGCCGAGGGCTTCGCGGTCGCGCGCCTGGAGGACTACCTGTGAGGCTGCGGCTCCCGGTCGCCGGACTGCTCGCGGCGCTGCTGCTCACCGGCTGCGCGCAGTCCGTCGACCCGATCGAGCGGCTGGGCAGGAAGGCGGCGCAGCGGGTGCACCCGCCGGAGGCGGCGTACCGCCGCTGGGGTCTGGCCGCCCCGATCGCCCCGGCGCCGCGCCCGCCCGCCCGCACCGCCGCCCGCACCGCCGGACCCGGGCTGCCGCCCGTGGTGGACCACGTCCGCACCCGCGACAAGGTCGTCTTCCTGACGTACGGCGACGGAGCCGAGCGCGATCCGCGGTTCGTCGACATGGTCCGTGAACTGCGGCTGCCGGTCAGCATGTTCCTCACGGACAGTGTCGTCGGGCCGGGGTACGCGCACGTCGCGCGGCTGCGCGCGGTCGGCGCCACCGTCCAGAACCACACCCTCGACCACGTCGCGCTGCGCGGCCTGCCCTACGCGGGCCAGCGGGCCGAGATCTGCGGCCAGCAGGACAAGCTCCACCGGCGCTTCGGCATCCGGCCCCGGCTGCTGCGGCCCCCCTACGGCCGGTACGACGCGACCACGCTGCGGGCCGCGGCCGACTGCGGGGTCGGCGCGGTCGTCCTCGGCAGCGCCCCCGGCGCGCACCGGCTGCGGCCGGGGGACATCCTCGCCGGCTTCGAGGAGCCCGACCTCACGGAGGCGACGCTCCGGCTGCTCCGCCGCGCCCAGGCCGAGGGCCTCACGCCCGCCCGGCTGGAGAACTACCTCTGAGGTGCGGTCCCGGGCGGCCCGGGGGAGGGGTCCGGGGGAGCGGTCCGGGACGCGCCACGCGCCCGGCTTTGGCACTCCGCTTGACCGAGTGCTAATCGCAGTCATAGTCTCAGGCCTGGCACTCCCCACTGGAGAGTGCCAACAGCGACGGGCAGGTCCGGCACCCGCGACGACGGATCGACCTGGTCGCCACCTCAGACAGTTAACCCCGTGAGATCTCCGAAGGGGGAGGTCGGATCGTGACGACCGCCAGCTCCAAGGTTGCCATCAAGCCGCTCGAGGACCGCATCGTGGTCCAGCCGCTCGACGCCGAGCAGACCACGGCCTCTGGCCTGGTCATCCCGGACACCGCGAAGGAGAAGCCCCAGGAGGGCGTCGTCCTTGCCGTGGGCCCGGGCCGCTTCGAGGACGGTAACCGTCTTCCGCTCGACGTCACCGTCGGCGACATCGTGCTGTACAGCAAGTACGGCGGCACCGAGGTGAAGTACAACGGCGAGGAGTACCTCGTCCTCTCGGCTCGCGACGTGCTCGCGATCATCGAGAAGTAATTCACCGGGCAGGAGCGTCCGGGGGCTTCCCCCGGACCACCTCGCGCCCAGCATTGCAGTGAACTGCGCCCCTGGCCCCCCGCTCCTTCCGATGAACCGGGCGCTGGGGGCGCCGTTCGTTTCTCCCAAGTTTTCCGAGAGGGCTGAACCGCTCCCATGGCGAAGATCCTGAAGTTCGACGAGGACGCCCGTCGCGCCCTTGAGCGCGGCGTCAACAAGCTTGCCGACACGGTGAAGGTGACGATCGGCCCCAAGGGCCGCAACGTCGTCATCGACAAGAAGTTCGGTGCCCCCACCATCACCAACGACGGCGTGACCATCGCCCGCGAGGTCGAGGTCGACGACCCGTACGAGAACCTCGGTGCCCAGCTGGTGAAGGAGGTGGCGACCAAGACCAACGACATCGCGGGTGACGGTACGACCACCGCCACCGTGCTCGCCCAGGCGCTCGTGCGCGAGGGCCTGAAGAACGTCGCCGCCGGCGCCTCCCCCGCGCTGCTGAAGAAGGGCATCGACGCGGCCGTCAAGGCGGTCTCCGACGAGCTGCTCGCCACGGCGCGCCCCATCGACGAGAAGTCCGACATCGCCGCCGTCGCCGGCCTGTCGGCCCAGGACCCGCAGGTCGGCGAGCTCATCGCCGAGGCGATGGACAAGGTCGGCAAGGACGGTGTCATCACCGTCGAGGAGTCCAACACCTTCGGCCTGGAGCTCGACTTCACCGAGGGCATGGCCTTCGACAAGGGCTACCTCTCGCCCTACATGGTGTCCGACCAGGAGCGTATGGAGGCCGTCCTCGACGACCCGTACATCCTCATCCACCAGGGCAAGATCAGCTCCATCCAGGACCTGCTGCCGCTGCTGGAGAAGGTCATCCAGGCGAACGCCTCCAAGCCGCTCCTCATCATCGCCGAGGACGTCGAGGGCGAGGCCCTGTCGACCCTGGTCGTGAACAAGATCCGCGGCACGTTCAACGCCGTCGCCGTGAAGGCCCCCGGCTTCGGCGACCGCCGCAAGGCCATGCTCGGCGACATCGCCACCCTCACCGGCGGCCAGGTCATCGCCGAGGAGGTCGGCCTCAAGCTCGACCAGGTCGGCCTGGACGTGCTCGGCACCGCCCGCCGCGTGACCGTCACCAAGGACGACACCACGATCGTCGACGGCGGCGGCAGCGCCGACGAGGTCGCCGGCCGCGTCAACCAGATCAAGGCCGAGATCGAGAACACCGACTCCGACTGGGACCGCGAGAAGCTCCAGGAGCGCCTCGCGAAGCTGGCCGGCGGCGTGTGCGTGATCAAGGTCGGCGCCGCCACCGAGGTGGAGCTGAAGGAGAAGAAGCACCGTCTGGAGGACGCCATCTCCGCGACCCGCGCCGCGGTCGAGGAGGGCATCGTCTCCGGTGGCGGCTCCGCGCTCGTCCACGCCGCGAAGGTCCTGGAGGGCAACCTCGACAAGTCCGGCGACGAGGCCACCGGTGTCGCCGTGGTCCGCCGCGCGGCCGTCGAGCCGCTGCGCTGGATCGCCGAGAACGCCGGCCTGGAGGGCTACGTCATCACCTCCAAGGTCGCCGAGCTCGACAAGGGCCAGGGCTTCAACGCCGCCACCGGCGAGTACGGCGACCTGGTCAAGGCCGGCGTCATCGACCCGGTGAAGGTCACCCGCTCCGCCCTGGAGAACGCCGCCTCCATCGCCTCCCTGCTGCTCACGACCGAGACCCTGGTCGTCGAGAAGCCGGCCGAGGAGGAGGCCGAGGCC
The DNA here is from genome assembly GCF_043199735.1 of Streptomyces sp. NPDC048566. NCBI lineage: Bacteria > Bacillati > Actinomycetota > Actinomycetes > Kitasatosporales > Streptomycetaceae > Streptomyces > Streptomyces sp. NPDC048566. The sequence goes on from NZ_JBICWL010000009.1 coordinate 142,727, forward strand.
GGTCACGGCCACGGTCACGGCCACGCCCACTGACGCTCCGCGTCGTGAGTGCGGGTCGGCCCGCCGCGGCACGACCCCGTGAGAGAAGGTCCCCGTTCCCTGCGGAACGGGGACCTTCTCGCGTCGCGGAAGCCTTGCTCCTCCGCCGTGCCCCCGGCCGCCCGCACCGGGCGGCGCCGCCGCCAGGGGGCCCTGCGAGCGGCCGACGCGGAACGCCCGCCCCGCGCGGTCCTGTAACGAGCGGGCCACAGGACCGCGCGCGTCCGGAATTCCGCAGTGCACGCCGCTGCTCCTGTGCCACCATCAACCTTCCTTTGTCACGGGAAGGTTGGTCATATGGCGGGCTGGACCAATGATCACAAAGTCAAGATCGTTGTCGCTTTTGTCGGTGCGCTGGCGGTGATCGTCGCCGCGGTCGTCACCGGCCTCATGAAGTCGGACGGCACGAAGGTGGATCAGAAGACGGGCAGGGACGGCACCGTCTGCGTCCAGTCGACGTGCTAGGCAGTGGAAACCATGCGGGCGTGGCGAACAGTGGTGCGTGCGTCGGCGTTCGTGGTGCTGTCGGCGCTCGCGGTCACGTCGTGCAAGGACACCACGATCAACCAGAAGGCGGGCGGTGACGCCGAGGCCTGCGTCCAGGGGGCCGTGTGCTCCCCGGACCGGGGCTCCGCGGACGCGCCGGAGGACACCGCCGCCGCGGAGAGCGCCGCTCCGCCGGACGCGGACGGGTCTGCCGACGGCCCCTCGGTGCAGGGCGACGGCGGAGGCGACGGCGGAGGCGAGGGCGCGGCGTCCGGCGGGGAGCGTGCCGGCGGCGCGCGGGGCGACCGCGGGCAGGACGGCACCGGCACCGGCTCCGTGCAGGGCGAAGCCGTCCCGGTCAGCGTCGCGTTGTCCGGCGGGAACCTGCCGGAGGGGCTGAAGGACTCCGCGGACGGCTGCGTGATGGGAACCTGCACGTCCTGGAACACCGGCGACGTGGTCATCGGCGGGAAGACGTTCGACACCGGATTCCTGGTCGCGTGCACGATCGCCTGCGGAGGGAGCGAGAACGGGTACTTCCAGATGAAGCTGGCGGGCAGGTACGCGACGCTCGACGCGACCTTCGGCATCGCCGCCGATTCCCCCGGGTCCGATACGACGGAGACGCTGAAGGTGAACCTGGTCGACCAGGGCACGGGCAGGGTCCTGTACGCGCAGACGCTCGAGTACGGCAGGAGCCATGCGCTCAGAGGCTTCGACGTCTCGCACGTCGGGCTGCTCAGGATCTCCTTCGAGGGGGCGCTCGGCAGGGCTCACGGAGCGGTGGGCGCCCCGGTGGTCCGCAGGTGACGGGGGTGCCGGACGTGCGACGCCCGAGGAGAGCGGCCCGCGGCGCCGTCCTGCTGTGCGTGCTGGTGTCCGCGGTGGCCGGATGCGGGGAGACCAACAACATCCACCAGCAGGCCGGACGGGACGGCAAGGTCTGTGTGAACGCCGCCTGCCCCGAGGAACCGGAGCAGCCCGGGCCGTCCGCGTCCTCCGCCGCGTCGCCCTCCGCCCCGGAGAGTCCGCGCGAGTCCTCCGGCGACCACACGACCGACCGGGAGACCGCGGCCGGCCCCGACCCGGGAGGCGACGCGGAGGAGCCGACGGCAGCACCCCGCCCGGACGTGCGGGTGCGCTACCTGACCGACGACGGGCCGATCGGCGGATACGGCAACAACGAGCGGAGCGACGTCGCGGTCCTCGGTGACGGCCCGCACCCGAAGAGCGTCGTCTTCTCGCCCGGGGTCTTCGGCAAGGAGGTCAAGCCCCTCTCCTTCACCGTTCCCACCGGCCTGACCGGCTTCCGCGCGAAGGTCGGGCTCGACAAGGACACCCTGCCCGACTACGTGGCGCTGGTCGCGATCACGCGACGCGACGGATCGACGGTCACGAGCCTCACGCTGCACGGCGGCGAGGTGCACGACGTCACCGAGGACGTGTCCGATGCCGGCCTGATCACGATCGACGTCTCGATCGTGACGTGGGCGTCCGACGCCATCAACAGCAGGCCGCACGTCGTCGTGGGCGACGGCCGGTTCGTCACGTAGTCGTGCCGACGGCGCCGCCCGTCCGCTCCGCGGCCCGCCGCCGGGGACGAGCCCGCCGGGGACGAGCCGGTCACCCCGGCCACCACCACCGAGACGGTCCCGGCGCCCGGCCCGCCCGCCGCCGGCCCGGTCCCGGCCCGCCCGCCGACCACCGCGGCACCCCCGAACGTGAAAGGTCCCCGTTCCGCAGGGAACGGGGACCTTCTCGGGTAAGAACGACGTCCGACTCATGCCGTCAACCTCTTCACCGGGGACCGTACTTGCGTCCCGTCTTCGACGTGATCCCGCCCAGCAGCGCGCGCGGGGTCACCTTCACCACCCCCATCAGCACCTTGTACCGGGCGTCGGGGACGGACAGCGTCCGGCCGCGGGCCAGATCCGCCAGCGCCGCCGTGACCAGCTTGTCCGCGTCGAGCCACATCCAGTTCGGGATGTTGTCCGTGCCCATCCCGGCCCGCTCGTGGAACTCGGTCCGCACGAAACCGGGAGCCAGCGCCATCAGCCGCACCCCGCTGCCCGCCAGGTCCCTGGCCGCGCCCTGCGTGAACTGCACGACCCACGCCTTCGACGCCCCGTAGGTGCCCCGCGGCACGAACGCGGCCACCGACGCGACGTTGACGATCCCGCCCCGGCCGCGCTCCCGCATGCCCTCGGCCGCAGCCGACGTCAGCCGCAGCACCGCCTCGCAGTGCACCTTGAGCATCGTCAGCTCGTCCGCCATGGCCACGTCGAGGTACTGGCCCTTGTTGCCGAAGCCCGCGTTGTTGACCAGCAGGTCGACCGGGCTCCTGCGGTCCGAGAGGCGGGCGGCGACCGCCTCGATGCCCTGGTCGGTGGCCAGGTCGGCCGTCAGCACCTCCGCCTCGATGCCGTGCCGGTCGTGCAGTTCGGTCGCCTGCTCGTGCAGCCGCTTCGTGTCCCGCGCCACCAGCACGAGGTTGTGTCCGTCCGCCGCCAGCCGCCGCGCGAAGGCGGCGCCGATCCCCGCGGTCGATCCCGTAATCAGAGCCGTTGTCATGGCGCAAGGTTAGTGACCCGCCCGCGGGCCCTGCGCCCGGTGCCGCCCGGGCCCGGTCCGGCCCGTCCGCCGCCGCTCGGCCGGGGCGGGCCGGACCGGAGAGCCCGTCATGCCTCCTGCTGCGCCACGTACTTCTCCGCGATCGCCCGTGCCTCCGGATGCAGGGCCGCACCGGCCGCCAGCAGCCGCGGCAGCAGCTCCCGCCGGGTCGTGACCGCGCTGAACTGCAGGGCGACGGTCACCTCGTGATCGGGCCGGTGGACGATCTCGACCCGGTCGCCCGCGCGGATCTCGCCGGGCACGACGACCCGCAGGTACGCGCCGGGCGCGCCCCGCTGCGTGAACCGCCGGACCCAGCCCTTCTCGCCCAGGTGCTCCTGGAAGGTGCGGCACGGGATGCGCCCGCTCGTGACCTCCAGGACCACCTCGGGGCCGATCCGCCAGCGCTCGCCGATCCGCGCCCCGGACACGTCGAGTCCCTGTGTCGTGAGGTTCTCGCCGAACGCGCCGTTCGCCAGCGGGCGGCCCAGTTCGTTCTCCCAGACGTCGAGGTCCTCGCGCGCGACCGCGTACACCGCCTGGTCGTCGCCGCCGTGGTGGCGCAGGTCGCACACGGCGTCCCCGGCGATCCCGCTCCCGGCGGTCCCCTTCGGCCCGGGGGCCGCCACCCGCAGGGGCCCCTCGACCGGACGCTTGTCGATGCCGGTCACGCCGTCGGGCTGGTCGGTGTGGTCGACGGACCGCGCCCGGCCCACGTTCAGCGACAGAAGCTTCATAGGGCCACGCTAAGTGATCGATTCCAAAGCGTCGACACCATATTCGGCGCCGTGTCCAAGCCTGGCTTATGCTCGACGGGTGATCGAGGCCCGTCATCTCCGCGTCCTGCGTGCCGTCGCCGGCACCGGTTCCTTCTCGGCGGCCGGCCGCGAACTGGGCTGCACCCAGCCCGCCGTCAGCCAGCAGATGAAGGCGCTGGAGTCCTCGGTCGGGACCCCGCTGCTCGTGCGGACCGGCCGCGAGATGCGCCTCACCCAGGCCGGTGAGGCGCTGGTCCGGCACGCGGCGAGCATCCTGGCGGGTCTGACCGCCGCCGAGGAGGAGGTCGCCGCGATCGCCGGCCTGCGGGCGGGCCGGGTCCGGCTCGTCTCCTTCCCGAGCGGCAGCTCGACGCTCGTGCCCACGGCCCTGGCCGCCCTGCGGGCCGCCCACCCCGGCACCCGGGTCTCCCTGGAGGAGGCCGAACCGCCCGCGTCCGTGGAGAAGCTCCGGGCGGGCGACTGCGACATCGCGCTCGCGTTCCGGTACGAGGACGCGCCGGGCGGCGAGGAGTGGGACGACCTCGTCGTACGCCCACTGCTGACGGACCGTCTGGTCGGGCTCGTCCCCGAACGGCACCGGCTCGCCCGCGCGGAGTCGGTGGCCATCGGGGAGTTCGCCGCGGAGGCGTGGATCGCCGGCTGCCCCCGCTGCCGGGGCCGGCTGGTCGAGGTGTGCCGGGCCGCCGGGTTCGAGCCCCGCATCGACTTCGCCACGGACGACTACCCGGCCGTGGTCGGACTGGTGGGTGCCGGACTCGGCGTCGCCGTCCTTCCCGAACTCGCGATCGAGTCCGTCCGCGCGAAGGGTGTGCGGACGGTCACGGTGGAGCCCGCGGTGCGCCGCGAGATCGTCGCCCTCACCCTCCCCGACCTGGCCGAGGTGCCGGCGGTGGCCGCGACGCTGGACCGGCTCGCACGGGCGGCGGCCCGCTGAGACCCCCGCGGGCGCGCCGGTGGGCGCCCGTTAGCAGAAACGTTCCTTCACGTGTTCGAAGCGGAGCCGCCACCGCTGCCGCCGGCCGACGCCGTGACCAGCCGGTTGCGGGCCCGGCCCATGAGTTCTTCGCGCTCGTCCTCGGTCAGTCCGCCCCATACGCCGTACGGCTCGCGCACCGCGAGCGCGTGTGCCGCGCACTCCGCGCGCACCGGGCATCTCATGCAGACCTCTTTGGCCGAGTTCTCGCGTGCGCTCCGTGCCGCACCGCGCTCGCCCTCCGGGTGGAAGAAGAGCGAGCTGTCGACCCCGCGGCAGGCCGCGAGGAGCTGCCAGTCCCAGAGGTCCGCGTTCGGACCGGGAAGGCGGGAGAAATCTGCCATTGCTTGTCCCCTTGTTCCGTTCTGGGCTGCCCTGTGACCACCGACCGTACATCTACGATCTAAGGAGATGAAAATATGACTCATTGCGAATCTAGCCTCAGACACCAGCAAAGGGGAAGAAAACAGGCTGAATGGGGCATAGGTTGTGGTGAAACGTTGAGGGTCGGCGCGCATGTCTGCACTGTGTCCGGTCCCTCACGTACAGTGCCGATGACGACTGGCTGCCCCGTAACTCTTTCGGGTGACCGTCGTTGAGATGGGCGGAGGCGGTTGAACAAACAAACGCTCGGGCAGACGGTCCTATCCGTCGGCGGGCGTCGACCGCACAGGTGACGATTCGTACCCAGCCTGGAGGCTCAACGTGACGCGCATCAGCTGCGGAGGGCGGCCATGACATCCGTCCTCGTCTGCGACGACTCCCCGCTTGCCCGAGAGGCGCTCCGCCGCGCGGTCGCGACCGTGCCCGGTGTCGAGCGCGTGACCACGGCGGCCAACGGCGAGGAAGTCCTCCGCCGCTGGGGGGCCGACCGCTCGGACCTGATTCTGATGGACGTGCGCATGCCCGGACTGGGCGGCGTCGAGACGGTCCGGCGGCTGCTGTCGGCCGACCCCGGTGCGCGCATCATCATGCTCACCGTCGCCGAGGACCTGGACGGTGTGGCGCTCGCCGTCGCCGCCGGCGCCCGCGGCTACCTGCACAAGGACGCCTCCCGGGCGGAGCTGCGCGCCACGGTGACCCAGGCGCTCGCCGACCCCACGTGGCGGCTCGCCCCGCGCCGGCTGCGGTCGGCCGAGATGGGGGCCGCGCCCACGCTCACCGCGCGCGAGATCCAGGTGCTCGAAGGGATGAGCCACGGGCGCTCGAACGCGGAGATCGGCCGTGAGCTGTTCCTCTCCGAGGACACGGTCAAGACGCACGCCCGGCGCCTGTTCAAGAAGCTCGGCGCCTCCGACCGGGCGCACGCGGTCGCCCTCGGATTCCGCTGGGGCCTCGTCCGCTGAGAGGCGCGACCGCAGGAGTCCCCGCCCGTCGGACGACGGGTGGGGCCGGGCCGGCGACAAAACCGTCCGCCGGGCCTGGGAGGAGAGTGTCGTCGGTGTCCGATCCCCGTTTCCCGGCGGATGCCGCATCCTTGAGGTGTGGAGTTCCTCGGGGACAAGTCGGACGAGCGGAAGGGGAGGGCGCAGGAGATGAGTTCCGGCGCACCTGCTCATAACGCTTCGGTGCACAACTACGGACGCGGTGCCGCGGACGCTTCGGCGCCGAGGCACCATGGACCGATGCGTGACGACGAGACGACGGGGATCGGTGCGCTCGTCCATCGCGCGGTCGACGGCGACGAGCAGGCGACCCACGATCTGCTCGCCCACGTGCACCCGCTCGCGCTGCGCTACTGCCGCACCCGTCTGTCCCGGCTCCCGGGCGACGCGCGGCACTTCGTGGAGGACCTGGCGCAGGAGGTCTGCGTCGCCGTGCTCCTCGCCCTTCCGCGCTACAAGGACACCGGCCGCCCCTTCGAGGCGTTCGTCTTCGCCATCGCCGCGCACAAGGTCGCCGACCTCCAGCGCGCCGCGATGCGCCACCCGGGGTCCACGGCCGTTCCCTCCGACGAGATGCCGGAACGGCCCGACGACTCCCTCGGCCCGGAGGAGCGCGCCCTGCTCAGCAGTGACGCGGAGTGGGCCAAGAAGCTCCTCGCCAACCTTCCCGAGAACCAGCGCGAGCTGCTGCTGCTGCGGATCGCGGTAGGCCTCACGGCGGAGGAGACGGGCCAGATGTTGGGAATGTCACCGGGCGCCGTCCGGGTCGCCCAGCACCGCGCCCTCAGCCGGCTGCGCGCCCTGGCCGAACAGTAGGCTCCGCCGCCTCGGGCACCTCCCGGCAGCACCCGGTTCTCCCGTCTTCGTTCTCCTGTCCTCTCGCCGCCTCGCGGGCCCAACGGCCGCGGGGGCGGCGACGTTCCGTGGCGCCGGCCCGCCCGGCAGGGCCGCGCGATCCGGCCCCGCGAGCCCGCCGCGACCGCGCCCGGGGGCCGGACTGAACACGGGCGGCGGAATGACCGTACGAACATACGAAGCCGTCGCCTTGCCGGAACCGTGGAATGAGAGAGCCGTCCTTCCCGTTAGCATGGACATCCGCACCGATCAAGGCCATTTGGGGAAGGTGTCATGACTGCCAACGTCGACGGAGTGCCCGCCAAGTTCGCGACGCTCGGGCTGACCTACGACGACGTGCTGCTGCTGCCGGGCTCGTCGGACATGGCGCCCGACCAGATCGACACCGCCTCGCACATCTCGAAGAACGTCAGGGTCAACATCCCGCTGCTGTCCGCCGCCATGGACAAGGTCACCGAGTCGCGCATGGCGATCGCGATGGCCCGCCAGGGCGGCGTCGGCGTCCTGCACCGCAACCTGTCCATCGAGGACCAGGCCAACCAGGTCGACCTGGTGAAGCGCTCCGAGTCCGGCATGGTCACCGACCCGATCACCGTGCACCCGGACGCCACGCTCACCGAGGCCGACGCGATCTGCGCCAAGTTCCGCATCTCCGGTGTCCCGGTCACCGACGGCGGCGGCAAGCTGCTCGGCATCGTCACCAACCGCGACATGGCCTTCGAGACCGACCGTTCGCGCCAGGTGCGCGAGGTCATGACCCCGATGCCGCTCGTCACCGGCAAGGTCGGCATCTCCGGCGACGACGCGATGCAGCTGCTGCGCCGCCACAAGATCGAGAAGCTTCCGCTGGTCGACGACGCGGGCGTCCTCAAGGGCCTCATCACCGTCAAGGACTTCGTGAAGGCCGAGAAGTACCCGAACGCGGCCAAGGACGGCGAGGGCCGCCTGCTGGTCGGCGCGGCCGTCGGTGTGGCGGGCGACGCCTTCGAGCGCGCCCAGGCACTGATCGAGGCCGGCGTCGACTTCATCGTCGTCGACACCGCGCACGGCCACTCCCGGCTCGTCGGCGACATGGTCGCCAAGATCAAGTCGAACGCGTCCGGCGTCGACGTCATCGGCGGCAACATCGCCACCCGCGACGGCGCCCAGGCGCTCATCGACGCCGGTGTCGACGGCATCAAGGTCGGCGTCGGACCGGGCTCCATCTGCACGACCCGCGTCGTCGCCGGCATCGGCGTCCCGCAGGTCACGGCGATCTACGAGGCGTCCCTCGCCGCCAAGGAGGCCGGGGTCCCGGTCATCGGCGACGGTGGCCTGCAGTACTCCGGTGACATCGCCAAGGCCCTGGTCGCGGGCGCCGACACGGTGATGCTCGGCTCGCTGCTCGCGGGCTGCGAGGAGTCGCCGGGCGAGCTGCTCTTCATCAACGGCAAGCAGTTCAAGTCGTACCGCGGCATGGGCTCCCTGGGCGCCATGCAGTCCCGGGGCGAGCAGCGCTCCTTCTCCAAGGACCGCTACTTCCAGGAGGGCGTCGCCTCCGACGAGAAGCTCGTCCCCGAGGGCATCGAGGGCCAGGTGCCCTACCGCGGCCCGCTCTCGGCGGTCGTCCACCAGCTGGTCGGCGGGCTGCGCCAGTCGATGTTCTACGTCGGCGGACGGACCGTGCCCGAGCTTCAGGAGCGGGGCCGCTTCGTGCGGATCACCTCCGCGGGCCTCAAGGAGAGCCACCCGCACGACATCCAGATGACGGTCGAGGCGCCGAACTACAGCCGCGCCAAGTAGGCGCGCGGTACCGATCGACGGGCGCCACGCCTGTGCGCGGCACCCCGACAGGGCGGCTCCGGGAGGTTCCGGGGCCGCCCTCGTCGTGGGCGTCGGGGATACTGGGAGGCGCAGAAGCGAAGAGGGAAAGGCCACAACGTGACTGAGATCGAGATCGGGCGCGGCAAGCGCGGCCGCCGGGCGTACGCCTTCGACGACATCGCCGTCGTCCCGAGCCGCCGTACGCGGGACCCGAAGGAGGTCTCGATCACCTGGCAGATCGACGCCTACCGTTTCGACCTGCCCTTCCTGGCGGCCCCGATGGACTCGGTCGTCTCGCCGGCCACCGCGATCCGCATCGGGGAGCTGGGCGGCCTCGGCGTCCTGAACCTGGAAGGTCTCTGGACGCGCTACGACGACCCGCAGCCGCTCCTGGACGAGATCGCCGAGCTGGACGCGGACACCGCGACCCGCCGTCTCCAGGAGATCTACGCGGCTCCCATCAAGGAGGAGCTGATCGGCCAGCGCATCAAGGAGGTGCGCGACTCCGGGGTCGTCACCGCCGCCGCGCTGTCCCCGCAGCGCACCGCGCAGTTCTCCAAGGCCGTCGTCGACGCGGGCGTGGACATCTTCGTCATCCGCGGTACGACGGTCTCCGCCGAGCACGTCTCCGGCGCCGCCGAGCCGCTGAACCTGAAGCAGTTCATCTACGAGCTGGACGTGCCCGTGATCGTCGGCGGCTGCGCCACGTACACCGCGGCCCTGCACCTGATGCGCACCGGCGCGGCCGGCGTGCTCGTCGGTTTCGGCGGCGGCGCCGCGCACACCACGCGCAACGTGCTGGGCATCCAGGTCCCGATGGCCACCGCCGTCGCCGACGTCGCCGCGGCCCGCCGCGACTACATGGACGAGTCGGGCGGCCGGTACGTGCACGTGATCGCCGACGGCGGGGTCGGCTGGTCCGGCGACCTGCCCAAGGCGATCGCCTGCGGTGCCGACTCGGTGATGATGGGCTCCCCGCTGGCCCGCGCCACGGACGCGCCGGGCCGCGGCCACCACTGGGGCATGGAGGCGGTGAACGACGAGCTGCCGCGCGGCAAGAAGGTCGACCTCGGCACCGTCGGCACCATCGAGGAGATCCTCACCGGCCCCTCGCACATCCCGGACGGCTCGATGAACATCTTCGGCGCCCTGCGCCGCGCGATGGCCACCACCGGCTACAGCGAGCTGAAGGAGTTCCAGCGCGTCGAGGTGACGGTGGCGGACGCGCAGCACAAGCGGTAGTCCGCCCGCGATACGGCCGGGGGGGGGGGCCCCCCCCGGGGGCGGGCCCCCCCCGGCCGGGGGGCCCCCCCCCCCGGCCGTATCGCGGTCCCGTCGGAGCGGGGGACCGCCTCAGAGCCCGGCCTTGCGGGTGCTCTGGAAGGCCACGTAGGCCGCGATCGCGAAGAAGACGAAGGTCAGCGGGTCGGCCCCTTCCTTCCATGCCTGCTGGACCACGTCGAAGTGGTCGAAGAAGACGTCGTTGAAGCCGACGCCCAGGTCCTTGGCGCCGATCATGGCCGTGCCGATGAGCTGGCCCAGGTAGATCGAGGCGACCGAGACGACGACGCTCACGACCGGCAGGGTCTGGTTGCGGCCGCCGAGGCGGCCCGCGGCGATGCCGACCAGGAAGCCGACGCCGACGGCGGCGTAGCCGATCTCGTGCTCGGTGGCGCCGATGACGACGCCGTACAGGATCGCGGAGACCGTTCCGGCGACGAGGGCGGCGACGAGGCCGAGCGCCAGGTTGTTGCGGGCCGGTGCGGCCGGGGCGGCGGGCGAGGCCGGGAAGCCCGGCTGGGGCGCGCCCTGCGGGCCGGCCTGCTGCGGTACGTCCTGTGCGGGCGCGGCGTGCGGGCCGGGCCCGGCCGCGTACGGGTGGTCGGCGACCGGCGCGGCGGGCCCGCCCGCGTACGGGTTGTTCTCGACCGGCGCACCGGACGGAGGCGTGGTCTGGCTCATGTGGGATCCCCCCCAGGGATACGGGCGCACCGGAGTGGCGCGCCGGACGCGTTCGCGCACGCGTACGGGACGCCCGGGATGCGGGCGCACGTGTGTGCGAGAGCTGCCGCACAGTAGCAGGCGCGAGGGACCGTCCGTGAGGGGAATTCCCCGGGTCAGAGCCGGTGTGCCGCGCCGGTCGGGGTCGCTCCCCTTGTGTCCAGCAGGAGTTGGGCCTTCACCGACAGTCCTTGCAGGTCGTAGGTGCGGTGCTGCTGGAGCAGGATCGTCAGGTCGGCGTCGGCCGCCGCCTCGTAGAGCGAGTCGGCGCGCGGGACGGGCCGGCCGAGCACGCTCCAGGCGGGGACGTGCGGGTCGTGGTAGCTCACCGACGCGCCGAGTTCCATGAGGCGTACGGCGATCTCGTGGGCGGGGGAGCCCTGCTGGTCGGGCACGTCCGCCTTGTAGGTGACGCCGAGGAGCAGGACGCGCGCGGCGCGGGCGGACTTGCCGTGTTCGTTGAGCAGCGTGGCGGCGCGCTGGATGACGTACCGGGGCATGTGGCTGTTGACCTGCTGGGCCAGCTCGACCATGCGCAGCGGGCGGCCGGAGTGCCCGGCGAGGTCCTGCGGGGTGCCGTGCCCGCCGACACCGGGACCGGGGCGGAACGCCTGGAAGCCGAACGGCTTGGTCTCCGCGCAGCGGATGACGTCCCAGAGGTCGACGCCGAGGTCGTTGCAGAGCACGGCCATCTCGTTGACGAGGGCGATGTTCACATGGCGGAAGTTGGTCTCCAGGACCTGGACGGTCTCCGCCTCCCGGGGGCCGCGGGCACGGACGACCTTGTCGGTGAGGCGCCCGTAGAAGGCGGCGGCCGACTCGGTGCACGCGGGGGTGAGGCCGCCGATCACCTTCGGCGTGCCCGCCGGGGTCACGTCGCGGTTTCCGGGATCGACCCGGCTGGGCGAGTAGGCGAGGTGGAAGTCGCGTCCCGCGCGCAGCCCGGAGCCCGTCTCCAACAACGGGCGGAGGAAGGTCTCGGTGGTGCCGGGGGGCACGGCCGACTCCATGATCACGGTGGTGTGCGGGCGGAGCCGCCCGGCGAGCGTGCGGGCGGCCGTCTCCACCTGGGCGAGGTCGAGGACGCCGTCCGCGCCGCGGGGGGTCGGCGCGCAGATCACGGCGGTGCGGACCCGGCCGAGCTCGGCCGGGTTCGCGGTCGTCCGGAAGCCCGCCGAGAGCATTCTGCGCAGCTCGGCGGGGGTGAGCGGGCCGCTTTCCGGACCCGTCTTGTAGCCGACCGTGGAGATGCCGGCGGTGACGGCGGCCTGGGCCAGGGGCAGGCCGAGATGACCGAGTCCGATGACGGCGAGGTCTGCGGGCATGGAGTGGGCCGTCCTTCCCAGTAACCGAAGCGGGACAGGTGCGCAAGCCCTGTGGACAGGATGGGCGAGAGCAATGTCAGACTAGGAGTAAATATGACCGATATGTGGGATTGTCCGGCCGAGATTCCCTGCGCGTCGCCGAGTGTTGTCCACAGGCCGAGGGCGGTCGGTGGCCGATGAGGGGCAAGACGGTCAGACTTTGGGCAAGGGGGTAGATGAGCCGGGCGTCGCCCGACAGGTGCGGCCACAGCGCGACTACAGCGGGAGGCAGCGGTGAGGACAGCGACACTGGGGCCGGCGGAGCGGGCCGAGTCACTGGCGGGAATGGCCGAGCGGGAGCTGGACATCCTGGTCGTGGGTGCGGGTGTGGTCGGCGCGGGGACCGCGCTCGACGCCGTGACCCGCGGTCTGTCCACCGGCCTGGTCGAGGCGCGCGACTGGGCCTCCGGGACGTCGAGCAGGTCCAGCAAGCTCATCCACGGCGGCCTGCGCTATCTGGAGATGCTCGACTTCGCGCTGGTGCGCGAGGCGCTCAAGGAGCGCGGCCTGCTGCTCGAACGGCTGGCGCCGCACCTGGTGAAGCCCGTGCCGTTCCTCTACCCGTTGCAGCACAAGGGCTGGGAGCGGTGGTACGCCGGCTCGGGCGTCGCGCTGTACGACGCGATGTCGATGGCCCGCGGCCACGGGCGCGGGCTCCCCCTGCACCGCCACCTCACCCGCAACCGCGCCCTGCGGGTCGCCCCCGCCCTGAAGAAGGACGCCCTGGTCGGCGCCCTCCAGTACTACGACGCCCAGATGGACGACGCCCGCTTCGTGGCGAACCTGGTGCGCACGGCCGCCGCGTACGGCGCGAAGGTCGCCAACCGTGCCCGGGTCACCGGATTCATCCGCGAGGGTGAGCGCGTCGTCGGCGCACGGGTGCGGGACCTGGAGGGCGGCGGGGAGTACGAGGTCCGCGCCAAGCAGGTCGTGAACGCCACCGGCGTGTGGACCGACGACACCCAGGGCCTGGTCGGCGAGCGCGGCCAGTTCCACGTCCGCGCGTCGAAGGGCATCCACCTGGTCGTGCCGAAGGACCGGATCAACTCGTCCACCGGCCTGATCCTGCGCACCGAGAAGTCCGTGCTCTTCGTGATCCCGTGGGGCCGCCACTGGATCATCGGCACCACCGACACCGACTGGGACCTCGACAAGGCCCACCCGGCCGCGTCCAGCGCCGACATCGACTACCTGCTGGAGCACGTGAACTCGGTGCTCTCCGTCCCCCTCACCCGTGACGACGTCGAGGGCGTCTACGCGGGCCTGCGCCCGCTGCTGGCCGGAGAGTCCGACGCGACCAGCAAGCTGTCGCGCGAGCACACCGTGGCCCACCCGGTGCCCGGACTCGTCGTCGTCGCGGGCGGCAAGTACACGACGTACCGCGTGATGGCCAAGGACGCCGTCGACGAGGCGGTGCACGGCCTCGACCAGCGCGTCGCCGAGTGCGTCACCGAGGAGACCCCGCTGGTGGGCGCGGAGGGGTACCAGGCGCTGTGGAACGCCCGGGCGCGCATCGCGGCCCGCACCGGACTCCACGTGGTCCGGGTGGAGCACCTGCTGAACCGCTACGGATCGCTCGCCGAGGAACTCCTCGACCTCATCGCGGAGGACGCCTCACTCGGCGAACCGCTGCCGGCCGCCGAGGACTACCTCCGGGCCGAGATCGTCTACGCCGCCTCCCACGAGGGGGCCCGGCACCTCGACGACGTGCTGACCCGGCGCACCCGCATCTCCATCGAGACCTTCGACCGCGGCACCCGCAGCGCCCGCGAGGCCGCCGAGCTGATGGCGCCGGTCCTCGGCTGGGACAAGGACCAGATCGAGCGCGAGGTGGAGCACTACGAGAAGCGGGTGGAGGCCGAGCGGGAGTCCCAGCGCCAGCCGGACGACCTCACGGCGGACGCGGCGCGGCTGGGGGCACCGGAGATCGCGGCGTCCTGACCGCCGCCCGGCCCGCGGGCCGTGGTCCCGCCGGCCGCCGGGCCGCGGCGGACCGGAACTCGGCGCCGGGCGCGGCCGGTTCGCGCGCCGGTCCGCGACGCGGGCGGCGCCGGAGCCCGCACGGCCACCGCGGGGGACGCGCTCCGCGCGCCGGGGCGCCGGTGCTGAGGGACGGTGAGATCCCCTGCCCGGCAGGCGGGTTCGGGCCATGAGGGGGCGGCCGGCGGGGTGGGTATCGCCGGGAAGGTCCGAGGTGTCCGGGGCCGCGCCGCCGGCGGGGCGGCCGGCACCGCGTCCTGTCGGCAGGCGGATGCGGCCCGGCGGGCCGCGCACGGCCGACGGGCGGGGCGCGAGGGGCCACGGGCCCGCGGTGGGAGCGGTGCGGCTGCCGCGGGACGCGTCCGCGGGGGCCCGGCGTCTCACTGGCTGAGCTGTTGCGGTCCCAGGGGCCCCCTGGGCGTCGGGCACTTGTCGGGTGGGGGACAATGGAGGCTCTGTCAGGGCGGGTTGCATGAGGGGACGCATGTCGGAGGCGGAGCGGGCGGGGGCATCCCGTCAGGACAAGAGCGAACGTCTCCTCGCCGGGCGGTACCGGCTGGGGGACGTTCTCGGCCGCGGCGGCATGGGCACGGTGTGGCGCGCGCAGGACGAGACCCTGGGCCGCACGGTCGCCGTGAAGGAGCTGCGGTTCCCGTCGAGCATCGACGAGGAGGAGAAGCGCCGGCTCATCACGCGGACCCTGCGCGAGGCCAAGGCGATCGCGCGCATCCGCAACACCGGGGCGGTCACCGTCTTCGACGTGGTCGACGAGGACGACCGCCCGTGGATCGTGATGGAGCTGGTCGAGGGCAAGTCCCTCGCCGAGGCCATCCGTGAGGACGGCCTGCTCACGCCGAAGCGCGCTGCCGAGGTCGGCCTCGCCGTCCTCGACGTGCTGCGCGCGGCGCACCGCCAGGGCATCCTGCACCGGGACGTGAAGCCGTCGAACGTGCTGATGTCGGACGACGGCCGGGTGGTGCTCACCGACTTCGGGATCGCGCAGGTCGAGGGCGACCCGTCCATCACCTCCACCGGCATGCTCGTCGGCGCGCCCTCGTACATCTCGCCCGAGCGGGCGCGCGGGCACAAGCCCGGTCCGGCCGCCGACATGTGGTCCCTCGGCGGCCTGCTCTACGCGGCGGTGGAAGGCGTCCCGCCGTACGACAAGGGGTCCGCGATCGCGACGCTCACCGCGGTGATGACCGAGCCGGTGGAGCAGCCGAAGAACGCGGGCCCGCTGGAGAGCGTCATCCACGGTCTGCTCGCCAAGGACCCCGAGCAGCGGCTCGACGACGCGGGCGCCCGCGCCCTGCTGAACGAGGTGCTGCGCGAGCCGGAGCCGAAGCCCGCCGAGCCGGAGCCGATGGACGCGACCAGGGTCGTGGCCCTTCCGCCGGTTCCCGGGGAGGTCCCCGCACAGCGCGGTGCCGGCGGCGGAACGGGCTCCGGCGCCCGCAGGGGCGAGGAGGCGTCCGAGCGCCTGCGCGGGGCGCTGCGTTCGGTGCGCAAGGCGGCGTCGGCGGCCGGTGCGGCCACCGCGGCGGCGACGGCCCGGGCGAAGACCGCGGGCGGCCCGTCCGCCGGCACCGGCGCCCCGGGTGCGGCCGGGACGGCCGCCACCCCGGACGCGGACCCGGCCGCGGGCGCCGCGGCCGCCGACACGGCCGTGGCGTCCCCGTCCGCGGGGCTGACCGCCTCGGACCGGTCCGGCCCGGCCCGGGCCGGGGACGGCAAACGTGGAGACGCGCCGGTGAACTCCGGTTCCGCCGGGGCCTCGGGCGGTACGGGCACCCCGGCCACCCGGAGCACCTCCGGGTCCGGTTGGCCGGTCGCCCCGGAGCGCCCGCCGCGCCCGGCGCCGAAGGCGTCGCTGACCGACGTGGTCCCGCGGCGCACGCTGGTGATCCTCGCCGTGGTCGTGGCGCTGGCGGTGCTCGGCACCGTGCTGGCCCTCACCCTCGGCGGCGGGGACGGCGCGGCGAAGGACGACACGGGCGGGGCCAAGGCGGTGCCGTCCGCAGGGGCGAGCGCCGGCGGCGGCAAGGACGGCGGCTCCGAGGACGACGCCGGGGACGACCGGGGCGCGGCGCACACCGACAGCGACGCCTCCGCCGGCTCCGGTGCCGGCTCCACCACCAAGGAGTCCCCGGGAGCCGCGTCCGAGCCGGACGCGAGCGCGTCGCAGGGCGCGGGGGACGACGACAAGGGATCGGGCTCCGCCTCCGGTGCGACGTACAAGAGCCCCCAGGGGTTCTCGATCGTGCTGCCGAAGGGCTGGAAGTACCGGTCGGCGGACGCCGCGGGGGCGCGCTTCACCGGCCCCGACGGACAGAAGCTGCTCGTCGGCTGGACGTCGACCCCCAAGTCCGACCCGGTCGCGGACTGGAAGAACCAGGAGCGCTACATGACGCGCTCCCAGTACACGCGGCTGCGCATAGAGAAGGTGGACTACCGCGGCTGGAACACGGCCGACTGGGAGTTCACCTACGTGGACGGCGGCACCGGGTACCGGTCGATCGACCGGGGGTTCGTCGTGAACGCGCATCAGGGGTACGCGTTGATGTACACGGCGAAGGCGTCCGCCTGGGACGGCGACGTGCGCAAGGACACCTGGAAGCAGCTGACCCAGACGTTCCAGCCGAAGTCGTGACGTACCGCGCGCCGGGGTGACGCCCGGCCGCGGAAGGACGGGCCGAGATCTCGTATCACCGCTCTGCGGATTGCCCCGGGCACGTATCGTGAGTGGTTGCGGACCGTACGAAGCCGTAACGGGACGCAGGGCGAACGGAATTGACCGACCGGTCGGCTGGGGGAGGCATCGTGGACGACTACGCGGGACGAGTCCTCGCGGACCGCTACCGCCTGCCGCTGCCGCCGTCCGACGCGTACGAACTCGCCGAGAGCCGGGCCTTCGACACCTACAGCGGACAGGAAGTCCTGGTCCGGCAGGTGCCGTTGCCGGAAATCGTCGAGGCCGAGATGCTCGACGCCGACGGGCTGCCCGAGGGCTACGTCGCCCGGGACGGGGGAGTGCGGCGCGCGTCCGCCCGCACCACCCGCCGTCCCGCCGATCCGGCGGTGCGGCGCGCCATCGAGGCCGCCCAGGCCGCCGCCCGGATCCCCGACCACCCGCGGCTCGACCAGGTCTTCGACGTGTTCGCCGAGGGCGGGTCGCTGTGGATCGTGAGCGAACGCGTTCCGGCGAGGCCGCTCGCCGCCCTCCTCGCCGAGAAGCCGCTCAGCCCCTACCGGGCCGCCGAGGTCGCCGCCGACGTGCTGACCGCGCTGCGCGTCCTGCACGCGCACGGCTGGGTGCACCGGAACATCACCGCCCGCACCGTCCTGGTCTGCGACGACGGCCGGGTGCTGCTGACCGGCCTCGCGGCGGGAGCCGCCGAGGAGGCCCTCTGCGGGTACGACCCGGTGCCGGTCCGCGACGAGGGTCCCGGCGGGGAGCCCGGCTCGGCGCCCGCGCCGGACGCCGCAGGCGTCGCCCGGCGCGGATTCGGCGCGGGCACCGCACCGGCCGGCCCCGGCGGCCCGGAGTCCTCCCCGGGCGCCGGCTCCCGCGGCGGTCCCGGCGGGCGGGCGCTCCCGGGCGGGGCCGCGGGCGGCGCCGGGCACGGGGTCGCCGTGCGGGCCGGTTCGGGAGCGGACGCGGAGGCGGCCCGGCGTGCCGCCATCGAGGCACGGGCCGAACAGGGCACGCCCGTACCGGGCAGGCCCGCACCGGGAGCCCCGGCCTCCGGTCCGCGCGCGCTCGAAGCGGGCGGCCCCGCCCGGCCCGGCGCCCGGCCGCCGGTGCCCGGTGGACCGGCCCCCGAACCCGATGCGCCCGGCCGGCCGGGCGGTCCGGGCGGTGACGCCCGCGCGGCGCGCGCCGGAGCCATCGCCGCCTACCGCGCCGGCGCCCGTGCCGCGGCCCGGGTGCAGGAGGAGCAGCGGACCGACCCGCTCGCCCTCCCCGCGGCCGGCACCGAGCGCGACGGCCGGAGCGGGACGCCCGCCACGGGTCCCCAACTCCCCGCGCAGGGCGGCCCGTACGGTCGGTACGCCCCCCGGCAGGGAGAGGACGACCGGACCGGCCACCGGCATCCGCACGACCGGCAGGACGGGCAGGACGGGCAGGGCGCCGCGGGCCCGTACGCGCCGGGGCCCGGGCAGGACCCGGCGCACGGGCGGCAGGACCAGGGGTACGGCGTCCCCCGACTCCCGCTCCAGAGCGGCCGGCAGCGGCCCCCGGCCGCGCCGCCCGGGCAGATAGCCGATCCGTACGGCGTCGCGGGCGCCGGCCCGCACGGTGCCCGACCGCGACCCGCGCGCCCCGGCGGCCCGGGCGAGGGCGGCCCGGAGCGTTCCCCCTTCCCCCGTGCCGCGGCGCCCGAGGGCCGCCTCCCGGACGGCCGCCACGGACCCGGGGGACTCGGACCCGCCCCCGTGCCGCCGCGGCAGGGCGGATACGCGAACGCCGGCGGGCCCGGCGCCCCGGCGCCGCCGGACCACTCCCCGGCCCCCGATGCCCCGCGGGCCGCCGCGCCCGGCGGGAGCGGCGGCTGGGGCGATCTGGTCGCCGGCGGACCGCCGCGGCGCGGGCCCGCCACCGCGCTCGCCGCCGAGCGCGCGCGGCAGGCCCGGATGGCCGTGGTCGGGCCGGTCACCGAGCGCTGGGCGCCGGAGCAGGCCGGACCGGTGCACGAGAACTGGCAGCTCGCGGCGCCCATCGGACCGGCCACGGACCTGTGGGCGCTCGGCGCCCTGCTCTTCCGCGCCGTCCAGGGCCACGCCCCCTACCCGGAGGACAACACGGCCGAGCTGGTCCAACTCGTGTGCGCCGAGCCGCCCGCGTTCGCCGAGGAGTGCGGCCCGCTGCGCCCGGTGGTGGAGTCGCTGCTGCGTCAGGACCCCACCGAGCGGCTCGACTTCGAGGAGCTGCGCGGCTGGCTGCGGTCGCTGGTGCGGTCCGCGCCGGAGCCCGAGGCCGGGGCGCACGTGGTGGCGGCGCCGCCCGTCGACCCGAGCCGGCTGCCGATCGTCAGGCGGCGCGGCGAGCTGGTCCGGCGCCGTCGGGCGGGGCTGCCCGCGACCGGCCCGCACGCCCGCCACAAACGCGCCAAGCGCGAGAACTCCGGCACGCCGCGCCGCCTGGGCCGGAACCTGGTCCTGCTGGTGCTGCTCCTGCTGGTCGCGGCGATCGCGTACGCGATGGCGTTCCTGCCCAAGGCCGGTGAGGAGGGCGCGGACGGCCGGCGTACCGGAGCCGCCGGACAGGTGAGCCCGGCACCCGCATCCGGCGGCGATCCCGACGCGAGCAGCGAGCCCCGCCCGGACCGGACGGCGCCGTCGAGTGACAGAAGCCCTTCGGGGAAGGCGAGTTCGACGTCCACGGACACCGGCGGCGACGCGGACGTGGCGCAGGGCTTCACCCTCCGCAAGGACCCCGCGGGGTTCCGGATCGCGGTGGCGAGCGGCTGGGACCGCGCGCCGAAGAACGGCCGCGGCCAGGTCGTCTACTCCCACGGGGACTTCGAGCTGATCGTCGTTCCCGGACGGGACGCGACGAGCCGTTACGGCGACGACCCGATGACGTACCAGCGGGAGAGCGAGAAGGAGTTGCAGCCCTTCCGCGACTCGACGTGGGCCACGTCGAGCGGGATGCGGCGGATCGACGTGGGCGGCCGGGTGATGGCGGAGGGCCAGTTCACCTGGCAGGACGCGGCGGGCCGCTCGCTGTACGTACGCAACCTCGCGATCGTCGTCGGCGGGCGCTACCACGTGGTGCAGCTGCGCGGCCCGGAGGCCGAGCGCGACGAGGTGACCCGGCTGTACGAGCAGGCGTCCGAGAGCTATCAAGTCACCGGCTGAACAGGCCGGCTGACCCTCCGCCACCGGGGCCGCGAGAGGGGCGCACGCCGCCGCGCGGCGGACGGCGGCGGGAGCGGGACGGTTCACCCGGCCGGCGGGAAGGGAGAACCGTCACAGTGCTGTCTCCGTACGCCCCCGCTTGTTCCCTGCGTGGTGACCGAACTTTAGTCTGACCCTGTCAAGACCATTGCGGGGGAACGTGAATCAGATGCAGGGCCTGCTCCTTGCGGGCCGCTACCGGCTCGTGGACTCCATCGGCAGCGGTGGCATGGGCCGGGTGTGGCGCGCGCACGACCAGGTGCTGCACCGTGCCGTCGCGGTCAAGGAGCTGACCGCGGCGCTCTACGTCTCCGACAGCGAGCAGAACGTCCTGCTGGCCCGCACCCGTGCCGAGGCCCGGGCCGCCGCGCGCATCAACCACTCCGCCGTCGTCACCGTGCACGACGTCCTCGAACACGACGGCCGCCCCTGGATCGTGATGGAGCTGGTCGAGGGCGAGTCGCTGGCCGACGCGGTGAAGGAGCGCGGCCGTATCGAGCCGCGCGAGGCCGCGCGCATCGGCCTGTGGGTCCTGCGGGCCCTGCGCGCCGCGCACGCGGCCGGGGTGCTGCACCGCGACATCAAGCCCGGCAACGTCCTGCTCGGCCGTGACCGGCGGGTGCTGCTCACCGACTTCGGCATCGCGCAGATCGAGGGCGACACCACCATCACCCGTACCGGGGAGGTGGTCGGCTCGGTCGACTACCTGGCCCCGGAGCGGGTGCGCGGCCACGATCCGGGGCCGGCGTCCGACCTGTGGGCGCTCGGCGCCACGCTGTACACGGCGGTGGAGGGCAGATCGCCGTTCCGCCGCACCTCGCCGATCGGCACCATGCAGGCGGTCGTCGAGGAGGAACCCGCCGAACCGGTCCACGCGGGCGATCTGGGGCCCGTCCTGGCCGGACTGCTGCGCAAGGATCCGGCCGGGCGGCCCGGCGCGGAGCAGGCCGAGCGGATGCTCGCCGAGGTGGCGGAGGGCCGGCGCCCGGAGGCGGCGCCGGCCCACCCGCCCACCGTGCGGACGGGGTACGGCCCCCCGGAGGCGGGGACCGGCACCGGCACCCGCGAGCAGACGGCCCCCGCCGCCCCGTACCCCCCGGCCGGCCCCGCGCCCGCGCGGCGGCACCGGCTGCGCACGGTCGTCCTGGTCGTCGCGCTGGCGGCGGTCATCGGCGGGGGCGTCGCGGTCGCCCTCCAGCAGTTCGGCCACAACGGCCGAGCCGGCACCGGCTCTCCCGCCGCCTCCGCCTCGTCGACGCCGAGCGCCTCCGGCACGCCGGGCGACGACGCCTCCGGCGCCAGCGTGGTACCCGCCGGCTGGGAGCGGATCGACGACCCGGTGGGCTTCAGCGTCTCGCTGCCCAAGGGGTGGAAGCGGTCCGTGTCGATCGACCAGGACGGTCTGCGCCAGGTCGACTACACGCCCGACAAGGGCAAGCACCTCGTGCGGATCGCCGTCGACACCGCACCCGACTACCGGACCTCCTACGAGCACATGAGCGCCCTGGACCAGCGGGTCGCCGAGCGCCTGCGGGACTACCGGAAGCTGCACTTCAAGCAGGAGCTGTTCCGCGACCAGCCGGGTGTCCGCTGGGAGTACGCGTGGGACGCGCTGGGCAAGGACGCCCCGCACTACTTCCCGGGGCCCTACCGGGCGATCGACGTCGGGTACATGAACCGGGAGGGCACCGAGTACGCCCTCTACGCGGCCTCGCCGGCCGGCGACTGGGACACCACCGGCAAGCAGTTCGCGTGGATTCTGCGGAGTTTCCAGGAGGGCTGACCCTCCGGGCGGCGGGTTCTCCGCCCGCGCGCCCACCCGCCGCGGCGGGCCGCACAGTTGGCCGATCACCGTCACGGAAGGCGTTCGTCCGGTGCGGCATGATGGGGCGTATGGGGACCGAGGGGGAGAACGTCCGCGTGATCGCGGGCCGTTACCGGCTGGAGGCGAGAATCGGCCGGGGCGGCATGGGGGTCGTCTGGCGTGCCACCGACCAGCTCCTCGGCCGGCGGGTCGCGGTGAAGGAACTGGCCCTCGACGACTCGCTCTCCGCGGAGGAGAACCGCCTCCAGCGCGACCGGACGCTGCGCGAGGCGCGGGCCGTGGCCCAGCTCCACCATCCGCACATCATCGTGGTGCACGACGTCGTCGTCGACGACGAACGCCCTTACATCGTCATGGAGCTGATCGACGGCGGCTCGCTCGCCGAGCGGATCTCGGCCCGCGGTCCGGTGGACGCCCGGGAGGCGGCCCGCATCGGCATCGACCTGCTCGGGGCGCTGGCCCGGGCGCACGAGGCCGGTGTGCTGCACCGCGACCTCAAGCCCGCCAACGTCCTGGTGGAGGCCGGCACCGACCGGGTCGTCCTGACCGACTTCGGGATCGCGCAGGTGGCGGGCGCGACGACGCTCACCGAGAGCGGCGCGTTCGTCGGCTCCCCCGAGTACACCGCGCCCGAGCGGATGTCCGGGACCCGCACCGGTCCCGAGTCCGACCTGTGGTCGCTGGGCGCCCTGCTGTGCACGCTGCTGAGCGGCGCCTCCCCCTTCCGCCGCGACTCGCTCGGCGGCATCCTGCACGCGGTCGTCGTGGACGAGATCCGCCCCCCGGCCGAGGCCGCGCCCCTGCTGCCCGTCGTCCGGGGGCTGCTGGAGCGCGATCCCGAGCGGCGGCTCGGCGCGGCCGAGGCGGAGCGGCTGCTGACCGCCTTCCGGGACAGCGGGCGCACCCCGCGGTGGTCGGCCCCCTACACCCCCACCCGGCGGGACAACCCGCTGCACCGGCCCGCCTCCCGGGCGCAGCCGGCGCGCGGCGGCGACCGTCCGCCCCGGCAGTCCTCGCGGGGACTGCTCCTCGCCGCCGCCCTGGTCGCCGCGTTGGCGGGGGCGGGGGTGTCGGCGGCGGCCCTGCTGATGCACGACGGCGGGGGCGGGAAGCAGTCGCCGCCCTCGTCGAGCGCGCCGGGCGGCCCGTCCGGCACGACCGGCCCCCCGTCGAGCGGGCCCGGCCCGTCGGCGTCCCGCACCCCCAGCGCGTCACCCGCCGGAGCCGCCCCCACCGGCTCCTTTGCGGCGCCGCCCGACGGCTACCGGCTCGCCTCCGATCCGTACGGTTTCGCGCTCGCCGTCCCGGAGGGCTTCCGGCGGGACCCGCAGGGGGAGCGGGTCTTCTACCTGTCGCCCGGCCAGGTCTTCCGGCTCGGCGTCAAGGTGAGCGAGCCCGCGTCCGGCGGCCCGGTCGGCGTGCTGCGGCGGCAGGCGGACGAGGGGCCCTCGACCAACCCCGGCTACCGCGACAGCCGGGTCACCCGGACCACGCACGCCGGGCGCCCCGCCGCGCTCTGGGAGTTCACCTGGGACGGCTTCAGCGAGACGGAGGGGGCCCGGCACACCTACGACCTGTGCTGGGAGGAGGGCGGCCGGATGTACGACGTGTGGGTGTCGGCGCCGGTCGGGCGGGTGAAGGACGCGAGGCGCTACTTCGACGTGGCCGTGGACAGCTTCCGCCGCACCTGACCCCGCACCCGCCGCCGAGGCCGCGCCGGGAGCGCGGAACCCGTGCGGAGGCGGGCGAACGGGAGATAGCGGGCGGTGCGCGTCACGGGTGTGTGACCGGCGTCCGGCAGGGCTGGATGTCGACGCCCCCGCCGCGATAGAGATGGACCATGAGCGACAACGGGGGAGTCCCGCACGGGGGCGACGAACCGACGAGTTTCGGTCTGCAACCACCGCGGCAGGCCGCGCCGGACCGGCCGGCCGAGGCGCGGGCCGCCGTTCCGTATCCGGGCAATCCGTACGCCGCGCCGGCCGGGGCCGGCCCCGGGCGGGCGGACCGGCCCGCGCCATCGCAGGCGGGCCCGGCACGGCCCGCCTCCGAGCCGGGGGCCGGACGGCTCGTCGCCGGGCGCTACCGGCTGCTGTCCCGGCTCGGGCACGGCGGCATGGGCACCGTGTGGCGGGCGCAGGACGAGACCGTGGACCGCGAGGTCGCCGTGAAGGAACCACGCGTCCCGGACCATCTTCCCGAGCGGGAACGCGCCAACGTGTACGAGCGGATGCGCCGCGAGGCGCGGGCGGCGGCCCGGCTGGACCACCCTGCCGTCGTGAACGTCCACGACGTCGCGGTCGTGGACGGACGGCCCTGGATCGTCATGGAGCTGGTGCGGGGCCGCTCGCTCGGCGACGCGCTCCAGGAGGGCACCCTCGGCGTCCGCGAGAGCGCCCGGATCGGTCTGGAGGTGCTCGGCGCGCTGGAGGCGGCGCACGCCGCCGGCGTCCTGCACCGGGACGTCAAGCCCGACAACGTGCTCCTCGGCCGGCACGGCCGGGTGGTGCTCACCGACTTCGGCATCGCCCAGATCGAGGGGGAGACCAGCCTCACCGACACCGGCGGCTTCGTCGGCTCACCCGAGTACATCGCGCCGGAGCGGGTCCTCGGGCAGCGGCCGGGCCCCGCGTCGGACCTCTGGTCGCTCGGCGTGGTGCTCTACACCGCGGCCGAGGGCGTCTCGCCCTTCCGGCGCAGCAACACCGCCGCCACCCTCCAGTCCGTCCTCAACTCCACGCCGGCCGCGCCCGCCTCGGCGTCCGGGCCGCTCGCCGAGGTGATCGACGGTCTGCTCGCCAAGGACCCCGCGCAGCGGCCCGGCCCGGACCGGGTCCGCCGTCTGCTGGAGGAGGCCGCGCGGCCCCCGGCGCCCGCGCCGACCCAGGTCGTGACCGTCGCGGGTCCGACGGGCGGCGAGGGCTCCGGCGGCGGTCCGGGCGTCCGGATCGGCCGGCGGGCGCTGATCGGGCTCGGCGCCGCGGTCGCCGCCCTCGCGGTGGCGGCGTATCTCGTGATCGCCGACCCGTTCGCCGGCCCGCTGCCGGACGGCTGGAGGAAGCAGCACGTCAAGGACGTCGCCGCGACCCTGGCGGTGCCCGCCGACTACCAGCGGACCACGCCGGACCGGTCCTCGGACAAGGAGCACTGGGTCGCCTTCACCGACTGGAGCGGCAGCATCCGGGTCGGGCTGACCCTGGCCCGGAAGTCCGAGGACACGAGCGGGCAGATCAAGGGCTCCGCGGCGGCCCAGATGTACGCCGACGACGGCGAGTTCAGGGAGAGCGGCGAGTACAGCCTGAGGATGCCCGAGGGGGCGCGGACGGACACCGCGGGGGACACCACCTACCGGGGCCGGAAGTCCGCCGAGAACACGGTCACCTACACGACGACCGACAGCCAGGACCCCCTCCCGCGCGAGCTGCGGATCTTCTACTACAAGTCGACGGCCGGCGACATGTACAAGCTCACGGTCGGCTATCCGGGCAAGGGGGACTTCACGGAGCGCGGACGGGAGGTGGCGCGGCAGGCCATCGCCAACCTGGACGTGGACGAACTGTGAGCGCGAAAAGTGCCGTACCGGCGACCACCGGACCGTCAACGCCCTGATCAGCGGGTTTGCTGCCAGTGATCGCTGGCGGTGTGTGCGTGGTCGGTGAAAGGACGTTACCGACGGGTACCCAAAGGGGGCGAGCGGGCATACCCTGCCGCTCATGACGGACTCGCAGGCCGCGGAACAGGCCACGGAAACGACCGGCACCGACGAGACGGCCGCCGCCGGCGCGGCGGCGGCATCCCCCGCGCTGCCCGACGCACCCCCGGCCGCCGGCACCCCGGCCGCCGGGACCTCCGCCGGCGAGGCCCCCGCAGCGGCAGCCCCCGGCGCTCCGGCTCCCGGGACGCCGGCCCCCGCCGCGCCGGGCGGGACGGCCGCGTCCGTCGGCACCAACCCGCTCGCGGCCGCTCCCCCCGGCGCGCGGACCGCGGCCGACGTCGTGACCCCCGAACTGGTCGCCCAGCTCACCAAGGGCGTCGTCGGGTCCGGGCGGACCGTCAGCCACACGCCGCTCACCGGCGAGAAGCTCGCCGACCTGCCCGCGTCCGGCCCCGAGGACGTCGAGGCCGCCTTCGCGCGGGCCCGCGCCGCCCAGACCGCGTGGGCCGCCACCCCGGTCCGGCGGCGCGCCGCGGTGCTGCTGCGCTTCCACGACCTCGTGCTCGCCCGCCAGGCCGAGGTGCTGGACCTCATCCAGCTGGAGACCGGCAAGGCGCGGCTGCACGCCTACGAGGAGGTCCAGGCCGTCGCCGTGGCCGCCCGGCACTACGGCCGCAAGGCACCCGCCTACCTGCGGCCCAAGCGGCACACCGGCGCCGTCCCGGTGCTCACCAAGGTCACCGAACTGCGCCACCCGCGCGGTGTCGTCGGGCAGATCGCGCCGTGGAACTACCCGCTGGAGCTGTCGGTCGGCGACGCGCTGCCGGCCTTCGCCGCGGGCAACGCGGTCGTCATGAAGCCCGACACCGAGACCTGCCTGACCGCCCTGTGGGCCCGGGACCTGCTCGTCGAGGCGGGGCTGCCCGCCGAGGTCTTCCAGGTCGTCCTGGGCGACGGGCCCGTCGTCGGGCCCGAGGTCGTCCGGCACGCCGACTACGTCTCCTTCACCGGGTCGACCCGCACCGGCCGCGAGGTCGCGCGGGGCGCCGCCGACCGGCTCGTGGGCGTCTCCCTCGAACTCGGCGGCAAGAACGCCATGGTGGTCCTGGAGGACGCCGACATCGAGAAGGCCGCGGCGGGCGCCGTCCGCGCCTGCTTCTCCTCGGCCGGTCAGCTCTGCATCTCCATCGAGCGGCTGTACGTCCACGAGTCGGTCGCCGACGCGTTCGCGGAGCGGTTCGCGGCCCGCACCCGCGCCCTGCGCCTCGGCACCTCCCTCGCCTACGGGGCCGACATGGGCTCGCTGGTCGGCGAGCGGCAGCTGGAGACCGTCACCCGGCACGTGGAGGAGGCCGTCGCCAAGGGGGCCACCGTCCTGGCCGGCGGTGTGGCCCGCCCCGACATCGGCCCCTTCTTCTTCGAGCCGACCATCCTCGACGGGGTGGAGACGCCGATGGCCGTCTGCGCCGAGGAGACGTTCGGGCCCGTGGTGTCCCTGTACCGCTTCGCCACCGAGGACGAGGTCGTCGAACGCGCCAACGCCACCCCGTACGGCCTCAACTCGTCCGTCTGGACGAAGGACGGCCGGCGTGGCCGCGCGCTCGCCGCCCGGCTGCGCACCGGCACCGTCAACGTCAACGAGGGCTACGCGCCCGCGTACGGCAGCGTCCAGTCGCCCATGGGCGGCATGAAGGACTCCGGCCTCGGCCGCCGGCACGGCTCCGAGGGCATCCTCAAGTACACCGAGGCGCAGACCGTCGCCCAGCAGCGGCTGCTGCCGATGGCGCCGTCGTTCGGCATGGACGACGAGGCGTACGCGGCGTTCATGAACCGCAGCCTGAGGGTCATGAAGGCGTTCCGGCTGCGGTAGGTCCGGCTCGCCCCGCCCACCCCCGCCGCCGCGCGCGGCGCACCCGGGAGTCCCACCCGTTCTCGACGAGGAGAGCAGCACGTGTCACAGGAGAGTTCTGCCCAGGAACAGCCGGACGCGGGAGCGGAGGCCGGCGAGGGGACGTACGACTACGACGTCCTCGTCGTCGGCTCGGGCTTCGGCGGCTCGGTCACCGCGCTGCGGCTGACCGAGAAGGGGTACCGCGTCGGCGTCCTCGAAGCGGGCCGGCGCTTCACCCGCGAGACCCTGCCCAAGAACTCCTGGGACGTCAGGAACTACCTCTGGGCGCCGCGGCTCGGCATGTACGGGATTCAGCGCATCCACCTGCTCGGCAACGTGATGGTCCTCGCGGGCGCCGGGGTGGGCGGCGGCTCCCTCAACTACGCCAACACCCTCTACGTGCCGCCGAAACCTTTCTTCGAGGACCCGCAGTGGAAGGACATCACCGACTGGGAGGAGGAGCTGAGGCCGTACTACGACCAGGCCCGGCGCATGCTGGGCGTGCGGCTCAACCCCACCATGACCCCGTCGGACGTCCACCTGAAGGCGGCGGCCGAGCGGATGGGCGTGGGGGACAGCTTCCACATGGCGCCGGTCGGCGTCTTCTTCGGCGACGGGCAGGACGCGGACGGGGAGGCGAGGGCCACCGCCGGCGGGGAGGTGCCCGACCCGTACTTCGGCGGCGTGGGCCCCGCTCGCAGGGCCTGCACCGAGTGCGGCGAGTGCATGACCGGCTGCCGCCACGGCGCGAAGAACACCCTCAACGAGAACTACCTGCACCTCGCCGAGAAGGCCGGAGCCGCCGTCCACCCCATGACGACCGTCGTGTCCGTCACGGACGACTCGCGCGGCGGGTACGCGGTGCAGACCCTGCCCACCGATCAGCGGCGCAAGGGGGAGGGGCGCACGTTCACCGCGCGCCGCGTCGTCCTGGCCGCGGGCACGTACGGCACCCAGACCCTGCTGCACCGCATGAAGGCGGGCCGTCAGCTGCCGTACCTGTCGCAGCGGCTCGGCGAGCTGACCCGCACCAACTCCGAGGCCCTGGTGGGCGCGCAGACCGACGACCGGCGCTACCGGGCGGCGCACGGGACGGGCCGGGCGGACTTCACCCGGGGTGTCGCGATCACCTCGTCGATCCACCCGGACGAGAACACCCACATCGAACCCGTCCGCTACGGCAAGGGCTCCAACGCGATGGGCGGCCTGTCCACCCTCCAGGTCCCCTACGCGCAGGGCTCCTCGCGGGTGGCCGGGTGGCTCGCCAACGCGGCACGCCACCCGCTGCTCCTGCTCCGGTCGATGTCCAACCGCCGCTGGTCCGAACGCTCCATCATCGGCCTGGTCATGCAGTCGCTCGACAACTCCCTGACGACGTACCTGAAGCAGAGCGGCCCGGGCAAGGGGCTGCTGACGGCACGTCAGGGGCACGGGGCGCCCAACCCCAAGCAGATCGAGGCGGCCACGCGCGCCGCCACGGCCCTCGCCGAGGAGATCAACGGCTTCGCGGGCAGCAACGTCGGCGAGTTGATGGGCACGCCGCTCACCGCCCACTTCCTCGGCGGCTGCCCGATCGGCGCGGGGCCGCAGGACGGGGTCATCGACCCGTACCACCGGCTGTACGGCCACCCGGGGATCTCCGTCGTGGACGGCTCGGCCGTCTCCGCCAACCTCGGGGTCAACCCGTCGCTGACCATCACCGCGCAGGCCGAGCGGGCGATGTCGTTCTGGCCCAACAAGGGCGAGGCCGACCCGCGTCCGGCGCCGGGCGCCGCCTACGAGCGGCTCAAGCCGGTCGAGCCGCTCCGCCCCGCGGTCCCCGCGGACGCGTTCGGCGCGCTGCGGCTCCCGTTCCTGGGCATGCCGGCGATGCCGCCGAAGCAGCGTCCCTAGCCAGGGGCGGGCCGGGTCCTGCCCGGCCCGCCCCGGCCGGGCCCCGGCCGGGCACGAAGAAGGACCTGCGCCCCCCTCCTGGCGCAGGTCCTTCCTCGGCTGCGGGGCGATGCCCGCGTCAGCGCCGTCCGGTCACCGGACGGGCCGCGTCACGCGGTCGCGTCGCCCGACTTGCGGCGACGGACGACGACGAGCGCGCCGGCACCGGCGACGACGGCGATGCCACCGGCGAGCGCGATGGTCGGCAGGGCGGAGCTGGAACCGGTCTCGGCGAGCGAGCCGGTGGCGTCCACCGTCTTGACGTCCTTGATCTCCTTGGCGCCACCGGTCTGCGGCTTGGCGTCCGACGGGTTGCCCGCGTCGGAGCCGGGGGCCAGGATCGCGAACGCGTAGATCCAGCCGTTCGGGTCGTCGGCGATCCAGCAGCCCGCGTCGTCCGCGTACTGGGCGAAGCCCGCGGTGATGCCGATGGAGTCCGGCACCTTGCCGTCGACCTTCAGCCTCAGCTGGTAGGAGGCCGAGGCCCCGGGCTCCAGCGAGAACGCGGTGAAGGTGCCGCCTTCGCCCGCGGCTCCGGCGACCTCCCGCCAGGAACCGGAGGCCTTGTCCAGGACCTGGACGGTGATCTTGCCGGAGTAGTCCTTCCCGTTCCAGCCCTCCGCCGCGACACCGATCAGCGGCGTGATGTCCGCGATGGCGCGGTCCCCGTGGTTGGCCACGTTGTACCGGAAACCGGTCCAGCCGGCGCCCGCGACGATCCGCTCCGGCAGGCCGGTGAGGCCGCTGGTGAGGTCGGCGCTCAGCTCGCTGACGTCGTCGCCGTTCTCGTCGATGCAGATGTCGGCGGGACCGCTCTGACTCGCGCTCGGGGAGGCGGGGGAGGACGTCGAAGAGGAGGAGGCGGACGCCGTGGCGGAGGACGCCGCCGAGGTGGACGCGCTCGGCGCCGGAGCGGACTCGCTCGCGCTCGCCGTCGCCGAGGTGGAGGCGGACGCGGTGTCCGTGGCCTCGGGGGTCGTCTCGGCGTCGCTGGCGGAGGCCGAGTCCGACGGGGACGCGGTCGCGGAGGAGCTCGTGCTGGGCTCGGCGCTCTCCTCGGCGAACGCGGCCGGCGCGACCGTCAGCAGCGCGAGCGGAGCTATGACAGCCGTCGCGGCCGCGGTGGCCAGGGCACGGCGAATCTTCATGAAGACCTCGGAAGTCCGGTGCGCGTCGCGGGGAGGCGCACAGGTGGGCTTGTGCGGTTGAGGCCTCCGCGGTGGGGACGCGGGTATGGCCAAGGGTTCTGCACGTGTGACCTGTGGGGCCCGCGAAGAGTTGTGCGCACTCCACATAAATCTTATGTGGCCTGCATCACACCTGTGTGTGAGCGGCGGACCGGCGTGCGAACACCCCCCGGTCGCCTCCGTGGCGGCGTCCCCCGGAGAGACTCGGGCGCCCCCCCGGCGCCCGACGCCGCGGGGAAGCCGCGGGGAGAAGAGCGCTCGCGCCCCGCCGGAGGGGGCGGGAGGCCGCGACCGTGGCGGGGGAGGCGACGCGAGGCCGGACAGCGTTCGGTGGCGGGGGCGCCGGAAGAGGAAAGAAGCCGGAAGGGGAAGAGGAGGTGCGCCCGCGGTGGGCCGGCCCGGCGCGGGGCCGGTGCCCGGGCGCGGCGAAGGGCCCCGCGGAACGGTGTCCGCGGGGCCCTTCTTCCGTCAGCACCGACGACAGGGCAGCGCCGGTGCCTGGAGGCGGCGCCGGGGGGGGGTGCGCCGCTGGTCACGGGGTGGCGCGCGGGTGTCGCCGCGCCACGGATTCGGTTGTCGGTCGGTGCCGGACCGCCGGAGCGGTGCCGGAGCCCGCCGTGCCGTCCGGTGCGGGACCGGGGACGGCCCGCGGAACGGACCGCGCGGTACGGGTCGTGCGGTGTGCGCTGTTCTCGGTCGTGCGGACGACGTGACGGCCTCCGCAACCGCCCGGCGTCCCTGAACAGATTCCGCCGGACGGCCCCGGGCGTCCCCGGAGCCGACCGTCCATGAGTGACCGGGCTGCTGTCCCCTGCCGTCCGGTCACACCACCTGGAGCGAGGTCCCACGACGCACGGCACGATCCGGACGTCTCATCGCTCCAGCGGAGCCACGCGTGGTTCTTTCGGGCCCGCCCCTGGCTGACACGGACACCAGGAGAAACGAAGCCCGTGCCGACCCGGTCACGCGCCGTACGGGTGAGAGGCGATGCGTACGTGCGTGCGCCGGGTCAGGGGTCGCGCGGCCTGGACGCGGCCGTCCGGAACGTGCGGGCGCCGCCCGCCGCCCGGTCGCCTCAGACCCGGCCGCGGCACAGTTCGAGGAGGGTCATGGCCAGCGAGGTGCCCGGCTTGCCGAGCGCCTCGCGGTAGTGGCCGAGGACCTCCATCTCGCGCGACAGGTTCACCCGCCGGCCGCCGGAGGTGATCCGGGCCTCCTGGATGACCGCCGAGACGGCCATCCGTTCCTGGACGAGGCCGATGATCCGGTCGTCGAGCGCGTCGATGCGCTCACGCGCGCCGGTGATCACGTCGGCGGCCTCGTCGGTGCGGGCGCCGGTCCTGTCGAGTACGTCGGTCATGGCGGGGGCTCCTCGGTGGAAGGGGTGCCCCGGGGCGGCCGGACCCGGAAACGGCAGGCGCCCCGGGCCTTGTCGGCCCGGGGCGCCTGGGAAGTCGCTTGTCAGTTGCTCAAGCAGCACGACCATGGCAGCCGGTGGGCCGGTTGCCATAGGTAAACGCGAACGTCGCGTGGGTGAGCCGGATGAGCATGGACGGCAGTATGCACGGGTGCGGGCGCCGCGGCCAAGCCGGTTCGGATGGTGAGACCCCGGCCCTCGAACCGGGCGGCGCCGCCCCCGCCCCGGCCCCCGGTAGAATCGCCCCCACACACCCTTTGCTCACCGCCGGAAGGCAGACCGTGCCAGAAGCGTCCCCCGCCGCCCCCGACACCGTCCTGGTCGTCGACTTCGGTGCGCAGTACGCCCAGCTCATCGCCCGTCGCGTCCGTGAGGCCCGGGTCTACAGCGAGATCGTGCCGAGCACCATGCCGGTCCGGGAGATGCTCGCGAAGAACCCGGCCGCGATCATCCTCTCCGGCGGCCCCTCGTCGGTGTACGCGGAGGGCGCCCCGCGCCTGGACCGCGAGCTCTTCGAGGCGGGTGTCCCCGTCTTCGGCATGTGCTACGGCTTCCAGCTGATGGCGACGACCCTCGGCGGCACGGTCGACAACACCGGCGCCCGCGAGTACGGCCGGACGCCGCTGCACGTGTCGAAGCCCGGCTCGACGCTGTTCGAGGGCACCCCGGACGAGCAGCCGGTGTGGATGTCGCACGGCGACGCGTGCTCCGCCGCCCCCGAGGGCTTCGCCGTCACGGCCTCCACGGACGTCGTCCCGGTCGCCGCCTTCGAGAACGACGAGAAGAAGCTCTACGGCGTCCAGTACCACCCCGAGGTCATGCACTCCACGCACGGCCAGCAGGTGCTGGAGCACTTCCTGTACCGCGGCGCGGGCCTCACCCCGAGCTGGACCACGGGCAACGTGATCGACGAGCAGGTCGCCCTGATCCGCGAGCAGGTCGGCACCCGGCGTGCCATCTGCGGCCTGTCCGGCGGCGTGGACTCCGCGGTCGCCGCGGCCCTCGTCCAGAAGGCCATCGGCTCCCAGCTGACCTGTGTGTACGTCGACCACGGCCTGATGCGCCAGGGCGAGACCGAGCAGGTCGAGAAGGACTTCGTCGCCGCGACCGGCGTGCAGCTGAAGGTCGTGGACGCGCAGGAGCGCTTCCTCACCGCGCTCAAGGGCGTCTCGGACCCCGAGGAGAAGCGGAAGATCATCGGACGCGAGTTCATCCGCGTCTTCGAGCAGGCCCAGGCGGAGATCATCGCCGAGGCCGCCGGAGGCGAGGACGTCGCGTTCCTCGTGCAGGGCACGCTCTACCCGGACGTCGTGGAGTCCGGCGGCGGCACCGGCACCGCCAACATCAAGTCCCACCACAACGTGGGCGGACTCCCCGAGGACCTGGAGTTCGAGCTCGTCGAGCCGCTGCGCAAGCTGTTCAAGGACGAGGTGCGGATGGTCGGCCAGGAACTCGGCCTGCCGGACGAGATCGTCCAGCGCCAGCCGTTCCCCGGCCCCGGCCTCGGCATCCGCATCGTCGGCGAGGTCACCAGGGACCGGCTCGACCTGCTGCGCGCCGCCGACGCCATCGCCCGCGAGGAGCTGACCGCCGCCGGTCTCGACCGGGACATCTGGCAGTGCCCGGTCGTCCTGCTCGCGGACGTGCGCAGCGTGGGCGTGCAGGGCGACGGCCGGACCTACGGCCACCCGATCGTGCTCCGCCCGGTCTCCAGCGAGGACGCCATGACGGCCGACTGGTCCCGGCTGCCCTACGACGTCCTGGCGAAGATCTCGACCCGCATCACGAACGAGGTCGCGGACGTCAACCGCGTCGTCCTGGACGTGACGAGCAAGCCGCCGGGCACCATCGAGTGGGAGTAGCCCTCCCGCCGGGGCGGGGGTGACCTCCTCCCTCAGGTCCGCCTGAGCGTGCGCACCGGCACGCCGGGCTTCCAGACCTGGACGACCAGATACGTGTCGTCCTCCACGCAGGTCCGTGTGACCTCCGTCAGCTCGGTGCGGAAGAGGTGGAACGGCTCCGGCGGTTCCACCTCTTGCGTGTACGCGGCCTTGCCGGGATCGCCGTCGCCGACCTCGACGGCCAGCCCGCCGATCCGCACGTCGCCGCCGCCCATGTCCGTACCGGCGCCCGGGTTCGCCTGGAGCGCGAAGCGCGGGTCCCGGCGCAGGTCGAGGGCCTTGAGCGAGTCCGGCATCATGCCGAACCACAGTTCGCCGCCGGTGAAGCGCACCTCGATGCCGGAGGTGCGCGGCGAGCCGTCGCGCCGCAGCGTCGCGAGGACGTGGTGGGTGAAGGCGCGGAAGCGCTGCTCGACGATGCCGGCGAGTCCGGGTTCCGCGGAGGAGAAGGCTGCCCAGTTCATGGTCCGAGTCTCGCGCTCATACCCGACATCTTCTGTCGTGTTTGCGGCGGATCGGCGTCCGGTCCCGCCTTTCGACACCCGGAGCACCATCCGTGTCCGGACAGCTCTGTTCTCCCGCGCCGAGCACGGGTACCTTCCGCTTCGTACCGAACACGCCAGTGCTGGAGGACCTATGCACGGGCCCACGCCGCCCCTGCCCCGCCCCACCGACCAGCTGCGGTTCGCCATGCCGCCGATGCACGAGTCCCTGGACGACGAACGGCGGCACCGCAAGGAGCGGCTCGCCGGCGCGCTGCGGCTGTTCGGGCGGCTCGGCTTCGAGGACGGCGTCTCCGGGCACATCACCGCACGCGACCCGGAGTACAGCGACTGCTTCTGGGTGAATCCCTTCGGCATGCCGTTCAAGCACGTGACGGTGAGCGATCTGGTGATGGCCAACCAGGACGGCCAGGTCGTGGACGGCCGGTACCACGTCAACCAGGCGGCGTTCACCGTGCACGCGCAGGTCCACGCGGCCCGCCCCGACGTCGTCGCCGTCGCCCACTGCCACTCCGTGCACGGCCGCGCCCTGGCGGCCCTCGGCGACCTGCTCGACCCCATCACCCAGGAGAGCTGCGCCTTCTACGAGGACCATGCCCTGTACGACGCGTACACCGGTGTCAACGTGGACGCGGAGGAGGGCCGCAGGATCGCGGACACGCTGGGCAGCCGCAAGGCGCTGGTGCTGCGCAACCACGGCCTGCTGACCGTCGGGGACTCGGTGGACGCGGCGGCCTGGTGGTTCCTGACGATGGAGCGCTCCAGCCAGGTCCAGCTCACCGCGAAGGCCGCCGGCCGGCCGCTGCTCATCGACCACAAGCAGGCGGTCGCGACCCGGGAGCAGCTCGGCGGCGACCTGGTCGCCTGGATCAACTACCAGCCCCTGTGGCAGGACGTCAGCCGCAGCGAGCCCGACCTGCTGAGCTGAGGGCTGTCCCGACCGGAAGAGTCCACCGGCTCGCGACGCCCGCCACGGCACCGGCGTGCCGCGGAGGAACACCCCTAGAAGCCGCGCAGGACCGCCTCCTTGGTCCGGGTGAACTCCTCGTCCGTCAGGACGCCGTCCCGGTGCAGCTCGCCCACCTCGCGCAGCCGGCGCAGCAGTACGTCGTGATGGTCGGAACGCGGTCCCCCCGACGGGGCCGGCCCGGTGGTTCCGCTGGGGGCCCCGGTCAGGGTCGAGGGGTGCGGCAGACGTGCCGTGACCGCCGCGGCGACCAGGGCGGTGAGCAGGTCGCGGCGGGCGCTGCCCCACAGCTCCAGGGCGTAGGGGTCCCTCTCGGGGGGCAGGGCGGAGAACATCGTCTCCCGTGCCACGAAGCGCAGGTACCCGTTCTCCAGGCCGGAGTTGGGCAGCCACTCGACGTGTGCCAGGTCGCCCGCCGCGATGATCCGCGGCCCGGTGGCCCGCTTGATGCGGTCGGAGGTGTCCGCCCAGTCGATCCGCACCCGCGTCCCGTCGAAGGACACCGTCCCGTCGCTGGAGCGCACCGACACCGGCACGGGCGGGCCCGTCAGCAGGTAGGCCGTCGCCGGTTCCCCGGGGACGCGGTCCAGCAGCAGCGCGCGGCGGATCTCCTCGGCGACGTAGGCGGCGACCCCGGAGCGGTCCACGTCGACGGCCAGCCGGTAGGGGTCCGCGTCGTCCGGGAGCCGGCCCCCGGTCGCCTGGAGCAGCGGGTCGGCGCCCTCGCGCAGCCGCAGCCTCAACCGGCCCCGCCTGCGCACGGGTTCGTAGGCCACGCCGGCCACCGCCTCCAGCGGGACGGACACCTCGCCGTACGTCTGCCGGAACAGCGGGACGCCGCGGTGCCGGCCCGGAGTGATGCGGACCGTGCTGCCGTCGAAGACCCAGGTCCCGTCCCGCTGGATGATCTCGGCCATGGGGAAATTCTCGCAGCCGGGTCAACACGCGGTCGCGTCCTTCACCCGCGCCGACCCCACCTGACGGCTGCCCGTCCGCTGTCGTGCGGCACAATTCGCTGTCGACACAAGGTAGTTGTGGGCCGGTGTACGGCGGTTGCGGCACGGAAGGCGGCAGAGGACGTGGCGGTGCAGGAGGCGGGACACGGTGCTGGGCACGGTGCCGGGTCGGGTGCCGGACCGGGCGGCGGGCCGGGCGCTCGACGCGGACCCGGGGGAGGGGGCGGGCACGAGGGCGGCTGCACGTGCGGGGACTGCCCGCACGGGGCCCGCACCGGACACCGGCGCGCCGTCGCCGCGTTCCTGGCCAAGCGGGACGCGCTGGCCTCCGGGCAGGGACTGCCCTCCGGTGTCGCGCACTCCGCCTCGGCCTCCCGGCAGTGGGTGTCCGACGAACTCACCCAGTCCGCCGACCTCGTCGCCGAGCGCGCGCGCCTCGACGGCGAGGCGTGGCTCGGACGGCTGTGGCGGTACACCGCGTACACCGTCTGGGGCACGGTCGTCGCCCTCCTCCTGGTGCAGGCGCTCACCGCGATCGGGGCCGGCTGGACGGCGGCACGCACCGCCGGTCTGCTCGCCGCCGTCGTCCCGGCCGCACTGCTGACCGCAGCCGCGTGGCGGCACCGGACGCGGGGCGGCGCCCTCGCCCCCGTCATCGGCGAGGACAACCGCCTCTCCACCTCCCGCGCGGTGGCGGCCGGCTGGGTGCTGCTCGCCGTGTACGCGGTCCTCGTCCTGGTGGGGCGGCTGGCCCTGGCCTCCGACCCGGGCCGGCGCGACGAACTCGTCGCCGGGCTCGAACTCGCCCGCGGGGCGGGCCTCGTGACCGTCGTCGCCGTGGTGTGCGGGGTCGCCGTCCTGGTGCGGCGGGTGGTCGGGCTGCGGGTGCTGGGGCAGCGGCTCCAGAAGGTCCGCGCGGACCGGCCGCGCGCGGCGGACCTGCTGACCGACGACGCCGGGCGCGGCAGCTTCACGGACATCCAGTACGTGGTGGTCGGCGCCGCCGCTCTCGTCTTCGCCGCGGTGCGGCTGGCGCGGCGGCCCGACCGGCTGCCGGACCTTCCCTGGGCCCTCGCCGTGCTGGTGCTGGTGTCGGCGGCCGCCTACGTCGCCGGGAAGTACGCCGAGGGCGGGCGGCCGGTGATCCTGTCCGTGGTCCGCGCCCGGGAGGCGGGCGACCTGGACGCGCCGATCCGCACCGGCGACGACATCGAGATCCGGGGGGCCGGTTTCGTGCCGCCGGGGGCGCAGGGCCCGG
This sequence comes from Streptomyces sp. NPDC048566, assembly GCF_043199735.1. Classification (NCBI taxonomy): domain Bacteria; kingdom Bacillati; phylum Actinomycetota; class Actinomycetes; order Kitasatosporales; family Streptomycetaceae; genus Streptomyces; species Streptomyces sp. NPDC048566. The sequence continues at coordinate 180,395 of NZ_JBICWL010000009.1, forward strand.
CCCGGCTGTCGCGGATGGTGGTGCGGATCGGGGCGGTGCACGTGCACGTCCCCCTGGTGCCGGTGGCCGGCGGCTTCAGCAACCCGACGGACGCGGTCCTGACCGTGCCGGTGCCGGTGGACGTCGAGGCGGGGCGGGTCGAGGTGCAGGTGGTCACGGCGGCCGGCGTGGAGACGAATCGGTACGGCATCGAGGTGACGGAGTAGTTCCGCCCGCCGTCCGCGCGATGCCCGTGCCGACCCGGCGAGCCGCGTCCCGGGGGCGGCGGGGTCCGAAAAGCCGTCCCCGTGGTGAGCGGAGCGGCCCGTCCATCCGTATGGTCTGTTGAGGGCTCAACAGAACACGGGTGAGAGGCGGCGCAGAGCGATGACTCACGGTATGCGATCGGACACGCACGCCCCGTACGGCGAGGAAAGGCGCGGCCTGCGGGACACCGCGAGCCGCTACGCGCTGCTCCCCCTGCGCGTCTTCCTCGGCGTCACCTTCGTCTACGCCGGACTCGACAAACTCACCGACAGCGCCTTCCTGAAGTCCTCCGGCTCGGGCTCGATCGGCGACATGATGCGCACGGTCCGCGACTCCTCCGCCATCCCGGCGCTCGTGGACCTGTCCCTCAAGAGCCCCGTCGGCTTCGGCTACGCCATCGCCTTCGGCGAGCTGGCCGTCGGCATCGGGACCCTGCTCGGACTGCTCGCCCGGATCGCGGCGCTGGGCGGCGCCCTCATCTCGCTGAGCCTCTGGCTGACGGTGAGCTGGGCGTCCGACCCGTACTACTACGGAAACGACCTCGCCTACCTGATGGCGTGGCTCCCGCTCGTCCTGGCGGGCGCGTCCGTCCTCTCGGTCGACGCCGCGCTGCGGTCCCGGCGCCGCCGACGCGCCGGGAGGTACGCCTGACCGTCCTCCTCCCGTGAGGCGGACGCGGCGACCCGGTCAGGGGGCGGAGGGGTCCACGCCGCGCCGCCGGCCGTCCGCGCGGCGTCCGCGGACCGCGTGGTGCACCGAGGCGACCGCGCCCGCCAGGCACAGACCGCCGGCGACGACGGGGAACATCACGAACCACGGGGTCGTCCACCAGCCGGCGGCGTCCCCGCCGAACGCGACGCCCGCGCCCGCCAGGGCGAGGCCCGCCACCAGCTTCCCGGGCTGGAACTCATGACGCGGCACGGGCCACCTCCGCCTGTCCCACGCCGACCCGCAGGACCAGGTCGAACGTTCCGCCGTCCCCACCCGCCGTCACCGGCCGCAGGGTCACCGTCCTGTGCCTGCCCGGTTCCACGTCCACGTCCTTCGCGTCGTCGCCCGGCAACCGGATGTCGCCCACGCCCACCCCGATGGTGAGGCGCACCGTCGCGTCCCGGGGCACGACCACCTTCAGCCGGCCCGCCCCCACCTCCGCGTTCGTCCTCACCGTCTGCCCCTTGGAGAGGCCGACCCGGCTCAGGTCGAGCGTGCCGACCCCGGTGCCGAGGTCGTAGCCCGGCCGGACGTCCGCCGCCGACGCCGGGGTCCAGTCGGTGCGCACCCAGTGCGTGCTGATGTCCTTCGGCAGGGCCGCGGCGGCGGCCAGCAGGCCCGCCGTCACGATCGCCAGGAAGACCGATCCCGCCCCGGTGCGCCCGCGGAAGGCGCTCAGGGCGATGCCCAGGCCGAACACCACGAGCGCGGCGGCCAGCCCGGTCTGGAGGCTGGTGCCGAGCGCCTGGTCGTCCCAGGTCAGTCCGGTGCCGAGGCCGCCCGCCAGCAGCGCGAGGAGGAACACCCGCCCCGCGATCGACCGCGGCCCGCGCCGTCCGCGCTCCCCGCCGTCCGGCCGGGGGCCGCTCCACGGCGTGCCGCGCGCGCCGCCGAGCGCCGTCGCCACCTCCCGGTCCCCCGTCTCCGCGGGCCCCCACAGATAGCCGGTGCCCCCGACGTGCGAACCGTCCTTGACGATCGGGTCCCGCCACCACGACGGGTACGAGGCCGGCACCGGCGGGGCCTGCGCCTCCGGCGGGGCGTCGGCGGCGGCCTGGGCGGCGAGCGGGTCGGGGTCGGGGGCGTCGCGGTGACGCGACCAGTACCCGGCACCCGCGAGCAGCAGCGAGAGCACCACGGCGAAGGCCAGCACGCCGCCGTTCTTCAGCATGGACAGGAAGACACCGCAGCCGACCAGCGCGAACAGCACGGCGGCCAGTCCCGGTCCGTCGACGCGGCCGGTCAGCAGCTTGCGGACCTCGTTCTCGTCCTCGTCGTCGGCGGGGACGAGGAGCCAGGCGAACCCGTAGAAGATGAGGCCGACGCCGCCGGTCGCCGAGAGCACCGCGAGCACGATCCGGAAGATCACCGGGTCCATGTCGCACTGCCGCCCGAGCCCGGCGCAGACACCGCCGAGCATCTTCTGGCGGCGGTCGCGCCGGAACCGGGACGGGGCATCGGAGACGGCGGTGGCCCCGCCCCCCGCCGCGCCGGCGTCGCCGCCCGCGCGCGGCCCGTCACCCGGGGCGGAGCCGGGAGGCCCCGCCGCCGCGTGCTGCTGATCTGTCATGGGTCCATGGTGACGGGCGGGAGGGCCCGGCGGCAGTCGTGACGACCCTGGCCGAACCCTGATATCCGGCCCGGAGGAACGGCGGGCGGCCGACACGGGCCGCCCGGGGGAGGACGGCGGCCGAGCGGCGCGGCGCGGGCCGCCCGGCCCGCGCGCGGCGAGCGGGGTTCGCCGCCGGTTCCGGGGCGGCCCGGGCCGCGGCTTCGAGGACCCGGGGCGCGCTCGTCGAAGATCAGGGGACTCTGGGGGGCCGACCCTGATGCCCGGGGTCGCCGGGCATGTGACCATCGATGCCATGCCGGAAGCCGCCACCCTGCCCGTCGACGACCCGCGGCCCCCGCGCAAGCTCTACCGCAGCAGCGACGGACGCTGGCTCGGAGGCGTGGCGCGCGGGCTCGCCGGTCACCTCGGGCTGCCCGTGATCTGGCTGCGACTGGTGTTCGTCGGCCTGTTCATGGCCGACGGACTGGGCGCGCTGCTCTACGCCGCGTTCTGGTTCTTCGTGCCGCTGGGCGTCGGCGGCGTCGGCTCCGGGCGCGCCCCGGCGTTCTCCGCCGAGACCTCGTCGGACGGCCGCCGCCGCCTCGTGGCCCGCAAGCCCGACAAGGGCCAGATCGTCGCGCTGCTCCTCATGGTGGCCGTCGCGCTGGTCTTCGTCGGCAACGTGAACCTGGGCGGCGGCACCAAGGCGTACCTGTGGCCCACGGTCCTCGTCGGCGCCGGCGTGGCCCTGGTCTGGCGGCAGGCGGACAACGCGCGCCGGGCCCGCTGGGCGGAGGTCGGCCGCCGCCGTCGCACGCTGACGCTGCTGCGCTCCGCCGCCGGCGTCCTGCTCGTCACCACAGGCGTCTCCGCCATCTTCGTGCTCCAGGGCTCGGCGGCCCATCTCGGCCCCGTGCTCCAGGCGGCCCTCGCGGTCCTCGTCGGCATCGCCCTCCTCGCCGGCCCCTACCTCGTGCGGATGACCCAGGACCTGTCCGAGGAGCGCCTGATGCGCATCCGGGCGCAGGAACGGGCGGAGGTCGCGGCCCACGTCCACGACTCGGTGCTGCACACCCTGACGCTGATCCAGCGCAACGCGGACAGCCCCGGCGAGGTGCGCCGCCTCGCCCGAGCCCAGGAACGGGACCTGCGGGCCTGGCTCTACAAGCCGGAAGGGACCGGGAAGGACGAGGACGAGGAACCCGGCACCCTCGCCGAGGCCGTCCGCCGGTGCGCCGCGGAGGTCGAGGACAAGCACGGCGTCCCCATCGAGGTCGTCGTCGTCGGCGACTGCCCCCTCGACGAGGGCCTGAGCGCGCAGATGCAGGCCGCGCGGGAAGCGATGGTGAACGCGGCCAAGTACGGTGGCGACGGCGGCGCCGTGCAGGTCTACGCCGAGGTCGAGGGGAGGACGGTCTTCGTGTCCGTCCGCGACCGCGGTCCCGGCTTCGACCTCGACGCGATCCCCGCCGACCGCATGGGCGTCAGAGAATCGATCATCGGCCGCATGGAGCGCAACGGCGGCACGGCGCGACTGCGCGCGGTGCCGGACGGCGGCACGGAGGTCGAACTGGAGATGGAGAGGGCGGAGAAGACGTCATGAGCGACGCGAACGAGCCGGTCGAGCAGGGTGGCACCGACGGCGGACGCCGGGTGCGCGTGGTCCTCGTCGACGACCACCGCATGTTCCGCACCGGGGTGCAGGCCGAGATCGGGGAGACCGAGCGGACCGGCGTCGAGGTGGTCGGCGAGGCCGCGGACGTCGACCAGGCGGTCACGGTCATCACCGCCACCCGCCCCGAGGTGGTCCTCCTGGACGTGCACCTGCCCGGCGGCGGCGGGGTCGAAGTGCTGCGCCGCTGCGCCCCGTTGATGGCCGACGCGGAGCGGCCGGTCCGCTTCCTCGCGCTGTCCGTGTCGGACGCCGCCGAGGACGTCATCGGCGTGATCCGCGGCGGCGCCCGGGGCTACGTGACCAAGACGATCACCGGCACGGACCTCGTGGACTCGGTCTTCCGCGTCCAGGACGGCGACGCGGTCTTCTCCCCGCGCCTCGCCGGGTTCGTCCTGGACGCCTTCGCCTCCACCGACGCCCCGCCGGTCGACGAGGACATGGACCGGCTCACCCAGCGCGAGCGCGAGGTGCTGCGGCTGATCGCCCGCGGGTACGCGTACAAGGAGATCGCCAAGCAGCTGTTCATCTCCGTCAAGACGGTCGAGTCGCACGTCTCGGCGGTGCTGCGCAAGCTCCAGCTCTCCAACCGCCACGAACTGACCCGCTGGGCTACGGCGCGACGCCTGGTGTGAGGCGGTCGGCCGCCCGGTCGCCGTCCGGCCGGGACGGCAGCCGGATCTCGAACCAGACCTCCTTGCCGACGCCCTTCTCCCGGTGGCCCGCTCCCCACGCGTCCGCCAGCGCCGCCACCAGCGCGAGCCCCCGCCCCGACTCGTCCTCCGGTGACGCCGTGCGCGGCTCCGGCAGGGTGTCGCCGGCGTCCGTCACCGTGACCCGGAGACGGTCCCCGGTGAGGACGCAGCGTGCCCGGATCTCCCGGCCGGGAGCGGCCTTCGCGTGCCGGTAGGCGTTCGTCGCCAGCTCGCTGAGCAGGAGTTCGGCCGTTTCCGTGATGTCCGCCGACAGCCCCCACGACCCCGCCTGTTCCCGGAACAGGGTCCGGGCCCGGCCGACACTCCGCGCGTGACGCGGCAGGCGCCATTCGATGTCCTGCGGGGAGGCGGCGGACGTCCGTGGGGGGTGGTTCGGGCTCTGCATGCGTGGTTCATCCCTTGCGTGGAGGCTTCGACGTTTGCCGGGTATACGGTCCCGTTCCCCCCGTAGCCTCAGGAGTGACGGCACGGGTACAGAGGGTGGCTGTACCCGTCGTGGACCCGGCGGAGGTGTGGGTGTCGACCGAGGTGAGCAATCAGCCGCCGATCGCCTGGCGTTACTGCGGCAGTCAGATCAAACTCTGGCGCACCGAGGCGGGCGTGGGCCGCGAGGCGCTGGCCAAGGAGTCGGGCTACGACTACGAGTACGTCAAGTCCATGGAGAACGGCCGCCGCCGCCCGACCCTGCGGCTGCTGCAGATCGCGGACCAGGTGTGCGGGGCGGGCGGCAAGCTGGTGGCGGCGCAGGAGTACTTGAAGCCGGAGCCGTTCCCCGCGCGGTCCCAGGAGTTCATGGCCATCGAGGCCGAGGCGATTGCGGTTTCTTGGTACGAGCCGCTGCTCATTCCGGGGTTGCTTCAGACGCAGAGCTACGCGCAAGCCTTGATCGCCGGCAGTTGTCCGCCTCTGGATGACGAGACGGTCAGTGAGCGAGTTGCTGCCCGCATGCGGCGGGCAGAGGCGCTGTCGCGCCGATTCAGGGTGATGTACGGCTTTGTGATCTACGAAGCAGCCTTGCAGACGTTGGTTGGTGGCGAAGAGGTGATGACGCAGCAGCTCCAGCATCTGCTCGACGTGGGGCGGATGCGCAACGTGTCGATCCAGGTGCTCCCGCTCGGCCGGTGCAGTGGAGTCGCGCTCGCGGGGCCCATCGTGCTGTTGGAGACAGCCGAGCACGAGCATCTCGCCTACGTCGAAGGACCGGAGATGAGCATGCTGCACGCCAGCCCGGACAAGGTCAGTGCGCTTACCCAACGGCATGGCATGATCCGCATGCACGCGCTCAGTATTGAGGAGTCGGCCAAGTTCATCGGAGAGGTGGCGGAGAGCTCGTGGGTGACCGCCTGATGTGGTTCAAGTCCAGCTACAGCGGCACCGAAGGTGGCAACTGCCTCGAAGTCGCCCTCGAATGGCGGAAGTCGAGCTACAGCGACGATCAGGGCGGCGCCTGCCTCGAATTCGCCCCCTGCCCGCACACCGTGCACCTCCGGGACTCGAAGCTCGGGGAGCGCAGTCCCCGGTTCGCGGTCGGCGGGGCGGCCTGGACCGCGTTCGTCGCGTACGCCCGGCACGGAGCCTGAGCCCCGAGACACGGGCTCCGGGACCCGAGCGGCGTTTGCAGGGAATGGGTGGTGGTCCTACCCCGCCCTCCCACCCTCCCGTGGCGCGGGCCGTGGCCGCCGGATGTCCCAACCCCGGTCACACGCAGCCGAGGTGACTTTTCGTGACCGGCTTGCGACGCCACGTCGTCACCCTCTAGCGTTCGCGGCAACAAACAACCCCGGTCGGGTGCTACCAACACCCGCCGGGGTCTCACCGCAAGATCGGAAACGACGATCCCGTGGCTTACGAAAACTCTATCTCCGCCCTGCCCGCAGCCGCACACCCCATGGCCAACCCCGGCTACGGGAAACGGGCCGCTCCGGGCGAGCCCGGCCAGGCGCGCCGGACGCCCGTCTTCGGGCACCTCCCGCCCCGCGAGGCGTACGTCGCCGCGTTCGTCGACCGGCTGCCCGAGGGCGCCGCGATGGACGTCAAGAGCCTCGCCAAGGTGCTGCCCCTGTACGGCCAGCAGGCCGTGGGCTCGGCGCTCAACACCCTCTCCCGAGCCGGGCACCTCCGCCGGGTCCGGCAACTCGCCGAGACCGGCGACACCGGCACCCGCTGGGTCTTCCGCACGTACTGGTCCCGGGTCGCACGTGACGACGCATGGTGGACGCGGTTCCTCGCGGGTGACGGCGCGGCCGGGCTCGGCGACGCGGCCGGGCTCGGCGACGCGGCCGTTCCCACCGCCGGGGCACCCGGCCCAACGCGCGCCCCGGTATCCGGGCCCGCCGCCGCCCCGTCGGACGGAGCCTGCGTTGGCGGGGGTTCGCCCGCGCCGGCATCCGCACCCGAGGGAGCCCCGGGCCCGCCGATCCCCGACCCGGCCGCGACCCGCTCGACGGCCTACCGCGCACTCGCCCACCTGGGCGGCGAGGACGGCAGGTTGACCCTCTCCGCCGCCGACTGCGCGGCCCTGGCCGATCTGGCCGCCGCCTGGTTCGCCCGAGGCGTGTCCCCGGACCGGTTCGCGAGCGTGCTGACCGGCGGACTTCCCGATGTCGTCCACGCGCCCCGGGCCTTTGTCGCCCGCCGCCTCCGCGACAAACTGCCCCCCGAGCCCGCCGCGGGTCCCGCTCCCGGCCCGACGTCCGCTCACGAGCCGATCCCCGCGGGTGTCCTCCGCCGGACGATCGTCGAGTGCACGCGGTGCGGTGTCCCCGGGCGCCCGCAGGCCCTTCCCGGAGGACTCTGCCGGGGCTGCGTCGCACCCGGCGACCCGTCGGGTCCGTCCCCGGCGGCGACGGTGGACGCCGCGCCCGACGTCCGCCGTCATGTCTCCCGCATCCGCACCGCGATCGCCGTCCGCAGGGAGGAAGCCGGCCGTGCCGAACCGGGGTTGCTCTTCTCGCGGTGAGCGGCGGGCCCGCCGCTCACGCCACGCGGGTGGCTCCGGCGAACGGCATCTGGTCGATCGGGGCCAGCCGGACCGGCGCCGACGGGTTCGGGGCGTGGATCATCTGGCCGTCGCCCACGTAGATGCCGACATGGCTGATGCCCGAGTAGAAGAACACCAGGTCCCCGGGCTGGAGTTCGGAGCGGGCGACGCGCCGGCCCGCGTTGATCTGGGCGTACGTCGTGCGGGGCAGGGACACGCCGGCGGAGCGGTACGCGGCCAGGGTGAGGCCGGAGCAGTCGAAGGCGTCGGGTCCGGTGGCGCCCCAGACGTAGGGGCTGCCGAGCTTGGAGTAGGCGAAGGACACGGCCGCCGCGGCACGCGAGTCGGGCGCCGCGCTCGGGGCCCCGGTCTCGGCTCCGCCGGAGGTAGCCGGGAGGTCGCGCGCCGACGAGCGGGAGGCCCGCTGCCCGGCGCTCTGCCCGCCCTGCTCCGCGTAGCGCGCCCGCTCCTCGGGGCTGAGCCGCGCCAGCAGGCTGCGGGCCGCCGCGAGCTTCCCGGTGACGGTCTTCTTCCGCTGCTTCAGTTCGGTCTGCCGCGCCTTGAGCGAGGTCAGCTCGCTGTCGGCGGCCTCGCGCAACTGGGCGATCTCGCGCAGCTGTTCGCGCACCTCGGAGACGGCCGCCGCCTGGCGGGTACCGACCCGCTCGGCGAACGCGGCCCCGTCGAGATACCGGTCGGGGTCGTCGGAGAGGGCGAGCTGCACGGCCGGGTCGATGCCTCCGCTGCGGTACTGCGCCGCCGCCATCGAGCCGAGCTTCTCCCGGGTGGTGTTGAGCCGGTCCTGCTTGCGGGCGGCCTCGTCGCGCAGGGTCCGCAGGTGTTTCTCCGCGGTGTCGGCCTTCTCCTGGGCGCCGTTGTACTTCTCGGTGGCGACCTCCGCCTCCTTGTACAGCGCGTCGACCTTGGCCTTCACCTGGGCGGGGGACAGCCGGGGTTCGGCGTGCCCGACCCCGTCGAAGGCGGTCGCCGTCGCCGCGCCCGCCAGCGCGATGGTGACCGCCGTGCGGGCCGTGGTTCCACCGAGAGAACGCTGCCTGGCCTTGCGATGCGCTGCCACGAGGGCTCCCATCCTTCCCTGAGACCGGCGTGCGGGCCGGTCGAGCGGTGACGTGTCCGGCGGCGGCTCGCACAGGGGGAGCATGCCGCCGCCGGACCTTCTCGGCGGTGGTGCCCGGCCGGCCGCCCAGGGCGGTTGTGTGGGACGCCGGTCACCTGGGGCAGGACGCTAAACCTGCGCGTGCGGCGCCGGTGAGTCCATGTACGGAACTGTCGGCACTGGACCGGCGGATGACCGGACGTGACCGGAGATCCGTCCGGTGGGGCCGACTTCACCCGCCCCACTGACCGATGCGCCGCATCCGGGACGACCGGAGTGGCCGGGGTGCTATGGCTGACGGCCGGTGCCGGTGGGACGCCGAGGGGCCCGGCGGCCCGTGGGGCGGGTGCGGACGGGCCGGTGGGGGTGGGCCCGGTGGCTTACGGCGCGGGCGGGGGAGGCGGAGGGGAGAAGGGTGGCCCGGTGAGGGGCCGGGGAGGGGGGCCGATTAGGCTCCGGCCCCATGGACGTACTCATCCATCTCTTCGTCGGCCTGCACATCATCGGCATCGCCGCCCTCCTCGGCGGCTTCCTCACCCAGATGAAGGCGATGGGCCGGGGCACCGCCCGCTTCGTCCCCGCGATGCTGCACGGCGCGCTCACCATGCTCGTCACCGGTGTCGTCCTCGTCGGCCTCAACCAGGCCGACGACCACACGGTGAACAACATCAAGATCGGCGTGAAGCTGGCCCTGCTGATCGTGATCCTCGGGCTGGTCTACGTGAAGCGCGACGACGAGAAGGTCGACAGGAACCTCTTCGCACTGGTGGGCCTGCTCACCGTCGCGAACATCTTCATCGCCGTCCTCTGGACCTGACCGCGCCGTCCGCCGGGGCCCGGCCGCGCCGCCCGGCGGCCCGGAGCGGCGCGTGCCCGGTCCCGCGGCGGCGTCAGCGCGCGGCGCCCGCGTCCGGCCCCCGGGCGTCCCGGACCGCGCCGGCGGCGACCACCACCCACGCGGCCACCGAGATCCAGAGCAGGACCTCGCCGAGCCCCTTCAGCCAGGAGACGCCGAGCGCGGCGGAGACGGAGAGCGCGGCCACCGCCGTCATCCCCATCGGGAAGACCGTTCCCCACCGCTCCAGGGCGTACCGCGGACGCGGCCGGACCGCCTCCGCGACGAGCAGCACGCAGAACCCCGCCAGGGCGAGCGTCACCAGCACCGTCGTGGTCGCGCGCAGCGCCCCCTGGTCGTCGTCGTTCCACAGGTAGGGGTTCACCCCGTGCGCGGCCACCAGCGCGGACCCCGCCAGCGCCGAGATGCCGAGCGCGCCGCCCGCGATCCAGTGGTCGCCGGCCCCCCGCGTCACCTCCCGTGCGTCGAACCGCGTGCACGCGATCACGTACAGGGCCAGTCCGAGCCAGAACAGCACCATGGCCGCGTGCGCCAGCCAGTCCCAGCCCTCGGCCGACGCGACCGCCGAGCCCAGCACCGACAGCCCCTGCGTGGCCACGCAGACCAGGAACACCGCGCCCGTGGAGCGCCGTCGCCAGTGCCGTACGACGGCCGCGAGCAGCACCGGCCAGAGCACGGCGGCGAGCGCGAGCAGGGCCTGGGCCACGGTCTGCCATCCCAGGGCCGAGAACCGGACGCCGAGCACGGTTGTCGCCGCGACGGCCGTCAGCCCGGCCGGTGTGCCCGCGTCCCGGGCCCACCGCTGCCGGTCCCGCACCAGGAGCAGGGCGAAATCCGCGGCGAGCGCCAGCCAGGCGGCCGAGGCGAGGGCCAGCGCGATCCGGGAGAGGGTCTCGCGGCCGGCCAGGTACAGGCCCACCGACAGGATGGCGGTGGCCATGACGGCGGACCCGGCGGCGGGTGCCCGGCGCGCCCATCGGACGGTGAGCGGGGAACGGTCGGACGCATCCGGCATATCGGGCATGCGGCCGATGCTAGGGACCCCGGAGCCGGTTCCCGGTGGGGCGCGCGGGGCCGGACGATCCGCCGCCCCGCACGCCCCGCCGGCGCGCTCCCGCGGGGCCCGCGCATGCGGGGCCCCGCGGGGCGGTGGACGGACGTCAGGCGGGCCGCACCACGCTGTGGATCGCCGAGGTGCCGTCGTAGTAGATCGACTCTTCGCGGACGTAGGCTCCCGGCTTCGGCGCGTGGATCATCATGCCGTTGCCGATGTAGATCCCGACGTGGCTGATGTCGCCGTAGAAGAAGACCAGGTCGCCGGGTTTCGCGGCGGACAGGGAGACCGTCGTGCCGGCGTTCACCTGGTCGTAGGTGACGCGGGGCAGGGAGACGCCGGCGGCCTTCCAGGCCGCCTGGGTCAGCCCCGAGCAGTCGTAGGAGTCCGGACCGGTCGCCCCCCACACGTAGGGCTTGCCGATCTGGGCGCGGGCGAACGCCAGCGCCTTGTCGGCCTTCGTCGTGTACGAGGGGTCCGTGGCGGTCGAGCCGGTCGAGCCGGTGGAGCCCGTCGAACCGGACGGGTCGGCCGTGGGGGTCGAGGAGCCCTGCTCCGCCGCCTTGTCCTCGGCCGCCTTCTCGGCCGCCGCCTGCTGCCGCGCCAGCTCCGCCGCCTTGGCCGCCGCCTGCTCCCGCTTCTTCTTCTCGATGGCCGCCAGCCGCGCCTTCTCCTCGGCGGTCAGCTTCGAGAGCAGGTCGCGGGCGGCGGTCAGCTTCTTCTGCACCGTCGCCTTGGACGTCTTGAGCGCGGTCTGCGAGGTGGTCAGCGACCGGAGGCTCTCGCTCGCCTCCGTCCGCTTCTTCGCGGTGGCCGCCTGCTCGGTGATGTAGTCGTCGACGGACGCCTTCTGACGCGTCGTCAGGCGGCTCATCAGCTGCGTCTGGTCGAAGTAGTCCTGCGGGTCGTCGGCGAGCAGCAGGGTCGCGGTGCCGGGCGTGGACGCGCCGGTGCGGTACTGCGCGGCGGCGAAGGACCCCAGCTCCTTGCGCGCGGAGTTGAGCTTGTCGGTGCGCTCGGCCACGTCGTCCAGGAGGGCGTCGACGCGCTTGCGCTGCTTGGCCGTCTTCTCCCGGTTGGCGTTGTACTTGTCGGTGGCCGTCTCGGCCTGGTGGTAGAGGTCGTTGACCTTCTTCTCGACCTCTTCGATGCTCGGCCGCGGCTCCGCCGAGGGAGCGGCGTTGGCCGTCTGGGAGAGCAGGGCCACGGAGGTGAGGGCCGCCGTCGCGAGGGCCGGGGTCCGTATGCCTGCCATGCGCGTGCCCGAGGGACGCGGCTTGCGGTGCGACGCCAAGAGAGGCGACTCCTTCCGTCATCCGCCTACCGGGTTAGCTGTCGGGTTCGGGCGGGTGGTTCCGGAAGGTTTGCCCTACGGTCGCGGCCCCCTCGCGGCGGACGGACCGATTCACCCCAGGTCGGTGGGTCCCCGGCTCCGGCCGCCCACCGGGCGGGCCGAACTCGGCGGAGGCCGCTCGGCCCGGCGACGTTCGCCGGTCGCGGTCGGGCGGCCTGGCAGCACGCTAGCCAACTCGTGTGGTCCGTGTGAAGGTTGGAGTGCGATATGCCCGATACATTTTCGTGACCTTGGCCCCACGAGGCGCCGTACCCGACCGACTCGGGCGGTATCACCCGGTTCGGGGTGGTGGACCGGGTCCGGTCCGGTGGCCGCCGCGGCCCCCGCCGGGAGCCCGCCGCACCGCCCGCGACGTGCACGTTCCGTCACCCTCCGGTCACGTGTGCGCGCCCGCGTCCCCGCCGGGTTCCCGGGGTGGCCGCGGTGTGTCGGTGGGGCGGCCTAGACTCGGAGAGCGATGAGCAGCCTCTTTGACGACAGCTTCCTGGCGGACCTCAAGCCCTCCGCGGCCCACGAGGACGAGCACCCGCCGCCGCCCGAGGACGAGCACGCGCCGGAGCCGGTCGCGGACGACCTGTTCGGCGGCCGGTTCGACGTGCCGCCGAGCCGCGACGCGTACTACCGCGACGGCGCCGCCCGGCCCGCGGTGGACCCGGCGGCCCTGCTCGACGGGCTGAACGAGAACCAGCGCGCGGCCGTCGTCCACTCCGGCTCCCCGCTGCTCATCGTGGCGGGCGCGGGTTCCGGCAAGACCCGCGTGCTCACCCACCGGATCGCCCACCTGCTCGGCGAGCGCCGGGTCCACCCCGGCCAGATCCTCGCGATCACCTTCACGAACAAGGCCGCGGGCGAGATGAAGGAGCGCGTCGAGCAGCTCGTGGGCCCGCGGGCGAACGCCATGTGGGTGATGACCTTCCACAGCGCCTGCGTCCGCATCCTGCGCCGCGAGAGCAAGCACCTCGGCTTCACCTCCTCCTTCTCGATCTACGACGCCGCCGACTCCAAGCGGCTGATGGCGCTGGTCTGCCGTGATCTCGATCTCGACCCCAAGCGCTTCCCGCCGAAGTCGTTCAGCGCCAAGATCTCGAACCTGAAGAACGAGCTGATCGACGAGGAGGACTTCGCCGCCCAGGCCGCCGACGGCTTCGAGAAGACCCTCGCCCAGGCGTACGCGATGTACCAGTCGCGTCTGCGCGAGGCCAACGCGCTCGACTTCGACGACCTGATCATGACCACGGTCAACATGCTGCGCGCCTTCCCGGACGTCGCCGAGCACTACCGCCGCCGCTTCCGGCACGTCCTGGTCGACGAGTACCAGGACACCAACCACGCGCAGTACGCGCTCGTGCGCGAGCTGGTCGGCACCTCGGAGCACCCCGTCGACGTACCGCCCAGCGAGTTCGACGTGCCGCCCGCCGAACTGTGCGTCGTGGGCGACGCCGACCAGTCGATCTACGCCTTCCGCGGTGCGACCATCCGCAACATCCTCCAGTTCGAGGAGGACTACCCGAACGCGACGACCATCCTGCTGGAGCAGAACTACCGCTCCACGCAGACGATCCTGACCGCCGCCAACGCGGTCATCGAGCGCAACGAGTCCCGCCGCCCCAAGAACCTGTGGACGAACGCGGGCGCCGGATCGAACATCACCGGCTACGTCGCGGACACCGAGCACGACGAGGCGCAGTTCGTCGCCGACGAGATAGACCGCCTCACCGACGCGGGCGAGGCCAAGGCGGGCGACGTCGCGGTCTTCTACCGGACGAACGCCCAGTCCCGCGTCTTCGAGGAGGTCTTCATCCGCGTCGGCCTGCCCTACAAGGTCGTCGGCGGTGTCCGCTTCTACGAGCGCAAGGAGGTCCGGGACGTCCTCGCCTACCTGCGGGTGCTGTCCAACCCGGAGGACTCCGTCCCGCTGCGCCGCATCCTGAACGTGCCCAAGCGCGGCATCGGCGACCGCGCCGAGGCGATGATCGACGCCCTCTCGCAGCGCGAGAAGATCAGCTTCGCGCAGGCCCTGCGCCGGGTCGACGAGGCCTACGGCATGGCCGCCCGCTCGACGAACGCGGTCCGGCGCTTCAACACGCTGATGGAGGACCTCCGCACCGTCGTCGAGTCCGGCGCCGGCCCGGCCACCGTCCTGGAGGCCGTCCTCGAACGCACCGGCTACCTCGCCGAGTTGCAGGCGTCGACCGACCCGCAGGACGAGACCCGGATCGAGAACCTCCAGGAACTCGCCGCGGTGGCGCTGGAGTTCGAGCAGGAGACCGGCGAGGACGAGACCCCGGCCGGACTCTCCGCGTTCCTGGAGCGGGTCGCGCTCGTCGCCGACTCCGACCAGATCCCCGACGAGGAGGACGGCAACGGCGTCATCACCCTGATGACCCTGCACACCGCCAAGGGACTGGAGTTCCCCGTGGTGTTCCTCACCGGCATGGAGGACGGCGTCTTCCCGCACATGCGCGCCCTCGGGCAGGTCAAGGAGCTGGAGGAGGAGCGCCGCCTGGCCTACGTCGGCATCACCCGCGCGCGGGAGCGGCTCTATCTCACCCGGTCCTCGATGCGCAGCGCGTGGGGGCAGCCCTCGTACAACCCGCCCTCCCGGTTCCTGGAGGAGATCCCGGCGACGCACCTCGACTGGAAGCGCACCGGCGCCGTCTCCTCCCAGCCCGCGGGACCGGTCTCCGGCATCGCCGCCTCCCTGTCGTCCTCGCGCGCGCGGTCCGCGGCCTCGGGCGCGTCGGGGTTCGCCACCCGGCGCGTGGCCACCGAGAAGCCGGTCGTCTCGCTGGCCGTCGGCGACCGCGTCACGCACGACCAGTTCGGCCTCGGCACGGTCGTCGGCGTGAAGGGCACCGGGGCCAACGCGGAGGCGACCGTCGACTTCGGCGAACCGAAGCCGAAGCGGCTCCTGCTGCGGTACGCGCCGGTGGAGAAGCTGTAGTCCGGCCGGCCCGACACGGGGTCCGGACCGCGGTGCGCGATCCGGACCGCCCGCGCCGGTGAGACGCGCCTCCGGCCCGGCCGCCGCACGACCGGCCCGGCCGCGGCGCCCGCGCGCGCCGCGGACGACGGCTCAGGGGGACGGAAGGCGGCCGGCGGAATCACGGGCCGGGAGGCACGGCGTCAACAGGCCGTCCGGGCAGACGCCGGGGGGCCGGGCCGCGGAGACGACCGTGCGGCGAGCCGCGCGCCGGGTTACGTGGGGTCCAGCCCGTGGCTGCGCAGCCACGGCAGCGGGTCGATCGCCGCACCGCCGGCCGGGCGGACCTCGAAGTGCAGGTGCGGGCCGGTGGAGTTGCCGGAGTTCCCGGAGAAGGCGATCTGGTCACCGGCCTTCACGGTGGTACCGGAGGACACCTTGTACGTGGAGAGGTGGCAGTACCACGTCTCCGTCCCGTCCTTCGCGGTCACGATCATCATGTTGCCGTAGGCGCTGTTCCACTGCGTCCGGACGGTCCCGTCGGTCGCGGACATCACCGGCGTTCCGTACGACACGGGGAAGTCGATGCCGGTGTGCACCGACATCCAGTTGATGCCCGCCTGGCCGAAGTAGGCGCTGAGCCCCCGCTGCGCCACGGGAAGGGCGAACTTCGGACGCAGCCGCTCCTTGCGGGCCGCCTCCTCCGCCGCCTTCTTCTTCTCCAGGACCTGCTGCGCCTTCAGGTCGATGCGCTCCTGCGTGCGGCTCGCCCGGTCGGCGAAGTCGTCCGCGCCCGCGGACAGGCTCTGCAACTGGGTGTCCAGCTTGTTGTTCGCGGTCGACGGCTTGACCGAGGCGGTGTCCGAGGCGCTGGCCGCCGTGTCCTTGGTGTTGTCCCCGCCGGTACCGCCCACGGAGGCCACCGCGATCCCCGCGACACCCATCACACAGGCCGAGGGCACCGCGACGGTCAGCAGGGCGGAACGTTTCGCGGGAGAGCGTCGGCGGGAGCGGGAGGCCGACCGGGACGCGGCGCGCGGCGCCGGGGCGACCTCCTCCATGCCGTCGATGAGGTGCGTCCCGGGCTCGTCGCCGTACGCCTCGTACGCCTCGAAGCCGTCCCGGGCGCCGCGCTCGTCGCCCTCCTCGTGCGGGAACCCCGTCCCGGACGGGTGGCCGGCCTCGTCGGATCCGTCCTCCGGGGAGTCCGGCCGGCCGTAGGCGTCGGCCTGCTCGAAGGTGGCGGTCGCCTGCTGGTCGAAGGGGACCGCGGCCACCGGTTCGGCCTGCTGCTCGTAGACCTCGGTGGGCGGGTGCGCGTACGCGTCGGCGCCCGGCTGCTCGTAGACCTCGGTCGGCGGATGCTCGTACGCCCCGTAGGCGTCCTGGCCCGGGACGGTGTTCCACTGCGTCGCGTCCCAGGCGCCCGTCTCCTGCGTGGCGGCGTTCCACTGGTGCATCCCGTCGAGCTGCTGCTCGGGAAGGAGCCAGGCGCTCGCGTCCCACTGGCCCGAGGTGTCGTGGGCCGGATGCTGCGCGGGGATGTCGGCGATCTGCTGGTGGCCGGCGCCCCAGGCGGTCGTGTCGTACGCGCCGGTGTCGTAGGCGCCCCGGTGCTGCGCCGCGTACGGATCGCAGGACGCCGTCTGCTGGGCGCCGGTGGTCCACTGCGTGGCGTCGTAGGCGCCGGTTCCGCCCGCCTGGCCCGGCAGTTCGCCGAAGAGGGGGTCGGTGGCGAAGGCCGTGGGGTACGCGCCGGAGTCGAAGGTCGCGGTGGCCTGGGCGCCGTACCCGGTGACGTCACCGTACTGGGCTTCCTGCCCGCCGTACGGCGCGTAGAGCGCCGAGGCCGCATCGGAAGCCGGGGCCGGGGGAGTTGCTGTCCCCGACGGGTGACGGTCGTTCACCAACTTCTCTTTCGCCTCGACAACAGGGGCTGGCAGAGCAGTGCGGCGACTGTACCCGGCGGTATGCGGGCGCGACAATCTTCGGCAGGTTTCCCCCGCGCAGGAAACGGGCATTCGGCCGTGTTTCGGGGGAGGGTGGGCGAGGCTTTGGCCTGGCGTTCGATGAGTGTTCGAAGCCGAGGGGTGCTGAAAGGCGGTTCAGGCGACCGTCAGACCGCCACGGCGGGCCGCGGAACGCGTCGCCGGCTCCGTCGTGTCGAGCGCCTGCCGGATGCCGGTCGCGACGGCCGGGTGCACCGGCAGCGCGAGATGCCCGACGCCGCTCACCCGGACGTTCTGCGCGAGCAGATCGGGATGCTCCACGCAGGCCGACTCCAGCGGGTCCATCAGGTGGTCCAGATCGCTCCAGAAGCCGACGAACCGGGTGCGGCAGCCCGCGGCGGGCCCGCCCAGCTCCTCGATGACCGTGGAGCCGGGGCGCATCTGCCGGACGATCGGGTGCGCGTTCATCAGCGGGGCGACCCGGGTCCCCGCGTGCGGTGTGCCGAGCGTGACGAGCGTGCGGACGTGCCGGTCGCCGCCGAGGCACTGCGCGTAGTAGCGGGCGATCAGGCCGCCGAGGCTGTGGCCCACGACGTCCACGCGGTCGTGGCCGGTGCGCGCGCAGATCTCCTCGATGTGGCGGCCCAGCAGCTCCGCCGCGGTGCGGATGTCGCACGTCAGCGGCGAGTAGTTCAGCGACTCGATGTGCTGCCGGCCGTGCTGGGCGAGGTTGCGGCGCAGCAGGAGGAAGACCGAGCGGTTGTCGATGAAGCCGTGCAGCAGGACCACCGGCGGCCTGTCGTGGGCGGGCAGCCGGGCGGTGGTGTCGTCCTCGGGGGAGGGCAGCGCGGGCGTGACGCGGCGTTCCTGGGTGATGCCGGAGGGATAGAGCAGGAGGTGCCCGGCGAGGATCGCGAACTCCAGAGCCGTCGCCTTCAGCAGGGCCACCGAGAGCCCGGCGAGTTTCGTCGGAAACAGACGCTGACAGAGGGGCAGAAAGGGCGATACCGTCCCAGGGACCTTCATGGCCGACCTCCCGTCGGCACGCGGCAGGACCACTCCGTCCCCCGTGTGCCCTAGTGGACAGCCCTGACCGGGGTGCCGGCGGTGGCGGACGACGCGTACCGGGCGCCGTCGTGCCCTCGCCGGGGTGCCTCGGCACCACGCTGTCCCGCTGACGGCGCGGTGGCGGGGCCACCTGATCGGCGGCTCTCCTTGCGCCGGCTCCGGCGTGGCCCGCACGCCGCACCTGGGTGCGGCGCCGGTGCCGCGATACGGAACCGTGCGCGGCGAACTTGTCCCACTGTGTGATTTCCCCCTCGGTCTCCGTCGCGAAACTGCCGGTTACGGGATGCTGGCGATAACGTTCGTTCACTTCCGTGGTCCACACTGGCCCGGAACGCTTGTGCCGCCTGGCACCCACGGTCCTTCGGATGCGATCCGCCTGCCCGGGGGCGACAGGGGTACGAACGGGCGATAGGTGTCCGTGGTCGGTAGGTGTCGGCGGTCGACAGCGACCGGTCGCTCACGCCTGGTGACCGGTGGTGACGTTTCGTGGTCGCCGGCGGTCGCCGTCGGTGATCGCGGCACCCGCCGCGGGTGCCGTCCGTCGTCGTTGGTGTAGTCGTTGAGTCGGTGTTCTCGCTTCATGGAGGCAGTGATGGGTGTGGCAGCCGGACCGATCCGCGTGGTGGTCGCGAAGCCGGGGCTCGACGGCCATGATCGCGGGGCCAAGGTGATCGCGCGGGCGCTGCGCGACGCCGGCATGGAGGTCATCTACACCGGGCTCCACCAGACCCCCGAGCAGATCGTCGACACCGCGATCCAGGAGGACGCCGACGCGATCGGCCTGTCCATCCTCTCCGGTGCCCACAACACGCTGTTCGCGGCCGTCATCGACCTGCTCACGGAGCGCGAGGCCGAGGACATCAAGGTCTTCGGCGGCGGGATCATCCCCGAGGCGGACATCGCCCCGCTCAAGGAGAAGGGTGTCGCGGAGATCTTCACCCCGGGCGCGACGACCACGACGATCGTCGACTGGGTCCGGGAGAACGTGCGGCAGCCCGCCGGCGCCTGACGCCGCCCGGCTCCGCCGGTGCCTGGTACCTCCGACCCCGTCCGGCTCCGTTCGGCTTCGCGGGGTCCGGAGAACGTACGGCAACTCGTCGGCCCCTGGTGCCGCCGACTCCGTCCGGCTCCTGCGGCGCCTGATGCCGCCGACTCCGTCCGGCTCCTCCGGCGCCTGACGCCGTCGGCTCCGTTCGGCTCCGTTCGGCATCGCGGGGTCCGGAGAACGTACGGCAGCCCGCCGGCGTCTGATGCCGTCGACCTCGTCGGGCCCCCGGACCCCGGCTCCGAGGGGCTCCGGCCGGCGCCCCGGACCTCGGTTCCTCGGCCCGCCCGGGCCCGGCGGAACGTCTCCGGGGTCGGACGCGTGCCCGCGGTGGCGCTCGCCTCGCGCGGTCCCACGTGGCCCGTGCGGGCCCGGAAGCGGGTTGCCCGCGCGCTCCGGCCGGCGCCCCGGACCTCGGTTCCTCGGCCCGCCCGGGCCCGGCGGAACGTCTCCGGGGTCGGACGCGTGCCCGCGGACGGCGACATCCGCCGCCGCGCGGTTCCGGGAGCGGGTGTCCCGCGTGGTCCCGGGGCCCGCGGTCGCCGGGCGGGAGCCGGGGGCCGGGGGCCGTTCGGGACCCGCGACCTCACTGCCCGCGCGCCGGGTCGGTCGGCCCGGCCCCGCCGGCGGGTGTCAGCTCCGCGGCCATCGCCGCCCGTAGCCGCAGCGTCGTGACCAGCCGCTGGAACGCCTCGGACCAGTAGTCGCCGGCGCCGGGTGCCGCGTTCTCCCGCTCGTCCGGGACCGAGGTGAGAGCGTCCAGCCGTGCCGCCTCCGCGGGATCGAGACACCGCTCGGCCAGTCCCATCACGCCACTGAAGCTCCACGGATAGCTCCCCGCGTCCCGGGCGATGTCCAGTGCGTCGACCACCGCCCCGCCGAGGCTCCCGGCCCACGGCACCGCGCACACCCCGAGCAGCTGGAACGCCTCCGACAGCCCGTGCGTCCCGATGAAACCGGCCACCCACCGCGCCCGCTCGTCGGCGTCCAGCGTCCCCAGGAGCCGGGAACGCTCCGCCAGCGACACCGCCCCCGGACCCCCCGCCTCCGGCGCCGAGGGGGACCCGAGCAGCGCCCGCGACCAGCCGGGGTCCCGCTGCCGCACCGCCGCCCGGCACCAGGCCGCGTGCAGCTCCTTACGCCAGTCGTCGGCCACCGGTAGCGCGACGATCTCCTCCGCCGAACGGCCCCCGAACCGCTGCCGCCAGCAGTCGAGCGGTGCGGCCTCCACCACCTGGCCCAGCCACCAGGAGCGTTCGCCCCGGCCCGCCGGCGGCTTCGGCACGACGCCGTCGCGCTCCATGCCGGCGTCGCACTCGTGCGGCGCCTCGACCACGATCGCCGGAGTGCCGCGCAGCCGGTCGACGGCCACGCACGAGGCGGCCCGGGACGCCATCCGCCCGGCGAGCGCGGACGCGGGCAGCGCGGAGAGCAGCTCCGCCGCCGTGGCCCGCACCGTGCGGCTGCGATCCGACAGGGCCCGCTCCAGGAACGGCTCGTCCTCGGCGGCCAGCCCGGACCGCAGCGAGTCGAGGAACATCAGACGGTCCTCGGCCCGCTCCGTCGCCCACGTCGACTCCAGCAACTCCCGTGCCGCGCGCGCATTCCGGGCTCGGACCGCGGTCAGCAGGGCCACCCGCTCGGCGAACAGCCCCTCCTCCCAGAGCCGCCGGACCCGGTCGGCCTCCGCCGCCTCCGGCAGCGCGGCGCCGCCCCCGGCGGCCGACCGCAGCGCGAACCGCCACTCCGGGTTCAGCCGGGCCAGCCACAGCGCCCGCGGCCCGGCGAAGGCCAGGGCCGCCGGGCGCAGGTCCGTGCGTGCCCGGGCGGCGTCGAGCAGCGCGGGCAGCGACTGCGGGGGCGCCGCGAATCCGCGGGCGTTCGCCAGGGCCAGCCACTGAGGCAGCAGTTCCATGAGATCGGGGGCCGCTCCCCGGCGGCCCCCGCCGCCCGTGCCGGGCCGGTCCGCGAGGAGCATCGCCAGCCTGCGGGCGGCGGCCGGCGGCAACGCCGTCCGCCGGTCGGGCGCGGCGGGCTCCAGACGGGCCGCCGCACGGGCCGGCCGCACCCCCGCCCTGCGCCGCACGGTCTCCGTCGCGGCCGCGTCCAGCAGGGCCACCGGCGCGGCCCGTCCCGCCCCCCGCACGGGCGGTGTGCGCCGCTCGGTCCCCAGCAGGGCCGAGGTGACGAGTTCCTCCCAGGAACCCGAGCCGAGAAGGGAGCCGGAGCCGGAGTCGGGGGCTGAGACGGAGTGGGAGTCGGAGTCGGGGGCTGAGACGGAGTGGGAGCGGGAGTCGGAGGCCGAGCCGGAGCCGGCATCGGGGGCGGGGCCGGAACGGGGGTCGGAGCCGGCTCCCGGGCCGGTCGCGGTGGTCGAAGCGGGTGTGGCGTTCATGGGCGTCCTTTCCCCGGAGAGGGCATCGGGCGGCGGGCGGGACGGCGCGGGACGCCGACGGCAGGGCGGGCGGGATGGCGTCGGACGCCGACGGCAGGGCGGCCAGGCGGCGCGCCCGCCCGTCCGGCGTGCGGTCCGCGGAGGAGCGCCGGTTGCGATGGCGGCGGGGCGAGAGGTAACGGGCCCGGACAAGGGGAGGGGCCCGCCTCCGCCGCACGGCTCCCGATCGGGTGACTGGGGCACGTGGAAGCGTCGGCCGCGGTGGCCGGGACCGCCCGCCGCGCGCCGGTGCTCAGCACAGCGGCACCGCCTCGCCCCCGCCCTGCGGCCACGCCGTCAGGGGAGCGAAGCCGCGGTGGCCGCACTCGCCGAAGACCGTGACCGGTGCTCCGCCGGAGAGGGCGACCAGCCGCCACAGCTCGGGGCGCGACCGCGAGGACGGTGCCAGAGGGAGCGCGAACTCGCCTTCCGCGTCCGCCAGTTGCCAGGAGTCTCCGTCCGGTGTCGGTATGACGGGGCCCAGCGTGACCGGCCACGACTCCAGCCAGGGATCGGCGCACAGCGCCTCCCCGTAGCGGGTGGCCGCCTCGGCGGCGGTCAGGCCCGCGGGGCGGGTGGCCGAGGGCACGGGAGGCGAGAAGCGCTCGCCCAGAGCCACCCGCAGCCGGCCCGCGCCCGGATACGAGGACACCTCCGCCTCGAAGGCCAGACCCACCGGAAGCGCCTGCTCGGGAGCCCGGCCGGCCGCTCCGTAGGACAGCAGGAGGGCGGTACGGCCCGTGCCGGTGCCGTGCAGCCAGATCCGGCGCGTGGTGAGCTTCGCGTCCGCCGTGTCGTACTGCGCGAGCACCAGCCAGCGGTCGCGCACCGGCGGTCCGTCGGCCGCCGCGGGCAGCCCGACCCGCGAACGCACCGTCGCGGCGAGGTCCTGCGGCAGCTCCGCGCGGCGCAGCCAGCCCTGGTCCAGCAGGTGCAGCAGGGCGCACTCCTCCAGCAGGCGCTCCGGCCAGCCGGGACCCGACGCCGGGATCGCACCCAACTCCCGTACCCGGGAAGCCAGACCGGGCGCCTGCGCGTCGACCATCCGGGCCGCCGTCTCCTCCCACATCCCGTACCCGGCGCGCTCCGCCGCGGCGAGGCCGCCGCGCACCAGATCGGCCAGCCGCTGCTCCAGCTCCACCGTCCCCGCGCCGATCCGCTCGGCCCGGCGCTCCGCCCGCCGCCGCGCGGCCCCGGCATCACCCGACGAGGATGCCCCGGGCGCCCCGGCCCCCGCCCTCCCCTCCCGGCCGCGAGCGCGCCGCCCGGCCAGCCACTCCTCGGCCCAGTCCGGCGCCCGCCCCGGAGCCACCGCACCGTCCTCGCCCGACCAGAGCAGCAGCAGTCCCAGCGCGTGCTTGCACGGGAACTTCCGGCTCGGGCAACTGCACTTGTACGCCGGCCCCGCGGCGCCCGCGACGTCCACCACCGTCCGGTACGGCGTACTGCCGCTTCCCTTGCACAGTCCCCACACCGCCCCCTCGTCCGAACTGCCCGGCTGCGACCACGGTCCGGCCGCGCCGAGCTTGCTCCCCGCCTTGCGTGACGCGGCGTCAGGCGCCAGTGCCAGCACCTGATCCGCCGTCCAGCGCACCGCCTGCTGTGTCATGCGTCCGAAGGTAGATCGGGCCACTGACAATCGGCCGTTCCGAGGTCGTTCGCGCAGGTCAGAGCCGATTGTCAGTGGTGTGGTGCACGGTGGAGCCAGATCCGAAACCGGCCGAGCTGGAGGGGGACCGAGCCATGTCCGTGTCCGTTGAACCGACGTCCGCGCAGCGCGCGGAGACGACCGCGGGGGCCGCCGCGAGCGGACGGAGCGCGGGGAGCGGGGGAGTCGCGGAAGGCGAGGCGCTGCGACCGCACGCCGAGCACGCCTTCGCCGCCGAACTCGCCGCGCTGGCCGCGCAGGACGACCGGCCGCGCCCGGCCCGCTGGCGGCTGTCGCCGTGGGCCGTGGCCACCTACCTGCTCGGCGGCACCCTGCCGGACGGCACGGTGATCACGCCCAAGTACGTGGGGCCGCGCCGCATCGTCGAGGTCGCCGTCACCACCCTCGCCACCGACCGGGCGCTGCTGCTGCTCGGCGTGCCCGGGACCGCCAAGACCTGGGTGTCGGAGCACCTGGCCGCCGCGGTCAGCGGCGACTCGACGCTGCTCGTCCAGGGCACGGCCGGCACCCCGGAGGAGGCCATCCGCTACGGCTGGAACTACGCCCGGCTGCTCGCCCACGGGCCCAGCCGGGACGCCCTCGTGCCGAGCCCCGTCATGCGGGCGATGGCGGAGGGCATGACGGCGCGCGTCGAGGAGCTGACCCGCGTGCCCGCGGACGTGCAGGACGGCCTCATCACGATCCTGTCCGAGAAGACCCTGCCCATACCGGAGTTGGGCCAGGAGGTGCAGGCCGTCCGCGGGTTCAACCTGATCGCCACGGCCAACGACCGCGACCGCGGGGTCAACGAACTGTCGAGCGCGCTGCGCCGCCGCTTCAACACGGTGGTGCTGCCGCTGCCCGAGAGCGCCGACGCCGAGGTCGACATCGTCTCGCGCCGGGTCGACCAGATCGGCAGGTCCCTCGACCTGCCCGCGGTACCCGAGGGCGTCGAGGAGATCCGCCGCGTCGTCACGGTCTTCCGCGAGCTGCGGGACGGGATCACCGCCGACGGCCGGACGAAGCTCAAGTCGCCGAGCGGCACCCTGTCCACGGCGGAGGCGATCTCCGTCGTCACCAACGGACTCGCCCTGGCGGCCCACTTCGGCGACGGAGTCCTGCGCGCCGGCGACGTCGCGGCGGGCGTCCTCGGCGCCGTCGTCCGCGATCCGGCGGCCGACCGGGTGATCTGGCAGGAGTACCTGGAGGCGGTCGTCCGCGAGCGCGAGGGCTGGAAGGACTTCTACCGGGCCTGCCGCGAGGTGAGCGCATGAGCGGACTGCCCGAGGGCGGGGCGGCCGGCGGCCCGCCGCCGGGGGCCGACCGGCGCCCGGGGCCCCTGCTGCTGGGCGTACGGCATCACGGGCCCGGCTCGGCCCGCGCCGTACGCGCCGCGCTGGAGGCGGCCGGACCGCGGGTCGTCCTCATCGAGGGGCCACCCGAGGCGGACCCGCTCGTGCACCTGGCCGCGGACCCGGACATGCGGCCCCCGGTCGCGCTCCTCGCCCACGCCGTCGACGAACCGGGCCGGTCGGCCTTCTGGCCGCTCGCCGAGTTCTCCCCCGAGTGGGTCGCGCTCCGCTGGGCCCTGGACCACGGGGTGCCGGCCCGCTTCGTCGACCTCCCCGCGGCCCACTCGCTGGCCTACGAGCCGGAGACGGCCCGCGCGGCGGAGGAGCGGCCGGCCGGCACCCCGCCCGGCGCCCCCGGCGCCGCGGCGCCGGACGGCTCCGCTCCCCGTGCACCCGCGGACGCCGCCCGTCCCCGGGGCGCAGCCGACCCGGCGGGTCCGGCCGGGAGCGGCGGTCCGCCCGATCCGGCGAGCGGAACCGGCCCACCGGAGCACGCCGGGAACCCCGCCCGGCAGGAGGCCGATGCCGCCGCCGAGGCCGTGCGGGTCGACGCGCTCGCGGTGCTCGCCGAGACCGCGGGGTACGACGACCCGGAGCGCTGGTGGGAGGACGTGGTCGAGCACCGGTCCGAGACGGCGGGCGACCCGTTCGCCCCGTTCACCGTGCTGGAAGAGGCGATGACCGCCCTGCGCGAGACCTACGGAACCGGCGGACACGAGCGGGACGGGGTGCGCGAGGCGTACATGCGGCTCCAGATCCGTTCGGCGCAGCGCGAGTTCGGGGACGACGTCGCCGTGGTGTGCGGGGCCTGGCACGTGCCCGCGCTGCGGAGGAAGGCCGCCGTCGGCGCGGACCGGGCGCTGCTGAAGGGCCTGCCGAAGGTGAAGACCGACCTGACCTGGGTGCCCTGGACCCACCGCAGGCTCGCCCGCTCCAGCGGATACGGGGCGGGCATCGACTCCCCCGGGTGGTACGGGCACCTCTTCGGCGCCGCCGACCGGCCGATCGCCCGCTGGATGACGAAGGTCGCCCGGCTGCTGCGCGACGAGGACCGCGGCGTCTCCTCGGCCCACGTCATCGAGGCCGTCCGGCTGGCGGACACGCTCGCCGCGATGCGCGGACGCCCGCTCGCCGGGCTGACCGAGACGACCGACGCCGTCCGCGCGGTGATGTGCGAGGGCTCGGACGTCCCGCTCGCGCTGGTGCGCGACCGACTCGTCGTCGGCGACGTCCTCGGGGAGGTGCCGCCGTCCGCTCCCGCCGTGCCGCTGCAACGCGACCTGACGCGGTCGCAGCGCGGACTGCGGCTCAAGCCCGAGGCGAGAGAGCGGGAACTCGAACTCGACCTGCGCAAGGAGACCGACGCGGGCCGCGGCAGGCTGCTGCACCGGCTGCGTCTGCTCGGCGTCGGCTGGGGCGAGCCCACCGCTTCCCGCGCCGGCACCGGCACCTTCCGGGAGACCTGGCGGCTGCGCTGGCAGCCGGAGTTGTCCGTGCGGGTCGCCGAGGCCGGCGTGTGGGGCACGACCGTCCTGGCCGCGGCGACCGCCAAGGCCGAGGCGGACGCGGTCGCCGCGCCCGCCCTCGCCGACGTCACCGCGCTCGCCGAACGCTGCCTTCTCGCCGAACTCCCCGACGCACTGCCCGTGGTGATGCGGGTGCTCGCCGACCGGGCCGCCCTCGACGCCGACGTCGGCCACCTCGCGCAGGCCCTGCCGGCACTCGTCCGATCCCTGCGCTACGGCGACGTGCGCGGAACCGACACCCACGCCCTCGCCGAGGTCGCCGCCGGTCTCGCCGAGCGCGTCTTCGTCGGCCTGCCGCCCGCGTGCGCCGCTCTGGACCCGGACGCCGCGGCGGAGATGCGCGGCCACGTGGACGCGGTGCACGGGGCGGTGCGGCTGCTCGGCGAGACCACCGGCGACGACGGCGCGGCCCACGGCGGGCGCGGCGGCGTCCGAGATCGCTGGCACGCCGTCCTGCGCACCCTCGCCGTGCGGGACACCGTGCCGGGCGTGGTCAGGGGCCGCGCGGTCCGGCTCCTGCTGGACGAGGGCGAGCTGGCCGCGGACGAGGCGGCACGGCTCATGGGCCTGGTGCTGTCCCCGGGCACCGAGCCGGCCGACGCGGCCACCTGGATCGAGGGCTTCGTCGGCGGCGCCTCGGGCGGCGGCATGCTGCTGGTACATGACGAACGCCTCCTCGGACTCGTCGACACCTGGCTGACCGCGGTGCCCGCGGACGCGTTCACCGACGTGCTGCCGCTGCTGCGGCGGACGTTCTCGGCGTACGAGGCGGGAGTGCACCGCACCCTGGGCGAACTCGTCCGGCGCGGCCCGGCGGCCCGGACGGCCGCCGCGGTCGCCGGTTCCGGTCTCGCCGGCTTCGCCCCCGACCTCGACACCGGGCGGGCGCAGGCCGTCCTCCCGGTACTGGCCCAGCTGCTCGGCCTCGGCGAGCCGGCCGCCGCCGGGACCGGTGCCGCCGGCCCGGCAGCGGGTGCGGGGGAAGGCTCCGGGCCGGGACCCGACGGCGGGCCGCGGGCCGGCTCCGGGGCCGGCAGCGCAACCGACGGCACGGCCGGCACCGAGGCCCCGTCCACCGGACGGACCGGCCCGGCACGCCACGACAACGAGCTTGCGAGGGTGACCCCATGAACGAGTCGGCAACGCGTGCCGGGGACGAGCGGCTGCGCCGCTGGCGGCTGGTGCTCGGCGGCGGCGACGCCGACGGCACCGGGTGCGCGCTCTCCGGGACGGACGCGGCGATGGACGGGGCGCTCGGCGCGCTCTACGGGAAGGAGGGCGGGGGACGTCGGGGGAAGGACCGTTCCGCCGGGCTCGGCGCCTCGGCACCGAGCGTCGCCCGCTGGCTCGGCGACATCCGGACCTACTTCCCGTCCTCCGTCGTCCAGGTGATGCAGCGGGACGCCATCGACCGGCTCGGACTCTCCGCGCTGCTCCTGGAGCCCGAGATGCTGGAGGCGGTGGAGGCCGACGTCCATCTCGTGGGCACACTCCTGTCGTTGAACAAGGCCATGCCGGAGACGACCAAGGAGACCGCGCGAGCCGTGGTGCGCCGGGTGGTCGAGGACCTGGAGAAGCGACTGGCGACCCGTACCCGGGCGACCCTGACCGGCGCGCTCGACCGCAGCGCCCGGATCAGCCGGCCCCGCCACCACGACATCGACTGGAACCGCACGATCGCCGCGAACCTCCGGCACTACCTGCCCGAGCAGCGCACGATCGTGCCCGAGCGGCTGATCGGCTACGGGCGGGCCTCCCAGTCGGTGAAGAAGGACGTCGTCCTCTGCATCGACCAGTCGGGGTCGATGGCCGCGTCCGTCGTCTACGCGTCCGTGTTCGGAGCGGTCCTCGCCTCGATGCGGTCGATCGCCACCCGGCTCGTCGTCTTCGACACGGCGGTCGTCGACCTCACCGACCAGCTCGACGATCCCGTCGACGTCCTCTTCGGCACGCAGCTCGGCGGCGGTACCGACATCAACAGGGCGCTCGCGTACTGCCAGTCGCAGATCACCCGGCCCGCCGACACCGTCGTCGTCCTGATCAGCGACCTGTACGAGGGCGGCATCCGGGACGAGATGCTGAAGCGGGTCGCGGCGATGAAGGCGTCGGGGGTGCAGTTCGTGACGCTGCTCGCGCTGTCCGACGAGGGCGCGCCCGCATACGACCGGGAGCACGCCGCCGCCCTGGCCGCGCTCGACGCACCGGCGTTCGCCTGCACGCCCGATCTGTTTCCCGAGGTCATGGCGGCGGCGATCGAGAAACGGCCGCTTCCGATACCGGACCCGCGATGACGACTTGCCGCATACCGGACATGAATACCCAACGGTAACAGGGGACTTGCGCCACCTCGGGAGTCCCGTGCGAGGATCGAAGCGGCCGAAGCGTCCCGTTCCGCCGCCTGCTCGCGGACCGCGGCCGGGCCGGTCCGGTGCGCGGCCCCGCGTTCGTCCGCGGCCCCTTCGTGTCCCTTCGCACGGGAGGACCCTCCCCGTCTTGTCCCGCTCAGTGGCGTCGTCGGATGCCGTCCCGCGCCCCGCGCGCGGTACGGCGGGCCGGTACGCGCTCCGAGCGGTGCTGCTGGCCGGTGTGCTGCCGGCGCTCGGTTTCCTCCTCGGAGGCCAGGCCCACGCCGCCGAAGGGCCGGCGTCCCCGGCCCGGCCGACGCGACAGGCGGCGGCCGACGCGGCCGGCGTGCTCTCCGCGCCCCGCGCCCTGGCGGACCGGCTGCCGATCCCGGCCGTGCGGGCCGGCCAGGTGCGTCGAGCCGACGGCGCGGTGGCGGTGGCGGCGGCGCGCGACGAGCGGACCGGTGTGACCGAGCGAACCCGGGCGACACGACCGGCCGAGGTGGCGCGACCGACCGAGGTGGCGGGATCAGCCCAGGCTGCGAACAAGCTGCCTGAGGTGACGAATCCGGCCGAGGCTGCGGGATCGGCCGAGTTTGCGAAGGTGCTGCCCGAGGTGGCGAATCCGGCCGAGGTGACGAACCTGCCCGTGGTGGCGAACCCGGCCGAGGTTGCGAAGGTGCTGCCCGAGGCGACGAACCTGCCCGAGGTGACGAATCCGGCCGAGGTGACGAACCTGCCCGTGGTGGGGAGTCCGGCCGAGGCTGCGAAGACGGCCGACGCGACCGGGTACGGAGCGGCGGCGTCGGACGGGACGCGGGGCGTTCCGGGCGGCGGCGCGACGGGATCGCGCACGCTCGCAACCCTGCAGCAGGCGCCCGTCCCGGCGCCCGTCCCGCACCTCCCCTCCGCCGCGTCCGTCGTCCCGTCCACGCCGGCCTCCTTCCTCCGCTCCGCTCCCGTCGATCTCGGGCCCGTCGATCTCGGGCCCGTCGATCTCGGGCCCGAAGGTCTCGGGCTCGTCGACCTCGGGGCCGTGGACTCCGGTGTCGGCCTGGTCGACGGGACCGTGCGATCGGTGGTCGAGGCGGTGCGGCGGACGACGGCGGCGACCGTGACCGGCGAGCCCCTCCTTCCCGTGCTGGAGCGCTCGGTCCAGGACCTGGTGCTCCCGGTCCTCGCAGCCGTCGAGGGGCCTCTCCCTTCGCTCCCCGTCCTGCCGGCGCCCCCGTCGGGTGCCGACGCGACGAACCCGTCCCGGGTCGAGTCCGCGGCGCCGCCGCGTGGTGCGCGGGTGGAGTGGCCCGGTGCGGCCGGAGCGGTCCGCGGGGCGCGGCCGGAAGCGGTCGCCGGTGGCGCGGCAGCGCCGAACGGGTCCCCCGCCGCCGTGCCGGCCGCCGCGCCGACGGTTCCGGCGACGTACGGGCCGGTGCCGGCCGGGGTGCGGAGCGGGAACGCCGTGGCGAAGCCCCGCCCCGACGGGGCGGGTGCGGGCCGGGCGGGCGCCCGGCGCCCGCACCCGTCCGGCGAGAGCGGTGACGCCGGCGGCCGGTCCGCTCTCGACGACACGGCCCAGCGCCACGCACCGGTCCCCGCCGTCGCGCCGGACCGCGGAACCATCCAGCGCCTTGGGCGCGGCGTCCCGGCCGCGACGACGACGGGCGCGACGCGGGACCGCAACCGGGACGTTCCCCTCTTCCCCGGCTGACGCCCGCCGCGGAGTCGGTGTGCCGCCGGACGGCGCGCACGGGGCGCGCCCGACCGGATGACGACGGCGGACGGGCTCGGCGGAGCCGTCGCGCCCGTGCCGGTCGGCGCGTCAGCCCGCGCCGGTAGGGCGGTACGGCGTCCGTGGCACCGCGGTGTCCCCGCGGACGGCCCCGCCTTCGGCTCGGTGCCGTAGCGGAGCCGCCTCCCCCCCCCCCCCCCCCCCGACACGCGGTTCGGCACGGTCCGGCAGGCACGGCACCGCATGACCGGGGCACCTGAATGGGCATGGGCATGACGGAAGTGCCCCGCCGCACACCGCACCACGCCACGACCGCACACCGCACCACGCCACGACCGCGTGACGCCTGGTCGCCCAGTGCCACCCGATGTCACCGGACTGCACCACCGCACCGCAGCGCAGGACCGCCCGGCCGGCCCGGGCGGCGCGCGGCGGTGGCGGCCCGACCGCTTCCGCGAGGCCATGGGCCGGAGGACCGGAATCCACCGGACCCCCCGGCCGTCATCCCGCGGAAGGGCCGGACGGCCCCCATTGGGGTGGGGGCCGTCCGCCCTGGGCCCTTCGGGGCCGTCAGAGGGGCCTCACCAGGCAAACCCCAGCCTGGTGGGGTCCCGTCCGGCCCGATCTGTGACAGGTATCACCGCTCAGGTGTGATCTGCGATTTAGGGACCCGCGTCCAGCGGCGATAACCTGCGAGACGGACATGCCGCGCGCTCGGACATCGTGTGCGCCACCCTTGTGACAGCGGACGTCACGTTGCCCTTCGCGGCACGCCCACGCAGACAACGAACCGCGAGATCACTGATAGGGACGGACGCGCGTGGACCTGTTCGAGTACCAGGCGAGGGACCTCTTCGCCAAGCACGGTGTACCGGTGCTGGCCGGTGAAGTCATCGACACGCCTGAGGCAGCCCGCGAGGCGACCGAGCGTCTTGGCGGCAAGTCCGTCGTCAAGGCCCAGGTGAAGGTCGGCGGCCGAGGCAAGGCCGGCGGCGTCAAGCTCGCCGCCACCCCGGACGAGGCCGTCGCCCGGGCGACGGACATCCTCGGCATGGACATCAAGGGCCACACGGTCCACAAGGTGATGATCGCCGAGACCGCACCCGAGATCGTCGAGGAGTACTACGTCTCGTACCTCCTCGACCGCACGAACCGCACCTTCCTCGCCATGGCGTCCGTCCAGGGCGGCGTGGAGATCGAGGTCGTGGCGGAGGAGAACCCCGAGGCCCTGGCCAAGGTGCCGGTCGACGCCAATGAGGGCGTCTCGATCGAGAAGGCCCGCGAGATCGTCGCGCAGGCGAAGTTCCCGGCCGAGGTCGCGGAGCAGGTCGCCGAGATCCTGGTGACGCTGTGGGACACCTTCATCAAGGAGGACGCCCTCCTCGTCGAGGTGAACCCGCTCGCCAAGGTCGCCTCCGGCAAGGTCATCGCCCTCGACGGCAAGGTCTCCCTCGACGAGAACGCCGAGTTCCGCCAGCCGGACCACGAGGCGCTCGTCGACCACGCGGCGGCCAACCCGCTCGAGGCCGCCGCCAAGGAGAAGAACCTCAACTACGTCAAGCTCGACGGCGAGGTCGGCATCATCGGCAACGGCGCGGGTCTCGTCATGAGCACCCTCGACGTCGTCGCGTACGCCGGTGAGAACCACGGTGGCGTGAAGCCCGCCAACTTCCTCGACATCGGCGGCGGCGCCTCCGCCGCGGTCATGGCGAACGGCCTGGAGATCATCCTCGGCGACCCGGACGTCAAGTCCGTGTTCGTCAACGTCTTCGGTGGCATCACCGCCTGTGACGAGGTCGCCAACGGCATCGTCCAGGCGCTCCAGCTGCTCAAGGACAAGGGCGAGGACGTCACCAAGCCGCTGGTCGTGCGTCTCGACGGCAACAACGCCGAGCTGGGCCGCAAGATCCTGTCGGACGCCAACCACCCGCTCGTGCAGCGCGTGGACACCATGGACGGTGCGGCCGACAAGGCCGCCGAGCTCGCGGCCGCGAAGTAAGGGACGAGGGACTAAACAGCCATGGCTATCTTCCTCAACAAGGACAGCAAGGTCATCGTCCAGGGCATGACCGGTGCCACGGGCATGAAGCACACCAAGCTCATGCTCGCGGACGGGACGAACATCGTCGGCGGCGTGAACCCGCGCAAGGCGGGCACCTCCGTCGACATCGACGGCACCGAGATCCCCGTCTTCGGCACGGTCGCCGAGGCCATGGAGAAGACCGGCGCCAACGTGTCCGTCCTCTTCGTGCCGCCGGCCTTCGCCAAGGCCGCCGTGGTCGAGGCGATCGACGCGGAGATCCCCCTCGCGGTCGTCATCACCGAGGGCATCGCCGTCCACGACTCCGCCGCCTTCTGGGCGTACGCGACGTCGAAGGGCAACAAGACCCGCATCATCGGCCCGAACTGCCCCGGCCTCATCACGCCGGGCCAGTCCAACGCCGGCATCATCCCGGGCGACATCACCAAGCCGGGCCGCATCGGCCTGGTCTCGAAGTCCGGCACGCTGACGTACCAGATGATGTACGAGCTGCGTGACATCGGCTTCTCGTCCGCCGTCGGCATCGGTGGCGACCCGGTCATCGGCACGACGCACATCGACGCGCTCGCCGCGTTCGAGGCCGACCCCGACACCGACCTGATCGTCATGATCGGCGAGATCGGCGGCGACGCCGAGGAGCGGGCCGCGGACTTCATCGCGAAGAACGTGACCAAGCCGGTCGTCGGCTACGTCGCGGGCTTCACCGCGCCCGAGGGCAAGACCATGGGCCACGCCGGCGCCATCGTCTCCGGCTCCTCCGGCACGGCCGCCGCGAAGAAGGAGGCCCTGGAGGCCGCCGGTGTCAAGGTCGGCAAGACGCCGACCGAGACGGCCAAGCTCGCGCGCGAGATCCTCGCGGGCTGATCTGCCGCACGGCACACACGCCGGTGGGGCCCGCACCCTGGGGGGTGCGGGCCCCACCGGCGTTCCCGGTGCCGGATGCCATGTGCCGGTGCCGGACGGCGGGTGCTCCGCCGCGGCCGGGGGTTCAGCGGATGCCGGGGACCAGCCGTTCGGGGCCGCTCGACGTCAGGGAGCGCAGCTTGTCGCGCAGGACCAGCTCGTCCTCGGAGAGCGGGCCGGGTGCGGAGCGGGGCGGCAGCCCGCGGACGGTCTCGGGCGGCGACAGCGGCGCCTCGTAGTGGTCCGGCGCCGTCCGCAGGGTCAGCGCCGTCACGCCGATGAGCAGCACCGTGAACGCGATCGCCCCGCGCGTCCACTGCCGGGCGCGGCGCTCGCCGTGGTCGCGGACCGTGCCGGGCTTCGCCGCGCGCGGGCGCTGCGTGCTCGCGAGTTCGGCGAGCCGCCGGTGCAGGTCCTCCGGAAGCGCCAGTTCGGGCAGCCGCTCCGCGACGGCCTCCCGGGCGTGCAGCACCCGGTTGGCCGCCGCGGGCGTGCTCGCCTCGGTCTCGGCCGCGGTCTCCGGAAGTCCGAGTCCGACACCGTCGTAGAGCAGCAGGGTGCGCCGGTAGACGGGCGGCAGGTCGAGCAGGGCGGCGAGCAGCGCGCGGTCCGCGGCGTCAGCGGGCGGGGCTTCGGGGTGCCGGTGGCGCGGGCGCAGCCGGTGCCAGGGGGAGAGCGCGTACTCGTACGCCGTCGCCCGCACCCAGCCCGCCGGGTCACGGTCCACGGCCACCTCGGGCCAGCGGTGCCAGGCCAGTTGGAAGGCGTGCTCCACGGATTCGCGGGCCAGCTCCCGCCGACCGGTCAGCAGATAGGTCTGCCGGACGAGTGCGGGGGCGCAGAACGCGTAGAGGGCGTCGAATGCCTGAGCGGGTGTCAGCGACGGCTCCCGTCCACCGCCGCCCTCCTCCGCGGAGGTGTCGTCCCGGCCGGTCGCCCGGGGGCCGTTCCGGCCGTCGTCCCCGTCCCGCCCGGCGTCCGGTTCCGCCCGGTGCGGTGCCGTGCCGTCCCGGGCCGGGGTGCCGGCGGACCGGCGCCCGTCCGCCCCGGGGCGGTCCTCGCCGCGGGGGCCCCGGTCCCGTTCCCCGGCGGTGCGGTGCGCCGCCGACGGTGTCGTCCCCGCCCCCACGAGGGCGGGTGCGGGGCCTTCCTGACGGCCGCTCATCGTGCCGTCCGCGGGGGCCGTCCCCACGCCGAGCAGCTTCACGTACGCCTCCAGCTTGCGGCCTCGTGGTGTCGTGCGGCCGGTCTCCCACGAGCGCACCGTCGCCCGGCTGACCCCGATCCGGGCCGCCAGCGCCGCCTGGGTGAGGGACCGGGCCTCCCGCAGGCGGCGGCGCTCCTTCGGCGCGGGCAGCGGGGTGGCGGGGCTCTGTGTCATGTCGGATCCCACAGGGCGCCCTTTCATACGAAAAAGTACATAACGGTATCTTGGGCGACACTTCGGGGGTTCGCCTGTTACGACGAGAAAGCGCGTGTCGTTGGGAGCATGACGGGTGTGACCCACAACACCGACCGCAGGCTCCCGTTGTCACTCCTGCTCACCCGGATGCGCGGCCGATCACCCGGTCTGGCCGCGGGCCTCACGGGTGGCGTCCTCGCCGCGGGCCTCGGGCTCGGCTCGATCGCCGTCCTCGTCATGGTGCTGTGGATCAGCTCGCCCTACCCCGACAGCGGGCCGGACGGAGCGCTGCACGTCGCCGCCGCGCTCTGGCTCCTCGCGCACGGCGTCGAGCTGATCCGCACCGACACCGCGTCCGGCCTGCCGATGCCGGTGGGGGTGACCCCCCTGCTGCTGCTGTCCCTCCCGGTCTGGCTGCTGCACCGGGCCGCACGCGAGGCGGCCGACGCGACGGCGGAGGCGTCGCCCCGCACCGCCTGGGCGGGGGTGGTGGGCGGCTACCTGGCGGTCGGCTGGGCCACGGCCCTCTACGCCTCGGGAGGCGAGCTGCGCCCCTCCTGGCCGTGGGCCCTGGTCGCCCTCCCGCTGCTCGCGGCGGGCGCCGCCGGAGCGGGGGTCTGGACGGCGTACGGGCGGCCGTGGGGCCCGATGCCGCGATGGCTGAGGCAGGTGACGGGCGCCGCGCCCGTCACTCGCGCGTACCCGCTCTCCGGCCTGCGGCGTCTGGCCGCCGGCCAGGACGACCGGGTGCTTCGGGGAGCGGCACGGGCCGCCGCGGCCGGGGCCGCCGTCCTCGTCGGCGGCGGGGCGCTGCTGGTGGCCGTGTCGTTGGTGTGGCACGGGGGAGCGGCCCGCGGTTCGTTCCTCCAGCTCACCGGTGTGTGGTCGGGACGGTTCGCCGTCCTGCTGCTGTGCGTCGCCCTGATCCCGAACGCGGCGGTCTGGGGCGCCTCGTACGGGCTCGGGCCGGGTGTCGTCCTCACCGCCGGGCACGTCGCGGGTCCGCTCACCGCGGCGGCCTCCGGGGCCCGCGTGCCGACGGACCTGCTGCCCGCGTTCCCGCTGCTCGCCGCGGTGCCGGGGACGGGCTCCGGCGAGCCGCTGAACTGGCTGAGCGGCGCGGTGCCGGTGGCCGCCGGCGCGACGGTGGCGTGGTTCGTGGTCAAGGCGGGCGCCGCACAGGACGCGGAACCCTGGTCGCGCGGCCGGACGCTGTCCGCCGTGGGCCTCGCGGCGGTGTTGTGCGGGGTGCTGCTCGGCGTGCTCGCCGGGCTCGCCGGCGGGCCGCTGGGGGTGGCCGCCCTGGCGCACTTCGGGCCCGTGTGGTGGCAGGTGGGGCCGGCGGCTGCGCTCTGGACGGCGGTGGTCGCGGCACCCGTCGCGGTGGGGGTGCACGCGTGGCGGGGCAGGGGCGTCCCGGCACCGGAGCGCGCGCCCGCCGGTCGCCGGGCGCCCGCCCGGCCGGCGGCACCGTCCCGTCCGCGGGCGGGCCGGTGGAGGTCCGCGTGGGTGCCCTGGCGCCGGACGGCGCCCGCCGCCTCCGCGCCGGCCGCGCCGACGCCGCTGCCGTCACCGTCACCGCCGGCCGGGACCGGACCGGCGGCGCCCGCCGGACCGGCGGCCGGCGTGACCGTGCCGGACGACGGGGAGCCTTACGAGTTCCTGTCCGGCGGTGCCGCGCCGGCCGCCTGGCACGAGGACGCGCCGCGGGAGGAACGCTGGGCGGCGCTGCGGAAGGCCGCCGGGCTCGACGGCCCGGCGGGGTCCGCACCCGACGGCCGGGCCGGGCCGCTGGGCGGTGACACCCCGGACGGAGCCGGCGGCCCGCCGGACGCCGACGCGGACGCCGGCCCGCCGGACGCAAGCCGGGACCGGACGGCCTGAGCGACGGGAACGGGGGCCGCCTCCCCGTGCGGCAGGCGAGCACGGACGGCCCGGACCCGTTCTCCGGGCGGCGGGCCGGGGATGGACGGACCGGGGCCCGTTCTCCGCACGGGCGGGCCGGAGGAACGGGAGACGTCTCCCCGAGCGGTAACCGAGACGGACGGCCCGGGGCCCGTTCTCCGCACGGGCGGGCCGGAGGAACGGGAGACGTCTCCCCGAGCGGTAACCGAGACGGACGGCCCGGGGCCCGTTCTCCGCACGG
>NZ_JBICWL010000009.1:217260-221373 GCF_043199735.1 Streptomyces sp. NPDC048566
AGGCGGGCCGGGGCGGAGAAGCGGGTGCCGGCTCCCCCGTGCGGTAGGCGGGCACGGAGGCAACGGGCCCACTCTCGCCGCGGCGGACCGGAGGCGAGGAACGAGGGCGGCTCCCGCACAGCGGGGATGGACGAACCGGCGCCCGCTCTCCGCGCGGCGGGCCGGGGGCGGAGGAAGGGGCCGCCTCCCCGAGCGGTGGGCCGGAGACGGACGCCCGAGGCCCATTCTCCACGCGGCGGGCCCGGCGGACGAACGGGGCCCGCTCCCCGCACGGCGGGCCGGGCGGACGGGCGGGTTCGGCTCCCCGTGCGGCGGGCTCGGGCGAACCGGGGCCGACTCCGCGCGCGGCGGGTGGGTCGGCCCCGTTCGGCCCTCCGCGGCCCCGGAGCCCGGGACGGCCGGTGCGCTCCGGGCGGCCGGTGCGCCCGGCTAGCTGCTCGTGCCCAGGACGCCGCGGAGTTCCTTCGGGAGCAGGTCGTTGCAGGAGTGCTTCGCCGCGGTCGTCAGGGCGTCCTGCGTGCAGGAGTAGTAGTCGCGGTAGACCAGCTGGGCGGTGAACGTCCCGGCGACCATGAGGACCGCCAGCGACGCCGTGACCAGGCCGCTGACCGCCGCGGTCACCTGCGGGCGGCCGTTCGGGGCGGCCTGCTGCGGGCGGGCCTCCGCTTCGGGGGCCGGCGCCTTCGGGGCCGCGGTACGGGCCTTGCCGCGGAGCGCGCTGACACCCCAGTACAAGGCCAGCGCGCCGAGCAGCAGCGCCACGTACGGCCAGTTGAAGAGGGCGAAGAAGAACGCCCACATGCCGGAGAGCAGCGCGTACCGCGCGCGGCGCTGTGCGGGGTCCGTGGGGTCCCAGCGCATGCCCGAGCCGGGACCGCCGCCCTGGCCCTCGGGTCCGCCGCCCTGGCCCTTGGGCGCCCCGGGCCGGTCGCCGAAGCCGCCGCCGCTGGAGGGGCCCGGCTGCCGGTCGCTCCAGTGGCTGCCCCACGGGGAGCGGCCGGACCCGCTGTCGCCGTCCTCGCCTCCGCCCTCGGAGTCCCGGTCGTGCCCGCGCGGCTGCCAGGGGCGGTCGGGGGTTCCCTCGGGCGGAGGCGCGAACGGGTTGTCCTCCGGGGCCGGGGCGCCGGACCGGCCGGACGAACCCGGGGACGCCGACGGCTTGGACAGATCCGCCGGGCCCGCGGCAGGAGTGCCGGGGCCGTGCTCCTCGGGGGTGCCGTCGTCGCTTCCCCCGGCCCGGCCGCTGCCGTTTCCGCCCGCGGAGCCGGAGCCGCCGCCGGGGGAGCCGTCCCCTTCCGGGCGGTGAGGGGTGGACGAAGGGCGCCGCTCGCGCAGCAGGAGCGGAGGGAGTCGGAGACTGCGGTCCGGCATCAGGTGAGCGTCTTCCCCTTGGTGGTTCTGGCGGGCGGCGTGTGCGCGGCGCCGGGTCCGGACCCCCGGGCGCGCGCCCCGGAGGTCCGGTGCGGGTGCGGCGGGTGGTACCGGGGCCCTGCCCCGCGCGTAATGGTGCTCGTCCCAGGTCAACGTCCTGTGTGCGCGGGGCGTTCCCCGCGGCGGACGGTGTTCCCGGGTGGATCCTCCCCAGACGCTACCGTCCGGCCCCGCCCCCGTCCCGTGGGGGCCGCCCGGTGTGCCGGTATCGTTGCTGACGGTCGGCCGGTTCGTAGACTTCCCCGTATCCCGGGGCGCGAAGCATTCGTACGACCGTACAAACGCTCCCCCGAGAAAGGGCCCCGCCGTGGCCAAGGCCAAGCGCCTCGTCGTGCTGGTCTCCGGATCAGGCACGAATCTCCAGGCACTGCTGGACGCCGTCGCCGCGTCGGGCCCGGCAGCCTACGGAGCCGAGGTCGTGGCCGTCGGCGCCGACCGCGACGGCATCGAGGGGCTCGCCCGTGCCGAACGCGCCGGACTGCCCACCTTCGTCTGCAAGGTCGGGGACCACGGCAGCCGGGACGAGTGGGACCGCGCGCTCGCCGAGGCGACCGCCGCGCACGAGCCCGACCTCGTCGTCTCCGCGGGCTTCATGAAGATCGTGGGCAAGGAGTTCCTCGCCCGGTTCGGCGGACGCCTCGTCAACACCCATCCGGCGCTGCTCCCCAGTTTTCCCGGCGCCCACGGCGTCCGCGACGCGCT
Organism: Streptomyces sp. NPDC048566; assembly: GCF_043199735.1. Taxonomy (NCBI): domain Bacteria; kingdom Bacillati; phylum Actinomycetota; class Actinomycetes; order Kitasatosporales; family Streptomycetaceae; genus Streptomyces; species Streptomyces sp. NPDC048566. The sequence goes on from NZ_JBICWL010000009.1 coordinate 219,394, forward strand.
CGCGTACGGAGCCCGGGTCACCGGCTGCACCGTCCACTTCGTCGACGACGGCGTCGACACGGGGCCGATCATCGCCCAGGGCGTGGTCGAGATCCGCAACGAGGACGACGAGAGCGCTCTGCACGAGCGCATCAAGGAAGTCGAGCGAAGGCTGCTCGTCGATGTCGTGGGGCGGCTCGCCCGCAACGGCTATCGCATTGAGGGACGAAAGGTAGTTATCCAGTGACCGCCGACAGCACAGGCACCGCCGAGAGCACCGAGGGAAGCAAGCGGGTCATCCGGCGCGCGCTCGTCAGCGTGTACGACAAGACCGGTCTCGAGGAGCTGGCGCGCGGGCTGCACGCCGCCGGCGTCGAGCTCGTCTCCACCGGCTCCACCGCCGCGAGGATCGCCGCGGCCGGGGTGCCCGTCACCAAGGTGGAGGAGCTGACCGGCTTCCCCGAGTGCCTCGACGGCCGCGTCAAGACGCTCCACCCGAAGGTGCACGCCGGCATCCTCGCCGACCTGCGGCTCGACAGCCACCGCCGTCAGCTGGCCGAGCTCGGCGTCGAGCCCTTCGACCTGGTCGTCGTCAACCTCTACCCCTTCCGCGAGACGGTCGCGTCCGGGGCGAGCCCCGACGAGTGCGTCGAGCAGATCGACATCGGCGGTCCCTCGATGGTGCGTGCCGCCGCCAAGAACCACCCCTCGGTCGCGGTCGTCACCAGCCCCGGCCGCTACGGCGACGTCCTCGCAGCGGTCCGCGGCGGCGGTTTCGACCTGCGCACCCGCAAGCGGCTCGCCGCCGAGGCGTTCCAGCACACCGCCGCCTACGACGTCGCGGTCGCCTCGTGGTTCGCCTCCGACTACGCGCCGGTCGACGACACGCGGTTCCCCGACTTCCTCGGTGCCACCTGGGAGCGTTCGCACACCCTGCGCTACGGCGAGAACCCGCACCAGCCCGCCGCGCTCTACACCTCCGGCACCGGCGGCCTCGCCGAGGCGGAGCAGCTGCACGGCAAGGAGATGTCGTACAACAACTACACGGACACGGACGCCGCCCGCCGTGCCGCGTACGACCACGACGACCCCTGCGTCGCGATCATCAAGCACGCCAACCCGTGCGGCATCGCGGTCGCGTCGAGCGTCGCCGAGGCGCACCGCAAGGCGCACGCCTGCGACCCGCTGTCCGCGTTCGGCGGGGTGATCGCGGTCAACCGCCCGGTCACCAAGGAGATGGCCGAGCAGGTCGCGGAGATCTTCACCGAGGTCATCGTCGCGCCCGAGTACGAGGACGGGGCCCTCGAAGCCCTCACCCGGAAGAAGAACATCCGGGTGCTGCGCGCCCACAACGCCCCGTCCACGCCCGTCGAGATCAAGCCCGTCGACGGCGGCGCCCTGCTCCAGGTCACCGACCGGCTCCAGGCCGACGGCGACAACCCGGCGAGCTGGACCCTGGCGACCGGCGACGCGCTGAGCCCGGGCGAGCTGGACGAGCTGGCCTTCGCCTGGCGGGCCTGCCGCGCGGTGAAGTCCAACGCGATCCTGCTCGCCAAGGACGGCGCCTCGGTCGGCGTCGGCATGGGCCAGGTCAACCGGGTCGACTCCGCGAAGCTCGCGGTCGAGCGGGCCGGCGCCGAGCGCGCTCGCGGTTCCTACGCCGCCTCGGACGCCTTCTTCCCCTTCCCCGACGGCCTGGAGATCCTCGCCGACGCGGGCGTCAAGGCCGTGGTCCAGCCCGGCGGTTCGGTCCGCGACGAGCTGGTCGTGGAGGCCGCGAAGAAGGCCGGCGTCACCATGTACTTCACCGGGACGCGGCACTTCTTCCACTGAGCCCGCGCGGACGCGCCCCGGACCGGGGCGCCTCCGCGACCACGGCCGGGGCCCCCGGTCCTCCGTTGCGGAGCTTGGGTTCAAGGGGTCGTCGCAACACCGCTTGGTTTCAGGTGGTGAGTAGATCACGTAGACGCTCGGCTGGGGTATCCCAGCCGAGCGTCTTGC
>NZ_JBICWL010000010.1:0-173058 GCF_043199735.1 Streptomyces sp. NPDC048566
GCTGGTGCGCCCCCCCCCCCCCCCCGGCCGCCCCCGGGGGGCCGGGGGGCGGGCGCGGGGGGGGGCGGCGGGGGGCCCCCGGGGGGGGGCGGCGGCCCCCCCCCGGGGGCCCCCCCACGGTCCTGCTCGCCCACGAACGGGCGCACCTCTCCGGTCGGCACCACCTCTTCCTGGCCGTCGCACAGGTGGCCGGCTGGTGCCATCCCGCGCTCGCCGCCGTCGGCCGCCAGGTGGCCTTCGCCGCCGAACGCGCGGCCGACGAGGCCGCGGCGCGCAGCACCGGCGACAGAACCCTGACGGCCAAGGCCGTGGGCCACGCGGCACTGGCGACCACCCGCGCCCACACCGCCCCCTCCGCCCTGGCGGCGGGCGCCGTCGGCGGACCGGTCCCCGCGCGCGTCAAGGCACTCCTGACCCAGGCGCCCGCCCGGCGGCTGGCCCCCGCCCTGCTGTTCCTCGCGATGGTGACCGGACTGGCCGGCATCTCGGCCCTGGCCGGCGCCGTCTCGGTCCACCACGGCGTCGAGATCGCCCAGGGCGAGATACCGCCGGGCTGAGCGGACCGCCTGGGAATGCGGCAGCCGCCTCCGCACCGCCCTCGGATCCGCCGCAGCGCCGGTACGATCCGGCCGGGCTCGCCGCCCGGCCGCGGCAGGCCCCGCTCAGGCGTCCTGGGCCGCCCCACTCCGCCGCGTCAGCACGTCACGCCCGCGCGGCTCCTCCCGACCCCCGGCCTGCGCGTCGCGGTAGTCACGGGAACCTCCGACTCCGGCGAGTCGTCTACAGTTCGGTAGACCGACTACAGATCTGTAGTCTTCGGTCGGTGCCGTGTCTCCACGGACCACCGGACGACGCGCAACGAAGGGCTCCCGCACATGATGGACCCGGCCTCCCAGCTCGCCGTCAACGTGCTCGACGCGCAGTCCCTGCTCTCCGCGTTCGGCGTGGTGGGCGTGGGAGTGGTCCTGTTCGCCGAGACCGGGCTGCTGATCGGCTTCTTCCTCCCCGGCGACTCCCTGCTCTTCACCGCGGGACTGCTGTGCACCGGCACCACGGACCACGGGCTGCGGCTGTCGCTCGTCCCGCTTCTCGTGGCGGCGGTGGCGGGAGCGCTCGCGGGGTCCCAGTGCGGCTACCTGCTGGGACGGAGAGCCGGCGGCGCCCTGCTGGAGCGCACCCGTTCGGACCGCCTTCACCAGGGCGCCGACCGTGCCCGCGACCTCCTCGACCGGTACGGCCACGCGAAGGCGATCGTGCTCGCCCGCTTCGTGCCCGTGGTGCGCACGGTGCTGAACCCGATGGCCGGTGCCCTCGGAGTGCCGGTGCGGACCTTCAGTGTCTGGCAGGCGGCCGGAGGAATCCTGTGGTGCGCGGGCCTCGTCCTCGCGGGGTACGCCCTCGGCTCGTCCGTCCCCGACGTCGACCGCTACCTGCTGCCGATGATCGCCGTGATCGTCCTGCTCTCGCTGATCCCCCTGGCGTCCGAGATCTACCGGTCGCACCGGGCGTCCAGGGGCGGTGAGTCCCGCGGATGACCCCCTGCCCCGCCGGTACGCCGCCCAACGCATCGGCCTGCGCCGACGCCACGGGCCGCCCGCGACTCCCCGTGGCCGCCGCACCGGTCACGCCACCCCTCTCCCCCCACCGCCCGCGCCGACGGCCGCCGGTCCGGACCACGAGGCCCGCAGCGGGCCGTCCGCGGCCGGTGGCGACGTGAGCCGGAGCCGTCTCGCCGCGTCGGCGGGCCTGTGGTGGCTGGGCGCCTGGACCGCTCTCGGAGCACTGACGGCGGTCGTCCTCGTGCACCGGGGCGCCCCGCTGTTCACCGACGCCGGGCTGCTGTCGTGGTCGGTCCACCACCGGCCGACCGTCGCCGTGGCGGTAGGCCGCGGGATCACCGCGACGGGAACGGGCGTCTTCCCGTACCTCCTCGCGGTGTCGGCCGGCCTTCTGGCGGGTCGCACCCGGCGGCGGCGCTGGTACGCGGTCCTGCTCTGCGTGGCCTGCCTGGCCCTGGGCCAGGCCCTGCGCGCCGGGCTGATGACCCTCGTCGCACGGCCCCGGCCACCGGGCATGTTCTGGGAGACGAGCGCCTCGGGCTGGGCCTTCCCCTCCGGGCACACCACGACGTCCGCCGTCGCCGCCGGACTGCTCGTCATCGCGCTCCGCGCCCGCAGACCGTCCGGTGGCAGGGTCCTGGTGGTGGCCGTCGCCTGCTGGGCGGTCCTGGTCGGCCTCACCCGCGTCTACCTGGGCGTGCACTGGTCGACCGACGTCGTCGGCGGCTGGCTGTTCGCCCTGGGGTGGCTCGGCCTCTGCCGAGCCGCCACCGCCTCGGCCCCGGCCGAACGACTCGCGCGCCGATGGTCGGCGAACGGTCCGTGACGGGAGCCGCGCTCCGCCGACCTGTCCCGATCCCGACGGCGTCAGGCGACACAGGGCACACACGCCCTGCGGGGCGGCGGGATCACGGCCGAGCCGCCGGGCGCCGCCAACGGCGGAAGCCCCCAGGCCGCGCGTAGCCCGCGGCCGGGGCCCGACCCGAGTCCGCCCCGCCGCCCCGGGCCCCGCTGAACCGTGCGCGGGGCTCAGAGGGCGGGCCGAGTGGTGGCTCACGTCGCCGCGCACGGGAGGTGGATCCAGGCCATCGCCGCACCGCCCGCAGACCCGCGCGCACCCACCCGTGTCGAGGCGGACGGCGTCGTGACTACCGAGTGCGGAATCGTTTCAGCAGTTTCGCCGGGCTACGCCTTCCTGCCCTTCGGCGCCTTGGGCGCCTTCTCCGCCTTGGCCGGCTTCTTCGCCTTGCCGGACGGGTGGTGCGGCGGCGCCTTCTTCTTCGCGTCCTCGTGGGGTGCCGGCCCGGGTGCGCGTGCGGGGTCCGGCGCGGTGGAGGACGAGGGTGCCGCCCCGCCGCTGTCCGAAGCGTTGTCCGTGTCACGTGAGGCGGGAGCGGCGCTTCGCCCGGGGGTGGGCCGGCCGTCGCCGCGTGCCCTCGCCGTCGAGGCCGCCGTGTCCTTCTTCCGGGCGGCGTCCGGGTGGCTGCTGCTGGTCCGGGCGCGGCTCGGGTCGTATCCGTGCGACGAGGCGTCGTGGGAGATCGCCAGCCCGGTGGCCATGACCGCGGCGAGCGCGACACCGGCTCCCACGGCCAGGGGGCGGCGGCGCGCCCCCCGCGCAGCGGCGGACGAAGCGGCGGCGGGCTGCCCGTTCCCGGGGCGCGGGGCCTGATGGGTGTGCTCCCTGACGGCGGCGGCGCCACCCGTGGGCCGGGGGGACGGCAGCGGGAGCGGAGCCGGGACGGACTCCGGGCTACAGACGTCGGCCGCGTCCGACAGCGCGCGAGCGCAGTCGCGCGCCGTGGGACGGTCGTTCTCGTCCAGGGCCGTCATGGCCCGCACGGTGTCGGCCAGTTCCGGCGGCAGGTGCTCCGGGAAGACGGGTCCGCGGTGCAGTCGGGCGATGGCGGCTTCCAGGGGAGTGCCGTCGTACTCCAGTCGGCCGGTGAGGCATTCGAGGAGCACCAGGCCGAGCGCGTAGACGTCGGCGGGACGGCCGACCGGCTGTCCGAGGACCTGCTCGGGCGCGAGGTAGGCGGCCGTGCCGGTGAGGGTGCCGGTGACGGTGTGGGTCGTGGTGTCGAGGAGCCGGGAGATGCCGAAGTCGGTGAGGTAGGGGCGCCGGGCGTCGTCGAGGAGGATGTTGGACGGCTTGACGTCCCGGTGGACGATGTTCGCGTCGTGCGCGTGCCCGAGCGCGTTCGCCAGGCCGGAGCCCAGGACGGCGGTCTCCCGGAGCGGCAGCGGGCCCTCGGCGATCCGGTGCTTCAGTGTGCTGCCGTCGATCAGCTGCATGACCAGGAAGGCGCGTTCTCCGTGCTGTCCGGCGTCGTAGGCGGTGACGAGGCCCGGGTGGTGCAGGCGAGCCAGGATCACCGCCTCGCCGTGGGGTTCGGCCGCGACGTCGAAGCCGGTGCCGGAGCGGAACATCTTGACCGCCACGGGCCGCTCCAGCCGCAGGTCGAAACCCCGGTAGACGTCGGCGGCACCGCCCGATCCGAGGAGACCGTCGAGTCGGTACCGGCCGTCGAGCACGTCTGCCGTACAGCGCGACGCCACCGCCCGAGCCGAGTCTCGAAGACGCACAACCCTCTCCCACCCATCGACACACCGCTCCGGCGTGCCGTGACCGACCCGCCGCGGCAAGCGGGTACCCGCGAGATCGGGGAGTACCCCTCCGGGTGTGCCTCGTCCGCTCGCCGGGTCGCCGGCCCGTCGTCGCAGGCGGCGGGCGGTGTGGGCCGGGGGCGCCGGCCCACGGCACCGACGATGCGCGCGGCGCGGCGGCGCGGCGGCGCGGCGATGCGGCGATGCGGCGATGCGGCGCGAGCGGCCGCCGCCGACGGAGGCCAAGCACCCGTGCGGCGCCACGCTCAGCCGTCGGTGCGGCCCCCTCGCTTGCGCGGCATGGCGGACGGTGCGCCCGCGCGCACCTCGGCCCACGTCTCCGGAAGACGGCGCGCCAAGGCGCCGGCCGCCGCCCGCTCCTGGCCGTGGAGGAGGCCCCAGGTGAAGCCGGACTCGCCGGCTCCGTGTGCCGCGATCGCCAGATCACGCAGCACCGCGCAGGCCAGCACACCGTCGCGCTGTGCGCCGCTCACCTGTTGGACGGTCTTGGCACGCCTGCCCAGTCGCGCGGCCGGCTTGCCGAGGGCGGGACGGGCCGCCTCGGCGGCGTAGCGCAGGCCCTTGGCGGCTTTGCGCGCGTCGTGGATGGCGGTGTCGCGTTCCGGGCCGGGCGCCATGTCCAGGGCCGGCTCCATCCGAGCGGCGAGCCGGCGGAGATCCTTGCGGAGCGCCTTCCTGAGCACCGTGTCAGGTGCCCGGCGCGCCGTGGCGCGCAGCGGCGGGGTCCGCGTGAGGGTCGCGAGGTTCTCCAGCAGGCGCAGATAGCGGGGCGAGGCGAGCGTGTCGAGGGTACGGCGACGGGCGTGCGCGCCCTGTGCGACGTCCCAGGTCCGCAGCCGGGCCGCGACCGGGCCGAGGACGAGTTCGCCGGGCAGTTCGGCCAGTGCGCTCGTCAGCCGGTCCCGCAGCACCTCGTGGTCGCGCTCCTCCCCGAGTTCGTTGGCGAGCCATTTGAGGTCGCGCCGGACGGGTCCGGTCGCCTTCCGGTCGAGGACGGAGCGGTAGGACCGCAGGCAGCCCCGCAGGCGGCGTGCCGTGGTGCGCATCCGGTGGACGGCGTCGGGGAGGTCGCGGCGGACCGCCGGATCCAGGTCCCGCAGGGTCCGGGTCAGCCGCTCCACGTGGGCGAGCACGTGGTCGCCGGCCGATCCGGGAGGGGCAGCGTCGCGTGCCTGCGGTGTGCCGGACGGCGGCGTCGTGGTCTGGCGCAGTGCGCGGTCCACCGCGGACGGGTGCGGCGCCCGGTCCACACCGTGTCCGCGCAGCACCTCCTCGACCGCGTCCAGCAGCGCGGGGTCGCCGCCCTCGGCCAGCTCGACCTCCAGTTCCCGCCAGGTCGTCTCGCCACCGCCGGGCAGCGCCTCGGCCACCACGTCGTCCACGCCGAGTTCGGCGAGCACGTGGCCCGCGGTGTCGAGCAGGTGGTACGGGCGGTGGATCGAGTGAACACGGACCACCGGACGCAGCGGCGCGCCGCGGGTACGGGAGAGGACCAGGTCGCGCAGGTCGTCCGGCACCTCCTGCGAAGACAGCGGGGCACGGATCTCCCCCCGGCTGTCGCCCTCCGACGGCAGTGTCAGCCGCCAGCCCGGGTCGGTGCCGCCGGTCCGCCGCCGCAGCGACGCGCGGCTGTGGGCCAGGCGCAGGTCATCGGTGTCGTGGTAGACCGCGTCCCGTTCCTGCACGTCGCACCGCTCGACGGCGGCGACGGTGCCCACGCCGGCCAGTTCGGCCGGCCACGGCATTTCGTCGGCGGCCGGGGCGTACGTGCGTTCCGTCTCTCGTGTCGCATGGGCCATACAGAACGCGTAGACCTGATCCGGGGGATCAAACACGCACCTAAGCGACATTTTCCGCATCCCGGTATCGCAGGGCGTGCCGCGCGTCCCTCTGCCCTGCCGCCGGAGCGTCCTGGTCGGCCGCCGGGGCGTCTTCAGGCACGGCGGGTCGAGCCGTCACTCACGCGCCTCGGTCCGTGCACCGCCCCGTCGCCGACCCGCAGGGGGCGCTGCGGAGCGCGTGAGCGCGGTCCGGTGCCAGGGCGCGCCGGACCCTGGATGCGTGACGGGTACGGGGCCCGCGACCGGGCACACTCTCCCCGACAGGCGCACCGGACCGGGCGGGAAGCGGCGGAACATCAGCGTGAGAGCAGCTCAGCCCACCGGGGCATCGCCCCGCCCCCGCAGCGTCCGTGACGGCCCGGGTTCCGGCTCGGGGGCGCCCCGGGCCGGAGACGGGCGGCTCGCACCGGACCGGGCCGCAACGCGCGGATGCGGCACACCGAACGCACGGGACCTTCCCCGGCGACGTCGATGTCGCAACGTGCGGAGCGGGTGCGCGGGGGCGGAGCGGGTGCACCCGCCACGGTTCGTCCGCGCGTATCCCCGCGTCCCCGGCGCCCGGCGCATATTGTCAGGCGCGCGTCACCCCGCCCGTCACCGCAGCGCCGCGCCCGGCCCGCGTGTCCATGGGCGGGCCCGCCGCGCACCGGGCCGAACCGGCCCCCATCGATGTCCTCGTCGGAAGTCGGAACAGGAGTACGTCCATGCGTCTCTACGCCCAGACCCCAGCGCGCCGGAGCCGTCAAATGGTGGCGGACCTGATCGCTCTGCTCCTGATCGCCATAACGGTGAAGTTCGCCCTGGTCGTGCGGGACGCCATCCTGACGCTGGCGGAGCCCGGCCGTCAGGCGGAGAGCGCGGGTGACAGCCTCGCGTCGAGTCTCGACGACGCGGGCGACGCGGCGTCGAAGGTCCCGTTCGTGGGTGACTCGCTGCGCAAGCCGCTGCGGTCCGCGGCCGACGCGGGCACCAGTCTCTCCGACGCGGGACGCTCGCTCCAGGACACGGTGGGGCACGTCGCCACCCTCACCACGGTCGCGCTGATCGTCCTGCCCACAGCGGCCATCCTGGTGCTGTGGCTCGTGCCGCGGCTGCGGTGGATTCGGCGGACCGCCACGACCCGCCGCCTTCTCGACGCGCCGGGCGGCGCGGACCTGCTGGCGCTGCGCGCTCTGACCGGACCGCAGCGACCGCTCGCCGCCGTCGCCGTTCCGCCGGGTGGTCTGGCCGATGCCTGGCGCCGCGGGGACCCCGAGGTCATCGACGCTCTGTCCACCCTGACGCTCCGGCGCGCGGGCCTGCGCCCCTGACCGGTTCGGCTCCGCCTCGGAGCTGCTCGCGGCCAGGCCGCGTTCCCGCCGTCGCCCTGGGGCCCTCTACCGACTGCGGCGATACACCATCGGGCCGGACGGTGTCGTCCAGCCAGACGGCGTATCGCCGGGCCGGACCGGCGACGGGACGTGATCGGCGGGCAGGGCGGACCGCTGCCGCGCCCGACGGTCCGAGGCCGGGCACCCGGTCACGGTCCGGCCAGTGTCACCGTCCCCGAGGCCACGGCGCGGCCCGCGTCGAGGACGACGAACCGGGCCCCGTTCTCCTCCGGTACCACGTCGACCGCGGCGCCCCGGCCCGGCACCGCACCGGCGGACCGGACGGCGAGCCCGACCACCGCCGACGGAGGGCGGCCCTGATACAGCAGGGTCGCCTGCCGGCCGGCTTCCAGTACCGCGTGCAGGGGCAGTTCGGCAGGGCCGCCGGGAAGCAGGACGGGGTGCGCGCCGTCGCGGGGAACGATCAGCAGCCTGCCCTGCGGCGCCCGCGCCACCAGGACGTCCGGCTCCGCCGCCGCCCCCACCGCGGCGGGAGCGGGATGCAGCAGGCCCGCGAACGACCCCGTGCCCGCGTCCACGGCCGGCGGCTGGGCCGCGGCGAAGACCATCGCGCAGACCCCGAAGCGCCGGTCCGCGTGGAAGTACTCGGCGGTGATCCGGTAGCCGGTCAGCGCGCCGGAGGCGACCGAGACGTCGCTCATGGTGACCCGCACCGCGACCTCGGTGGCGGCGCCGGTCTCCACCGGGCGGGTGCGCGGGTCCGTTCCGAGGGCGACCGACACGGGCCGCAACCGCGGCGGCGACTCCGCGGCGGGCAGGCACCTCGCCTGTGCGAGCGCGGCGAGCTGCCGGGTGGACTCGACGAGGAGCAGCGGGTGGTGCGTCACCGCGAGGGCGCGTTCGTTGAGGGGGTGCCAGCGCGGCCACTGGCAGACCGCCCGGAAGGAGTGGCGTCCGGCATGGCTCAGGGAGACGACGAGCAGCGCCGACATCGCGGACAGGCCGAGTTCACGCCATTCGGGGGCGGCCTCGCGGGCATCGGCCGGCGTGCGGGTCCCCTCGGTGCTCGGCGGCTCGTGCGGCTGTCGCGCCGAGTCCACCCCGATCGTCGCGGTGGCCTGCATCGGTGCCTCCTGGGTGCGGGATAGCCACGCGGCCGGGCCGGCGCGGTCGTCGCCGCCCGTCGCGTGATGGTCCACTGAGCACCTTTTCCGCACCGGGGGGCCGGCCGGATGCGGACACGCCGACGGTTCGTCCCGAGGTGTCCCGATGCGACGGCGGGGCGCCGAGCGGACCGTGTGGTACCGCGATCGGCCCCGCGGCCTCCGGGCGCGCCGTGACGGTCACGGTTCCCGCGTCGGATCCGGTCGGCGGGGCCGGCTCGTCACCGATGGCGTGTCCGGGGCGGCGGGCCGTCCCGCCCCGCGCACGCCCGTGGCCCCCGCGTCAGCCGTTGTGCCGCGGCAGCCGGACCACCTGCACGAAGAAGTCGTCGATCTGGCGGACCGCGGCGATGAACTGGTCCAGGTCGACGGGCTTGGTGACGTAGGCGTTCGCGTGCAGCTTGTAGCTGCGCAGGATGTCCTCCTCCGCCGCCGAGGTGGTGAGCACCACGACCGGGATGTGCGACAGCGCGGGATCGGACTTGATCTCCTCCAGCACCTGGCGGCCGTCGTACTTGGGCAGGTTCAGGTCGAGCAGGATCAGGTCGGGCTGGGGCGCGTCGGTGTGGGCGCCGCGCCGGTAGAGGAAGTCCAGCGCCTCCTCGCCGTCCCGCACCACGTGCAGGGTGTTGCCGATCTTGTTGTCCTCGAACGCTTCCCTGGTCATCAGTTCGTCGCCCGGGTCGTCCTCGACGAGGAGGACGTCGATGGGCGTGCCGGAGGAGGTCGTCATGTCAGGGCCTTGTCGTCGGAGTTCGCGTGGGTGCCGTCGGCCGCCCCGGAGGACGGCAGGGTGAAGCAGAAGCGTGTGCCATCGGTGTGGCTCGTGTCGAGCCAGATGCGCCCGCCGTGGTACTCGACGATCTTCTTGCACAGTGCCAGGCCGATGCCGGTGCCACCGTAGGAGTCGCGGCTGTGCAGCCGCTGGAAGATGACGAAGACCTTCTCCTCGAACTCCCCGGGGATGCCGATCCCGTTGTCCGTGACGCACAGCCGCCAGGAATCGAGGTCGTCCGGATCCCGTTCGCAGGTGATGCGGACGTGCGGTGCCCGGTCGGGGCGGCGGAACTTGACGGCGTTGCCGATCAGGTTCTGCCAGAGCATGGCCAGCAGGGTCGGGTCCCCGACGATCTCGGGCAGCTCCTCGGGCCGTTCGACGACCGCCTCGCTCTCCGTGACGGCGCTCTCCAGGTTGGCCAGGGCCTTCGTGAGGCCGACGCCGAGGTCGACGGGGAGCCGGGCGTCGTTGACCCGGCCCACCCGGGAGAAGGTGAGCAGGTCGTTGATGAGGACCTGCATGCGCTTGGCCCCGTCGACCGCGAAGTCGATGTACTGCTTGGCCCGGTCGTCCAGCTGGTCGCCGTAGCGGCGCTCCAGGAGCTGGCAGAAGGACGCCACCTTGCGCAGCGGCTCCTGAAGGTCGTGCGAGGCGACGTAGGCGAACTGTTCGAGTTCGGCGTTGGAGCGCCGCAGCTCCACGGCCTGGGCGTCGAGGTCCGCCGCCTGCCGGGCCAGGGCGTCGCGCTGCTCCTGCGAGGCGTCCAGCGCGGAGACGATCCGCTGCCGCATCCCCTCGACGTCGTCGGCCACCGCCCTCACGTCCACCGGCCCGCCACCGGCGATGGCGTGGCCGAACTCGCCGCGCGCGACCCTGCGGGTGGCGGTCTGGAGGGCTTCCAGCGGCCGGGCGACCAGGAAGCGCACCAGGAGGGTCAGCACCACACCGGCCAGCAGGAACGCGACGACCATGCCGACCAGGACGGCGTCGCGGACCCGGCGGGAGCGGTCGAGCCGCCGCTGGCCGTCGTCGACGGCCGCCGTCAGGCCCGCGTTCTGCCGGGCCGCGGCCTTGCGGATCTGGTCGAAGGCCTTCTTGCCGCGCTCCGCGGTCGCGCGGTCGATGGTGAAGGGCTCGCCGGGCGTGACGCGGTTCACGAGCGGCTGGGCGTAGGCACGGCGCCACTCCTCGGCCCGCTTCTCGATGGCCGTGAGGTCGGCGAGGAGTTCGGGGCGGTCCCCGATCAGGGCCCGCATGCGGGCCGCCGCGCTCGCCTCGTCCCGCCTGCCCTGCTCGTAGGGGTCGAGGAACTGGCGGTCGGCGGCGATGGCGTATCCGCGGACCCCGGTCTCCTGGTTCACCAGCGAGGCCTGGAGGCGGTACGCGTCGGTCTGCGCGGGTTTGACGTCCCGCAGCATCTGGTCGGTGACCGTCGCCGTCTGCTGGAGCATCGCCGAGCCGATCACGGCGCCCACCAGCACCAGCAGCGCCATCAGGCCGAGCACCAGCCGGAACCATCCCTGCACCGTCAGCCGGCGTCCGGCCCACCGCTCGCCGGTCATCATCGCCATCCCATCCTCGGTCACTCTCTTCCGGCGTGCGGCCCGCATGCCGGTCACCGCCAGCGCAGGTACAGCACGGCGACGTCGTCGGCCAGGCCGCCCTGCTCCTCGGCGAGCAGTTCGGCCCGCTCGATCAGCCCGTCCACGAAGGGGGCGGGCGGCAGGTCGGACAGCTCGCGCGCGACGCCCAGCAGGCCCTCCTCCCCCAACCGCTCGATACCGCGCCCGACGCGCCCTTCGAACAGGCCGTCGGTGAACAGGACGATCGCGGCCCCCTCGGGGACCGTCAGCTCCTCCACCGGCCAGCAGGCCCCGCCGGGCACGATCCCGAGGGCGGGCCCGCCGCGGACCTCCACCCAGTCGACGCCGTCGGCCCGGGCGAGCAGCGCTCCGGGGTGACCCGCCCGCACCATCCGCACACGTCGCTCGCCGGGCTCGATGGAGAGGATCACCAAGGTGGCGAAGACGCCCGCCTTGGCCCGCTCGGCCAGGAGGATCTCCTCCAGCCTGCCGACCTGGTCGGCTCCGGTGACCCCGCTGAGGACGAGGGTGCGCCAGGCTATGCGCAGCGCCACCCCGAGCGCGGCCTCGTCGGGGCCGTGCCCGGACACGTCACCGATCATCGCGTGCACGGTGCCGTCGGCGCTCTGCACGATGTCGTAGAAGTCACCGCCCAGCAGGGCGTGCGCGCGGCCGGGGCGGTAGCGGGTGACGACTTCCACGCCGTCGCCCCGCAGCAGCGGGCGCGGCAGCAGGCCGCGCTCCAGCCGGGCGTTCTCCTGTGCCTGCATCTGGCTCGCCTGGAGCGCGACGGCGTCCTGCTCGGCCTGCTTGCGCTGGATCGCGTAGCGGACCGCCCGACCGAACAGTTCGGGCTCGACCCGGCCCTTGACCAGGTAGTCCTGCGCGCCGGCGGCGACCGCGGCCAGTCCGGTGCCTTCCTCGGCGAGACCGGTGAGGACCACGATGGCGACGTGCTCGCCGCGCTCGCGGATGCGGGACACGGCTTCGAGGCCCTGGGCGTCGGGGAGGTGCAGGTCCAGCAGGACGCAGTCGGGCACCTCGGAGGCGAGTACCTCGCAGGCCTCGGCCATCGACCGTACCCACCGGAGCCGCATACCGAGGGCGCTGTCCGCCACCAGCTCCTCGACGAGCAGGGCGTCGCCGGCATCGTCCTCGACCAGGAGGACGGACGGCTGTCCGACTCCCCAGGCGGCCGCACGGTCCAGCGCGGGAGAAGCCACGCCGGCAGCCCCGGGCTGCGACGTCATCATCGAAAGAACCCCCCACCCGCAACCATTCCGCCGCTGCCTGACGGATAACCCCGTGAGCATACTCAGCCTCGGCGCGAAGCACCCCATGGGGAGAGTCACCCACGTCGGAGGGAAGGCGTGGTAGCCCCTGGGTGCGGGTGGGCTGCCGGGCGCCGGCCCGCATGGACAGGCGGCAGCGGCGGCTCCCGTCGAGTCCTTTTCCGAGGGGTGTGACGTGTGACCCATTTCGTATCCATCGGGGGCGGGGGTCGTTGATAGGAGCGTCGCGCTGCCGCCCCCGAGGGAGCGCGACACGTGAGGGCCCGGCATCCCCGCCCGGTCCCGGGCCCTCACTCGCCACCCGGTCCCGGACTCTCACCCCCTCCGAACGGGGTGACGCAGGTCACGCCCCACTTGCCACCCTCCCGTGCCGGCCGGCAGTGCCAACGTTGTCACGACCGATTGGTCTACACCCTTGACTGGTACAGACCAAGCCGGTTGAGTGAGGCAGCACACACCCCCACCGCGGCCGCACCGGAAGCCGTGGCGCCGGCCTGCGCCGGCGCGTGCCGGCCGGCTCGCCCCGTGCCTTCCGGTGCGGCCCTGCCGCGCAAAGGAACTGATTCTGTGTCACGACGACGCGTGTCCTCCCTGCTGGCCGCCCTGCTGATCGGAACCGCCGCACCGGTGCTGCTTCCGGCCGCCGACGCCTCCGCCGCATCGTGTTCCAGCTATCCGAGTTGGGTGGCCGGGAAGTCCTACGCCACCGGCGACATCGTCCGCTACACCGACGGCAAGGCCTACGTCGCCGAGCACGACAACCCGGGCTACGACCCCACCATCAGCACCTGGTTCTGGGACCCCTACGCCTGCGACGGCGGATCGACCAACCCCTCCGAGGGCTTCGTGGTGAGCGAGGCGCAGTTCAACCAGATGTTCCCGGGGCGGAACTCCTTCTACACCTACAACGGGCTGAAGGCGGCACTGAGTTCGTACCCCGGCTTCGCCAAGACCGGCAGCGACACCGTCCGCCGGCAGGAGGCCGCCGCCTTCCTCGCCAACGTCAACCACGAGACGGGCGGCCTGGTCTACGTGGTGGAGCAGAACACCGCCAACTACCCGACGTACTGCGACTGGAGCCAGTGGTACGGCTGCCCGGCGGGCCAGTCCGCCTACTACGGGCGCGGGCCGATCCAGCTGAGCTGGAACTTCAACTACAAGGCGGCGGGCGAGGCGCTCGGCATCGACCTGCTGGGCAACCCCTGGCTCGTCCAGAACGACGCGGCCGTGGCGTGGAAGACGGGCCTCTGGTACTGGAACACCCAGTCGGGCCCCGGCACCATGACGCCGCACAACGCGATGGTCAACGGGGCGGGTTTCGGCCAGACGATCCGCAGCATCAACGGCTCCCTGGAGTGTGACGGCAGGAACCCCGCGCAGGTGCAGAGCCGCGTGGACGCCTACCGGCGGTTCACATCCATCCTCGGCGTGGCCCCGGGGTCCAATCTCTCCTGCTGAGCCGACGGGATCGACGCCACCGGAGCGGGGGAACGGGGCGGTTGCCTGCCGGCAGCCGCCCCGTTCCCCCGTCCACCAGCGCCGCCCACGTTCTCCCGCTGCCGCGGCCCGTCACGCGCTGGGGCCTCCGGCGGGAACCCGGTACGGTCGGGCCGCTGCCCGAGGGCCACGGCCGCTCGGCGTGCCACTCGGGGGCTCGACGGCCCTCGCGCGGAAGCCACCGCGCCCGCGGGCGGGGCCGAGACGCGGCGCGGCCGACCGTCAGGCCGCTCCCGGCGCCGCCCCCGTCCGTCGGCGCGCGTCCACCACCCGGCACAGCCAGTCCCCGACCGTGACGAAGTCCGCCGGGACAAGACCTCGCCGCGGGTCGACCCGGTGCAGCAGGGCCGGCCCCCGGTGATGCCGGGCCACCCATCCGCGGTCGGCGCCGGTGATCTCGTCGTCGAGCCAGACGAAGGGGCGTCCGGCGGCGCGGTCGACGAGGGTGCGCGTCTTCCAGTGGAGGCCCATCCGCACGTCTTCCTCCTCGAACGCGGACGCCTCGGGCCACACCACCACACCCAGCTCCGGTAGCCCGAGCCGCGGGGCCACGAAGGCGTTGGCGTCCGCCGACCAGGTGGTGGCCCACACCGGTTCGCAGGGCAGGGCGGCAAGCCGCGGCCCGTGTGCGGGATCGATCCGGCCGAGCAGCGGGTTCGCGCTCCCCGCCTCCTCCGCCACGAGCGGGTGGTCCCACGTCCTGTACGTCCACGGCCCGCCGAACGGGACGAGGGGTCCGTCGACGTCGAGGAAGAGCAGGGGAAGAGGCGGAGCGCCGGTCATGCTCGCAGGCTAGTGCCAGGAGACGGCGGCGTGGCCCGTCGTTCGGGGGATGTCGACGGGCCACGCCTGACTCCACCGTCCCACGGGTGGAGCGAGGGCGCGCGCATTGCCTGCAAACCGGTCACCATCACTCGACGCCCCGGAGTGCGGCGCGCGGCAGGGACCGCGGCCCCCTCCCCCTCACCACCTGCTCTCCTCTCCTTCGACGGGCGGGCAGTTGGGGCGCCGTGGCGGGCGATATCGGGCCTCCCCGGCCGCGGGACCGGACCCGCGCCGGGGAACGGCGACCAGCACGGTGAACCGCGGGTACGCGCCGACCACGGCGACGCGTCGAGCCACCGCGCATCGGGCCGCCGGACCCCGGCGGCCGGTAGACCCCCGCCGGGGAGCGGGCCGAGGCGCGGACAGCACCCGCCGCCGACACCGGAGCGGGCGTAGCTCCGCCGGCACTCTTCTGCGCACAGCTTCCACCAGCAACAGGAGAGTGGAGCCCGTGCCCGGCGAACCGCGCGGGGCCGGGGCGACGCGAGCCTGGCAGGGTGCGGACGGGTCGTGTGCCGCCGCGAACGGGTGGCGGTGCGGCGCCGCGCCGTGTTTGGCAGCACGCGGTGGTCCGCCGTGGAGGAGGGATCAGCCCTTAGGGTGCCGTTCTGACGAACCGTCACGAAAGGATCTTGCTGTGGGCTCTCGTCTCAACCCCTACATCAGCTTCTCCGGTGATGCCAGGCAGGCCATGACCTTCTACAAGGACGTCTTCGGCGGGGAGCTGACGCTCCACGAGTTCGGCTCCTTCGGCTCCGAGGCGCCTCCCGGGTACGGCGACAAGGTCATGCACGGCATGCTGGAGGCTCCGAACGGCTTCGTCCTCATGGGCGCCGATGTCCCGCCGGGGATGGAGCGGCGCGCGGGCAACAACTTCGCGGTCAGTCTGAGCGGCGACGACGCGGGCGAGCTGAGCGGCTACTGGGAGAAGCTGTCCCAGGACAGCGCGGTGGCCGTTCCCCTGGAGAAGCAGATGTGGGGGGACACCTTCGGCATGTGCACGGACCGCTTCGGCGTCGACTGGATGGTCAACATCACCGGGGCGCCGTCGGCCTGACCCTTCCCGCGGCTGGGCGCGGTGCCCGCTGACAGGCGCCCACCGCGCACCTTCGCCCCGGCCGCCTGCCGCTTTGGACAGGTCGGTGCGTCCGGCCGTGCCGTGCGGCCGGGTCGGGTGCCGCGCCCAGCCGTGCGGGGAACGCGAGCCCGGCCGCGTGCTCGTCGTCCGCGCGCTGCCCTGGCGACCACCGCGGCGACGTGGTCTCCCGAGGCGTCCGCAGGCCGGTTGCCCGAGCGGTCGGGGCGGGCGGTTGTGACGCCGCGGGGCTCGGTGTCGACGCCGCGGGGCTCAGGTGTCGGGGTGGCCCGGGTGGCCGCCGGTCCGCCGTCTCGCCTTCAGCTCCGCCTCGAAGAGGTGGTCGACTCCGTCGGCGAGCGCCTGTCGCGCCCCGGCCTCCGTGTCCTTGAACGGCTGGTAGTAGGTGGCGTCGTACTCCTCGACGAGCTGGAAGGTCCAGTGGCCGGGGACGACGTTGCGGCCCACCAGGTCGTGTTCGACCCGGTCGGCCCACCGGCCGTGCCCCGCTTCCCGCAGGAGCCGCACGACGCGGTCCAGCTCGAAGTCGGCGCCACCGGTCAGCTGGTGGAACGCGTACAGGTGCCCGCGGGCCCGTTCGGTGGTCTCCAGCGCCTTCGACAGTGCGCCGAGGGCCTCCACCGTGGCGTCCGAGACCCCGGGCGGCCGCCGGCGGTCCGGAGCGGTGGAGCGGTCGTTTTCGTCCATGGGTCCGTTCATGGGTTCATGGTGTCCCTACCGGCGGTGCCGCCACCCGTCGAGGACCGCGACCCTCCTCCCCCACCCGGCCCGACGGCCGGCCGGGGCCCGTGGGGGGCCCGGCCGGCCGCCGACGACTGCCCGGAATCAGGAAGGGGTCGGCTCGGTGGCGCGTGCGTTGGTGCCTCGGCGCGCGGCGGGGCCGGCCCCTCCCGCCACCACCACGCGCCGCACCGGGGACGATGCGCCGGCGGTCCGGGCGAGGTACGCGCGAGCGGTGTCCAGAGCGTCGGCGACCTCCCGCGTTCCCGTGGAGACGCAGAGCGTGTACGCGAGGTCCCGCAGGCGCGCGCCGGGTGCCGACGCACCGGCGAGGGTCTCCTCGGCCAGAAGGGTCTCGTACTCCTCGACGAGCCGGCGGAGAGTGGCGGGGAGGGGCATCAGCATCGCTGGGACTCCTTGGTGGTGGGGGGAGCTGTCACGAGGTGGAACGGCTTCGGGAGCACGGGCCCAGCGCCTCCTTGCGGACCTGGGCGCAGCTGCGGGTGATGAGCCGGGAGACGTGCATCTGGGAGATGCCGAGCCGGTCGGCGATGCCGCTCTGCGTCATGTCCTCGAAGAACCGCATGTACAGGATGGCCCGCTCCCGTTCGGGCAGCCTGCGCAGTTCGCTCTTGGCGGCCTCGCGATCGACCACGGTGTCGTACGAGGGAACGGCCTCCCCCAGGGTGTCGCCGAGGCTGTAGCCGTCGTCCCCGGTGGCCAGTTCGGCGTCCAGCGAGAGCGTGCTGAAGCTTTCGAGCGCTTCGAGGCCGGCGCCGACCTCCTCCTCGGTCAGGCCCGTGTGCGCGGCGAGGTCGGCGGGGGTGGGCTCGGGGGTGCCGGGGCGTTCGAGGAGTTCCCGGCGCGCCACGCGTACACGGTTGCGCAGCTCCTGCACCCGCCGGGGCACGCGCAGGGCCCACATCCGGTCCCGGAAGTGGCGCTTCACCTCGCCGGTGATGGTGGGCACGGCGTAGCTCTCGAAGGCGCCCCGGGAGGGGTCGAACCGGTCGACGGCCTTCACCAGTCCGAGGGCGGCGACCTGGCGCAGGTCCTCGACGGCCTCGCCCCGGTCCCGGAACCGGCCGGCGATGCGATGGGCCATGGGGAGCCACAGGGCGACCAGTTCGTCGCGTACGGCGTCCCGCTGCGGGCCGTCGTCGAGTTCGGCGAGCCGCTCGAAGAGGGCGCCGGCTTCGGGGGTGTCGTCGTGGGCACGGCGCGCCGGAACGGAGGTGACCTGGTGGTGCGGTCGGGCTGTGCTCATGTGGGTACTCACGCGGATTCGCTCCTGCACGGGAGTCCGGGACGTGCGCGAGTGATCCGCGCTCACGGCCCGGTCGACGGGTAGGGGGAGCCGGGCGAGGCGGGTCCGGAACCGCGGACGAGGCCGCAGCCGCCGGGGAGAGCCCCACTCGGCATGCGCCTCCAGTCCGAAGCACGAACGTCCGAGTGCCCCTCCATCCCACCCGCAAACACCGTCCGCGCGATCGGGGCGGAAAGGTGGTCCCGCGGGGTCCGCGGGCGGGCGCGCGGCGTTCCCGGTGCGGCGGTCCGCGGGCGGTCCCGTGGCAATCGGGGGCGCGGAACGGGTTTGGACGCGGCTCAGCCCGGTAGTCCGGTGGTGGTGGGTTGCTGGCCAGCCGCTCCCGGGAGGGTTCGGCAGTGAGCCCACCACCGGCCGCCCGATCGGCTTCATTGGCGGGCGGCCGGTCCCTTGTCCGGGCGGGGTCAGGTCGGGTCGGAGAGGATCTGCTCCCGCAGATCGGCGCAGCAGCCGCTGATCAACCGCGACACGTGCATCTGGGAGACACCGAGTTCGCGCGCGATGTCACTCTGCGTCATACCGCGGAAGAAGCGCAGGTAGAGGATGGTCTGCTCGCGTCGGGGCAGCCGGCTGAGGGCCGGCCGCACCGCTTCGCGGTCGACCACGAGGTCGTACCCCGCGTCGTCCTCACCGAGGCCGTCCGCGAGGGAGTATCCGTCGTCGCCGGCGGTGAGTTCGGCGTCCAGGGAGAGTGTGGCGTAGCTCTCCAGCGCTTCCAGGCCGCTGCGCACCTCGTCCTCCGTCAGCCGGGTGTACGCGGCGAGCTCGGCGAGCGTCGGCCCACGCCCCTCGTTCTGCGCTGTGAGGTCCTTGATGGCCACGCGCACCCGGTTGCGGGCCTCCTGGACGCGTCGCGGAACGTGGAGTACCCACATGTGGTCGCGGAAGTGCCGCTTGATCTCTCCGGCGATGGTCGGCACCGCGTAGCTCTCGAAGGCGTGGCCGCGTTCGGGGCGGTAGCGGTCGACCGCCTTGACCAGACCCAGGGCGGCCACCTGGGTGAGGTCCTCCAGGGTCTCGCCGCGTCCGCGGTACCGGACGGCGATGCGGTGCGCCATGGGCATCCATGCCTGCACGATCTCGTCGCGCAGCGCCCGCCGCTCCGGCCCGTCCGGGAGATCTGCCAGCCGCTGGAAGGCGGCGTCGGTGTCGGGGGCGTCGTCGTGCGGATGGCGCTTCAGAGTGCTCGTGGTGTGCATGTGCTGACAGCTCCCTCGCGGGTTGCTGACGGGACAGAACCCCGCGGGAGAGCACGGCGCGACACTCTCGGGACACACCCGCACGGCGGAGCCGAGCACTCCCACGGACGTGCCTTCTGTCCGAAGCACTCCAGGTCGATTTCCCCCCTTTTCGCATGATAAACCCGTCTGCCGTGGCCGCGACGCGCCGTGACCGCGCCTCGGGCGTCCCGGCGGCGAGTCCGTGGCGGAGCGCCGCCGGCCGGTCACCCACCGCTTCCCGGCCGGGTCCGCGCCCGGAACGGGGCCGTCCGGCCGCGAAGGTGTTTTCCCGCGGGGAAGCCCGGGCACCCGGAGCCCCGGTGATCGCCCGTCCGTGTTGCCCCGCGCATACAGAAGGAGACCCATGCTGTTCCTCGTCGCCGCGCTGCTCCTCCTCGGCGTTGTGGTGGGCGCCGCGGCCCACCTGCCGTTGCCGGTCACCCTGGTGGCCGCCGCGGTCATCGGCTGCTGGCTGCTGTTCTACGGGCTGCGCAGCCACCGCGGCACCACGTCCCGGCAGACCACCGGCTTCGGCGGCGGGGAGGCACGATGAGCGAGTCCGCCCACTCGGCTTCCCGCGGGCAGTCCCGGCGCGACCCCTACAGCTACGCCGTGGCGTCGTTCGTCCTCGGACTGGTCGGCCTGCTGGTGTTCAACATAGTGCTGGGCCCGACCGCGGTCGTCCTCGGTCTCGTCGCCCTGCACCGGGGCACCCTGCATCGCCACCGGGCCTACCTGGGCATCCTGCTCGGCGTGGCCGATCTCGTGGTGCTCGCCGCGGTGACCGCGGCGGACCACAGCGTCGCCTGGCACATCTGAGGCGAACGCCCCCACCAGAGGGGTGCCCCGCGCGCTGCAAACGGGACGGCGTACGGCGAACCGGCCGCCCGCGGGGCTCAGGGTGCGTCGCCCGCCCAGTCGAAGAACATCGGATGGCCGGGGCGCGGGTCGTACAGGGCGCGCGCCCCCGGCCCGAACTGGCCCAGCTCCGTCTCCAGCGCCACTCCGACGGATATCTCCTCGGGCGTCCGGCCGGTGATGTCGAGCAGGAGGCCGTCCAGCGGTCCGCCGACGAGCTCGGCGTAGTCCCGCCCGCGCTGCGGGCCCTGCCGGGGGTCGTCGTGATCAGCTCCGTACACCCGGCCGCGCAGCAGGCGTTCGTCGTCCTTGTCCATGCCCTCCACCATGGCAGCCGCCACTGACATCGCGAGTCGTACGGGCAGCCGGGCCGCTCGGCACCCGGCGGCACGCGTCGACCGGCCGGTGCCGTCCGCCGCTCGGGGCGGAGCGGTCACGCCTTCGCCCCCGGCTGCTCCGTTCGGGTGACGGGAGACCGGCGCAGGCCCGGAACAGCGGTGTGGGCGCGATGCGGTCGCTTCGCCTCAGGTCCCGCCGTGACAGGCCGCGGGGCGTCACGTCGGCGCCTGCCCCGGCCGGGCGCCGGCACCGCCGTCCGGCCGCCTTCAGATCGCCGCCGGAGGGCGTACGGGCCGCAACGCGTCCGTCCGCCGTCCGAACGAGTTCGCGCTCCCTGCCCGGGCCACCGCACCGAACCCGCGGGGCCGGGCCCCGGCCCGCCCCCGACGGAACCTCTCCGCGGGCCCACTGGGCTTCGCCGCCGCCTGCGCCCCGGCGTGGCCGATGACGGGGCGGGCCACCGCACCCGCCACGGGGAGGGGCCGCGTCCGGTGGTGTCCGGAAGTCCCCCGCCCAGGTCCGTGCGCGCCCGCGGACGCGGACTCAACCGATCTGCCCGTCGGGCCGGTTGACGTGGGAGCGGCCCCCGGCAGGTCCGCCGGCCTCCCGCGCCCCGGTCTCCCGCGCCCCGTCCTCGCTTCACCGTGCGACGGTCCTCGCGGCGAGCGGTCCGCGGCGCCGCTCGGCACGCGGGCCGCCGCGTCAACTCGCCCGCGATACCGCCACCCCGACGCGTCCGCCGGCCCGCTCGTGTTCCACCCGGGCCGTCTCCAGAAGGTGCCGCCAGGAGGTGACCGTGGGCCGGCGGCGCAGCAGCGCCCGGCGTTCCCGCTCGGTCATGCCGCCCCACACGCCGTGCTCGATGCGCTGGTCGAGCGCGTAGGAGAGGCACTCCGTGAGTACGGGACAGCCACTGCACAGCGCTTTGGCACGGTTCTGCGCCGCGCCTTCGACGAACAGCTCGTCAGGGTCGGCCTTCCGGCACAGCCCTCGGTCGCTCCAGTCGGTGCTCGCCATCTCGTGATGCCGTCCTCTCCCCTGGCCCTGCGCCTGCGAGTTGCCCCCTTGCCGTGAGCAACAGGCATATGACACTACGCCTTTCAGGAATCGTCACTCCATCTGCGGTCCTTCACCACACCTTCGGGTGATCGAAGGTTGCCTCCGGCGCGCGAAAGCGCTAAAGAAGCGCATCCCGGATCAAACAGCGTCAGACGATCGCCACAGGTCGACGTCCCGGGTTTCCGGATTCGTCTGATCCTGGACTCCCGTTGAGTGCCGACGACCGCGCCCGGGCGGCGCCGGGGCGGTGTCAGGGTGCGTCGTGCCCGGTTCCCGCACCCCGCGCGACGGCCGCCCACGCGATCGTCACCAGCGCCGCGGCGACCGCCGGAGCACCGAGCCGGGCCCACCGCACGGCGAGGCCGCCGAGCGCCGCACCGGCCGGGATGAGGACGATGATCAGGCCCACGTGCCGGTCGAACCTCCCGGTCCGCAGCGTCCGCGTCACCAGACCGGTGATCGCCCCGGTCATGTAGGCCGTCGTCTCGGCGCCGCCGGTGACCACCCGTACGGCACCGTTCTGACATCCCATCGCCAGTGAACTCGCCGCCAGCAGCACCGCTCGCGAAGCGCCTTCCGGCGCGCCGCCCGCGCTCAGCCAGACGATCCATCCGCCCCAGAGCAGAAGGCACTCGACGAGGAGGGCCGCGCGCAGGCCACCGGTCCCCCGGCGTCCGCGGCCCAGCACGGTCTTCCCGCCGACCACGACACCCAGCACGTAGGCCACGATCGCCAGTGCGGCGAGCCGGGCCGTGCCGGGGTGCCCGCTGCCGAGGCCCAGCCCCAGCAACGCGAGGTTGGCCGTCATGACGCTGGTGAACACCCCGCCGAGGGCCAGGAACCCGACCGCGTTGACGCTGCCGGCCGAGGCGGTGAGCAGGTAATGCGCCGTCCGGTCCAGCGCCGGGGCGGCGGGACGTCCGGACTCAGCGGGCATCGCTCCTCCGTTCACCGCGCCGGGTGCCGTCGCGCGCCACCGGGAAAACCCCGGAGGACCGCGGCGGAACGACGCCGCAGCCGCGGGTCTCCCACGCTATCGGCGTCTCGGGCAGGACGCCCGGCCTGCGGGGCGACCGGGCGCCGGCGCCTGCGGAACCGGCGTCGCGCCCTGTCGTGCGGGACACCGGGGTGCCGGGTCCACCCCGTCGCGCGGGCCCTCGGCGGGCGGTGATGGGTCGCCGCCCCGCGTGCGGGCCGGGCGCCCGCGCTCGCGACGTGACCGGGTACCGCGGCGGGCCCCGGGCGGACGGATGCCGGGACGCGTACCCCACGCCGGGGAGGACGACTGGGCCAGGCGGTGGACGGCCGACTTCGGTCCGCGGCCCGCCGTGCGCCTCTCCCACGACCGGCGGGAAAGGTACTTCAATACCGTCACATGACGACCGAACCGCAGCGCTTCACGATTCTGCTGGTCCCCGAACACCTGGCCGCAGGGGGCGGTGCCGCTCCCGAGGAGTCCGCGGTGCGTTCGGCGGTCGTCGAGGCGACCGGGGAGACGGGCGCGACCGGCTACCCGCGCTACGCGGGCGAAGGAGTCGTCGCCGACATCGACCCCCGTACCCGCGCGGTCGAGGGCGTGCTGGTCGACGGCGCGGAACTCGACTACGGGATCGCCGCCGTGATCGCTTCCTGAGCGAGCGGGGCACCCCACGGCCCGCCGGGCCCGCGGGCCGCCCGAAGGACCCGCCCGGCGCACTCTTCCCGTACCCCGGCCCGCAGGTCCCGCTGCCTCTCGCACCCGGACGGACGCCGCGGTGGTTCCCGCACTCCCGCCGCGGCGGACCGCACCGCCCGCGCACGCGAGCGACGCGGTCCGAGCGCGGTACCCGCACGTCAGCCGCGCCTTCCGGGCAGGACTACCGGGGAGGCGCAGGGGCATCAGGCCTACGATCGGGGGTACTCCGACTATGGAGGTTTCAGATGTTCGAGGCAGGTGACATCCGCGAGTGGCGTGGCCACGACGTGGTGGACCCGGGCGGCCACAAGATCGGCGTCCTGGAGTCCGTCTACGTGGACACGGCGACCGACGATCCGTCCTTCGCCACGGTGACGGTGGGCATCCCCACGCGCCGCCGCCTGGTGTTCGTCCCGCTCGACGGCGCGACCGTCGGCCCCGGATATCTGAAGGTCGTCCACGACAAGAACCTCGTGAAGAAGGCGCCCTCGATCGGCACGGACGGCGTGCTGCCGGCCGAGGACGAGCCCGAGGTCTTCGCGCACTACGAACTCGACTACAGCCCGGGCATCAAGGGCGAGCGTCGACTCGCCCGCCGTTGAACCGTCACAGCAGCCTGGAGAACCGATGAGCCTGTTCCTCTTCCTGGTCCTCGCCGCCGTCGTCCTGGGCATCATCGGGGTCGCCGTGCACGGCCTCTTCTACCTGCTCGTCATCGGCTGCTTCGTGTTCCTCGCCGCCCTCGGCTACGCCGCGATGCGCTTCCGCCGCGGCGGGCGGAGGCAGCGCATCGTGCGCTGACCGGTCGAGTCGCCCCCGCACCTGCGGCACCGGCCGCGCCGACCCGGTTCGGCGCGGCCGGTGCCGTGTTCGTGTTCAGCCGCCCAGCCAGGGGCTGTAGAGCGCGGACAGGAACCGGGTGACGACGACCTCGCGCGTGGCCGGCGGGAGGGCGTCGAGGAGCCGGTTGACCGGGGCCATGCGGGCCGCCCCGTCACCGGTGGGGTCGATGCCCGCCGCGGGGAGGAGCGCCGCGAACGAGGCGTTGTCCAGCGCGCCGAGGTCCGTCTGCCGCAGCAGGTCGACGAGGTCCGCGGGCGGTGCGGGGGGCCCGAGGGGCCGGACGGCGTCGACCGCGTCGCGCAGGACGGACAGCAGGCCGTCGACGCCCTGCTCGCTGACTCCCGTCAGGGTCAGGTGCAGGTTGGCGGGCAGCGCGTCGAGACGGAGCTGAGGCTGGAGGAAGTAGCCGCGGGCGCGGGTCTCGTCGGCGAGGGCGAACAGGTCAAGCGGGGTCCCGGCGGCCGGGTCGGTGGCTATCGCCACGAGGGTGGCGTCGGGGTGCCCGAGGACGCGCAGGCCGTCGATGGCCTCCACTCCGGCGATCAGCCGGCGGGTCGCGGCCAGCGCGGCGCGGCCGAGTTCGCGGTAGCCGTCCGCGCCGAGGGACTGGAGGGTGGCCCAGGCACCGGCGAGCGGGCCGGCCCCCTTGCTGCTCTGGACGGTGGAGTTGACGACCGTGTAGCCCGGCCATTCGGCGCAGGCGTAGTAGGCGCCCAGACGCATCGCCTCGTCGCGGAACAGCAGGACCGAGGCCCCCTTCGGCGCGTAGCCGAACTTGTGCAGGTCGCACGAGAGGGAGGTGACGCCGGGGACGGACAGGTCGAAGGCGGGGACCGGGGCGCCGGCGTCCGCGAGCCAGGGCAGCAGCCAGCCTCCGACGCAGGCGTCGACGTGGCAGGGGACACCGCGCGCGGCGGCGTCGGCGGCGATCTCGGCGACCGGGTCCACGACGCCGTGCGCGTAGGAGGGGGCCGAGGCGACGACGAGGACGGTGTTCTCGTTGCACAGGGCGGCGACGGCCGCGGGGTCGGCGCGATAGGTCGAGGGGTCGACCGGTGCGCTGCGGACCGTGACCCGCAGATAGGCGCCCGCCTTGTGGAAGGCCGCGTGCGCGGTGACGGGGACGACGATCTCCGGGGCGGTGAGGTCGGGGCGGGCGTCGCGGGCCGCCTTCACGGCCAGCATGATCGACTCGGTGCCGCCACTGGTGAAGATTCCCGGGGTGCCGTCGCCGCCGCCGAGGCGGGAGGCCGTCGCGCCGACGACCTGGCGCTCCAGGGCGACGATGCTGGGGAACGCCGTCGGGTCGAGGCCGTTGACCTCCAGCATCGCCAGGTAGGCCTGTTCGGCGGTGTCACGGACCTCGGGACGGCCGCTGTCGTAGACATAGGCGGTGGTGTGGCCGTCGCGGGTGGGGAGGTCGGCCGCCGTCAGGCCGGCCAGCTCGGCGAGGAGTTCGGGGCCGGGGCGGCCCTTCTCGGGCAGGCCGGGGTGGGCCGGCCGCTCGCCGGTGGGGGCTTGGCGGGGAATCGTCATCGGGAGGGTTCCGTTTCTCGCGGGGCGCGGCGGCGGCCGTAGGCGCGCAGGGCGGGCAGGGAGAGCAGCATGAGTGCGGCGGGGATCAGGCTGAAGCCGAGCAGGATGCCGGTCCGCGCGGTGGCGGTCTGGGCGACGGGGTGGTCCAGGGTCGAGGAGACGAAGCCGCCGGCGGCCAGGGCCACGGCGTAGGCGCCGGGCCCGGCGGCGAGGCCGAAGGTCTCCCCGGCGGTCCAGAGTCCGGTGAACGCGCCGGACTGGATCCGGCCGGTCCGGGCGCGGTCGGCGTGCACGGTGTCGGGCAGCAGGGCGAGCGGCAGGACCTGGAGGGCGGCGTAGCAGACGCCGAGCAGGGCGCAGAGGGCGAGGGTCGCGGCGACGGCGTGGGTCCCGCTGCCGGCGGCGGGCAGCAGGGCGGTGGCGCCGAGCGCGTAGCCGCAGGTGGCGACGGTGAGGCAGCGCAGTCGTCCCCAGCGTCCCGCCGCCTTCGCCCACAGGGGTACGGCGACGGCGCTCGGCGCGACCAGGCAGACGAAGAGGAGCGAGGTGAGACCGTACGCGCCGAGCCGGTAGGTGGCGACGTACGGAGCGGCGGCCAGCATGATCGCCACGGCCGCGGCCTGGAGGACGAACGCGGCCAGCAGGGCGAAGAAGGCCCGGTTGCCGCGAGCGGTGCGGAAGGCCGCGACGAGGCCGAGGGGCTCGGGTCCGGGACGTGAGCGCACCCAGCGGGTCCCGAGCGCGGGTACGAGCAGGACGGCCCCGATGCCGGTGCCCACGACCAGCGCCATCACCGCGTAGCCGGTCCGGCCGCCGCCCGCGCGGTCGACCAGGAGTGGCGCGGCTCCGCCCGCGACCAGGATGCCGAGGGTGAGGAAGACGATGCGCCACACCATGATGCGGGTGCGTACCGCGGGGAGGGGCGACATCTCGGTGGGCAGGGCGACGTAGGGCACCTGGAAGAGGGCGAAGGCGCTGGCGGCGAGGACGAAGGTGACGGCCACCCAGATCGCCGCGCCCGCACCGGTCGTCGGTGCCAGGAACATGGCCGCGAACGTCGCGGGCAGGGCGAGCGCGCCGGCGAGGAGCAGCCGGGTCCTGCCGCCGGTGCGGACCGCCTCGCGGTCGCTGGCGGCGCCGACCAGGGGGTTGAACAGGGCATCCCACGCCTTGGGCAGCGCGACCACCAGTCCGGCGACTCCGGCGGGAACGGCGAGCGCGTCGGTCATGAAGTAGAGGAGGAGCAGCCCGGGGACGGTGGCGAACAGGCCCGTGCCGACGGAGCCGAGGCCGTAGGCGAGAAGGCGGCGGCGGGTCAGCCGGCCGACGGTGACCTCCGGGAGCGCGGCGGTCGTCATCCGTGGTCCCGCGGGCCCGTTGCCGGGGTGGCGAGTCCGAGGCCGCGCAGGACGAGTCCGTGCAGGTGGGCGCGGAAGCGGGGCACCTCGGCGCGGACGACGGATCGGCAGAAGCCGTGGATGCTCCACAGCACCGTCCACACGGTCATCTCGACGTCGGCGGGCAGGGCGGCTGCCTCCGGCCGCGGGGCGAGGGCCTCGCCCACCGTGTCGCGGACCGCGTCGATGAGCGGCCGTGCGTAGGACGCCTCCAGATCGGCGAACTCGGCGGCGTCCGCCAGCCAGCGGCGCATCCACAGGGCGGGGATGTGCGGCTGGTCGAGGCAGAAGTCGAGGTAGCGGTCGAGGAGTCCGGTGACGGCCGCGACCGGGTCGGTGGGCGCCAGCGTCCGGAAGGCCGTGAGCGCGTCCGCCAGCACGCGTTGTTCGGCGAGGTGGGCGCGGAGCATGACCTCGCGGTAGAGATCGGGCTTGCCTCCGACGTGGTAGGCGACGGTGGCCATGTTCAGGCCGGCATCCGCGGCGATCCGCCGGGTGGAGGTGCCGTCGTATCCGTGATCGGCGAAGAGCGCGGTGGCGGCGGCGATGATGCGCTCGCGGCTGGCCTCGGCGGGCGGCGGCGCGGTGGGCGGGTGCTCGGGCATGGCGGGGAGACTACGCGGGCGACCGCCATCTATCAATCGATTGATGGAGACTCTTTTTTCGTGCGGCGCCCCGGCGGAGACGACGGCCCCGCGGGCGACGCGGGGCCGTCGTCTGCCGGCCCCGTCGCCGTCGCCACCACCACGGCGATCTCCCCGCGCCTCGGCACGCCCTCACACGGCGTCATCCGCTCTGCGCACGGCATCACACCATCCCCGGCACGGCGTATCGGGCGGCGGCATCTCGTCGCGGCGACGACGCCGGCAGACCGCGGGGCCGGGCGTTCTCCGCGTCACCCGACGACGGCAGAAGGGCGGAAGATCACCCGCAAAACCACAGGTTCAGACACCGAGAAGGGTCGACCAAAAAGAAAAGCAACAAATATTGACGCAATCAACCAGCGCGCGTAGCTTCCGACCCAGTCGTCGGACAGCGCGAACTCAGCTGTCCCAAGGGCGAGTTGTAGCTCCATCCTCCACCTGGGAGCACTTATGCGCAGAACAAGATCTGCCCTCTCGCGTCTCTTCCCCCGGCCGGCGAGCTCGCCGGCGTCCCGGCTGCGCCGGATCCTCCTGTCCGGTGCAACCGCCCTCGGTCTCCTGCTCACCCTGGTCGTCGGCCTTCCCGGCGTCGCCCGGGCGGCCGGATCGCAGCCCTGCGACATCTACGCCGGTGCGGGCACCCCGTGCGTCGCCGCGCACAGCACCACCCGGGCCTTGTTCTCCGCCTTCGACGGCCCGCTGTACCAGGTCGCCCGCGCCTCCGACGGAGCCACCAGGGACATCGGGCTGCTGTCCGCGGGCGGCTACGCGAACGCCGGTCAGCAGGACGCCTTCTGCGCCTCCACCACCTGCAGCATCTCGAAGGTCTACGACCAGACCTCCCGGCACAACGACCTGTTCCCCGGCCCCGCGGGCACCGCCGGAATGGGGGCGGACCGCGGGGCGGACGCGAGCGAGCTGTCCGTCACGGCGGGCGGCCACAAGGTGTACGGCATCTGGATCTCCCCCGGCGTCGGCTACCGCTCGCACGGCGCCGCGTCCGGCGTCGCCGTCAACGGCCAGGCCGAGGGCGCGTACATGGTGGCCAGCGGCACGCACGTCGGCTCCGCCTGCTGCTTCGACTACGGCAACGCCGAGGCGACCCCGGCCGACACGGGCAACGGCCACATGGACGCCGTGTCCATCGCCACCACCTGCTACTTCGCGCCGTGCAGCGGCTCGGGCCCCTGGGTCGAGGCCGACCTGGAGAACGGCATGTTCCAGGGCGACAACGGCTCCAACACCGCGAACAAGGGCAACGGCAGCGCGTACGTGACGGCCGTCCTGAAGAACAACGGGCAGACGACGTACGCGCTCAAGGGCGGCGACGCGCAGTCCGGCGGCCTCACCACCTGGTGGGACGGCGCCCTGCCGTCGCGGGGCGGCTACCGGCCGATGCACCAGGAGGGCGGGATCATCCTGGGCACGGGCGGCGACAACAGCAACTGGAACATGGGCACCTTCTTCGAGGGCGTCATGGTCGCGGGCTACCCGACCGACGCGGCCGAGAACGCCGTGCAGGCGAACATCGTGTCCGTCGGGTACGCGGGCCGGACCGACGTGCCGAACGGCCCGCAGGCCACCATCACCGGCCCGGGCGGCCAGTGCGTCGACGTCGCCGCGGACGACACCGGGGTGAACGGGGCGGCCGTCGCCCTGTGGAACTGCCAGTCCTACGCCGAGGACCAGCACTGGACCCACTACGCCAACGGCTCGCTGGTGACCATCGGCCGCTGCATGGACATCGTCGGCAACGGCACCGCCAACGGCACCCGGGTCGAACTGTGGGACTGCAACGGGGTGGGCGGCCAGAAGTGGGTGCAGCGCGCCGACGGTTCGCTGTTCAACCCGCAGTCGGGACGGTGCCTGGACTCCCCCGACGGCGCCACGGCCAACGGCACCCGGCTGCGGATCTGGGACTGCAACGGCTCCGCCGCCCAGAGGTTCACCGTGAACGCGGGCGCGCCCGTCGTGGGTCCGGGCGGCACGTGCACCGACGTGGCCGGTGACGACAACGGGTCCAACGGCACGGCCGTGCAGCTGTGGGGATGCCAGTCGTACGCCGTCGACCAGCACTGGTTCCACAGTGCGGACGGCCGGCTGCACACGCTGGGCCGCTGCCTCGACATCAACGGCAACGGCACGGCCAACGGCACCCAGGTCGAGCTGTGGGACTGCAACGCGGCCGGCGGGCAGGTCTGGCAGCAGCAGGGAGACGGATCGCTGCGCAACCCGCAGTCGGGACGGTGCCTCGACTCCCCCGACGGCGCCACGGCCGACGGCACCCGGCTGCGGATCTGGGACTGCAACGGCTCCGCCGCCCAGAGGTTCGCCCTGGGCTGACCGGCGCCGCGACTCCGGCCCGGCCGGACCGTGCGGGTCCGGCCGGGCCGAGCGGCCCGATCCGAGCGGCCCGATCCGCGTCGCCTCCCGGCTCCCCCGCGGACCGGCGGCCGCCTCAGCCCACCAACTCCGCGGCCAGCAGCCCTTCCCGGGCCAGCACCACGTTGAGCACCGCGACGACCAGAGTGGCCGCCGCGACGGCGAGCAGGGCGCGGCCCGTCCCCCAGGGCGTGATCAGGGCGCCGAGCGCTCCGCCGACGAAGATGCCGAGCACGGTCGCGAGGAGACGCACGCGGGTCATGCCCCGGGGCGGGTCCGCGGGAAAGGCGCCGGCCAGGCCGTGGACGAGGCGCACCAGGGACATCTGGACCAGCAGGGTCGGCATCCCGGGGACGGCGGCCCGCAGCGCGGTGTCGGCCCGCAGCCCCATGGCGAACGCCACCACGGCGATGGCGAGGGCGTCGGGATCGTGGGTGAGTGCCCCGGAACCGTGCCGCCACAGCACCATCGCCCCGGCGGCGGCCAGCAGGACGCCCTCGACGGCGAGGGCCGCGGCGAACCAGTGCCGCCGCCGGGCGACGAGACCTGCGGTGACCCGGGCGCCGGCCGCCGTCCCGAGGACGAAGGCGACCAGCGCCGTGGCGGTGAGGACCACCGTGGTCTGCCCCTCGTCCGCGACGGCGAACGCGAGGAAGAGCACGTTGCCCGTGGCCAGGGCGGTGAAGACGTGACCCATGGTCAGAAAGCTGACCGCGTCGACCGCGCCCGCCAGGACGGTGAGCGTGGCCATCACCACCGTCCGCTGCCGTTCGCGGTGGTCGGCCGGGGGCGGTGGTCCGGATTCTTCGCGCATACGGTCAGTCTCGGCTCGGCGACCGCCGGGGCGGCCGGTGCCGGCCGCGACACGCGCTGGGCGTGCCGCCAACCGGGGCCGCTCGCACCACCGGGCCGCTGCCTGCACGCTCGTCCCGGGAGACGGCGGTGCGGGGCGGCGGCATCCACCGGTGTCCGCCGCACCGGTGGGGGCGGCGGCCCGCCGCGGGAGCGGCGCGGGCGCCGGAGCCGGGGTCAGGCAGGCTGTGCCGCCGCCTCCAGCGCCTCGCGGGCCGCCTCGAGGGCCGCCTCCCGGTCGTGCGGCACCAGGCCGATGCGGGTACGGCGGTCCAGCAGGTCCGCCTCGTCGAGGGCTCCCTCGTGCCGGGCGGCCCACACCAGGGCGGCCCGGGTGACGGGGTGGCCCGGCACGACGGGCTCGTTCAGGCCGGGATCGCGGTCGCCCAGCGCGTGCACCGCCGTGGCCTCGGTGCCGTGGCGGCGGACGAGGGCACCGGGGGCGGCCAGGGCGCGGAGGCGGTGCGGGGCCGCCGCGCCGACCAGGGGCAGGGAGGCGGTCGGGGAGGGACCGGCCCGCAGGCCGCGCGCGGCGACGGCCGCGTCGACGGCGTCCTGCGCCATGCGGCGGTAGGTGGTGAGCTTCCCGCCGACGACGGTGACGACCCCGTCGTCCGAGGTGAGGACGGCGTGCCGCCGGGAGATGTCGGAGGTGCGGGCCGTTTCGCCCGACCGGGTCGGCGCGGCGTCGAGCAGGGGGCGCAGTCCGGCGAAGGCGCCCAGCACGTCGTCCCGGCCGACGGGTACGTCGAGGGCCGATCCGAGGACGTCGAGCAGGAAGCCGATGTCGGATTCGGGAACCTCCGGCACGTCCGGGATGTCCCCGTCGACGGGTTCGTCGGTCAGGCCGACGTACACCCGGCCGTCGTCCTGGGGCAGGACGAGGACGAAGCGGTTGCTCTCCCCGGGGATCGGGATGTGCAGCCCCGCCGGGAGCGGCCCGAACAGCTCTGCGGGCAGGACGACATGGGTGCCGCGTGAGGGGCGGACGCGGATGCCCTCGACGAGTTCGCCGGCCCAGACGCCCGAGGCGTTGATGACGCAACGGGCCCTGATCTCGCCCTGCTCGCCGGTGAGTTCGTCGCGGACACGGGCTCCCGAGCCGGTGAGTTCCAGGGCGCGCACGCGGGTCAGCACGCGTGCGCCGCGGGAGGCCGCCGTGCGGGCGATCGCGGTGACGAGCCGGGCGTCGTCGGTGACCCGCCCGTCCCAGGAGAGCAGTCCGCCGCGCAGTCCCGCCGCGCGTACGGACGGGGCCAGGTGGCGGGCCTCCACGGACGACAGCCGGCGGGGTGCCGGCAGCGTGGCCCGGGCGGTGCGGGCGGCGAGCCGCAGCGCGTCGCCGGCACGGAACCCGGCCCAGGCCAGGGACGACTGGCCCCGCGACACCATGGGCGTGAGGGGCAGCACGAAGGGCTGGGCGCGCACCAGGTGGGGGGCGGTGCGTTCCATCAGCACCCCGCGCTCGACCGCGCTCTCGTGGGCGACGTCGAACTGCCCGGAGGCGAGGTAGCGCAGGCCGCCGTGGATGAGCTTGGAGCTCCAGCGGGAGGTGCCGAAGGCGAGATCGTGGGCGTCGACGGCGACGACGCTCAGGCCGCGGGCGGCGGCGTCGAGGGCGACCCCGGCGCCGGTGGCGCCGAGGCCGACGACCAGGACGTCGGCCGTCCCGCCGCCGGCCGCCTCGGCCAGCTCACGGCGGCGGCGGGCGGCGGAGAGGGACGATCCGGCGGCGACCGGGAGGGAGTTGCGGCTCGCGTGGCTCATGGCGTGAGGGTCCTCTCCAGAAGGGTGCGCAGTTCGCCGAGGAAGGCGGCGCCGGTCAGCTCCGGGTCGTCCTCGTCGGTCATGGTCCGCAGCGACAGGGTGAAGGACTGGACGACCAGCAGCACCGCGCGCGCCTGCCGTTCGACCGGGGCCCGGCGCACCGATCCGTCGGCGTGCCCCTCCTTCAGCGCCTCGGCCAGGAGGGCGAGCAGGGCCTCCTGGCTGGCTCCGCGGCGGTCCAGCACGTAGGGCAGGAGGAGTTCGGGGTCGACGTCGACGATCTTGCGGAAGAGGGGGTGGGCGCGGAACGCCTCGACCCCGGCCACCAGCCCGTCCACGATCAGCGCGCGGGTGGCGTGGTCCGGGCTCGGCTCCGGCATGGCGCCGGTCGCCACGTCGATCCACTCACGCGTCATCAGATCGCCGACCAGGGAGCGTACGTCGGGCCAGCGGCGGTAGAGCGTCATGCGCGAGACGCCGGCCCGGCGGGCGACGTCCGTGAGGGTCGTGCGCCGCACTCCGACGGCCAGCACGCAGTCGCGCACGGCGTCGAGGACGGGATCGCTGTCCGGCTGGTCCACATGGTTGTGACGAATAGGCGCCATGTGTAACAGTGTAACGCCCGGTGCGGCCGGGCGGGAAACGGCGCGGAGCGGACCGACCGATGACGACCGATGAGGACGACGTTCATGGACATGCTGTGGAGTGGCTGGGGCGACCCCGCCGAGGCGGCACCGCTGCCCGACGCGGTGACCGGCCTGCTGCGGGACCTGCTCGGCGTCAAGCCGCGTGAGACCGGCACCCGCCCGCTCGCGGAGATCGCCGTCGCCGACCCCCCGCCGGACGCCGCGCTGCGTGCGCTGGCGCGGGCCGTGGGCGGCGAGGAGCACGTGCGCACCGACGCGGAGAGCCGCATCCGGCACACCCGCGGCAAGTCCACGCCGGACCTGCTGAAGATCCGCGAGGGCGACGCCACGGACGCCCCGGGGGCGGTGGTCCTGCCCGGCGGCCACGACGAGGTGCTCGCCGTGCTGCGCGTGTGCGCCGAACACGGCCTCGCCGCCGTCCCGTTCGGAGGCGGCACCTCCGTCGTCGGCGGTCTCGCCCCCGAGCGGAGCGCGTTCGTCGCCCTCGACCTGCGGCGGATGAACGGCCTGACCGACATCGACCCCGTCTCCCGCACCGCCACCCTCCAGCCCGGCCTGCGCGCCCCCGACGCCGAAGCACTCCTGGCCGAACACGGTTTCACCCTGGGGCACTTCCCGCAGTCCTACGAGTGGGCCACCATCGGCGGATTCGCGGCGGCCCGTTCCAGCGGGCAGGCGTCCGCCGGCTACGGGCGCTTCGACGAGATGGTCCTCGGCCTGACCGTGGCCACCCCCGAAGGCACCCTGGACGTGGGCCGCGCACCCCGCTCGGCGGCCGGCCCCGACCTGCGGCAGCTGATCCTCGGGTCGGAGGGCGCCTTCGGCGTGATCACCGCGGTGACCGTGCGGGTGAGGCCGCTGCCCCGCACCCGCGTCTACGAGGGCTGGCGCTTCGCCTCCTTCGAGGAGGGAACCGCCGCGCTGCGCCGCCTCGCCCAGGACGGCCCGCGGCCCACCGTGCTGCGCCTGTCCGACGAGACCGAGACCTTCGTCGGCCTCGCCCAGCCGGACGCCATCGGCGCGGCCGAGGTACCGGCGGACGCCGGATGCACGGCGATCGCCGGATACGAGGGGACCGAGGCCGACACCGCCTGCCGCCGCGAACAGGCCGCCGCCGTACTGCGCGCCGCCGGCGGGACATACCTGGGGGCCGAACCGGGCGAACGCTGGGCCCACGGCCGGTACTCGGCGCCCTACCTGCGGGACGCCCTGCTCGACGCGGGCGCCTTCGCCGAGACCCTGGAGACCGCGACGTTCTGGTCCCGCGTCCCCGCCCTGTACGCGGCCGTCCGCGGCGCGCTGACCAAGACGCTCACGGCGGCCGGCACCCCGCCGCTGGTCATGTGCCACATCTCGCACGTGTACGAGAACGGCGCGTCCCTGTACTTCACCGTCGTCAGCGCCCAGGGCGAGGACGCCGTGGCGCACTGGGCGCCGGCGAAGCGGGCGGCGAACGAGGCCGTGCTCAGGGCGGGCGGCACGATCAGCCACCACCACGGCGTGGGCACCGACCACCGCGCCGCGTACGTGCGGGAGGCCGGCCCGCTCGGCATCGAGGCGCTGCGCGCCGTCAAGCGGCGGCTGGACCCCGACGGCGTCTGCAGCCCCGGAATCCTGCTCCCGTCGGACTGACCGCCCCCGGCCCCGCTCCGCCCCACGCCCCCCGCTCCTCCTCACCCACCACCGCCCGGAGGCACATCGATGCGACAGTTCACCGCGGTCGTCAATCCCACTGCGGGCGGCTCCACCGGGGCCGCGGCCCTGCTCCATGTGGCCCGGCTGCTGCGGGAGGCGGGGGCCGGGCTGGACACCGAGTACAGCCGCAGCCTGGCCCACGCACGCGAACTCGCCCGCGCCGCCGGAGAACGCGGCCGGACGGTGCTCGCCGTCGGCGGCGACGGGATCGCCGGCGGCATCGGGGGTGCCCTCAGCGGGACCGGCACCGTGCTCGGCCTGGTCCCGGCCGGCCGCGGCAACGACTTCGCGCGGGCACTCGGCCTGCCCACCGAGCCGGCCGAACTGGCACGGGTCCTGCTCGACGCCGCACCGCGGCGGGTCGACACCATCGAGGTGGAGTCGGCGGCCCACGCCCGCACCGTGGTCCTGGGCAGCGTGTACGCGGGCGTCGACGCGCTCGCCAACCGGCACGCCAACCAGGCGCGGCTGCTGCGCGGGGCCGCCTCCTACTACGCGGGCGGCCTGCGGGCGGTGACGGGGTGGCGCCCCGCGTCGTACCGGGTCACCGTCGACGGCGTGGAGCACGCGCACCGCGGATACACCGTGGTGGCGGCGAACTCCGCGTTCTACGGCTCGGGGCGGATCATCGCGCCGGCGGCACGGGTGGACGACGGCCTGCTGGACGTCGTCATGATCCGGGAGGCGCCGCGGCGGCTGTTCTTCACCCTGATGAACGAGCTGAAGACCGGTGCCCACGTGGACCGGCCCGAAGTGGTGATCCTGCGGGGCCGGGAGATCCGCGTCGAGGCGGACCGGCCCGTGCCCTACGGCGCCGACGGGGAGGTGGACGCGGTCCTCCCCGTCACCGCCCGCGTGCTCCCCGGCGCTCTGGCCATGCTGTTCTGACGGCCCGGGGCGACGGGCCGCCGGCCGCGCGTCACCCGGCGGTGACGGCTCCGCTCGCGCTGCCCGCCAGCCACTGGTCCCAGCCGAGGTTGAAGGAGGCGTAGCCGTTGTCGGCCGGCGCCTTCGCCCGCGGCGACCCGGTGACGGTCACCGGGTCGCCCTGCTTGACCTGGCCGTAGAACCACTTGGCGTCGGACATCGACAGGTGGACGCAGCCGTGCGAGCCGCGGGCACTGCCGCTGCCGGGGTTCGGGTCGCCCGTGGAGTAGTGGACGTAGGTGCCCGACTGGGTGAGGTGGACGTCCCAGGGCAGCGTCAGGTCGTAGTAGTCCGGGCTTCCCTTCGTGCAGCTGATGCCGACGCTGCACGAGGTCATGTGGACCTTCTTCTGCTTGTCGATGACCGCCATCGTGCCGTTCCACGTGGGGTACTGGGTGCTGCCCGCGTTGATCGACAGGGTCCGCACGGTGTGGCCGTTCCTGGTGACCTTCATCGTGTGGCCGGTCGCGGAGACGTCGGCCCGGACGTCGTCGCCGACGGTGAACTCGTGCACGTAGGAGTGCACGCCGTAGCGGCCGTTGCCGTTGCCGACGTCCTTGAGATCGGCGTCGATCTTCACCTTGGTGCCGGACGCCCAGTACTCCTTGGGCCGCCAGTCGGCGCGCCGGTCGCCGAACCAGTGCCAGGCGCCCTCCGTCGGCTGGGACGCCGTCACCTTCATGTGCTTCTCGATGTCCGCCCGGGCCTTCTGGGCCACCGGGTTCGTGAAGACCACCGAGATCGGCATCGCGACACCGACCGTGCTTCCGCTCTGCGGCATGATCGTGTCCAGCAGCATCGGCGGTCCCGAGGGCTTCGGTGGCGACGGCTTCGCACTGGCAGAGGGTTTCCCGGAGCCGCCGCTCTTCCCGTCGCCGGAGCCCGCCTTCGCGGCCCCTCCCCCGCAGGCGCTGGTGCCCGCCAGCACCACCACCGTGACCAGTGCCGTCGCTATTCCGCTGCGTCGCTTCACGTCCACCCCGGCTTGTTCGCTTGCCTGCCTCACTGCTGTCTTGGACCCTGTGCGCCTGCCCCTGGTTGCAGTCGACATGTAAAGCGTCATTCAAAACCGGCCACGCCGGGCCGCGCCGGCTCAAGGCGCCCGTCCCTCCGGCGCTGTCGTCGTGCGTCCGGAGCGGCCGAAGGGGCGTGCCGCGCGGACGGCGCACGGAGCCGGGAGCGGAACCGGAATAGCGGCAGCCGCGCTCCGCCGCCCGGACCGCCGCGGCACCGACCCGACCGTCCGATCGATACGCAGTACGGCCCGGCCCGCGGCCCAACTCCGCCTGCGCACGGCATACATGACAGGCCCGAGTAGGATGATCGAACACTCGGCCAGCCCGCTCACCGGCGCGATGGGAGCTTCCATGACGATCGATCCGCAGCCGTTCCCGCCGATCGACACCAGCAAGGCGCATCCGGCGCGGGTCTACGACTGGCTGCTGGGCGGCAAGGACAACTACCCCGTGGACGAGGCGGTCGGCGAGAAGCTGCCGCCGGAGGCCAAGGACGCCGCCCGGCAGAACCGGCAGTTCATGCACCGGGCGTCCGGCTGGCTCGCCCGTCAGGGCGTCGACCAGTTCCTGGACATCGGGACCGGCATCCCCACCGAGCCGAACCTCCACCAGATCGTGCAGGGCGTGGTGCCGACGGCCAAGGTCGTCTACACCGACAACGACCCGATCGTGCTGCGGCACGCCGAGGCCCTGCTGGTCAGCAGCCGCGAGGGGGCCACCGACTACATCCAGGCCGATGTGCGGCAGCCGCAGCAGATCGTGGAGCACGCCCGACACATCCTGGACTTCACCCGCCCCGTCGCGATGTCCCTGATCGCGCTGATGCACTTCATCCCCGACGAGCAGGACGCGCACGGCATCGTGCGCAACCTGGTCGCCACTCTGCCCTCGGGCAGCTACCTGGTGCTGTCGCACGCCGCCTCCGACATCTACCCGGAGCTGTCCGCGCAGGTCACGGCCGAGTACGCCAAGGGAGGCATCAAGCTCGGCTTCCGCACCCGCGCGGAGGTGGAGCGGTTCTTCGACGGCTTGGACCTCGTCGCGCCGGGTCTGGTGACGGCGACGGAGTGGGTCGGCCCGGACGCGTCGGCGGCGCCCGAGGGAAGCGGCATCTACGCGGCGGTCGCCCGCGTCCGCTGAACCCGGCCACCCGGCGGGGCGGTTCACCGGGACCGGGCCGGCCGGCCGTCGAGCACGGGGCGGCCGGCCCGCACCGCCCGAGCCCGCCGGCCGTGCCCCGCGGATCAGGGCGCGTCGTACCAGGCGAACGCGGAGATCCGCCAGCCTTGAGGTGTGCGGACGAACTGGATCGCCTTGGTGCCGCCGCCCTCGAAGGGCTCGCCGTCGAGCGTGCCGGCCTTCCGGTACGTGCCGAACCGCGCGGCGACGTCACCGGCGATGTCGGTCCGCTCGGACGTCTCCCACTCGTGGAAACCGACCAACCGGCCCTCGGAGAGGAGCCGTTCACGGGGGACGACGAACTCGTCCACGGTGTAGGCCGTGTACTGGGGCCCCGTCTTCACGATCAGCCCGCCCGGGACGACCAGCCGGCGGATCCGGGCGACATCGGCCCCGGCGCCTCCCCGGTTGTCGAAGGCCCCGAAGAACTCGGCGGTCAGCGCGTCTATCTCCTGCTGGGACATGACCGGACACTACAGCCGCGGCCGGGCGCGGCCGGGGCCGGCCGGGTCCCGTGATGGCGTCCATGCGGGTGGCGTACGGCCCCGCGGCGATCCTCGACGGCGGGTACGGCGTTGTGCAGCGTACCTGTCCATGTGTCACCCCGAGAGGACGTTCCGTGCGCCGAACCCTGCTCCTGTCCGTCTGTGCCCTCGTCGCCGCCGCGGCGACCGGCTTCTTCACCACCAGCGCCATCCGCAACCGCTGACACCGGGACACCTCCCGCACGCGACCGCTCGCCCCGGCCACCGCCACCGGATGCCGCCGGGCGGGGCGGCTCCCCGCCGCCCCGCCCGGTCGCCGCTCGCCCGGCCCGAGGTGTACGCGGGTGTCCGATCCGCGTCGCGCGGCACCGAGCCCCTCGCGCGAGGGGTGCGGTCACTTGTCCCCGTCGGCCCCGGCCCCGGCGTCGGCGTCGGCGTCGCTCCTCAGCAGGAGCACCACCGGAATCACCAGCCACCACACGAGGTAGAGCGCGGCCACGCCCGCGACGATCCACGGCACAAAGCCGTCGTCATGGGTGGCCGTGCGCAGAACCAGCAGGAGGGAGGAGACCATCGTCAGGAGCAGCAGGGTGAGGCCGAGCAGGGTCAGCCGCGCGGCCCACCGGACGGCCTGCGGCTTGATGCGGCGCCCGGAGACGATCCGGTGGAACGCCACGGGTCCGATGAGGGAGCCCGTCGCCGTGGCCCCGAGGACGATCGTGACCATGTAGAGCGTCTGGTCCTGATCCGACAACTGCCGGTACGTCGGCTGGAACACCACGGTCAGCAGGAAGCCGAAGAGGATCTGCACGCCGGTCTGCGCGACCCGGATCTCCTGGAGCAGGTCGCCCCACATCCGGTCGGCGCGCTCGTGGGCGGACTCGTCGCGCCCGTCGCCCTGCCTGTCGTCCCGCGTCCGGCTCTCCATCGTCGTCCTCTCGCCCGTGGCCAGCGTGCGGGCCGGTGACCCGCGTGCGCGCCGAGCCCCGCCCCGACGCGCGTGGATCTTCGGATACCCCGACCGGCCCCGAGCGCACCCGCGCGTTGGAAGGTGAGCCCCTCACGGTGCGGGGCCGGGAGGCCGTCCGGCGCAGCGCACGGCACACGACGTCGCGCACGTACGCCGCTCGGGTCGAACGCCCGCAACCGGCGGTTGCCGCGCACGACGAGGGCCGGAGGGCGCCGCCGTGGCGGTGCCCTCCGGCCCTCGTCTCCCCGTCTTTCCCTCCGGCGCGCCTCGTGCATCCCGTTCCGGGCACGGTGAGGCGCCCCGGTCACCCCTTCCTGCGCCGGACCGCCAGCCAGACGACCGCGCACGCTCCGGCCGCCGCCAGCAGGAGCTTGCGGTTGTCCCGTGCCACGCGCGCGCCCTCGGCGGCCTGCCGGCGCACCGGCTCGGGTGCCTTCTCGTCCCAGACACGACCCGCCTTCTCCGCGGTGCCGCGGACCTGGACGGCGGTCTGGGCGGCCTTGTCCTTGACGGGGTCCGGAACCTTGTCCTGGACGGAGTGGGCGGCCAGCACCGCCTTCTCCTTCAGTTCGGCCGCCTTGGCCGTAGCCTGTCCGGCCACCTCCTGGCCCTTCTCCTTGGCCTGCGCGCCCTTCTCCTTGGCGCGGGCCTTGACGTCGGCCTTGTCGGCGAGCGCCTGCACGGTGTCCCCGAGTTCGACGCGGGTCTGCTCGACCTGCTCGCGCAGTTCCTCGGGGGTGGCGGCGGTCTGTTCGCCGTCGGACGGCTTGCTCATCGGTGGGCACTCCTCCTGATCTCGGCCACGTCGGCCTTGACGTTCTCGATCGCCTGCTCGGGTTTGGGCGGTGCCGCCCGGTGGACCTGCTTCCTGCCGCTCAGGGCGAGCACCGCGGCGACGGCACCGAGGACCGCGGTCACGATCAGCGCCGCGGCCCACACCGGGAGCGGCACCGCGAGTGCGGCGACGGCCGTCGCCACGAGGGCCTGCAGAGCGAGGAAGCCGACCACGCCGGCCCCGCCGAACAACCCGCCGCTCCTGCCGTAGCGCCTGCCCTTCTCCTGCATCTCCGCCTGGGCCAGGCGCAGTTCGCCCCGGACCAACTCGGTCAGTTGCGACGACGCCTGCTGCACCAGGTCACCGACCTGCTGCGATCCGGCCTCTCGTGGCTGTTCGTCGGTTTCCTGGACCTGCGGCCGCGCACTCACCACGGCGATCGCCTCCTTGCCCGTTGTCCTCGGCCCGGCCGGTACACCCGCGGATGGTCCCGGCTCCCGGTCGGAGAGCGGGTACCCCGATCCGGGCACTTCAGGAGTCCGGTTCGCAACGCTTCACGCATCGGCCACGGAACACCACTCCCCCGTCACGCGCGATCGGCGAAGACACTGGTGTCGAGGCGGTCCAGGAGGTCGGCGAGGTCCCGGTACACGGCGCGCGCCCCGGCTTCCTCCAGATCGGCGCGGGGAATCCCGCCGGACAGGACGGCGAGGGGCGTCGTGCCGTCCCGTGCGGCGGCGCGCATGTCCCACACGGTGTCGCCGACGAACACCGCGTTGTCCGCGGCGACCCCCGCGAGTTCCCTGGCCCGCTCGACGGGCCCGGGCGCCGGCTTGCCCTCGGACACGTCGTCGGCGCTCGCCGCGCCGAGGATGACGTCGTCGGCGTCGATCGCGCGGCGCAGGGCGGCGAGTTCCGCCCCGCTCGCGGAGGTGGCGAGGACGATCCGCCAGTCCCGGGCGGCCAGTTCGCGCAGCAGGTCCCGGGCCGAGTCGATGGCCGGCAGCCGGTCGTGGTACGTCGCGTACAGGGCGTGGTGGGCGGCGACGAACTGTTCGTCCTGTCCCTTGTCGCGGTCCTCCCCGAGCAGGCGCTCGATCAGGTCTCCCCCGCCGAGTCCGACCGCCCGGTGGATCTCGGCCATGGGTACCCGGTGGCCGCCCTGGCGGAATGCCTCCCACCAGGTGACGACGTGCAGATGGTTGGTGTCGACCAGCGTTCCGTCGACGTCGAAGATGGCGGCGCGTTGCGTGGTCATCGCGGTTCCCCTCGTCCGGTGACGGCCTGTCCCCTTCCTCCAGCGCACACCCCGTCGGGCCGTGCGCGTCGCCGGTTCACAGGGCCCTCAGGGCCGGCAGCAGCTTCCGCTCGGCCCACTCCAGATAGGGCACCTGGTGATCCCCGCCGATCTGCACGAGCGCGACCTCGGTGAACCCCGCGTCGACGAAGGGCCGGACGGCGTCCACGAACGCGTCGACGTCGTCGCCGCACGGGATCGACGCGGCCACGTCCTCGGGCCGGACGAACCGGGTGCCTGCGGCGAAGGCCGTGGTCCCGGGCAGTTCGGAGTTCACGGGCCAGCCGCTGCCGAACCAGCGGAACTGGTCGTGGGCGCGGGCGACGGCCGCGTCGCGGTCGGTGTCGAAGCAGACGGGCAGCTGGCCGATCCTGGGCTTGCCCCGGCCTCCGTGAGCCTCGAAGGCGGACACCAGTTCCGGCCTGGGCTCCGTGGCGATCAGTACGTCGGCCAGCCGCCCGGCGAGTGCGCAGGACCGGTCGCCGGAGACCGCCACGCCGATCGGCGGAGGCTGATCGGGCAGATCCCACAGCCGGGC
Organism: Streptomyces sp. NPDC048566; assembly: GCF_043199735.1. Lineage (NCBI taxonomy): Bacteria > Bacillati > Actinomycetota > Actinomycetes > Kitasatosporales > Streptomycetaceae > Streptomyces > Streptomyces sp. NPDC048566. The sequence goes on from NZ_JBICWL010000010.1 coordinate 41,742, forward strand.
GTTCTCGACGTCGAAGTGAGGCCCGTGATGGTGGACGCTCTCCCCGTCGAAGAGCCTGCGGATGATCTGCACCGCCTCCTCCAGCTTCGCCAGCCGGACCCGGGCGGAGGGCCAGCCGCCGCCCACCACGTGCTCGTTGAGGTTCTCGCCGGATCCCAGTCCGAGCCGGAAGCGGCCCTGTGAGAGCAGTTGCAGGGTGGCGGCCTTCTGCGCGACGACCGCCGGGTGGTAGCGGGTGGTGGGGCACGTCACGTACGTCATCAGCGGGATGCGCTCGGTGGCCTGCGCCGCGGCGCCAAGGACGCTCCAGACGTACGGGGCGTGCCCCTGCGACTCCAGCCAGGGGAAGTAGTGGTCCGAGGTGACGGAGAAGTCGAACCCGGCGCGTTCGGCGCCCACCACGTGGGCGACGAGGTCACGCGGCCCCGCCTGTTCCGTCATCATCGTGTAGCCGATCTGCACCATGCCGGTCTCCTCCTCGGGGCTCAGGGCTTCGTACGAGCGGCGGGGGGCGGCCTCTGCCTCGGGTTCCCGCACCCGGCCGCCGGACCCGAGTACGCCGTATCCGCCTTGCTACGCCTTCGTCCGCAGTTCGAGGTCGACTTCCTTCTCCTGGTCGCCGGAGGCCGAGCCGCGCTCCTGCACGGTGAAGGAGCCGCCGAGGGCTTCGCGGAGCCGGTCGACGGCGACGTAACCGCCTTGCAGCGTGGCGGCCACGGAGCCGCTCAGCGGGGTGGGGCCGGTGGGGACGCGCTCGTCGGTGGGCTCGAACTCGGCCGTCCACACGGGCGGGTGGCCGCCCGCCTGGTCCCGGAGCGCGTCGTCGGGACGGTCGACGGGAAATGCCGTCCGCAGGACGTCGAAGACCGCGGCGGCGTCTTCTTTGGAGGCTCCGGTGAGGGACACGGTGACCATGGCGGCCACTCTCCTTTCGGCTCGGGGGTGCGGCTCGGGGCGGCCCGCTCCGGGTGGGACCGTCACCCGGCCGGGCGCACTCGGGCGCGCCCGGTGTGCGGCCACCCGTTCGGCGCAGTCGCGGCGCGACTCGGGGCGGCCGGGACCGCTCTTCCAGCGTCGCCCGCCCGGCGCGTCCCGGCGCGCCGGGACGCGGTGGCTGGTCGCGGTACCCGGTGTCTCGACAGCCCTCTCGCCTCCTTCGCGGACGGGACGTGACGGTGGCGTCGGGCCCGAGTACCCCTCTGGCGGCGGACGATGTCGGGCTCCGGCGGGCGGTGCCTCGGATTGCCGGAACAGCCATGTCCGTCATACCCCGATAAAATGGGTGCAGCCGGCTTCACCCTCCTGTCGGCTACTCCTGTGTGGCGTGCGGTACCGGCGCCACACAGGAATTCCGCACAGGCGCGGGACGGCGCGACGCCCCAGGTCGGCGCACCCGCCCAGCCGCGGCCCCGGGCACCGGCGAAGCGGGCCACCGCGGCACGTGTCAGGTCCGCGCCGGCGGGGCACCCACCCCAGGGAATACTTTTCGCCCCTTTTGCTCCGACATGCGATCCGGAGGCCGTCATGGGAACACCCCGCTACAGCCCCCTCCCGACGCCTCCCGGCGGATACGCCCCCCACGAGGAGACCCGCCTGCTGCCGCGCGCCCCGGCACGGGAGGACGCGAGAGTTTCGACCGGCGTACCCGAGCCGTGCACCGGCACCGCAGGGCTTGCCCCGCGCATCGGGGGCATGCTCCCGGCGGTCCACTCGGCGCTCCGCGGCACCGCGGCGACGCGGGCCGGGTCCGAGGCCCGCGTCGCCGGACGCCCCGTCCGGTCCGAGCGCCGACCTGTCCGGCTCCGCCGCCCGGGGTTCCCGGCCTCCGAGGACGACCTGGAAGAGCTGGTGGCCATCCGTGCCCGGCCGTCCTGAGCGACCGCGCCGCGTCACCGTGGGCCGCGCCGGGCCGGTTCTCGTCGTAGGACCCGTCGAGGGCGTCGGCGAGGACGGCACGGTCCGCGCCTCGCACCGCTTCCGGCCCGCGGCCCGCGTCCGCCGCCGCATCCGCCCGTGGTGCGCCACCGGCCGCCGCCGTCGCGGGCACCGGGGCGCGTCATGAGCGGTTCCCCGCTGCCCTCCGAGCGCGGCGCGCTGTCCCGCCCGCTGCTGTCCACGCTGCGCTACGGGACACCACTGCCGGCCCCCGACGGCCTGGAGGAGGCCGACCCCTACGGCGACGACCTGCAGCTCACCCTGTACACGCTGTACGAACTCCACTACCGGGGCTTCGCCGAGGTGAACGACGAGCGGGAGTGGGACCCGGGGCTGCTGGCCCTGCGCCGGTCGCTGGAGCTGCGCTTCCTCCACGCGCTGCGCATCGACGTGCCCGACGACCACGACGCCGGCGCCGCGCTCGACGCCCTCCGGGAGGAGCCGCCGGCCCGTGACGGCACCGGCGTCAGCCACTACCTCCAACGCGACGGCGAGCTGTGGCAGTTCCGGGAGTACGCCGCCCTGCGCTCGCTGTACCACCTCAAGGAGGCCGATCCGCACGTGTGGGTCGTCCCCCGGCTGCACGGCCGGGCCAAGGCGGCCATGGTCGCGGTGGAGTACGACGAGTTCGGCGCCGGACGGGAAGAGGCCGTCCACGCCCGGCTGTTCGCCGACCTCATGGCGGATCTCGGTCTGCGCACCGAGTACGGCCACTATCTGGACGCGGCTCCGGCGCAGGCGCTCGCGACCGTGAACCTGATGTCGCTGCTGGGCCTGCACCGGGCGCTGCGGGGTGCGCTGGTGGGGCACTTCGCCGCCGTGGAGACCACGTCCTCGCCCAGGTCGCGGCGGCTGGCCGCCGCGCTGCGGCGGATGGGCGCCGGCAGGGCGGCCCGGCGGTTCTTCGACGAGCACGCCGCGGCGGACGCCGCGCACGCACAGGTCGTGCGGCACGAGGTGGTCGGCGGGCTCCTGGAGGACGAGCCCGACCTCGAACCGGACGTGGCCTTCGGCGTGCGGGCCACCGGTCATCTGGAGGACCGGCTGGCCGCCCACCTGCTGGCCGCCTGGCGGGAGCGGCGCAGCGCGCTGCGCGTGCCGCTCGCCGCCGCCTGACGTCCGGCGCGCTCAGCCCTCCCGGCTCGCCAGGACCTCCTTGACCTTGGCGATCGCGAAGCCCCAGCCCTGGGACACCGTCGGCTTGCCCGGCACCGCCACCTCCTCGGGATTGGTCAGCACGTCCAGCACGACCGGTCCGGGGGTGGCGAACGCCCGGCGCACGCCGTCGTGCAGGTCGGCCGGGTCGGTGACCCTGATGCCGGTGAGACCGAGCGCGGTGGCCACCGCCGCGAAGTCGGGGTTGTCGAGTTCGGTGCCGAACTCGGGCAGCCCCGCCTGTTCCTGTTCCAGCTTGACCATGCCGAGCCGCCGGTTGTCGAACACGACGAGCTTCACGGGCAGCCGGTACGTCGCGATGGTCATGAGGTCGCCCAGCAGCATGCCGAGTCCGCCGTCGCCGCAGAAGGCGACGATCTGGCGTTCGGGTGCCCAGAGTTGGGCGCCGAGCGCCTGGGGCATGGCGTTGGCCATGGAGCCGAGGTTGTAGGAGCCGATCAGGCGGCGGGTGCCGGTCATGGTGACGAAGCGGGAGAGCCAGACGGTGGCCATTCCGGTGTCGGAGGTGAACACCGCGTCCTGGTCGGCGAAGGTGTCGACGGCCGCGGCGAGCGCCTCGGGGCGGATCTCGTGGTCGCGGTTGTCCAGCGCGGCGCGCAGCTTTCCGGTCCAGCGTCGGTCGTGTCCGGGCTCGGCCAGCTTGCGCTGACCTTCCTGCCAGCCGGTGAACCGGTCGCGGGCGTCGTCGAGATGGGTGCGGTCCGCGGACCCGTCGAGCAGCGGCAGCAGGGCGCGCAGGGTCGCGCCGACGTCTCCGGCCAGGCCCACGTCCACTGGGACGCGCCGCCCCAGGTGTTCCTCGCGGGCGTCGATCTGCACGACCTTGCAGTCCTTCGGATACCAGTCGCGGTAGGGGAAGTCGGTGCCGAGCATGAGCAGCGCGTCGCCGTGGTCGAGGGCGTGGGCGGCGGCGGGGTTGCCGATGAGCCCGGTCTGGCCGACCTGGTAGGCGTTGTCGTCCTCGAAGCCCTCCTTCGCCTTGAGGGTGAGCACCATGGGGGCGGCGAGCAGTTCGGCGGCGCGCAGGACCTCGGCGCGGGCCTCGCGCGCGCCGCGGCCGACGAGGAGGGTGACCTTCGAGGCGCTGTTGAGCAGGTCGGCGGCGCGTTCGAGGGCGGGGTCGTCGGGGCGGGTGACGGCGCGGTCGAGGGCGAAGCGGGTCGGCCGGTCCTCGGCGACCTCCCGGTCGCCGAGGTCGCCGGGGACGGTCAGGACGGCCACGCCGCCCCGGCTGAACGCGGCGCGCACCGCGGATTCGAGCATGCGGGGCATCTGGTCGGGTGAGGTGACGGTGGCCCGGTAGACGGCGACGTCCCGGAAGAGGAGATCGTTGTCGACCTCCTGGAAGTAGTCGCTGCCGATCTCGGCGAGGGGGACCTGGCCGCAGATGGCGAGGACGGGCGTGCGGCTCTTGGCCGCGTCGTAGAGTCCGTTGAGCAGGTGGACCGAGCCCGGCCCGACGGTGCCCATGCAGACGCCGAGGGTGCCGGAGAGCTGCGACTGGGCGCCCGCGGCGAACGCCGCGGCCTCCTCGTGCCGGCAGCCGACCCAGTCGACCCCCTCCGTGGTGCGGATGGCGTCGGTCAACGGGTTCAGGGCGTCTCCGACGACCCCGAAGACGTGCCGGACGCCCAGTTCCTCGAGCGCGTCGACGATCACCTGGGCGACGGTGCGTGTCACGGGAATGTCCTCCGGTCGGATGCGGCCGGCCGGTCGGCCGGGGGTGCGTTCAGTGGGTGAAGCGGTCCGGGTGGGCCGCCCGCCAGTCGGTTGCCCAGCTGTCGGGTGCCGATGCGAGGAGTTGTCCGGGAGTGAGCCACTCGTAGAGCTCGGCGTAGGAGCGGACGGTGTGCGGGTCGACCCGCTTGAGCAGCATGTGGGGGTGCAGGTCGCGCGGGGCGTCGACACCCATCGCCCCCATGATCTGCTGGGCGCTGCGCACCGTCGCCGCCTGGTAGCGGTGGACGCGGTGGGACTTGTCCCCGACGTCGACGGCGCGGCCCCGGCGCTCGTCCTGGGTGGCGACGCCGACGGGGCAGGTGTTGGTGTGGCAGCGCTGGGCCTGGATACAGCCCACCGCGAACATCATGGCGCGGGCGGCGTTGGTGTAGTCGGCGCCCTGCACCAGGCGTTTGACGAGGTCGCTGCCGGTGGCGACCTTGCCGCTCGCCCCGATGGTGACGCGGTCGCGCAGGCCGACGCCGACGAGGGCGTTGTGCACGGCCATCAGCCCCTCGTCGAGGGGCAGTCCCACGTTGTCGGCGAATTCCAGGGGGGCCGCCCCGGTTCCGCCCTCGGCCCCGTCGACGATGATGAAGTCGGGCGTGACGTCCTCTTCGAGCATGGCCTTGCAGACGGCGAGGAACTGGCGCCGGGAGCCGACGCACAGCTTGAACCCGACGGGTTTGCCACCGGCCAGTTCGCGCATCCGGGCGAGGAAGCGCACCAGTTCCCGCGGGGTGTCGTACACCCGGTGGAACGGCGGCGAGACCACCGTCTTCCCCTGCGGCACTCCGCGGACCTCGGCTATCTCCGCGTTCACCTTGGCGCCGGGCAGGACACCGCCGATGCCCGGCTTGGCGCCCTGGCTGATCTTCAGGGACACGCACTTGACCTGCTCGTGGGCCGCCTTCTCGGCGAACTGCTTCTCGTCGAAGTCCCCGTCGTCCGTGCGGCAGCCGAAGTAGCCGGTGCCGATCTCCCAGACGAGGTCCCCGCCGGGTCGCAGGTGGTACGCGGACAGGCCGCCCTCTCCGGTGTCGTGCGCGAATCCGCCGAGCCGGGCACCGGTGTTGAGCGCGAGCACGGCGTTGGCGGAAAGGGAGCCGAAGCTCATCGCCGAGACGTTGAGGAGCGCCATGTCGTACGGCTGCGTGCAGTGGGGTCCGCCGATCCGGACCCGGGGCGGTTCGTCGGGTACCGGGCAGGGGGCCATGGACGGGGTGAGGTACTCCCTCCCGGAGCGGTACAGGTCGCGTTCGGTGCCGAAGGGCTCCTCGGCGTCGGTTCCCTTGGCCCGTTCGTAGACGATGCTGCGGGTGTCGCGGTCGAAGGGCCGCCCGTCGAAGTTCCGCTCGATGAAGTACTGCTGGAGCTCGGGGCGCAGGGCCTCCAGTGCGAAGCGGAGACGTCCGAGGACCGGGTAGTTCCGCAGCACCGCGTGCCGGCGCTGCACGAGGTCGTGGACGGCCAGCGCGGAGAGCAGCAGCAGCGGGCCGCCCGCCGCCCAGCACCAGGGCGAGACGAGGACCGCGGCGGCGATCGCCGCCGCGGTCGGCAGGACGAGCAGGACGACGAGACGTATCTTCAGCACGCCGTGCGTCTGTCCCGAAGCACGCTCGTCAAAGCACCGGGGGCGGGCCGGATGGTTTTCTTACCCGGCTCCTTACCTTTCGCCCCCGGTGCCGCCGAGGCCGAGCCGGCGCTCCAGCTCGTCTCGGATCTCGGCGGGCAGCTCACCCGTGCGGGCCCAGCCGACGATGAGTTCGGCGACGTGGCGCAGCTTGACGTTGGTGTTCTGCGAGATGGCCCGCAGGGCGTCCCAGCCCTCGTCGGGGGTCAGCCGCCCGACGGCGAGGACGACCCCGATGGCCTGGTCGACGACGGCGTGGGAGCGCACCGCCTGCTGGAGCTGGAGGTTCTCGCCCTCCAGCCGTGTCACCGCGTCCGCCGACGTCTCGGCGGGCGGTGCCGTGTACTGGGTCCTGTCCGTGTCGGACGTCAACGTCGCCTCCGTAGGGGTCCGGGAGTCCGGCGCCAGTTCGCTTCCCTCTTGTCCAGAAATCGCAAGACCGTGCCACCGACGTGTGAAGTCGGGTGCGGAACCGTCGCGTTCAGACGCCCGCGGGAGGCGGGGCGGAGCGTCGATGTGCGCGCCCGTCCCGCTCCTCGGCCGGCGCACGGCTGTGCCCGTCGGGTCCCCGGGTCATCAGCGTGAGGAGTTCGCCGACCGTCGGGCCGAGGTCCGCGGGGTGCCGCAGCGAGGTCCCCTCCTCGATCCGGTACTCGTTGGACCGTCCGCGCCGGGTGTGTGTGAGGTAGCCGCCCTGTTCGAGGTCGGCGATGATCTTCCCCACCGCCCGCTCGGTGAGCCGGCAGCGCGCCGCGATGTCGCGGATGCGCGTCGTGCGGTCGTCGGCGATCGAGGCGAGCACACGGGCGTGGTTGGTCAGGAACGTCCAGCCGCTGTGCGCTTCGGGTACGTCACGCATGCCCTCACGATAGGCACGGATTCCGGCACGGGAAAGGGTGAATCGCCTTTCCGGCGAACGGTCGTGGCGACGCCACCGGCGATCCCGGGCACCCCTTCGCGTCCGCGGCCGGCGGGCCCTCGCCACATCGGCGAGGGTGCGGCGCGGAGGGGCGGCGCGAGGAGCGGAGGGGCGGCGCGAGGAGCGGAGGGCAGGCGTCCCGCGCGGCCTCCGTGCGGCCCCGCGGGTCCTCTCGCCCCTTCCCTTCCGGTGCCGCGGGTCCGGCACCTCCGGCTCGGGTTCCGGCTCGGGCTTGACCCGCGGGGCCGCCGGAGGGACACCGGCCCCGGTTCGCGTGCCGCGCCGTTGACCAAACGGGACGCTGTTCCGTATATTAAACGGTACAGCGTCCCACTTGAGCGCGGATCGCTGTCACGGCCGCACGCCGGCCTCCCGCACCGCACCCACCGCCCCCGCGACTCCGTCGGGGGCGGCCACGAAAGGAACCACGGACCATGAGCGACCCCAGCACCGCGCCCCGCGCCCACCGACCGTCGCCGGCCGTCCTCTCGGTGAGCCCGGTGACGCTTCCCGCACCCGGCCGCGCGGTGGACTTGGAGCTCCGGGTGTCCGCCCCGTTGACCGGAACCGGACTCCCCGTCATCCTCCTCTCGCACGGCCAGGGCGCCTCGCACCACCTCTCCTCGCTGAACGGCTACGCACCCCTCGCCCAGCGCTGGGCGGAGCGGGGCTTCGTCGTCGTGCAGCCCACCCATCTCAGCTCCCGGTCGCTGCGCCTGGACCCGACCCTGCCCGGAGCGCCGCTGCACTGGCGTTCGCGGGCGCGGGACATGAGCCTTGTCCTGGACCGGCTCGACGCGGTGGAGGAGGCCGTCCCGCCGCTCCGCGGACGCGTGGACCGGACGAAGGTCGCGGTGGCCGGGCACTCCATGGGGGGCCACACGGCGAGCCTGCTGCTCGGCGCCCGGCTCACGGACCCGGAGGACGGCACCGTGGTCGATCTCACCGACCCGAGGATCACGGCGGGCGTCCTCCTCGCCGCGCCCGGCCGGGGCGGCGACGCCCTCACTGCGTTCGCCGCGGACTCCTACCCGTTCTTCCTGAGCACCGACTTCTCCGGCATGCGCGCCCCCGCTCTCGTGGTCGCCGGCGACAAGGACGCCTCCACGCACCTGACGGTCGCCGGCCCGGCGTGGCACACCGACCCCTACACCCTGTCCCCCGGACCCAAGTCCCTGCTCACCGTGTTCGACGCGGAACACGGCCTCGGCGGGGTCTCCGGCTACGACGTCGCCGAGACCACGGACGAGAACCTCGAACGCGTCGCCGCCGTCGCGCACCTCACGGCGGCCTATCTCCGCAGCGCACTCGACCCGGAGGACCACGCCTGGCAGGTCGCGCTGGACGACCTGGCGACCCTGTCCGACCCGGTGGGCCGCGTCGACTCCAAGTAGCCGCGCCCACGGCTCGCCGCCCGCGCACTCGGGCCCCGCGGCCGAGGTCGGCCGGCGGGTGCGCGCCGGTCCCGCGGCGGCGGGCGGTCGTCCGGGATCAGCCCATCGCGACCAGGGCCAGGGCGGCCACCACGGTGATGACGGCCACCGGCACCATGACCACTCTGGTGCGCTCGATCCACCCCAGCGCCTGCGCCACGGGGGGCGACGGAGCGAGCGGCACGCGCGGCGGCTCGGCGCGACCTCGCGCCGCCGGGGGCACGGACGGGCCCGCGGTCGGCCGGGGCTCCGTCGGCACCGCCGCGGCCACCGCCGCCCCGTCGGCGGCGAGCGGGGAGCCCAGTTCACCGCACCACCGGCAACCGCCGTCCGTGTCGTCCAGCCAGGCGGCGCCCGGCGGCCGGGCCGCGAGCGCGCCGTGTCTCTCGTGGTACCGCATCGTCATGACCGGCCCAACGAGCCGGCGCGCGTCCGGGCCACGCCTCCGTGCGCCATCGTGACCCAGCCGAAACCGGTGGGCCGCCCAGCGCATCCCGAACAGGCGCGGGGTGACGGCACGAGCGGTGTCCGGCACCGCTTCCCGACGCCTCGGCCGCGTGCGTTCGGCGCCGGGACCGCGGGCGCCCTGCGCGCCCGCGGAACCAGGGCGTCGGCGGCGTCGGCGCCCTGTGTCGCGCCGGCCACCGAAGCGGCGGGCGGACCGGCACCGCGGGTCTCGCACGTCCCGCCGGACGCCGGTCCCTTCGGGAGCGGCCGGTGGGTGGTGCCGCCTCGCCACCGCGACCGGCCGGAAAGCGGTACCGGCCGAAACGCGGGACCGGCCGGAACGCGGCCTCAGGCGGGTCCGGACGGCGTCCCGTCCTCGGGCGCCTCCGCGGCCCGCTTGATGTCCGCGAGGCGCCGGTCCCAGTCCGCGGCGAGCGCGGCCATCCACCGGGCGGTCGCGTCCAGCGCCGCGGGACGCAGCGCGTACCGGACCTCCCGCCCCACCCGGACACCGGACACCAGTCCGGCGGCGTCCAGGACGCCGAGGTGCTTGACCACCGCCTGCCGTGAGACGGGCAGCCGCCCGGCGAGCGTGGTGGCGGTCGCCGTCCCCATGCCGGCCAGCACGTCGAGCAGTCGACGACGCGTCGGATCGGCCAGCGCGGCGAGGACGTCGTCGACGTCCGCGCCACCGCCGGGTCGCTCCGCGCTCACGCCGCGGGCTGTTCGGCCCGCTCCTTGAGCGCGCCGAGTTCCAGGGGCCAGCCCTCGCTGTGGTCCTCGACGTTCCGGCTGCGCAGTTCCTCCGAACCGGCCAGCGACGCGAAGCCGCTCTCGACCACACGCAGCCGGGTCCCGTCGCCCTCGGGCGTCAGCGTGAACTCCACGAGGGTGCTGTTGTCCTCGCGGAGGTCCTCCCCGGGGAAGGCGCTGGTCCAGCGGTACGCCAGGTACGTCGGCGGTTCGACCTTCTCCACGCGCACCGGGAAATCGCCGTGCTCGGGGTTCTTGAGGACGAGCGACGCCCCTTCCACGGCCACCGTGCCCGGCAGGCTCGCCTTGTCGGCCACCCAGAATCCGGGCTGGGCCACCAGCGACCAGACCCGCTCCGGGGACGCCTCGATCAGGGTCTCGCGTTCGATCCTGTCCTCGCTCATGAGGGACTCCTTCGATATCACCTTCAGATGCAACTCCAGGGTTGCACGACAGGATAGGCAAGCGCAACCCTTCGGTTGCACTAGTGCGTCCGTGGACGGATCGGCCGGCAGCGCGCCCGGGGCCGCCGGGCCTCACTCGACGGCAGGCGGCAGGCGGCAGGCGGCAGGCGGCAGGCGGCAGGCGGCAGGCGGCAGGCGGCAGGCGAGGAACGGTGGCACGCGACCTCCGCGCGGCGCCGCGCTGCCGCTGCCGCGGTCCCGGCCGACAATGGAGCCACGGCGGGGACGGCCCCAGGGGAGGCGCCGGGTGAGGAGCGTCGATGCCGAAAGGGTCCGTCCCTCCCGCTCGCGTGCGGGCCGCGCGCCAGGCCGCGCGGGTCACCGTCGCCTCGCTCGCCGGCTTCTACCCCGCCCTGTACGCGCTGGACCGGCCCGTGGTCGCCGTCTACGCCCTCTTCACCCCGATCGCCCTCGGCGTCCTCTCCCCCGTCCCCGGCGGCGGACGGCGGCGAGCCCGCACCGTCCTGCTCGCCCTGCCGGCCGCGGTGGCGCTGGCCTGCCTCGGCACCGCGCTCGCCGCGACCACCGCGTCCGCCGTGGCCGGAATGCTGGTGATCGGCTTCGTGGTCTCCCTGGGCTCCGCGTACGGTCCCGCACCGGCGAGCACCGTGCCGGGGCTCCTGCTCTTCTACGTGCTCGCCTGCTTCCCTCCGTACGCCCCGGACACCCTGCCGCAGCGGCTGTGCGGCCTGCTCGCCGGCGGCCTCCTGCTCATCCTGTGCGAACGGTTCGTCCTGCCGGCGCCCGCCGCCCCCTCCTGCCGCGCCCGGATCGCGCAGGCGCTCGATCTGGCGGCCTCCTCCGCCCTGGCCGCCGCGCGCGGTCACGGAGACGATCCCGACCGTGCGCGGCGCCTGCGCGCGGAGGGCCGCGCGCTGCGCCTCTCGCAGCTCCCCGCGGCCTCCCGCCCGACCGGGGCGGACCGGACGTCCCGCGGCCTGGCCCACTGCGGATCGGCCACCCGCCGGGTCCTGGACCATCTGGCCCGCACCTTCGACGGTCCCGTGCCGCGACGGGGGGACGACCCCCACTGCGCGGCCCTGCTGCGCGCGGTCGCCGCCGCCTGCGGCACCACGGCGGAGAGCCTGCGGGGCCGTCGCGCCGTGCCGGCTCCGGAGATCCTCGAAGAGGAGGCGGCCGACTTCGTCGCCACCCGCGGACAGGCCACCGAGGAAGGGCGGCGCGAGCCCTCCCCCCGGCTGCTGCGCCACCGGTCCGACGTCCTCGCCATCTCCGCCTCCGCGCTGACCGCGCAGACCGCAGCGGCGATCGCCTTCGCCGGACGACGCGCCTCGCCGGGCCTTCCGTACGAGCAGTTCTGGTACGCGCGGCCGTCCACCGCCGTCCTGCTGCTCGCACGACTCCGGGGCAACCTGACCCTGCGCTCGGTGCTGTTCCAGAACGCCGCCCGGACGGCCCTGGGCCTCGGAGCGGCCCGACTGGTGGCAGGGACCCTGGACCTGGCCCACGGCTTCTGGGTCCTGCTCGCCGTCCTGACCCTCGGGCGCACGACCGCGGGCGCCACCTGGGCGACCGTGCGGAAGGCCGCCGTCGGCACCCTGCTGGGCGCGCTGGCGGCGGGGGCGCTGCTGGTCGGCGCGGGCGGCACGACCGTCGTGTACGCGGTCGTGCTGGTGCCTGCCATGTTCGTGGCCTTCGCGGTGGGACCGGTGGCCGGACCGGCCTGGGCGCAGGGCCTGTTCACCCTGGTCGTGTCGGCCGCCTTCAGCCAGCTCACCCCGACCACCTGGCGGCTCGCCGAGGTGCGGCTGCTCGACGTCGTGACGGGCTGCGGGATCGGCCTGCTGTGCGGAGTCCTCGCCTGGCCCGCCGGAGCCCGCGCCGAAGTCCGGCGCGGTGTCGCCGAGTTGCTGCGCGCGGTCGGCCCCCTCGTCGCGCTGACCACGGACGAGCTGGTCGGCTCACCGGGCGGGACGCGGGCCCCCGACCGTGCCGCGGCGCAGGCGCTGCGGCTGGCGCGGCACCGGCTGCGCATCGCCGAGGGGGCGTACGCGCAGTACCGGACGGAGGGCGGGGCGTCCGCGGAGGACCCGGACTGGCTCGCGGCGCTCAACTGCGGTTCCCACGCGATGGTCGGGGCGCACTGGCTGCCGCTCCAGGACGTCGGCCCCGCTCCGCCCGACGCGGCCCGGTGGGCGCGCGCGTCGGCCGCCGAACTGGTGACGGCGATGGACCGGGCCGCCCTCCTTCCCCCCGGCGGGGTGCGGGCACGACCGGCACCCCTGCCCGCCGAGGTGATCACGGCCGCCCCCGCGCCGGTTCGTCCCACGCTCGTCGACATCGACAGCTGGCTGCGGACCCTCGCGGCGGAACTGGCGGCCGTCGGCGGACGGGCCGGCGACGAGCCGCCCCGGCCCGCCGATCGCGGGACGGAGCCCGGAACGCGCGGGTCCGGCCTCTCCGGCCGAGTGCCGGGCGATGCGACGGACCCGTCCTCGGCCGGCTGAGCCGCGCCGCCGCCGGCGGCGGCGAGCGCCGACCGTGCGGGCCGGCCGGCGGTCCGCCGACCGCGTCCCGGTGCCGGCGCGTCCGGGGACCGGCCGGGACGACGGTGCGGTACGCCTCCGACCGCGGCTCCTCCCGCACCCGACCGCACCCCGACCCGTCGTGGACCACTGCTCCCGCGCGGCCGACGGCGCGCGGCGCGGAACAGACGGCCGAGCCCGCCCGCCGAGCGCTGCCGGGGCGGGCCGCGTCGCCACCCGGCGACCCGCCGGCATCCGCCTTCCGGCATACCGTCCCCGGACGGGGGCCGCGGCACGATCATGGAACGGACCGCGACACCCGCCCGGAAGGACGCACCGCCATGCCCGTACCCGACCCCTCGACCCTGCACCCGATGCCCGACCGGCCGCGCGTGGTGCTGCTCAAGCCGCTCGTGACGTCCCCGCTGATCGAGGTCGGCGCGTACTCGTACTACGACGACCCCGACGACGCGACCGCGTTCGAGACGCGCAACGTGCTCCACCACTACGGCCCCGAGAAGCTGGTCATCGGCAGGTTCTGCGCGCTGGGCACCGGCATCCGCTTCATCATGAACGGCGCCAACCACCGTATGGACGGGCCGTCGACCTTCCCCTTCCCGATCATGGGCGGCTCCTGGTCCGACCACGCCGACCTGCTCACCGGCCTGCCGAACCGCGGCGACACCGTGGTCGGCAACGACGTCTGGTTCGGACACGGCACGACTGTCATGCCCGGTGTGCGCATCGGTCACGGAGCGATCATCGCCTCGGCCTCCGTGGTCACCTCGGACGTTCCCGACTACGGCGTCGTCGGCGGCAATCCCGCCCGGCTCATCCGCACCCGCTACAGCGAGGAGGAGATCGCGCGGCTGCTCGACGTGGCCTGGTGGGACTGGCCCGCCGCTCACATCACGGAACACGTGCGCACCATCATGGCGGGCACGATCGCGGACCTGGAGGCCGCCGCGCCGAACTCCCCCGCCCCCGGGGACAGGTGAGCGAGGGCCCCCGATCGGCGCCGGCGCCCACCCCTGCGGCTCACCCTGCTCCGCCCGATCCGACCGCCGCCTCACCATCCGACACATCTTTTCTTCTTGACAATTTTTTTTGTCGGTCGGATAGTGGAGGCACGCCGAACGGCGGCTCGCGCCCGACCGGGCGGAGAGCAGGCGAAGCCACGCACACCGGACAGGCAAGGAACCCAGCATGCGCACTCTGATCAGTTCCGCGTTCGTCTCGCTCGACGGCGTCATGGAGGCCCCGGGCGGCGAACCCGGGTACCGCAACTCCGGATGGACCTTCAAGGACATCGCGTTCGTCCCCGAGGCCTACGAGATCAAAGGCCGGGAGCAGGAGGAGTCCACCGCGATCCTCATGGGCCGGACCAGCTACGAGGCCTTCAGCCCCGTATGGCCCGACATGCCGGAGTTCGCCCGGTACAAGGAGATGCCCAAGTACGTCGTGTCCGGCTCACTCACCGAGGACGACCTCGTCTCCAACTGGGGCGAGACCACCGTCCTGCGCGACCTGGACGAGGTCGCCGCACTGAAGAAGACCGAGGGCGGCCCGATCATCGTGCACGGCAGCGCCGCACTGAACCACGGCCTCGCGGACGCGGGCCTGGTCGACCGGTACCACCTGCTCGTCTTCCCTCTGCTGCTCGGTGCGGGCAAGCGGCTGTTCCCCGCCACGGACAAGGACGCGCAGCAGCTGAAGCTCGTCGAGCACGCGGTGTACTCCAACGGCCTCCAGCTGAACATCCTCGACGTCGTCCGCTGACGGAGCACACCCCGGCGCGGCGCCTCGGCGCGGTGGTCCCGGACGGCGGCGGGCACCCCCGCGCGGGAGCAGCCGCCGCGCGGCCCTCCCCGCGGCGCCCCCGCGGCCTCGTCAGTCGCGCGCCATGAGACGCGGAGGCCCTCCCGTCCGCCCCGCCTCCGCGACGAGGACCCGTCCGGGCCCCTCCCGCCGCGCCTCCCCGAACGCGGTCCCGCGAGCTGCCGCGCCCCGCCGGGTCCCGTTGCGGACGAGCCACGCCCGGTAGGCCGGCGCCTGGTGCGCCGCCTCCCAGTACGCCTCCTCCAACTCGGCGTATCCGTTGTCCAGTTCGGCCTCGGTGCGGGCCGCGAGCAGCAGCCGCACACCGATCGGGTCGCCCTGGAGCGGGCGGATGGCGACATCGGAGCGGGGGCGTGCGGTGGGCTGGCTGACCGTGACCACCTCGCCGGTGGCGGCCAGGGAGTACGCGGTGAGGTAGTCGCCGTGCAGCATGGCGGGGTCCAGACCCGCGCCCCGCAGCACGCGGCAGACCCCGTCCCACTCGCCGTCGACGGTGGAGTCCACCATCCACTGCTCGTCGGCCAGTTCGGCGAGCGGGACCTCGGGCCGGCGGGCCGCCGGATGGTCCGGGGCGAGGGTGACGAACTGCGGCTCACGCTCGACGAGCACGCGCAGGCACAGCTCCGGCGGGACGGACAGCGGACTCCCCTCGACCTCGTGCACGAAGGCCAGCTCCAGCCAGCCCCCGGCGACCATGCGCAGCAGCGAGTTGGCCGACACGTCCATCCGCAGGGTGGGGTCCGTCCGCGGGACGCGGGCGCGCAGCCTGCGCAGCCAGCCGGGCAGCGCCCGGCTGGCCGTCGCGCCGATCCGCAGCCTGCGCTCGTCGGCGTCCCGCGCCACCGCCGCCCGCGTCTCCGTGACCATCGCCGTGAACTCGGCTACCAGCGGTCGCGCCCTGCTCAGTACCGCCTGGCCGAGCGGCGTCGGACGGCAGCCGGTGCCCGCGCGGACGAACAACTGCCCGCCGAGCGTCTGCTCGATGCGTCGCAACTGGGTACTCAACGAAGGCTGCGCCACGCCGAGTTCGCGAGCGGCCTTGTGCAGGCTGCCCGCGTCGGCGATGGCGCACAGGGCACGCAGGTGCCGCACCTCCAGATCCATGCCCGGAAGGTTAGGGCGGCACGGAGCCTCGCACCAGATGTTCAAATCGCGACGAACGCTCACGAGTTGGCCCCGATAGCACGGTGCTATCCCCTGTTGCCATCATCCGCGGGACCCTTCGCCTGCCCGACACTCCTGCTGAACCCATCGTTCACACCCCACACGAACGAGTAGGAGCACCCCCCATGCACTCCTCGCGCACGCACGCGAAGACGCCCCGCGGACTGCTGGCCCTCGCACTCGGCGCCGGCCTGGTGTCCGCCGCGCTGGGCACGGCGGTCCCGGCGAGCGCCCAGCCGGCCCCCGTCTCCCCCGCCGGCTCCGCCGTCACCGCGAACGCCCGCTACGTGGGCGGAGCCGACGACGCCGCCGGCGACAAGGCGTTCTTCGACGCCGTGCTGAAGTCCGTCGCCAAGAGGCAGGCGGCCAACCCGTCCCTCGCCTCGGTGACCGTGTACTACAACGCCACCCAGGCGCCGAGCTTCCGCTCGCAGATATCGAGCTCGGCCTCGATCTGGAACAGCTCGGTGTCGAACGTCAAGCTCCGGTCGACCACGGGCAGCGCGGACTTCAGGTACTACGAGGGCAGCGACTCACGCGGCTCGTACGCGTCCACCAACGGCCACGGAAGCGGCTACATCTTCCTCGACTACGCCCAGAACCAGCAGTACGACTCCGTCCGGGTCGCGGCCCACGAGACCGGGCACGTCCTGGGGCTCCCGGATCACTACAGCGGCCCGTGCAGCGAGTTGATGTCGGGCGGAGGCCCCGGCCCGTCCTGCACCAACCGCTACCCGAACTCGACCGAGCGCTCCCGCGTCAACCAGCTGTGGGCCAACGGTCTGGCGAAGGCCCTCGCCAAGGTGAACAAGGCCGGCTGACCCCCACCGGTCGGCCCGCCGGCGCGGGCACCGTACGGGCCGTGGCACCACGCCACGGCCCGTACGCCGTGGTGCGGCCCGCGTGACGGGCCGGCCGCGCGCCGGCGGCCGGCCCGTCACGGATCAGGGGGCGCGGCCGATGAAGGCGAGCAGCCGCGTCTGCACGTCGGCGGTCTCGGGGACCTCGACCCGGGGGCCGTACTCCCCGCTCGCGCGGAGCACGTCGTCGAGCGGCAGCATCGCGTCCAGCAGCCGGGCACACCGGCCGGCGTCCAGCGTCTCCGCAAGGCCGCCGGCCCGCGCGAGGTCCCAGGTGTGCAGGAAGACGTCCACGGTGTAGAAGCGGTCCACGGCCTGGTCGAGCGGCAGCACACCGATGTGCGGGTTCTCGAGGACCCTGTCCGCCGTGCCCGGATCGTCCAGCAGGGCCTGCACCCCGTCGGCGTGCACCGTCCACGCCGCGACCGGGTCCACGTCCACCGACGGGCCCCGCGGCAGTTCGACCCCGGCGCCGGAGGCCACGAAGGCGGGGAACCACGTGACGAGGTGGCGCACCACGTCCCGGGCGACCCACCCCTCGCACGGTGCGGGGTTGCCCCAGTCCCCCGGGGCCATGCTCCGCACGTGCCGGGTGAAGTCCGCTGCCACGACGCGGTGTTCGTCGGCCGCGCTCGTCACGGCCGCTGCCCGCCTTCTTCAGTGCCGCGCCCCTGCGCGGCTCCGTCGACGGCGTCGCTGCCGGCGAGCAGGTCGTCGAGCCTCTCGTGCCCCTGGCGGACCCCGTCCTCCATACCGCTCTTGATCATGGCGTCACGGGCAGCGATCGACTCCGTGACCGACGTCGCGGTGACACGGGTACGGCCTCCGAGGTCCTCGAAGACGGCGGTCTCCAGGCTGACGCTGTCCGGGAAGCCGTCGTAGGCGAAGGTCTGCACGATGCGCTCGGACGGGCGCACCTCGTGGAAGACGCCGCGGAAGCCGTACTCGGTACCCTCGTCGTCGCTGTGGACGTAGCGGTAGGCGCCGCCGCTGCGGGCGTCGTAGGTGTCGATCCGCATGGTGAGCCGGCGCGGCCCCAGCCACTGCACGACCAGGTCGGGGTCGGTGTAGGCCCGGAACACGCGGTCCGGCGGGGCGTCGAACTCCCGGGTGATGACGATGGTCGGCAGCGCCGGATCGGCCTCGATCCGCGTCTCGGGCCGGCCGTCGTTCCCTGTGGTGCTCATGATGCTTCCTCCTCGTGCCTCGGGTGCGGCGCGGGCCGCTCGCCCATCTGCTCCAGTACGGCGTCCAAGCGGCGGAAGCGGTCCTCCGCCTCGCGGCGGTACCGCTCGATCCATCGCGTCATCAGGTCGAGCACCTCGCCTTCCAGATGACACGGGCGCCGCTGGGCGTCCCGGGTGCGGCTGACGAGACCGGCGTCCTCCAGGACCTTGATGTGCTTGGACACGGCCTGGACGGTCACGTCGTAAGGCTCGGCCAGTTCGTTCACCGTGGCGTCGCCGTCGGCGAGACGCGCGACGATGTCCCGCCGGGTCGGGTCGGCCAGCGCGGAGAACACCCGGGACAGCCGGTCGTCGGCCACTCCCCACCTCCCGTATTCAACCTAGCGGTTGAATACACCGTACGACCGGCGGCCCCTGTTGTCCACCGGTCGGTTGAACACCCAGGACGGGCAGGGAGAGCATGCGGCGGCGCCTGCCCGGGACCGGATCTCGCCCCCGCTCCGGCAACGGCTCGCAGCAGCAAGACAAGGGCCGTTCGCGGCCGGACGCGCCTGCGGACGCGAGCGGACGGGGACCGCGCTGCCCGCGGCCCGTGGGTGCGGCAGACCTGGGCCATGACCTGAGAGAACGCGGACCACGACGGCCGGGCACGCGGACCCCGGCCGGCCGATGCGCGCCCGCGAGATCCCGCCGCTCGGGTGCCGCCGTGCGGCGTCCGGCCCGCTCAGCCCTTCACGGGGGCGGGCTCCACGACGGTGAACACGGCCGGTCCCAGGGTGAGTGTCCCGTCGGACAGCGGACGGCAGCGGACCCCCGCCCGGCCGCGCAGCGCGCGCTGGGCGCCCGGGCCGAACATCGTGTCCATCCACGCGCAGGGGCGCGCGGCGCTGCGGACCGCCAGCAGGACCGGCCCGGTGCCGGAGTCCAGGGAGACGGTCGCGCCGAGATGGGCCTCGACGTCGACTCCGCTCAGCAGGATGTTGCGGCGCGTCCGCCGCAGGTCAGCCGTCCCGCCGAGGCCCTCCGGAAAGCGCTCGGCCGTCATGAGGGTGATCGACGCCTCGCGGTGGGCCGGACGGTTGAAGTGGCGGTCGCCGACGACGCCGAGGCCCGCGCGCACCCGCACGGTCTGGACCAGCTCCGCGTCCGGCAGCTCGGGCGCCCCGTCGCGGGGCCGCCCCTCGAAGC
The DNA here is from genome assembly GCF_043199735.1 of Streptomyces sp. NPDC048566. Lineage (NCBI taxonomy): Bacteria > Bacillati > Actinomycetota > Actinomycetes > Kitasatosporales > Streptomycetaceae > Streptomyces > Streptomyces sp. NPDC048566. The sequence goes on from NZ_JBICWL010000010.1 coordinate 60,945, forward strand.
GGTGCACGCCCGACACCAGCAACTGAACGATCTCGACTTGCTGCACCCGGCCGAGACTAGGCGACCGGGGCCGCCGGGTCACCCGCACGGGCGGGACGCCGGCGGCCCCGGCAGGCCCGGCCCCGCAGGCAGCACGGCGGAACGGGCCGCGCCGGGCGGCTCCCGGGGTCCGCTCGGCCGGCGTCCGCGGTGGTCCGGCGACCCTCGCGTCCTCGGCGCGCGTGCCGCCCCGCGGTTCCGCGTCACCGGCGCACGGCGTCGAAGGAGGGCGCACGCCGGGCACCGCGCTGACACGGCACCTCCCGGCGTGACAGGGTCTGCGGTGATCGAGGACGGCGATACGGAGAGGGGAGTCCTGTGGACAGCCGGACGTGGGACGCGCTGGTCGATGCGATGAAGGACAGCTACGCCACCGGCGTGAGCGAGGGCGCGGCGCCCGTGCCGGTCATCATGCCGCTGGTGCGCGGCGCGTTGGTGGGTCTGGTGTGGCTCCGCCCGGTCCGCCCCGGCACGGACGCGCTCACCGGCATCGCCGCGCTGTCGAACATCGCGGCGGCGGCGGGCGCGGACGAGGTCGTCCTCGCCTGGGAGTCCCGAGCCGTCGCCGCCCTGTGCGAGGTGCCGACGAGCGAGGCGACCCCCTGCCTCACGATGGTTCACGCCACGGCCGACGGTCATGTGCTGCACCGGTTCCCCTACACCGAGGTGCTTTCCGACGGCCCCGACGGCTCCTCCCCGCAGAGCACGCGCATCGACTGGACACCGGCCCCGGCCCCCCGGCCCGGAGGCGAACTCGTCGCACCCGTCCGCGCGGCGGTGGACTACGCGTTCACCCCGATGGACATGGACCACCCCAACCCCTTCGGTGTGACGGTCCTCCTGATGGAGGAGGACGGCTACACGGTGCGTCTGACCGAGACGCTCGACGGCTGACGCGACGGGACGCGGGCACCACGTCCCGGGCCGGTGGGAGGGTCGAGGACCCGGGTGCCGACCGCTCCGCATGCCCACCGGCCGCATGTGCGGTCCACAGGGGAGAAGCAGGTGCCGGTTCCCGCGGACCCCGCCGTGCGACGCGACGAGCGGGGCCCGGGCCCCTACGCTGGAAGGGCGCGGGCGGTCCGCGTGCCGTCCGCGGCGAACGTGATCGCACCACAGGAGGCGCCGTGTCCGGTCAGTTCGAGGCGACAACCGAGGTCGACCGCCCCATCGAGGAGGTGTTCGCCTTTCTCGCCGCGGGAACGAACGACCCGAAGTTCAGTCCCAGGGTCCAGGAGATCACCAAGACGCCCGAGGGTCCGACGGCCGTGGGCACGGTCTTCACCAGCACGGTGAAGGACGCCGGAATGAAGTCGGCCCGCCGGTTCCGGATCACCGAGTTCGAGCCGCCTCACCGCATCCGCTGGACGGAGGTCTCGAAGAACTCCGTGACGGCCGACGAGGGCGGGTACGACCTGACGTCCACCGGCGACGGCACGACCGGCGTCCGCATCTACAACGTCCTGACCGGCCACGGCATCGGCAAGCTGCTGGTCGGCCTCGCCCTGGGCGCCGCGCGCAAGGACGCACCGGCGTTCGGCCAACGCATCAAGACGGCGGTGGAATCCTCCTGACGGGCGTCCCGCGGGCCCGCACCCGGTCGGATCGCGCTCAGGGAGGCGCGGGCGGGCTGTCCGGCGAGCGGCCGGCCGGCTCGGGGCGGGGGCGCAGTTCACCGATCACGGACCACGCGACCGAGACCATCGGTACCGCGACGACGGCTCCGATCACTCCGGCGAGGATGCTGCCGCCGATGACGGAGACCGCCACCACGACCGGATGCAGGCGCACCGCCCAGCTCAGGACGAGCGGGTGCAGTACGTGCCCCTCCAACTGGCCGATGACCACGATCAGGCAGAGCACCACGATCGCGATGACCGGCCCGCGGGTGGCCAGCGCGACGACGGTGGCCACGCCCAGTGCGACGGGCGAGCCGACCAGCGGGACGAACGCCGCGAAGAACTCCAGCAGGGTGAGCGGCAGCGCGAGGGGCACCCCCAGCGCGTAGAGGGCGATGCCCACCAGCACCGCGTTGGTCGCGGCCACGATGACGATGCCGCGCGTGTACCCGGCGAACGTCCGCCAGGCGGCGCGCCCCGCCCGGTCCCACGGGTCGCGGGCGGCGTAGGGCAGCAGGTTCTCGAACCACCGCCAGAACCGGTCCCCGGAGCGGACGAAGAACAGTGAGCAGAACAGGGCGAGGACCAGGCCGGTGACGACCTCGACGACCCGTCCCGCCCCGCTGAGCGCGCTGCTGATGACCACGGAGCGGTTCTCCGAGAGCAGATGGGCGACCTTGTCCTGGAGGTTGGACAGGACCGAGTGGCTCACGTGGAAGGGCGAGCCCTCCAGCCACCGCTCGATGCGCCCCAGTCCTCCGGCGAACTCGTGGCCGAGCCGTCCCGACTCGCCCGCGACCAGCCCGCCGATCAGCGCCATCAGCCCGAGGACGAGGAGCACGCTGCCGCCGACCGCCAGCACCGCGGCCGCGGTCCGCGGCAGGTGACGGGCCAGCAGATCGGCGAGCGGGCGCAGCATGGCGGTGATGACGAGAGCGAGGAAGAGGGCCACGGCCACCAGTTGCAGCCGGCCCAGGAAGGAGAAGACCGTGTAGCCGACGACACCGACGACCAGCAGCCGCCAGGCGTACGCGGCGGCGACGCGGAGCCCGGGACCCACCTCGGTCTGCCCGTCGCGGGCTCGGGTGGTCGCCGGCCGCGCGGCGGCCGTGCGGGCGTGGGCGACGGAGCGTGCTCCGCGGGCGGAGCGGCTGCCCAGGACGACCGAACGCAGCCGGCGTCCGCCGTGCCCCGTGCGGGGCGGGGCCGGGCGCCGGTGCGGACCACGTGGTCCGGCGTTCACCTGTGTGCCTCCGCCCTCGCGCCGTCGGGACAGACACCCCGGGCCTCCCGGGCCGGGCGGCAGGGAACCGGCTCCTCGGTCAGGTGGTGTCCAGGTCAGCGTGGGGTCGCGGACGCGGAGCCGCAACCCGGGCCGCGGACGGGTGCCCGGTCCCGCCTCGGTCGCGCCGCCGTGCTCCGGCCGCGGTCCCGGGCGGGCAGGGCGTCCGGCCCGCCTCCCCCGCCATCCGGGACCACCGGGGCACACCGTCCGCCGAACGGGGCGGACCGCTCGCGCGGCCGGAGGTCCGGGTGCCGCTCCCCTGACCGCCGCGATCGGAATCGGCCGGGCCCGCGGTCTCCCGGTGGGCCGGGTCGTCCTCGCGAGGCCGGCGAGCGTTCCCGGTTCCACGGGGCTCCGCCGGTGGACACCGCGCCGCGGGGTGGGCACGCCCCCGTCACGCCGCCGTCCGCCCGGTGCGGGGGCGCACCCGGCGGTCGGACCGCGGGCCGAACACGGGCCGGCGGCCGGGCACCTGCGCGGTGGCCCGGCCGCCGGTCGGGGCGGTGGCGGTCAGCTCCGGGCGAAGTCGAGGAGGTCCGCGTTGAAGATCTCGGCGAACTTCGGAACCATCGCGAGCCCGTGCGGAGCCCCCGGGTACACCTTGTACACCGCGTCCTTGACGAGCTTCGACGACTTGTCGCCGGACGCCACCTTGGGCACGATCTGGTCGTCGTCGCCGTGCACGATCAGGGTCGGCACCTCGACCTTCTTGAGGTCCTCGGTGGTGTCGGACTCGGAGAACGCCTTGACGCAGTCGTAGGCGCCCTTGATGCCGACGGTCATGCTCCAGAGCCAGAACTCGTCACGGGTTCCCTGTGTGACGGTGGAGTCGTCCCGGTTGGCTCCGTAGAACGGGGCGCTGAGGTCGCGGTAGAACTGCGAGCGGTCCGTCTCGACGCCCTTGCGGATCTCGTCGAACGCCTCCATGGGCAGGCCCTCGGGGTTGGCGTCCGTCTTGAGCATCAGCGGCGGGATCGCGCCGAGCAGCACCAGTTTGGCGACCCGGTCGTTGCCGTGCCGGCCGATGTAGCGGGTGACCTCGCCGCCGCCGGTGGAGTGGCCGACGAGGATGACGTCACGGAGGTCCTCCGCCTCGATGACGGCCGCCAGGTCGTCGGCGTACGTGTCGAGGTCGTTGCCCTCCCAGGGCTGGCCGGAGCGCCCGCCGCCGCGCCGGTCGTGGGCGATGGCGCGGAATCCGTTGTCCGCCATCAGCTTCATCTGCGGGTCCCAGGCGTCCGCGGTCAGTGGCCAGCCGTGGGAGAACACGACGGGTTGGCCCGAACCCCAGTCCTTGTAGAAGATCTGCGTTCCGTCCTTGGCGGTGGCGAAGGGCATGTCGGTTTTCCTCTCGGTACGGGTGATCGGAACTCCGCGGACCACGCGGGTCCCGTGCCGGGCGGATGCGCGGCGACGCCATCTCAAACGGCTGCGGGCGCGTGGGAGTTCGACGGCGAGGTCGGCGGCGAAGGCGACCGTTGCGGGCACGTCGTCGTCATCAGCCTAGCCGAGGGCCCGCACATCAGCCCGTCGAGACGGCGGGGCGGGGACACGCTCGGCCGGGGTCCGGACGAGCGTGTCGCGGGTGCCGCCCGGCCCGGCCGCACGGAGCGGTGGAGCAGTGGCGCGGTCGCGCCGGTCGCGGCGGTCCCGGGATCGCGTCGCGGGGGTCGGCCCGCTCAGGCGAACGGCCCTTCGTCGCCCCGGCCGGCGTGTCCGAAGAGGTCGCCGGCGACCACACCCCGCGTCGAGAACGTGACGGGCTCCCCGGGCAGGAAGTCGCCGGGCGGGATGCCGGGGTGGTGGCCGTCTTTCGAGGACACCTGTCCGGAGCGGGGTCCGAGCGCCAGCCGGGAGACGATGCGGTAGCGGTCGCCGCGGTAGATCGAGTGCACGTACTCCACGGGCCGGCCTGCGGCGTCCGTGGTGAGGCGCTCGAAGAGCAGGGCCGGGGACAGCTCCGGCACGTCGAGCAGGCCGGCCTCGTCGGGACTCACGACGGTCGGCTCGATCGACTGGACCGCCTCGCCGACCTGGATGCCGTGCCGCTCCCCGAGGTGCTCGTAGAGGTCGCCGTTCTCCAGTTCGTCACTGGTCAGGTCGGGGACCAGGTCGACGGGGACGTGCAGGTACTCGATGGCCATCGGCGAGCCGTCCACGAGCCGCAGCCGCGCGACGTAGCGGATGCCCGCCGCGGGCGAGACGCGCAGTCTGCGGCCGACGCGGGCGCCCGCGGGCAGCGTGCTGAACTCCAGGAGTCTGCTGGTCCACGTGCCGGCCGCCGGGGGCAGGCTGAAGGTCTGCCGGTCCGACACCAGTTCCTGGGTGATCTTCTCGGCGGCGACGAACATGCCGCGGCCGTGTTCGCGCACGAGCAGTCCCGCGACGACGAGTTGGTCCACGGCCGCCCGCAACGTCGGTCGGGACACGCCCAGTTCGGCGCAGAGCGCGCGCTCAGAGGGGATGGCGTCGCCGGGGCGTCGCTCCTCGATGAGTTCGAGGATCGTGTCGCGGACCCTCTCACGTTTGAGTACCGCGCGGGAGGCGGCGGGATCGATCTCCATACGGGGCTCTCGTTCGTCGGGGACGCCGGTCCAACTGGTATGGCTCCCGACCATAACTGGTCCGCAGGCCACCGTCCGCCTCCGGGGACGCATCGACCGGCTCCGCTGCCCGCTCGGCACCCGCGGGCGCCTTCCGGCCAACTCCCCCTTTGCTCCACGGGGTTGACGCACGCAATGGTCTATGCCACCTTCAGGCGACGTCAACTGGTAAAGCCAGTGAGTCAACTGGTCAAGTGCGCACCGCAGTTCTCCCCGTCCGCGTTCCTGAGCGCCTCCAGCCTTCCGTGCCGAACGGGAGCCCCCGAAAGGAACCCCCATGAGCAACCGCCCGCCGACCGGCCGCCGCCGCCTCGCACTCGCCCTCTCCGCCCTCCTCGGCAGCGGCGCCCTCGTCGCCCTCCCCGCGCCCGCCGGGGCCGCGGACGGCGGTGTCGCCGTCCAGTACCGCACCAGCGCGACCGGCGCCACCGCCGACCAGAGCGAACCGTGGTTCAAGGTGCGCAACACGGGCTCGTCGCCCGTGCAGTTGAGCCAGGTGAAGATCCGCTACTACTTCAAGGCCGACTCGGCCACGACCGCCTACCGCTTCGCCTGCTCCTGGGCCGTCAAGGGCTGCGCGAACATCACGGGCACCTTCAAAACCCTGCCCCACCCCACCGCGACCGCGGACCGCTACCTGGAGATCGGCTTCACCTCGGCGGCCGGCACCCTGGCCCCCGGCGCGGACACCGGCGACATGCAGCTGCGCTTCTACCAGGCGAACTGGCAGACCCTGAACCAGGCGGACGACTACTCCTTCAACGGAGCGCAGACCGCCTACGCGGACTGGAACAAGGTCACCGCGCAGCTCGCGGGCGCGACCGTCTGGGGGACCGCCCCGGACGGCAACGATCCGACCGACCCCACCGATCCCACCGACCCGCCCGGAGACGGACGGACACTGTTCGACGACTTCAGCTACTCGTCGTCCGGCGATCCGGCGATCTCCGCCCACGGCTGGAACGTCCGCTCCAACTCGGGCGGCCCCGGCGTACCCGGCGCCACCTGGGACCCCTCCAAGGTCACCTTCCCCACCGTGTCCGGGAACAAGGTGATGAACCTGGAGACGTCGACCGCCGGCACCGCCGGATCGACCCGGCAGACCGAAGTCGTGTCCAAAAGCATGAAGTTCAAGAACGGGACCTACGCGGCGCGGGTGAAGTTCTCCGACGCCCCGACGTCGGGTCCCGACGGGGACCACGTCGTCCAGACCTTCTTCACCATCAACGACCTCACCGCGCCGATGGCCGACGACTACGCCGAGTACGACTTCGAGTACCTGCCCAACGGCGGCTGGGGCGAGTCGGGCAACATCCTCTACACGACCTCCTGGGAGACGTACAACCCCGATCCCTGGCAGGCGGTCAACCAGCACACCGAGGCGCGCCGGAGTTATGCGGGGTGGCACGACCTGGTGCTCACCATCGACAACAGCGGCATCGCGTACTACATCGACGGGCAGCTGTTCGGCACGCACGACGCCCAGTACCTGCCCGAGCGCCCCATGTCGATCAACTTCAACCAGTGGCTGATCGACCTGGCCGGGCAGGCGTCCACGACCCCGCGGGCCTACGACGAGCAGGTCGACTACGTCCTGCACGTCAAGGACCAGGTTCTGAGCCCGGCCCAGGTGGCCGCGAAGGTGGCCGCCTACCGCACGGCGGGCACCGCGTTCGTGGACGACGTCCCGGCCTCCTGACCGGGCCGACCACCCCGCCGCATCGCGGTCTCGGCGGGCCCGCCCCGGAGGTCCGGGACGGGCCCGCCGGCGCGTCAACGGACCACCGGGGCGGGGCGGAACGGTTGCGCGCCGTGCGGGGCGCCGATAGCCCGTCGAAGCCGGGTTGGACGCCGCCGCGACCGAGCAGAGTACGGACGTGGAATGGACCAGCCTGCTCGGCACCTCCGTGGGTGCCCTCATCGCCCTCACCGCGTCCGCCCTGACCGAACGCCGCCGCTGGCTGCGGGAGAGCGAGCGGCGCACCCTGGACGACCGGCGCGCCGCCTACGTCGCCTTCCTGAACGCCATCGCGGAGGCCGGCGAGACCCTGGTCGGCATCGCCCGCGGCCACGACGCGGACGCGACGGCGCTCGCCCGCGCGGCGACCGTGCTGCGGGACAGCAGCGTGCTGTCCCGCAGACTCGAACTGTCTTTGGTGGCCGACGAGCAGATCGTCCGGCTGGCCGAGCGGACGGTCGTCCTGCTGCGCACGTACCGCGACGCGGTGGCCCGGGGCGCCCCGTTCGCGTCGGACGAGGTGCAGCACGCCCGCGTCGCCTTCAACGACCAGCGCGACGCCCTCACCCGGCACATGCGCGGCACCCTCTGACCGGCAGGGCGCCCCGCCCGCGCCACCCCGCCGACGGGGGCACGCGCGGAGGTGGCGTGCGGCCGGGACGCGGCTACGGAGCCTTCGGCGACGCCTGCTGCACCACGTCGAAGGACCACAGCGTCGAACCCGCCGCGGCGGGCCGCTGACGCTCGCCGCCCGACGCGGCCCCACCCTGGTGCGCGGCCTGCATGGGACCCTGCATCCACGCCTGGAAGGACTCCTCGTCACGCCACCGGGTGTAGACGAGGTAGCTGTCGGTCCCTTCGACGGGCCGGAGCAGTTCGAACCACTCGAACCCGTCGGAGCCCTCCACCGCGTGGGCCCGCGACGCGAAGCGCTTCTCCAGCGTCTCCCGCTGCTCCGCCGGGACGGTCAGTACGTTGATCTTCACTACGCTCATGACCCCATCCTGCCGCACCGCGGTGAACCGCCGCGGAGGGGTCCTGCGGGCGGGCGCGCCGGGGCCGCCGGATCAGCGCGGGCGGGTGGCCGGACCGCTCGGAGCGCCACGCCGGGCGGCCAGGGCGAGGCTGTTGTAGGCGCGTCTGAGGAGCTTGGCGACGGCGCACGGCGCCTGGTCCGCGGCGCACTGTCGGCAGGTGTGGAGGTGGGCCTCGTACGCCGCGCGTGCTTCGTCGAGCGAGTCGTTCGGGGTCTGCATGGTGCGCTCCTGACGCGAGGGGGGAGCGTGCGCCGCGCCGATCGCCGCGGGCGCACGGAGGGGGGAGCGCCGCGCATGGTTGCCCTAGGCGCCCACCCGTATTTTGATCTTGTTACTTGAGGTAGGGCAAGCGCCTGGCGGATCGGCCGCCGCAGCCTCGGGACACACCCTCACGTGCCGCGCACCTTCGCCCCCGTATGGCCTGGTTTACTCCGATTGTGTGACGATAGCCGCACGGGCGTGGCCGCCCCTTCCGGCGGAGGCCGCACCGCGTCGGGGCCGGGCCCGGGTCCGGTACCCCGGGAGCCCGCTGCGGACGAGGAATCCTCAGGAGGTGGGTCGCCGTGGACGAGAGGGACCACAGGGACGGCGTCCGGCTGTCCCCGCTCGAACGCGCCGCACTCGCGGAGATCGAGGAAGGGCTGCGGCACGACCATGTCGACGCGGAACCTCCCGCCGCCACGACGCGGCGGCCGTGGCTCGCCATGTCGGTGGTGCTGATGCTGCTCGGCTCGGTGTTCCTGGCGGTCGTCGGCTTCCGCACGTCCGCACCGGCGGTGCTGTGGTGCTTCGCCGTGCTGTGGCCGCTGACCGTCGTCCAGGCCGTCCGCCTGGTCCGCCGGTGGATGAGACCCGGCGGACGCGTCACCTCGTGGTTCTGACGGCCTCGCCGCCGGCCGCGCCTCTCGCGCCGGGCGACCGCCCACGCGGGGCGGGTCGGGCGGCCGACGGCGGTGCGGGGCCACCGCGCGGGCGGGCCGTCGGCCTCGGCGCGGGCGCCCGCTCGCGCCGCCCCGCATGGTCGGACCCGTCCGGTGGTGCGACGCTGGAAGGGGGTGTCCGTGGGGTGAGGCGACCCGGGAGGACCGATGGGACGGGATGTTCCGGCGCGGGTCTTCACCCGTGAGGACCGCCGCCGCTACCGGATCAAGATGCAGGAATGTCTCGACGCGTTCGCGCAGATGCTGCGCGAGTCCCGGTTCGACGCGGAGCGCCCGCAGGTCGGCCTGGAGATAGAGCTGAACCTGACCGACGGCCGGGCCGATCCCGCGATGCGCAACAGCGACGTCCTGGACGCCATCGCCGATCCCGCCTGGGACACCGAGCTGGGACGCTTCAACCTGGAGATCAACATTCCGCCCCGGCGGCTGACCGCGGGCGGTCCCGACGCCTGGGAGGAGGAGATCCGCGCCGCGCTGAACCACGCGGACGAGCGCGCCCGGAGCGTCGGCGTCCATCTGATCATGGTCGGCATCCTGCCCACCCTGCGCGAGACCGACGTCGGGCCGAACGCCCTGTCGGAGAACGCCCGCTACCGGCTCATCAACGAGCAGGTCTTCGCGGCCCGGGGCGAGGACCTGCTGATCGAGGTGGACGGCGTCGAGCGGCTGCGGACCTACGCCGACACCATCACGCCGGAGGCCGCCTGCACGAGCACGCAGTTCCACCTCCAGGTGTCGCCGGAGGAGTTCGCCGACTACTGGAACGCGGCGCAGGCCATCGCCGGGGTCCAGGTCGCCCTCGCCGCCAACTCCCCGTTCCTCTTCGGCAGGGAACTGGCCCACGAGACGCGCATCCCGCTGTTCGAGCAGGCGACGGACACCCGTCCGCAGGAGATCAAGGCGCAGGGCGTCCGGCCCCGGGTCTGGTTCGGGGAGCGGTGGATCACCAGCGTCTTCGATCTCTTCGAGGAGAACCTGCGGTACTTCCCCGCGCTGCTTCCGCTGTGCGAGGACGAGGACCCCACCCGGACACTGGAGCAGGGCGGCATCCCGGACCTGGCCGAACTGACCCTGCACAACGGCACGATCTACCGGTGGAACCGGCCGGTGTACGCGGTCGTCGACGGCACACCCCACCTGCGGGTGGAGAACCGCGTGCTGCCCGCCGGCCCGACGGTCGCCGACACGCTCGCCAACGGGGCGTTCTACTACGGGCTCACCCGGGCCCTGGTGGACGAGGACCGACCGGTCTGGTCGCGGATGTCCTTCTCCGCGGCGCAGGACAACCTCCACGCGGCGGCCCGGCACGGTATCGACGCCCGCCTGTACTGGCCCGGAGCGGGCGAGGTGCCGGCGCCCGAACTCGTCCTGCGCAGGCTGCTGCCGCTGGCGCACCGGGGCCTGGAGCGCTCCGGCATGGACGCGGCGTGGCGGGAGCCGCTGCTCGGCGTCATCGAGCAGCGGTGCGTCACGGCGCGCAACGGCGCGGTGTGGCAGAAGGAGATGCTGCACCGGCTGGAGGACTCGGGCCACCCCGACCGGCACGAGGCGCTCCGGCTCATGACGCGGCAGTACATCGACTACATGCACCTCAACGCCCCGGTGCACACCTGGCCGGTGGACTGACCGCGGGCCTCCGCCGCCCGCCCGGGCGGCGGAGGGGGGTGACGCGCCCGGGGCCGGGCGGGTCCCCGAGAGGACGACCCGCCCCCGCCCGGTGTCAGCTCGCCGCGAGCAGCTGGAGCGTGTCGATCACGCGGTGCGAGAAGCCCCACTCGTTGTCGTACCAGGCGACGACCTTGATGTGGCGGCCGTCGACGCGGGTGAGGGCGGAGTCGAAGATCGACGAGGCCGGGTTGCCCGTGATGTCCGACGAGACCAGGGCGTCCTCGGAGTACTCCAGGACGCCGGCGAGCGGGCCCTCGGCCGCGGCGCGGTAGGCGGCCAGGACGTCCTCGCGGGTCACGTCACGGGCGACGGTGGTGTTGAGTTCGACGATCGAGCCGACCGGCACGGGCACCCGGATCGAGTCGCCGGACAGCTTGCCCTCCAGGTTCGGCAGCACCAGACCGATCGCCTTGGCGGCGCCGGTGGTGGTCGGCACGATGTTCACGCCGGCGGCACGGGCCCGGCGGGCGTCGCGGTGCGGGCCGTCCTGGAGGTTCTGCTCCTGGGTGTAGGCGTGCACCGTGGTCATGAACCCGTGCTCGATCCCGGCGAGTTCGTCCAGGACGGCGGCCAGCGGGGCGAGCGCGTTGGTGGTGCACGACGCGTTCGAGACGATCGTGTGCGCGGCCGGGTCGTAGGCGTCGTTGTTGACGCCGAAGGCGAGGGTGACGTCGGCGCCGCTCGACGGCGCGCTGACCAGGACCTTCCGCGCGCCCGCGGCGAGGTGGGCGCGGGCCGCCTCGGCGGAGGTGAAGCGGCCGGTCGACTCCAGGACGACGTCCACGCCCAGCTCGGCCCAGGGGAGCCGGGCGGGTTCGCGTTCGGCGAGCACCTTGATGCGGCGGCCGTCGACGACGAGGGTGTCGCCGTCGACGGTCACCGGGCGGCCGAGCCTGCCGGACGTCGAGTCGAACGCGAGGAGCCGTGCGAGCGCGGCGGGCTCGGTGAGGTCGTTGACGGCGACGACCTCCAGCTTGGTGTCGCGTTCGAGCAGCGCGCGCAGCACGTTGCGTCCGATGCGGCCGAATCCGTTGATGGCGATGCGAGTCATGGGTGGTGTCCCTCCGGTCCCTGCGGCTTCCCTCCCAGGTTCGCTCGGGGTGCGCGCCGGTGACAGCGGCGAGAACGCCATGGTCCGCAAGGATCACGCCAACCGGCGGCCCGGCTCCCGCGCCGGGTGAACGGGCGGCGTTCGGGACGTTCGGACCCGGTGTACGGGCGGCGGCGGAGGCCTCCCCGGCGTACCCGGCGGGCGGAGGCGGCAGGCACGGCGGCGCACAGGCGCCGGGGCCGGGGAGACCGGCGGACGGGGCAGGCGTCCGCCGGCGGCGGGCGGGGCGATCGGGGAGGGCTATGCGCCCCGGGTGAAGGTGCGCCGGTACTCGCTCGGGCTGGTGCCGAGGATGTGCTGGAAGTGGAGCCGCAGGTTGGCCGCGGTGCCCAGTCCCACGCCGGCGGCGATCTGCTCGATACTCCACTGCGAGCGCTCCAGCAGCTCGCGCGCCCTGTCGATGCGGGCCCGCATGACCCATTGCATCGGCGTGTAGCCGGTGTCGTCGGCGAAGCGGCGCGAGAAGGTGCGCGGGGAGACCGCCGCGTGCTCGGCGAGGATGTCGAGGGAGAGGGGTTCGCCGAGCCGGTGCAGTGCCCACTCCCGGGTGGCGGCGAACCGTTCGCCCAGCGGCTCCGGCACGCTGCGCGGCACGTACTGCGCCTGACCGCCGCTGCGGTAGGGGGCGGCCACCAGGCGCCGGGCCGCGTGGTTGGACGCCGCCACTCCGAGGTCGCGGCGCAGGATGTGCAGGCAGAGGTCGATGCCCGAGGCGGCACCCGCCGAGGTCAGCACGCTGCCCTCGTCGATGAACAGGACGTTCTCGTCGACGTGCACGAGCGGGTGCTTGGCCGCGAGGGCCCGGGTGTAGTGCCAGTGCGTGGTGGCGCGCCGGCCGTCGAGCAGTCCCGTCGCGGCGAGCGCGAAGGCGCCCGTCGAGATGGCCGCGAGCCGCGCGCCCCGCTCGTGGGCGGTGACGAGCGCGTCGACGACGGCGCCCGGCGGGTCCTCCCGGTCGGGGTTGCGGTAGCCGGGGACGAAGACGATGTCGGCCCAGGCGAGCGCGTCGAGCCCGTGGGCGACGTGGTACGACAGTCCGTCACCCCCCGTCACGAGTCCCGGTTCCGCACCGCACACCCGTACCTCGTAGGGCATGCTCGCGCGGGTCGTGAACACCTGGGCGGCAATTCCGACATCGAGCGGTTTGGCCCCTTCGAGCACGAGGACGGCGACGCGATGCAGGCGGCTTGCTGACACGGGGAAAGCGTACGGGGCGCGCGGGCGGCGGGCCGTTCGGCAGGGCGCCGTGGCGGGGCCGCTGCGGGTGCCGGAGGAGGCGGCCGGCGAGGGCGCCGGACCCAACGGCGGCACGCGGTGCGCGGATTACGGCTATATCACTTCGACAACCCCCTTCACGAGAGCCCCACACGGCGTGCGAGGATGCGGCCTCCGGTATCGAATACCGGCGTAGAGGGGAACACCATTGAAATCAAGGAAACTGAGCCGTAAGCGGCAGCGCGCGACCATAGTCACGGCGGCGGCCGCCTCGGTCGTCGCCGGCGCGGCGCTGCTGCCCAACTGGTCCGCGGGGGCGGCGGGTGTGGCCGCCGACCCCACCGTGGACGCTGCGACGAAGGCCACCTTCCAGCGGCTGGCGGACGCGGTCTTCACCGACCGTACCGACGCGCTGGTGGACAAGGGGACCGGCAAGCGCAAGACCTCGCGCTTCTCGGGCGATGTGCGCCTGTCCTCCACCCAGTCCCGCGCCGAGAAGTCCGCGCTGTCGCAGCTGAAGGGCCGCAAGGCCCGTCTGGCGCAGCTGGGCGAGAAGTACCGCGCGGGCAACACCAGCGTCTCGCTGGACCGGACGCGGGTGAAGGGCCGTCACGCGACCGTCACCGTCACCGAGACGACGACGCTCACGTACGACAAGAGCAAGGGCACCGAGCCGAAGACCACCGGCTTCCAGGCGCACCACACGCTGACGTTCAAGGCCGACCGCAAGGGCGACTGGCAGCTGACGGGTGTCCGGGACACCGACGACGGGGTCGCGGTCAACCAGGTCGCCACCACGCCGCTCGTGACCGCTCCGAAGACCGCGGACGACGGGCCGCCCAGCGCGCCGCGCTCGGCGATCACGAAGAACCCGGCGGCGAAGCCGAAGGCCCTGTCGGGCACCGGCTACGACTACCAGGCGATGGTCGCCTACGCGGCCAAGTACTGGAAGAACTACAACCCGGCCTACCCGGACTTCAACGGGGAGGGTGCGGGCGGTGACTGCACCAACTTCGTCAGCCAGTCCCTGAAGGCCGGCGGCTGGAAGCACGTTCCCGGTTACACGAACGACTTCCACAACTGGTTCGGCACCGCGGACATCCAGTCGGACTCGTTCATCGGTGTCAACGAGTTCTCGTGGTTCGCGCTGTCCTCGAAGCGTGTCACCAGCCTCGCCAACGTCTACCAGATGGACCTCGGCGACGTGCTGCAGATGGACTTCAACAAGGACGGGTCCAAGGACCACAGCATGATCGTCACGTACCGCAGCCCGCAGGGCGTGCCGTACCTGTCGTACCACTCCACCAACACCTACAACAGGTCGGTGGCGAGCATCATCGCGTCGTACCCGAACGCCGCGTACTACGCCTACCGCACCTGACGGTCGGCGCGAGGAGAGGGGCGGGGGCCGGCCGTGCGCCGGGCTCCCGCCCCTTTTCGCTTCCGCCGGCGGGGGCCGCCGGACACGGCGTCGGTGATCCCCGTTTCGGGGCCGTGGCGCTCCGTAGGATGCCGCTCATGCCCCACGACGCCCCTCTCCCCCGGCCGTTCACCGAGCGGACACCGCCGGCCGCGCTGGAGGACCTGCGCGCACGGCTGCGCGCGACCAGGTGGCCGGATGCTCCGGAGGACGCCGGATGGGCGCTGGGCACCGACCTCGGATACCTCCGGGAACTCGTCGGATACTGGGCGGACGGCTTCGACTGGCCGGCCCGGGAGGCGGACCTCGCCCGGCTCCCCCGCTTCCGCGTCCCCGTCGGCGGTCTCGGTATCCACTTCGTGCACGCGCGGGCGGTCGCGCCGGCCGGTCCGGTGCTGCCGCTGGTCCTCAGCCACGGCTGGCCCGACTCCTTCTGGCGGTACACGAAGGTGGTGCCCCTCCTGACGGACCCGGGGGCCCACGGGGCCGATCCGGCCGACGCCTTCGACGTGGTCGTGCCCGACATGCCGGGCTTCGGCCACTCGGACCGGCCCGCCGCCCCGCTCGACTCCGTCGCCGTGGCCGGCCTGTGGGCCGAGCTGATGAGCGTGCTGGGCTACGGGCGTTTCGGCGCGGCCGGCGGGGACATCGGCAGCCACGTGAGCCGCTATCTCGCGCTGGACCACCCCGACCGCGTCGTCGCCGTCCACCGCATGGACGGCGGGCTGCCCGTGTTCGCCGGCGATCCCGGCGAACTGACGCCCGAGGAGCGCGCGTGGCGGGAGGAGGCCGCGGCCTGGGGCGGATCGGAGGGCGCGTACGCCGCGCTCCAGCGCACCAAGCCCCAGACGGCCGCCGTAGGACTGACCGACTCGCCGGCCGGACTCGCCGCCTGGATCGTCGAGAAGCTGCGGGCGTGGAGCGACTGCGGCGGCGACGTCGAGCGGTGCTTCACCAAGGACGAGATCCTCACGAACGTCACGCTGTACTGGCTGACGGGGACGATCGGGTCGTCGATGCGCATGTACAGCGCGAACGCGGCGATCCCGCCCGCCCAACTCGCCCGCCGCGTCGAGGTGCCGTCCGGTTTCTCGCTGTTCCCCGGCGATCTGGTCCGCCCGCCGCGCGCCTGGCTGGAGCGGACGACGCGCCTGGCCCGGCTGACCCGGCCGGAGCGCGGCGGCCACTTCGCCCCCTTCGAGCAGCCGGAGCTGTACGCGCGGGAACTCAGGGAGTTCTTCCGGCCCTTCCGCCGGGCGGCGGCCTGACACGGACGGGATCCGAGAGGAGGGCCGGAGGATTCCGGCCCTCCCCTCTGCTCGTGCTCAGGCGCCGACGTAGGCCGCGAGATGCTCGCCGGTGAGGGTGGAGCGGGCGGCGACGAGGGCGGCGGGGGTCCCCTCGAAGACGAGCCGCCCGCCGTCGTGCCCGGCGCCGGGCCCCAGGTCGATGATCCAGTCGGCGTGCGCCATGACGGCCTGGTGGTGCTCGACGACGATGACCGACTTGCCGGAGTCGACGAGCCGGTCGAGGAGCCCGAGCAGCTGCTCGACGTCGGCCAGGTGGAGTCCGGTGGTCGGCTCGTCCAGGACGTAGACGCCGCCCTTGTCGGCCATGTGCGTGGCCAGTTTGAGGCGCTGGCGTTCGCCTCCGGACAGGGTGGTGAGCGGCTGGCCGAGCGTGAGGTAGCCGAGCCCGACGTCCGACAGCCGGGAGAGGACGCGCCGGGCCGCGGGGGTGGCCGCCTCGCCCGCGTCGAAGAACTCTCCCGCCTCGTCCACGGACATCGCGAGCACCTCGCTGATGTCGCGTCCGCCGAGGCGGTACTCCAGCACCGACGCCTGGTACCGCTTGCCCTCGCAGTCCTCGCAGGGGCTCGCGACACCGGCCATCATCGCGAGGTCCGAGTAGATGACGCCCGCGCCGTTGCAGGTGGGGCAGGCACCCTCGGAGTTGGCGCTGAACAGGGCCGGCTTCACGCCGTTGGCCTTGGCGAACGCCTTGCGGATGGGGTCGAGGAGCCCCGTGTAGGTCGCGGGATTGCTCCGCCGGGAGCCGCGGATCGGACTCTGGTCGACGGACACCACGCCCTCGCCCGCGGGGATCGAGCCGTGCACGAGCGAACTCTTGCCGGAACCGGCGACACCGGTGACGGCGACGAGGACGCCGAGCGGGATGTCCACGTCCACCTCGCGCAGGTTGTTCGCGCGGGCGCCGCGGATCTCCAGCGTGCCGGTGGGCTCGCGCGGGTTCTCCTTGACGCCGGCCCGGTCGTCGAAGTGGCGGCCGGTGACGGTGTCCCCCGCCCGAAGGCCCTCGACGGTCCCCTCGAAGCAGACCGAGCCGCCGCCGGTGCCGGCGCCTGGCCCGAGGTCGACGACGTGGTCGGCGATCGCGATCGTCTCCGGTTTGTGCTCCACGACGAGGACCGTGTTGCCCTTGTCCCGCAGACGCAGCAGCAGTTCGTTCATGCGCTGGATGTCGTGGGGGTGCAGCCCCGCGGTCGGTTCGTCGAAGACGTAGGTGACGTCGGTGAGGGACGAGCCGAGGTGGCGGATCATCTTGACGCGCTGGGCCTCGCCGCCGGAGAGCGTGCCGGCGGGACGGTCGAGGGCGAGGTAGCCGAGGCCGATCTCCACGAACGAGTCGAGGGTCTGCTGGAGCGCGGTGAGCAGCGGCGCCACCGAGGGTTCGTCGAGGGCGCGGACCCAGGCGGCGAGGTCGCTGATCTGCAGGGCGCAGGCGTCGGCGATGCTGACGCCGTCGATCGTGGAGGACCGGGCGCCCTCGCTGAGCCGTGTCCCGTCGCAGTCGGGGCAGGTGGTGAAGGCCACCGCGCGGTCCACGAAGGCCCGGATGTGCGGCTGCATCGCCTCCCTGTCCTTGGAGAGCATCGACTTCTGCACCCGGGGGATGAGCCCCTCGTAGGTCATGTTGATGCCGGCGATCTTCATCCGGACGGGCTCGTGGTGGAGGAAGTCGCGCAGTTCCTTCTTGGTGTACCGGCGGATCGGCTTGTCGGGGTCGACGAAGCCGGACTCCTTGTAGAGGCGCATGTTCCAGCCCTCGGAGCCGTAGCCGGGGATGGTGATCGCGCCCTCGTTGAGGGACTTGGCGTCGTCGTACAGCTCGGTCAGGTCGAGGTCGGAGACGGTGCCGCGGCCCTCGCAGCGCGGACACATGCCACCGGTGCGCTGGAAGGTGGCTTTCACGGCCTTCTTGTTGCCGCGTTCGACGGTGATGGCGCCGCTCGCCCGGACCGAGGGGACGTTGAAGGCGTACGCGCTCGGGGGGCCGATGTGCGGGGTGCCGAGCCGGCTGAAGAGGATGCGCAGCATCGCGTTGGCGTCGGTGGCGGTGCCGACCGTGGAGCGGGGGTCGGCGCCCATCCGCTGCTGGTCGACGATGATCGCGGTGGTGAGCCCTTCGAGGACGTCGACCTCGGGCCGGGCGAGGGTCGGCATGAAGCCCTGTACGAACGCGCTGTAGGTCTCGTTGATGAGGCGCTGCGACTCGGCGGCGATCGTGTTGAACACCAGCGAGCTCTTGCCGGAGCCGGACACCCCGGTGAAGACCGTCAGCCGGCGCTTGGGGATCTCGATGCTGACGTCCTTGAGGTTGTTCTCCCGCGCGCCCAGGACGCGGATCAGATCGTGGCTGTCTGCGCCGTGCGGCGCGGGCGGCTGCGGTTCCGTCCTCGTGGACCTGCTCATCGTGTCTCCATCTCTCGAACTGCCGCGTGTGCGGTCTGGGGTCGGCGTCGCCGGGTCGATCCAACCAGTTCCGGCCGGGACGCCGGGCACCGTCGCGCCGGTTCGCCCCGCGAGGCCGGCGGCGCACGGCGTCCACCACCCTGACGCGCCGGGCGCGCGTGATGTGACGGCCCGTCCCCGGCGGGTCCCGCCGGGGACGGGTGGACGCCGCCGGTCCGCTCCCCGGTCGTGCGCCGACCGGGGAGCGGACCTGCCGGATCACGGCCGGTCGGGCGGGATGTCGGGGAGGGGGAGGCGCAGGCTGACGGTTCCCCGCAGGTCCAGCCAGGCGGCGTCGGGGCCGCGGACCAGCCGGAGCACGACATGGGCGCAGTCCGGGCAGCGGGCGACCAGGCCGGGCCCGCGGCCGTAGAGCCGCAGGCGGGCGACGGGCCCCGACCGGCCGCAGCCGGTGCAGGTCGTGACCGCCGCGGTCACGTCGACCGTGAAGATCTCGCGGAGCGGTCCGGCGAGGGCGTTGCCGTCCTCGTGGGCGTCGTCGTCCCAGGAGTCGTACGGTGCGTCGACGGGGAACGTGGTCATGTCAGCCTCCGCTGGGGCCGAAGCGCTCGGTGCGGACGCGTCCGGGGTCGTGGCCGAGTCCGACGAGCAGGTCGGCGGCGTACTCGACGAACCCGGTGGGCCCGCAGACGTAGACGGTCGGTTCGAAGTCGGGCGGCCACCCCGCCGCCACGAGGTCCTCGGCGCGCAGCCGGCCCGGCGGACGACGGGCGCCCTCGGGTGCGGCGCGCGTGTACACGTAGGCGACGTCCAGTCCGGGGTCGGTGCGCCGCAGTTCGTCCCGGTAGAGCAGGTCCTCGGGCGTGCGCACCGAGCAGACCAGCCGGAACGGCCGGCGGGCGGCGGCCCGGCGGGTCCGGATCATCGCCATCAGGGGGACCAGTCCGGAGCCCCCCGCGACGAGGAGCACCGGCTCGGTCTGCTCCGGGCGCCACACGAACCAGCCGCCGACCGGTCCGCGCACCTCGACCGCGTCACCGATACCGAACGCGTCGACGAGATAGGGCGACACCTCCCCGTCCGCCACCCGCTGGACCGTCAGTTCCACCCGCTCGGCCCCCGGCGCGGAGGCGATCGAGTAGCTGCGCTGGGTGCTGTAGCCGTCGGCGGCGGTGAGCCGTACGTCCACGTGCTGGCCGGCCAGATGGCCGGGCCAGCCGGGGACGTCCAGGACGAGGGTGCTCGCGGCCGGTGTCTGCCGGTGCCGCCCGGTCAGCGTGGCGGCACGCCAGCGCAGCCGTTCGCCTAGTCGCCGCGGTACCGCTGTTCGCGCCATGGGTCTCCGTAGTCGTGGTAGCCGGCGCTCTCCCAGAACCCCGGTTCGTCCTCCGGGAGCAGCCGGATGCCGCGCACCCACTTGGCGGACTTCCACAGGTACAGATGGGGCACCAGCAGCCGGGCCGGGCCGCCGTGCTCGGGCGGCACGTCCTCGCCGTCGTAGCCGTAGGCGATCCATGCCTGCCCGTCGAGCAGGTCGGCCAGCGGGAGGTTGGTGGTGTAGCCGCCGTAGGCGTGGACCAGGGCGTAGTCGGCGGCCGTCTCGACGTCCGCGAGCAGGACGTCCAGCGAGACACCCTGCCAGTGGGTGTCGAACTTGGACCACTTGGTGACGCAGTGCAGGTCCACGGTCGGCCGTTCGGAGGGCAGGCCCGTCAGGTCCGCCCAGGACCAGGAGTGCTCGGCGCCGGTCTCCGTGGTCACGGTGAAGCGCCAGGTGTCCCGGTCGACCCGGGGCGTGGGTCCGGCGGAGAGCACGGGGAAGTCGCGGGCCTCGTACTGTCCGGGCGGCAGCCGTCCGTCGGTGGACCGGGGCCGTCCCCGGAAGCCGGGTGAGAAGGTCACCACGCTGCCACGTCCCTTCCTGTCCGGGAATGGGCTCCCTGCGATTCTCCCGCGGGCGGCCGGGGATCGCACGATCGGAAGCCCGGGGCACCCAGGGAGGCCCGCTGCCGGGTGGCGGCGTGTGGACCCGTCCGGTCGGGGGCGAGAATCGAGGGGTGACCATGCCATCCGAGTCGCCGTCCCTGTCGGGCCAGAGTCTGTGCGGCACGCAGGCGCGCAGCCCGCTGCGTGCCTTCCTGCGGACGGAGACCGGCAGCGCCGCCGTCCTGCTCGCGGCCACCGTGGCGGCGCTCGTCTGGGCCAACGCCGCTCCCGGCTCGTACACGTCCGTGTGGGACACCGAACTGTCGGTCCGGATCGGGTCCGCCGGGGTGTCGCTGAACCTGCGCGAGTGGGTCAACAGCGGTCTGATGACGTTGTTCTTCCTCGTCGTCGGCCTGGAGGCGCGCCGCGAGTTCGACCTGGGCGAACTGCGTGAGCGCCGCAGGGTGGCGCTGCCCCTGGTGGCCGGGGTCTGCGGCATGGTCGTGCCGGTGGCCGTCTATCTGGCCGTGACGGCGGGCCGTGGCTCCGACGCGCACGGCTGGGGTGCGGCCATGTCCACGGACACCGCCTTCGCCCTCGGCATGCTCGCCGTCTTCGGCTCACGGCTGCCCGGCAATCTCCGCGTCTTCATGCTGACCGTGGCCGTGGTGGACGACTTCCTCGCGCTCGCCGTCATCGTCGTCGCCTACAGCGACGCCGTGGCGCTGCCCGCCCTGCTGACGGCCGTCGGCCTCTTCGCGGTGGTCCTGCTGCTGCGCCGCACGGTCGGCAGGCGCGTCCCCGCCCTGTACGGCCTGCTGGGCGCCGCCCTGTGGGTGGCGCTGCTGAAGTCGGGGATCGACCCGGTGGTCACGGGGCTCGCGATGGGCCTGCTGACCTACGCCCACACCGCGGACCGGGGCGATCTGGAGTACGCCAGCACGCTCTTCCGGCGCTTCCGGGAGCAGCCCACCCCGGAGCTCGAACGGACGGTGCGGCGCGGGCTCGCCTCGACGCTCTCGCCGAACGAGCGCCTCCAGCAGGTGTTCCATCCCTGGACGAGCTACGTCATCGTGCCGCTCTTCGCGCTGGCCAACGCCGGCATCCCGCTCGGCGCGGACCGGCTCGCCGACGCCTTCACCTCGCCCGTCACCCTGGGCATCCTGTGCGGCTACGTGCTGGGCAAGCCGGCCGGCATCATCGGCGGGGCCTGGCTCACCGCACGGGCGAGCCGGGGCCGGCTGCGGCCTCCCGTGGGATGGGGTGCCCTCACCGCGGGCGGCACGCTGGCCGGCGTGGGCTTCACCGTCGCCCTGCTGATCGCCTCGCTGGCCTTCGAGGGGGACCGGCTGGAGCAGGCCAAGATCGGCATCCTGGCGGCCGTCGCGTGCTCGTTCCTGCTCACCTGGATCGTCACGCTGCTGATCGGCGCGCTGGACGCGCGGTCCCGCGCCCGCGCCCTGCTCGGCACGAGCGAGGCCATCGTCGACCTGAGCGATCCCGTGGACGTGGAGCGGGACCACCTGCGCGGCCGGCCCGACGCACCGGTGACGCTCGTCGAGTACGGCGACTTCGAGTGCCCGTACTGCGGTCTCGCCGAGCCCGTCGTGCGCGAACTCCTCGCCGGCTCGGGCGACGTCCGCTACGTGTGGCGCCACCTGCCGCTCACCGACGTCCACCCCAACGCCCAGCTCGCGGCGGAGGCGGCCGAGGCGGCGGCCCGCCAGGGCCGGTACTGGCAGATGCACGACCTCCTCATGGCGCACCAGGGCGATCTGCTCCCCGCGGACCTGATGGCCTACGCCGCCGAGATCGGCCTGGACGGCGAGCGCTTCCACGCCGACCTGCGGACCGGCGCGGGCGCGGCGCGGGTGGCCGCGGACGTCGAGTCCGCCGACCTGAGCGGTGTCTCCGGGACGCCGACGTTCTTCGTCAACGGCCGCCGCCACCACGGCGCGTACGACATCGCCTCGCTGACGGCGGCGGTGCGCGCGGCGCGCCAGCGGGCGTCGCTGGCGGAGGCGGGCCACGACGCCTGAGGAACCCGTGTCCCGTCCCCGGCCGGTCCCGCGCCGCCGCTTCGTCAGGCGGCGCGTGCTCTCAGGCGGCGCAGCATCCGGGCGTCCTCGAAGCCGACGGCGCGGGCGGCCGCGTCGACGGTGTGGCCGTGGCCGATGAGGTGTTCGGCGCGCTCCAGCCGCAGCGCCTGCTGGTAGCGCAGCGGGGTGAGGCCCCCGGTGGCACGGGAGAACAGGCGGGTCAGGGTGCGCTCGCTCACCCCCAGCACGGCGGCCAGGTCGGGCAGCCGCAGCGGCCGGTCGAAGCCGGCGTCCAGCAGGTCCTGGGCCCGGTGGACGGTGTCGTCGAGGTGGGACCGGTGCCGCAGCATGGCGCTGGCCTGCGGTTCGCTGCCGTTGCGGCGGGCGTAGACCACCATGTCGCGGGCCACCCGCGCGGCGGCGGCGGGACCGTGCCGGGTGGCGATCAGATAAAGGGCGAGGTCGATGCCGCTGGCGATGCCCGCGGAGGTGACCACCCGGTCGTCGGCGGTGTAGAGCACGTCCCGGACGACCGAGGCCCGGGGGTGACGGCGGGCGAGTTCGTCCTGCACGTCGTGGTGGGTGGTGCAGCGCCGGCCGTCCAGCAGCCCGGCGCGGCCCAGTGCGTCGGCTCCCGCGCAGACGCTGGCGACGGTGCCGCCCCGGGCGTGGTGGCCGCGCAGTCTCCGCAGGACGGCCTCGCCGATCTCGGGGCCGTCGGCGAGGGCCGGAGCGCGCCAGCCGGGGACGACGACCAGGTCCTCGGGTCCGAGTTCCGGCCAGTCGGTCAGGGTCACCAGGGGCAGGCCCTGCGCGGTGGCGATCCGCGGGTGCTCGGCGACGTAGTGCAGCGTGTAGGGGTGCCCGAGGTCGGCGGCCGTGGAGAAGGCCTGCGCGGGTCCCGCCAGGTCCAGCAGATGGACTCCGGGCACCAGGAAGAAGACGATGCGGCTCACGATCCGGTCATCATGCCCGAGAGGCCGCCGCCGTCTCCAGTTCGGCGACCGTGGCGATGGTGGCGAAGCGTCCCGCCAGGGCGTACTCGGTGCGCCGGATGACCTCCTCGGCGCTCAGCGTGCGCGGGTCGGACAGCAGGTCGGCCACGCTCCGGCCGGCCGGGGCGTCCCGGTGCCCGAGGGGGTGGGTCGCGGTGGCGTCGCTGACGAAGGTGACCCGGTAGCCGAGGTCGGAGGCGACGCGGGCGGTGGTCTCGACGCACTGCTCGGTGCGGATGCCGCAGACGACGAGGTCCCGGACGCCGCGTTCGGCGAGGAGTTGCTGGAGGTTGGTGGTGGTGAAGGCGTTGTGCGAGGTCTTGTGCAGGAGCGGCTCGCCTTCCTCGCGCCGGAGTTCGTCCATGAGCCGGACGTGGCCGAGCGCTGGGTCGAAGACGCCGTGGCTGCCGGGTTCGGAGTGCAGCACCCACACCACGGTGTCGCCCCGGCCGCGGGCGAGCCGGACGAGCCGGTCCACCCGCTGGGCGATCGCGGGGTCGGAGACGGTCTCCCACAGCGGGTGCGCTCGGAAGGATTCCTGGACGTCGATGACGACGAGTGCTCGGTTCACGACTCCACCCTGACCGGCGCGGGCGCACCGGGGACAGGCTCCATCGGGTCCCGGTGCGGACCGATCCGGTCAACGTGGGAGGGATGTAGGGGAGCGGGTGAGCCCGAGTCCTCCACGCCCCGGCGGGCCCGGCGCCGCCCGCGGCCCTCCGTGGCCTCCGGCGCCCCGGCCTCGACCCCGCGGTGCCGGGACGCGGGGACGGGAGGCCATGCCGACCTGCGCACACCCGAGTGCCCAACTCCGGCCGGGGCGGCGGCGGTTCGGTTCGGGCGGCGCACCGGTCCCGCCGGCCGCTCGATTACCGCTCGAGTCCACGGATTGCCGAGCCGCGGCACCTAGGCAAGCGGTGCCTCGGTCCACATCATCTTGTCATGAACCTGCTGCCCGACCGGGGCGGCAGCCTCATGGAGGTGTGGGATGCACCGTAGACTCGCCACCGGACTTGCCGCCTCGGCCATGGCCTTGGCCGCCGTCACCGCGACTGCCGGCACGGCCGCCGCCGCTCCCGCCGACAAGCCCCAGGTTCTGGCGAGCTGGACGCAGACGAGCGCGTCGAGCTACAACCTCTGGGTGGCCGCACGCGCCAACCGGGCGGCCTGGTCGGCCTACTCGTTCGACTGGTCCACCGACTACTGCTCCTCCTCGCCGGACAACCCGTTCGGCTTCCCGTTCGCCACCTCCTGCGCCCGCCACGACTTCGGCTACCGCAACTACAAGGCCGCCGGTACCTTCTCCGCGAACAAGTCCCGCCTGGACAGCGCCTTCTACGAGGACCTCAAGCGCGTCTGCAACTCCTACGGCGGCGCCACGAAGACCGCCTGCACCAGCACGGCCTGGACGTACTACCAGGCGGTCAAGGCCCTCGGCTGAGCAGAGCCGGGCAAGCCTGCCCGCCACCCGGTCCGGCGACGCGCCGCCGGACCGGGCCGGGGCACGCTCACGCGAGAGCCTGCTCCGCCCAGATGACCTTCCCCTCGGGCGTGTGGCGGGCTCCCCAGCGAAGGGAGAGCTGCGCCACGAGGAAGAGCCCGCGGCCCCCCTCGTCGGTGCTGCGGGCATGCCGCAGCCGCGGCGCGGTACTGCTGGAGTCGACGACCTCGCAGGTCAGCCGCGCGTCCAGCAGCAACCGCAGGCGGATGGGCGGTTCGGCGTAGCGGATCGCGTTGGTGACCAGCTCGCTCACGATGAGTTCGGTCGTCATGGCCAGGTCGCCCAGGCCCCACTCCTCGACCCGGCGGGTCGCCCGGCCGCGCAGGTCCGACACGGCGGCGGGGTCCACGGGGACGTCCCACGAGACGACCCGGTCGGCGCCCAGGGTGTGCGTGCGGGCGAGGAGCAGGGCGATGTCGTCGGGCTGCGGCACCGGCACCATCTGCCGCACCGCCGCCGAGCAGAGGGTGTCGAGGTTCGGGTTCGGCTCGGCGAGCAGCTCGCCGAGCCGGGCCATCCCCCGCTCCATGTCGTGGTCGCCCTCGACGAGACCGTCCGTGTACAGGCCGACCAGGCTGTTCTCCGCGAGTTCGATCTCGTGGGCCTCGAACGCCATCCCGCCGAGCCCGAGGGGCGGGCCGGCGGGGAGTTCGGGGAAGTGGACGCGCCCGTCGGGTCCGACGACGACGGGCGGCGGATGCCCGGCCCGCGCCATCGTGCAGCGCCGGGTGACGGGGTCGTAGACGGCGTAGAGGCAGGTCGCCCCGAGGAACGAGGACGAGGACGTGTCCCGTCCGGCCCGGTCGTCGTGGGTCCGCTCCTCGCTGAGGCGCAGGACGAGGTCGTCGAGGTGGGCGAGGAGTTCGTCGGGCGGCAACTCCATGTCGGCGAGGGTCTGCACGGCGGTGCGCAGCCGGCCCATCGTGGCGGCGGCGGTGATGCCGTGGCCGACCACGTCCCCGATGACCAGTCCCACCCGGGCGCCGGACAGCGGGATCACGTCGAACCAGTCGCCGCCGACCCCGCCCGAGGGGTCGGCGGGCAGGTAGGCGGAGGCGACCTCCAGCGCCGTCCCGCCGGTCAGGGGATGCGGCAGCAGGCTGTGCTGGAGGGTGACCGCGGCCGTGTGTTCCCGGGTGTAGCGGCGGGCGTTGTCCACGCACAGGGCGGCGCGGGCCACGATCTCGCGGGCCAGCAGGACGTCGTCGGGCAGGAACGAGACGGGGTTGAGGGAGCGGACGAACGTGGCGAGGCCGAGGACGGTGTCGCGGGCCCGCATCGGCACGGCGATCAGCGAGTGCAGCCCGAAGCGGCGGATGCTGTCCGCCCGTTCGGGCTCCTCGGCGAGCCATCGCGCGTCGGACGGGTCGAGGACGGGCAGCAGGACCGGCTCTCCCACCGTGAGCAGGCGGATGTCGTGCGGCGGGGGGAGGAAGTCGGCGCGGTCCCCGATCCGGGCGACGGCCTCCGGGCAGCCTTCGCGCACCGACCTCATTCCGGCCCGCCGCATCTGCGGTGCGACCGAGGCCGGGCCGGCGTCGGACAGCCAGGCTCCGTGCCCCTCGGTGCTGAGCACCGACTCCAGCAGGTCGACGACGACGAAGTCGGCGAACCGGGGCACGGCGAAGTCGGCGAGTTCCTGGGCCGTCCGCAGCACGTCGAGGGTTCCGCCGATGCTGGTCCCCGCCTCGTTGACCAGGGAGAGCAGTTCGCGGGCGTTCCACCGCTCGGTGATGTCGAGGACCGTGTAGCACACGCCGGTGAAGGAGTGGTCCGCTCCGATCAGCGGGAAGAACGACGTGGAGTAGGCGCGCCGACGCTGCGGGTCGACGTTGCTCCACCCCAGGTACTCGTAGTCGATGACGGGTTCGCCGGAGGCGAGCACCCCGCGCATCAGGTCCTCGATGGTCTCCGACAGGATGCCGGGCAGCAGTTCCGAGAGGCGACGGCCGAGGCGCTCGTCGCGGGGGACGCCGCCGAGCCGCTCCAGGGTGTCGTTCATCCAGACGTAGCGCAGCTCCGGGTCGAGCACGGCCATGCCGACCGGCGAGCGGGTCACGAACCGGTCGAGGAAGGCGGGGTCCGCCGTCCACCGGCGCCGTTGGTCCCGTGCCGAGAGCAGGAAGCACTCGCGGCCGTCCACGCCGAAGGCCGCGGACACCCGCAGCTCCACCTCGACCGGCCGGCCGTCCCGGCGGCGGACCGGGACCGACCCGCTCCACGCGTTGCCGGCGCGGCACCGGCGCGCGACGGCGGCGACGCGGTCCGGGTCGCAGGGCAGGGCGAGCAGGCGGCCGGCGGACGTGCCGGCCATCTCGGCCGCGGGATATCCGAGGAGCGCTTCGGCGGCCCGGGTCCAGCCGATCACGAGGCCGTCGCCGGACACCAGCACGGTGGCGTCGGCCGCGGCGTCCAGCGGAGCGTCCGGTCGCGCGGACACGGACGCACCGGATTCTTCTGCAGCGGGGTCCATGCACTCCTCCTCCACAGCCATGGTCCTGCTAGTCCGGCCGATGCGCACGGCCCGGCGGTCGGCCCGGCCCGGGACGGCAGGCGGGCCGCCGCGAAGCCGCACCCCGGCGCGACGGCGGTGGCGCACGGTCACCCCGGGTCGGCCGGCCCCGCGGGCACCGCTCCGCCGGGCGCCCCACCCGCCCGCGCGGCGGATCAGTACATGCCAAGAACTGCTCTGGAGTGGGCATGACCGTCATCAGGGCGCAGCATGGAGGGGCCGGGGTGGGCGCCGTCGTGTGCCACCCTCGGCGACGGAGCCGGCCCCCGGGCCGGCCGGCGGAGGAGGGCCAGGGATGACAGCCGATTCCTTGCAGTCCGAGAGCGGCGGCCACGACCCCGACGCGAACCGGCCGACCGGGCTGCTCGACGTCCTGAGCGTCGCCGCGATGGTGCTCGACGCGGAGGGCCGGATCGTGTTCTGGACCCCGCAGGCCGAGGATCTGATCGGCTACAAGGCGGAGGAGGTCCTGGGCAAGTACGCGGCGCGTCTGATCATCCACCCCGAACACCTCCAGTCCGTCTCCAAGCTGTTCGCCGAGGTGCTCGCCACCGGCCGGAGCTGGGCCGGGGCGTTCCCGATCCGGCACAAGGACGGCAGCACCCGCCTGATGGAGTTCCGCAACATGCGGCTCCTGGACGACCTCGGGGACGTCTACGCCCTCGGGATCGCCGCCGACCACACCCTGCTGCAACGGGTGGAGACCGACCTCGCGCTGTGCGAGCAGCTCATCAACCAGTCCCCCATCGGCCTGGCCCTGATGGACCCGGACCTGCGCTATCTGATGGTCAACCCGGCGCTCGAACGGATCGACGGGATTCCCGCCGAGGAGCACATCGGACGGCGGCTGCGCGAGACGCTGCCCTTCCCCGACGTCGACACCGTCGAGTCCGCGCTGCGCCAGGTGCTCACCACCGGCACGCCGCTGCTCGACCAGTACCACGTGGGCCGGCCGCCCGTGGATCCCGACCACGAGCACGCGTGGTCGCTGTCGTTCTACCGCCTGGAGGACCCGGGCGGGCGCGTGCTGGGAGCGGCGGCGTCCGTCGTGGACGTCACCGAACGGCACCGCGCGGCGGCCGAGGCCGACCGGGCACGCCGGCGCCTGGCGCTCGTCGCCGACGCCTCGACCCGCGTCGGCACCACGCTCGAAGTGGAGCAGACCGCCCGCGAGCTGGCGGACATCGCCGTGCCGGAACTGGCCGACGTGGTCGCCGTCGACATCCTGGACTCCGCGCTGGCCTGCCGCCGGATGCGCCGCCCGGACAACGGCCCGGAGTTCTTCCGCGCGCTCGCGCTCAAGGCGTCCCATCCCACGGTGGCGCTGCGTGCCGCCGACCCCCCGGGCGACCTCGCCGCCTACGAGGGCGACCGGATGGTGACCCTGTGCGTGCACACCGGCCGCCCGGTCCTGGTACGGCACGTCGGCGAGCAGGATCTGCCCCGCATCGCCCGGGACGCGCAGGCGAGTTCGCTGCTCTCACGCGCCGGCGTGCACTCCTACCTCGCCGTCCCGCTCATCGCGCACGGTGAGGTGCTCGGCGCCCTGGACCTCAAGCGCACCCGCAACCCGGTTCCGTTCGACGACGACGACGTCGTGCTCGCGACGGAACTGGCCAGCCGTGCGGCGGTCGCCATCGACAACGCCCGCTGGTTCCAGAGCGTGCGCAACACCGCGGTCACCCTCCAGCGCAGCCTGCTGCCGGAACACCCGCCGAGCCTGCACGGGCTGGAGGTCGCCTCGCGCTACCAGCCCGCGCAGGCCACCAGCGAGGTCGGCGGCGACTGGTACGACGTCATCCCCCTGTCGGGCGACCGGACCGCCCTCGTGGTCGGCGACGTCATGGGCAACGGGATCGACGCCGCCGCCACCATGGGCCGGCTGCGCACCGCCACCTGTGCCTACGCCGACCTCGAACTCGACCCGGGCGAGGTGCTCCAGCACCTGGACAAGATCACCTGCGATCTGGAGCACTACATCGTGACCTGCCTGTACGCGGTGTACGACCCGCACACCGGAGTGTGCCGGGTGGCGAACGCCGGCCACATGCCGCCCGCGCTGGCCCGCCCCGGCAGCGCACCCCGGCTGCTCGACCTGCCTCCCGGCGCGCCGCTCGGCGTGGGCGGCGTCCCGTTCGAGACCACCACGGTCGAACTGACCGCCGGCGACGTCCTGGTGCTCTACACGGACGGCCTGGTCGAGACCCGGCTGCACCCCATCGACGACCGGCTGAACGTCCTGCTGAGCTTCCTCGACGAGCCGGGCCGCCCACTGGAGGAGATCTGCGACCTGCTGCTGTACGGCCTGCGCCACTCCGACGACCACGACGACGTGGCCCTGCTCGTCGCACGGGCCGTCTGACGGCCCCTGGCAGCGCGTCCGACGTCCCCCTGCGGCCCCCGGCCGGGCACACGTGCGACGACCGTGAGGCGGCCGGCCCTACCGCTCCGGGCTGCCGCCCTCGCCGCGGTCCGCGTCTCCCTCCCGGCTCCCCTTCTTCCGCCTCCCGTGCCTCTCCTCGTGCCTCTTCTCGTCCTTGGCCCGCAGCTGGGACATCTGCTCGCGGGTGACGCGCCAGCCGGAGCGGGCCTGCTCGACCACGGCGTCCCACTGCCGCCGGACCTCGTCGTCGGATGGGCGGTCGCCCGCCCGGATGCGGATCAGTTCGTCCCGCATCTCCCGCCCGAGCGCGGCCGACGCGACGACGACGAACATCGCGGCGAAGAGGGCGGAGATCATCGCGAAGACGGCGCCGACGGCTCCGTAGCGCGCCGCGTAGGAGTTGAACAGGCGCGGGAGGTAGATCGAGGCGCCCATCGAGTAGAGGGCGGTGAGCACGGCGGCCGTGACGCCGAAGGGCACCAGGTCGCGCCAGGCGATCCGCCCGGCGGACAGCACGGTGCCGCTCCAGACGAGGAAGACGATGCTCACCGGGATCTCGCAGACCGAGGCGACCAGGCCCAGCGGCCTGCCGCCGAGCGTCGCGTGCAGCCAGCCGGTGACCGCCGTGTAGCCGGCCAGCGCGAGAATCCACCACAGTCCGTTGCGCGTGTTCCGGACACTGAGCGGGGTCAGCTGCCAGGTCTGCTCGAAGAGGCGCTGGGTGGCCCGCGCGAAGCTCAGCACGGAGATGACGAGGAACAGGGTGCCGAAGATGCCGATGCCGGCACCGGCTCCGCCGGCGGGGGCGAGGAGCGACGTGACCGCTTCCGCTCCCTGTCCGGTGAGACCGTACCGGCTGATGATCCGCTGGGCGGCGTCGTAGTCGGAGAACCTGCTCAGGACGGCGCCGAACAGGAGGGTCAGCGGGATCACGGCGGTCAGCGCGCTGGAGGCCAGCGCCATCGAGCGGTCGAAGCCGACGATCTTCTGGAACCGGTTGACCACGCGCAGCGCGAACGTGGGGCGCAGCCAGAACGTCAGCGTCCTGACGACGCGTTCGCGAGGGATCGCCGCCGTGCTGTCCTCCGTGAACTCGGACCCGGTGTGACGCCGCGAGCGTAACGGACCGCCACCCGCGCGGCGGGCGGCGACACGGGCACGGACCGGCGCGCGGGGCCGGCGGCCGGTCCGTGGCCGCGAGCGGGAGCGTCCGCCCACGCGCCCAC
The DNA here is from genome assembly GCF_043199735.1 of Streptomyces sp. NPDC048566. Classification (NCBI taxonomy): domain Bacteria; kingdom Bacillati; phylum Actinomycetota; class Actinomycetes; order Kitasatosporales; family Streptomycetaceae; genus Streptomyces; species Streptomyces sp. NPDC048566. The sequence goes on from NZ_JBICWL010000010.1 coordinate 91,916, forward strand.
CGGCCCCGGCCGTCCCGGCGGGAACGCGCCGCAGGCCGCCGCCCGGCACCGCGGGGCCTCGATGGCGGGCGAGGCCGACGAGGCCGGCAGGCGAGCGGTCCCGGGAGGGCACGCGGCGCGGAGGCGGCGGACGGTACGGCGGGAGGCGCGTGGCCCGGGCTCGCGCGGGACCTGGAGCGGCCCGCCTCTCGACGGACGACCGGCCGGGACGGGGAGGGGTCGCCGCGGCGGGCCCCGGCGACCCCCTTGTCTCCTCACCCGGGACGGGAGTTCGGTGCTCTAGAACGCCGTGAGCGTCAGGCGGATACCGGTCGGAGCGGTGTCCTGGATGTAGGAGGCGAAGTCGGCCACGTCGTCGAAGGCGAAGCCGTATGCCTTGCCGTCCTCGGTCGCCGCGTGGACCGCCTTGGCGTAGTGGTTGGTGACCTCGGTCCGGTAGAAGTCGCCCGCCGAGGCGCTCGGCTGGGCGGAGTCGGCGAGCAGGGTCGAGCGGTTGAAGCCCGCGCCGAGCACCGCGGCCACCGGTCCGGTCGTACCGTCGTTGGGCGCGGCGAGGTTGCCGTCGCAGAACAGCACGTCGCGGGTCGAGGGCTTGGCGAAGGAGACGGCGGCGGGGCCGTCGAAGGTGAACCGGTCGGCGCGCACCCGCCCGGTGAAGGTGCCGGCGTTGGTGGTGATCGCCAGGTCCTTGCCGGTGAAGGTGCTCCACACCTCGTCGATGTACGGGGCGTAGTAGTCCCGCGCGAAGAGGCCGGCGTCCAGACCGTGGCCGGGGGCGATGATCCGGAGGTCGTCCACGACGAGGGGCGCGAAGGCGTCGACACCCTTCACCGCGGCGAAGGCGGCGGCGCGCCCGCCGTCGCGGACGGTACCGGTGGTCTGCTCCTTGTCGCCGCTCAGCCGGATACTCATGGGCACGCTGAACATGTCCACCATGGTCGTGTTGCAGAACATGCCGGCGGCGTTGTAGGTGAACTCGGCGCAGTCGTGCAGCACCGCGTAGTTGGGGTCGGAGGCGACCCAGCCGGCGGGGTACTGGAGCGCGGGGTCGCCGTTGCCGTCCGCGACGGCCTTGAACTTGAGCTTCGCGCCCAGCGACACGTAGATGCGGCCCGACATCGGGGGAAGCGCGAGCCGCGTCTCCCCGCTGCCGGACAGCGTGAGCGCGTAGTCGGTGAACCCGTCGGCGCCGTTGTCGGCGAGGGATATCGGGGCGAGCCGGCCGTCCTGGGTGATGCGGACCTGCCGGCCGTCCTTGTTCCCGACGACGTAGACGTGCACCGACGCGTTGTCGAAGGAGCCGCTGTCGTTGACGATCGTCAGCGGGAGCGAGCCGGTGGAGGCGTCGGCGGAGGCGCCGCTGGTGCCGGCGAGGGCGTGCGGCGCGACGGTGGCGATCGCGGGGACGGCCACGGCGGCTCCGCCGAGGGCGAAGAGGAGCTTGCGGCGAGTGAGGTCACGCTGGTGACGAGGCGTCATGGGTGGTGCTCCTTGGTGCTTGCGCCCGGGGGCGCGGCCGTGGGGGGCCTCGGGGAGAGCCGGGCGCGCCTGAACACGCCCCGCCGATGGGCTGTTCGGTTGTTCCTCACAGGGGGCATCGAGGCGGCAGGCGGTCGCGAACTCTCACTGAGAGCGCTCTCTCGACCGTGTCGGACGCCGGCGATGGACCCCGATGCTACGCACGGCGTACGGCGAGGCCAACCATCCGGCCGTGTGGCCACATCCCTTTGACCTGGGCTTACTTGATGAACCGCGAACTAATCCGGGAGCGTTAAGGGCCGTTTAAGCCGCGCTTAAGAGCGGGCGCTCCGCCGGGCATCCGCCCTCCGGCCGCGTCGAAGCCGCTTACCGCGGCTCCGGGGACGGCGGCAGCGGTCGCCCTTTCGGGAGCACGGCCACCTCGCGAGGCGGTCCCCCGGTAGCGCCGACCCGCTCCACGGTGCGGTGCGCGAACACGCGAATACCGCCGTCTGCGGTGGGGACGGTGCCGTGTGAGCGGGGGCGCGGTGCGGGCGGCGCGTGACGCGAGCCAGTGTTGCGGTGTGGGCGGCGCGTGCCGCGCGAGTGACGGGCCGTGGGCGTCGCGGTGCGGGCGGCATGTGCCGTCCGAGCAGGCCCGGTCGTGGACGATCGGCGAACAGGAGACAGGCGCCGGGCAGCCGGCGGTGGGCCGTGCTCCGTTTCCAGGAGGCCGCGGGCTTCCCGCCCGCGGGCCCCGCCCCGTCCGGACCGTCCCACGTCCGGCCTACGAAGCGACCGTCCACGTCCGCCCCGGGGCCGCGGGCGGGAAGCCCTTGTCCCACCAGTGTCCGTAGCGCCGGTAGACCGCCGGGTCGCGGTCGGCGAGGAAGGTCCACAGCCGCTCCGCCTCCTCCGTGAGGCGGCGCCGGGCCTCCTCTCCGACGTCCCGGAAGGCGGTGAGTTCGACGCCGTGCCCGACGGTCCGCCAGACTCCGGCGACCTGCCCGTCGACCAGCAGGCAGGGCAGCACGTCGCCGTTCCGGCGCACCACCAGAGGTCGGTACGCGGCGGGGAGGAGCCGCCCGGGTGCGACGTGGGACAGCAGGGTGCTGTCCCACATGGGCAGCAGTCGGGGCGGCGCGGCGGTGTCCTCGGCGGGCACGGTCGCGTCGGCCAGGTCGAACGTGGCGGCACGCCCGGGGGCGGGGACCTGCACCACCCGACCGCGCAGCCCGTCGAGAGCCCGGGTGACCGCGCTCCGCGTCAGCAGGGTGAAGCGGGCGATGTCCTGTGCGGTGGCCGGGCCGAACGCCCGCAGGTAGGAGAGCAGCAGCAGGCGGACTCCGGCGTCCTCCTCCCCCGGATCGGCCGCGGGCGCGGCGGCAGCCGTGCGGTAGCTGTTCCGCTGCCCGAACGACCACGGCCCGGCCGTCGGCACGTGACGCACGGGCGCGTACGTGCGCAGCGCCCACCACACACGGTGCGCGTGCTCGGCGAACCTCTCCGCCAGCTCGCTCTCCATCTCAGGCCCGGTACGGGGTTCTTCGAGCAGCTCGGCCAGTTCCGGCAGCACCGCGTCGGCGTCGGCCGCGGTCAGCCCGGTCGCGGTGAAGCGGCCGTCGTGCAGCCGCGCGGCACGCAGCGTGCTCAACAGGGCGGCACGGAACGGCGCGTAGTCGTCCGCGTGGACCGCGTGCAGCGTGATGCGCATCAGCGGCGCCTTCACGATCCGACCGTCCGCGAACGCGGCGTCCAGATCCCCGGGGGCGAAGTCCGCCACACGGTTCCACAGCGCCAGATACGGCGAGGCGGGGCTCTGCGCCTGCAACGCGCAGAGCCGGCGCACCGCCTCCGCCACGTCGAGCTCCCGCCGTTCGAGCAGGAACTGTCGGTCGAGGGTGGCCAGGGCGAGCTGCCGCGCGGTGAGCGTCACCCCCTGATTGTCCCGCGCCGCCACGTCCCCGGTGCGGCCCCCACGGTCGTCGCGCCACCCGTCGCCGTAGCCGCCGCGCCACTCGCACCGGTAGCCGTCGGGCCATCCGCAACCGTCGCCCTCGCCGCCGCGTCGCCGTCACCGGGCACAGGAGGGGGTACCGGCGCACGCCGTCCGACCTCGTACTCTGACGACCATGCCATCTCGTGATCATGTGCGCCTGCGCCCCGTCGCCGAGCGGGACCTCGACCAGCTCGAACGCCTCTATGAGGACCCGGCCGAGGCCGGGGACCACGGCTTCTTCGGATTCCGCAACCCCGGTCAGCTCCGGCGCATGTGGCCCGACGGATTCCTGTCCGACCGGGCCGGGCGGCTGGTGATCGCCGGCGAGGACGACCGGTTCGTCGGGGAAGTGCAGTGGCGTGAGGTCCTCCAGGGGCCTGCGTCGCCGTGCTGGAACATCGGGGTGTCCCTGCTGACCGCCGAGCGCGGCAAGGGCTACGGCAAGGAGGCCCAACGCCAGTTGGTCGCCTACCTGTTCGACCACACCAAGGCCAACAGGGTGGAGGCGAGCACCGAGGCGGAGAACATCGCGGAGCAGCGGGCGCTGGAGTGGGCGGGCTTCACCCGCGAGGGCGTACTGCGCGGGGCCTGCTACCGGGCCGGCGTGTGGCGCGACATGGTCATGTACTCCGTCCTGCGCGCCGACCGCACCCACGAGGTCTGACCCGGCCTCCGGGCCGTGACGCACACGGAGGAGACGCGGCGCGGGAGGGCATGGCGCGGGAGTCCCGCCACAGCCGCGCCCGCCGCGTATCCCGCCCGTCGACGAGCGCTCTGAGCGGTGCGGGCGGTTCACGCGGTCGGGGACGAACGGCCGGTCCCGTACTGCCGCGGACCCCGCCGAGCGACCGCCGCCCGGTGGGGCTTCGGGCGGTGCGTGCCGAGTGGCCGGGACGGAAGATGCGCCGGCCAGGAGGTGTCCGCCGCTCGCACGACGGGCGCGTTCGGCCCCTTCCGCGCGATACTGGCCGGGTGCCGCACCACGACGACCGCACCGAGGACCGGGAAGACCGGCATCCGCGCGAGGACAGCGACGCGGAGCGACAGGGCCGGCTGCTGGAGCGGGCCATCCTGGACCTTCTGGACCGGCGGGCCCCGACCGCCACGATCTGCCCCTCCGACGCCGCGCGCGCCGTCTACACGGGCGACGACGACGGATGGCGCGCGCTCATGGAACCGGCCCGGCGCGCGGCCCGTCGGCTCGCCGCCGCCGGCGAGGTGGAGATCACGCAGGCCGGCCGCCCCGTGCGGACGTCGCACCCCCACGGACCCGTCCGCATCCGCCGCCGCTGACCGCGGCAGTCGGCAGTCGGCAGTCGGCAGTCGGCAGTCGGCAGTCGAGTGCCCCTGAAGGGGCCCCGGGATCGGCTGCGCGATCGCCGACGGGGAGGGTCAGTCGAGCGCCGCCAGACCCTCGCGCCAGCGCGCACGGCGCTCCGCGTCGCTCTGCTCCCACCAAAGCGTGCCGCGCTCCCCCAGCGCCACCTTGGCCTGGTGCACCCGCGCCCTCGCCGCCCGTTCGGCTTCCGGGTCCGCCGCACGCCGGGCCGCCCCGACGGCCCGACGCGCCGCCATGAGGTGGGAACGAAGGCGCGCCGCGGCCTCCTCGGGGATGTCCGGGTCCGTCGCGCGCCAGCGCCGTCCGTCCACGATGACGAACCGTCCGTCGGGGGTGCGGTCGGGGCTCTTGTCCGCTGTCATCGCGAGAAGCCTGCCAGAGCGGCGGGCACGCCTCCACTCGGCGCGTTCGTCGGGGGCAGGTGCCGGGACAGCGGTGATCCCGGCAGCCGCGAGGCTGCCGGGATCGGGATGCGCCGTCCGATCGACGACGCGCTACTTCGGCCGGACGGCGTCCTTCGCCTTCTCCTTGGAGGCGCGCAGATCGCCCTTGGACTCCTCGGCGCGCCCCTCGGCCTTCATCGACTCGTTGGCGACCGCGCCACCGACGGCCTTCTTGACCTTGCCCCTGGCCTGCTCGCCGACGGCCTGAGTCTTCTCGTCCGCAGCCACAGCCACTCACCCCTGCCTCGCTCGAAGATGACGTACGTCCTCCGTGTCACCCCGAAACAGATCCCCAAACAGGGCCCTCAGCGCTTCGGCTTTCGACGACCCCGAAGCCGGCGAGCACCCGGCGCCCGTGGCCTCGGGAACTCATGTCGGGGTCGACTTGTGGATTCCCCGGCCCGGGACACACTCCGCGGCGCCCCCGGAGAACCGCAGGAATGGAGATCGGTCCGCAGGGCACCCGTGGGGCCGGAGGTTGATCATCATGGTTCCTGTTCTTCTTGTTCTGCTGCTGGCGCTGATCCTGTTCGGTGCAGGTTTCGCCCTGAAGGCCCTGTGGTGGGTCGCGGTCATCGTGCTCATCGTCTGGGCTCTGGGCTTCGTGATCCGTCCGACGTCGGGAGGGGGCAAGCGGGGTCGCTGGTACCGCTGGTAGACGGCCGGGCCACGGCATCGGCAGGGGTGGGACCGAACGCTTCGGCGGCGGTTCCACCCCTTCGTCGCGTGTGCCCCGCTCTCTCCGGCCATCCGCTGCACCCGTGTGCACGGATCGGATCCGCCGGCGGAGCACGGTCGCCGGCGAGGACGTCAAGATGCCGCGGTCCGCACACCCGGCGGCCCGACACGACAACGCGCGACCGCGCCGCAGGGTCACCTCACGACAGGCGCGCCTCGTGGTGGACACGGAGGGCCCGCGGCCGAGCCGGACCAGGCGGCCCCGGCCACCAAGCGGCATCGGCGACGCCCGGCGCGGCACCACCGGGCGGCACCCGGAGCCCGGGAGCGACAGGGCTTCGCGCGCCGGCTCCGGGACCACCTCCGGAACACCGCGGCACGGGCCGGAGTGCCGGGAGTGGCATGGTCCGGCAGGGATTGTGCCGCCGATCGGGGGCAGAAGATCGCTGATGAGTGACCAACCGAGCTACGCCGGACCAAGGGCGTTCTTCGCGATATCCCCGTCCGATCCACTGCGCCTGCTCTCCACCACGGACCTGGTGCGGGAGAACGGCAAACTCAACCAGGAGTGCGCCCATCTGCACCGTGCCGTGACCTCGCACGCCACGGTGGACCAGGCCATCGGCGCGCTGCTCGTGCTCGGCCGGATCGGACCGGAGGACAGCTGGGACGTCCTGCGCGAGACGTCCCAGCACACCAACCGCAAGCTGTCGGTGGTCGCCGAGCAGATCCTGGACTTCGCCCAGGGCGGGCCCCTTCCCGAGGAGACGCGCGTGGCGCTGGAAGCGGCGCTGGCCAAGCGCCGGGCCGGAGAGACCGGTTCGACCCGGGCCGCGTCGGCTCCCTGAGCCCCTCGGGCGGTTCCCGGTCCGGGCACGGAGGGCCGGCCGGCACCCTTGCCCGCCCGGCCTTCGCCCGGTCCGGGACGACGGCGCGGATCGGCCCTCATCGGCGTGGCGACAGGACAGGTGCCGCGCACCCGCGTCGGGGCGTACCCGGTCCGCCGGCCGCTACGGCACCGAGGCCGCGGGAGAAGAGGTCACCGTGGCGCCCGGGCCGGGCGGCGTCTCGGCGGAGCTGCTGTCGGGGGAGAACCAGGCCACACCCACCAGTACCGCCAGAACGAAGACGACCGCGCCGGCCGCCGCGCCCACCACGCGTGGACGCTGTGTCAGGAGGTCGCCGACACCCGGCCGTCTGCGTCTGCGCGAGCGGCGGTCGCCCGCCGCACCGCGTACCGCGGCCGTCGAGGTGGACGAGGCGGCGGACGGCAGGGCGTAGGTCGTGGCCGGGCCGGTGGCGGAGCGGTCCGGAGCGGGCGGGCGCTGCGCCGGTCGCGCCGCCGGAAGCGGTTCGGGCCGTCCCTGCCAGGCGCCCTCCGCGTACCAGGCCGCCGTCTGCCGGGCCGTCGGACGGTCCTCCGGCCGCTTGGCCAGGAGGCCGAGCAGGTGGTTCTCGAACGCGGGCGGCAGGTCGGCGCCGAGCCTGCCGGGCGGCGTCGGCGCGGTGTCGAGGTGCTGATGGAGGATCGCCACGGGGCTGCTTCCCTGGAACGGGGTCCGGCCGGTGAGGAGTTGGTAGAGCACGCAGCCGAGGGAGTACATGTCGGACGGCGGCCCCGCGGTCTTCCCGAGAGCCCGCTCGGGGGCCAGGTAGAGGCTGGTGCCGACGATCTGCCCGGTCGCGGTGAGCCCGCCCGCCGGATCGTCCAGGAAGCGGGCGATGCCGAAGTCGCCGATCTTGAGGCTTCCGTCGGCGTCCAGCATGAGATTGCCGGGTTTGATGTCCCGGTGCACGATGCCCTGTTGGTGCGCCGCGGCGAGTCCGGCGGCGGCCTGGGCGGCGATCCGCGCCACCCGGGCGGCGGGCAGTGTGCCGGAGTCGGCGAGCACCTGGGACAGGCTGTCCCCCTCGATCAACTCCATGACCAGGAACAGCCGGTCCTCGAACGACCCGAAGTCCAGAACGCCCACCACGTGGGGATGGTTCAGCCGTCCCGCGGTCTGCGCCTCCAGGCGGAACCGGGCCGCGGCGGTGGGATCGGCATCCTGGGAGAGCAGCAGTTTCACGGCGACGGGCCGCCCGATCATCTCGTCGCGCGCCCGCCACACCTCTCCCATCGCGCCCCGCCCGAGTGTGGTGTGCAGCCGATACCGCCCCGCTATCAGCACCTGTACGTCATCCTCACGCCGTAGAGATCGTTCGTCGCCGCGGGCCGTAGGGGAACCGGTCCGCACAGGTGGCCGCCGCAGCAGGGTGAGCCTACTGCCAACACGACCGTGGTCAGGCCCTGTTCGCGCCCCCTCCCCCGCCGTCACCGAAGATCGCGGAGAACCGGTCCGTGACGTGTCCGTATCCGATCGCCCGAGGCGGCGTCCGGCCGTTCGCGCACGCCCGATGCACGCCGGCCGGACGCGGGCCCGAATCCGTCATCCCCTCGCCGGGGAGCGCGACGGTTCAGGCGTGCCGGCGCTCGCCGAACCGGAAACGGGGGGCGGCACCCACCGGATCGCCCCGCACCGAGCGCCCTGGAGCGGGCGCACGGGACACGAACCCTGCATTGGCATGGACCTGTTCAAGCTCGGTGGCTATCCTCGGTTGCAGCACATCTGAGAGCGCTCTCTCCTGCCCTTCGCCCCACTCACCGACCATCGGATCGACGAAAGGCAACTCCCTTGAGACGCACCACAGTTCTGCGTGCAACCGTATCCGCCGGCCTGCTCGTCGGCGCCGCGACCGTCGGGCTCGGCCAGACCGCCGCCGCCGAGACCCCTCCCACTCCCTCCCCCACGTCCCGGACCGCCGCCTCCCCGGCGCTGCTGGCGGCGATGCGGCACGACCTCGGCCTCACCGAGAAGCAGGCGACCGCCCGACTCGCCCAGGAGACCACCGCACGATCCGTCGAGCGCAAGGCCCGCGCCACGGCAGGCGCCGCGTACGGGGGTTCGTGGTTCGACGCCAAGAGCGGCGATCTGGTCGTCGCAGTGACGTCGGCGAACGCGCGCGAAGCCGTCGAGTCGACCGGAGCCCGGGTCACCCTCGTCGCCCACAGCGCGCGCAGGCTCGACGCGACGATGAGGCAGCTCGACACGCTGGACGCGCCGCCCGGGGTGAGCAGTTGGCACGTCGACCCCAAGTCGAGCTCGGTCGTCGTCAGCGTGGTCTCCCCGCACAAGAATGACAACGATGTCCGCTCGTTCGTGGCGCGAGCCCGCGCGGCGGGTCCGGTGACCGTGCGGGAGACCGCGGCGGCGCCGAGCACGTTCGCCGCGGGAACCGTGGGCGGCGACCCGTACTACACCGGCAACGTCCGCTGCTCCATCGGCTTCTCCGTGTACGGCGGCTTCGTCACCGCCGGCCACTGCGGCCGGGCGGGGGCGGGGGTCAGCGGCTGGGACCACAGCTACATCGGCACCTTCCAGGGGTCGTCGTTCCCCGACAACGACTACGCCTGGGTGAGCGTCGGAAGCGGCTGGTGGACGGTTCCGGTCGTGCTCGGCTGGGGCACGGTCTCCGACCGGCTCGTCCGCGGCTCGGCCGAGGCGCCCATCGGGGCGTCGATCTGCCGCTCCGGCTCCACCTCGCACTGGCACTGCGGCAACGTCCTCGCCAAGAACGAGACGGTCAACTACAGCCAGGGCGCCGTACACCAGATGACCAAGACGAGCGTCTGCGCCGAACCCGGCGACTCGGGCGGCTCGTTCATCAGCGGCGACCAGGCCCAGGGCGTCACCTCCGGCGGCTGGGGCAACTGCAGCAGCGGCGGCGAGACCTGGTACCAGCCCGTCAACGAGATCCTGAACCGCTACGGGCTCACGCTCCACACGGCCTGACCCCTCCCCTCCGGCCCCGCCCGCCGGTCCGCCCCGTCGCGGGCGGACCGGTGCGGGGGGCCGGCCCGGGGGGGCCGGTCCGGGGGCCGGAAGCCACCATTCGACCCGTCCGCGTGGTCGCCCGTCCGCGTCCCCCCGACCGGGGTCCTCCCGCGGCACGCCGGGAGCACGCGTCGCGCCACGGCGGCGGCGGGCGTGCACGATGGGCGGGTAGGCGTCCACCACCCGGAAGGCTCACCGTGACCGGCATCCCCACGCTCACCGCCCACGACGGAACGACACTGCCGGCCATCGGCCTGGGCACCTGGCCGATGGACGACGCGCAGGCCGAGGAGGCCGTGAGCGGCGCACTCGCCGACGGCTACCGGCTCCTCGACACGGCGGCCAACTACCGCAACGAGACCGGGACGGGTCGGGGCATCGCCCGCGGCGGCGTCCCGCGCGAGGAGATCGTCGTCACCACCAAGCTTCCGGGGCGGCACCACGGTCACGACGAGACGCTCGCCTCGTTCGAGGAGTCGCGCAGGCGCCTCGGCCTGGACCGCGTGGACCTCTACCTCATCCACTGGCCGCTGCCCCGGGTGGACCGGTACGTGGACTCCTGGAAGGCGATGATCAAACTGCGCGAGGAGGGGCTCGTGCGGTCGATCGGCGTCTCCAACTTCACCGTGGAGCACCTGACCCGGCTGGAGGCGGAGACGGGGGTCCTGCCGGCGGTGAACCAGATCGAACTCCACCCCTCCCTCCCTCAGGACGACGTGCGCGCCTTCCACACCGACAAGGGCGTCCTCACCGAGAGCTGGAGCCCGCTGGGCCGCGGCTCCGGCCTACTGGACGATCCGGCGATCGGGAAGATCGCCGAGACACACGGGGTGACGCCGGGACAGGTCGTGCTGCGCTGGCACGTCCAGCTCGGCGCGGTGCCCATCCCGAAGTCCGCCGACCCCGGCCGCCGCCGGACGAACCTGGACGTGTTCGACTTCGAGCTCACGCCGGACGAGATGACGGCCGTCGCCAACCGTCCGCGCCGTCGCCTCGGGGGCGATCCGGACACGCACGAGGAGTTCTGACCCCCTCCCGCGGCGGCACGCCGGCACCGGGGGGAGAGCACTCGGGAGCGCGCACCCGGACGGAACGCCACGTTGATGGGGCCCGCGCCCGACGGCGCCCCGCCCGGGCTCCGGGCCGCTGCTGCGCCACGCGGTGCCGCCGGACTCCACGGCACCCCACCGACCGTGCCCCGACAGTCTCTTGGGGTGACGGCGTCCCAAAAGGAGCCCTCCGACCGGGACTTAAGTAAAGAGATCGTATGGTCTAGTCCAAAGACCCCTCTGGTCTAGTCCAACTCATTGACGTGATCGCGACATTGGCCAGAAGCTGTGCCTACTCCCCCACCCCCTCTGGAGGCACCGTGAGACGACTTCGCGCAGCGCTGGGAGCGGCAGCCGCCGTCAGCCTGGCCGCGGTCGGCACCACCGCGCTGGTCGCGGGCAACGCCTCGGGCGCGACCACCGCGCTCGGCAACCGCTGGTACGCCGCCGCCCCCTACCTGATGCCGACGGACAACGACCCGCCGGACGCGGGCGCCATCATGGACGCGACGGGCCTGAAGGCGTTCCAGCTCGCCTTCGTCCTCGCGCCCAACGGAGGCGGCTGTTCGCCCACGTGGGGCGGCACCTCCCCCGTCTCCTCGGACACCGCCGTGCAGTCGGTCGTCAACGGCATCCGGGCCAAGGGCGGCGACGTGTCCGTCTCCATCGGCGGCTACGGCGGCACCAAGCTCGGCCAGACGTGCTCCGACGCCGCGTCCACCGCCGCCGCCTACCAGCAGGTCATCACCAAATACGGCCTGCACGCCATCGACTTCGACCTGGAGGAGCCGGAGTACGAGAACACGGCGGCCATCAGGAACGAGATCGGTGCCGCGAAGATCCTCCAGCAGAACAACCCCGGCCTGTACGTCTCGGTCACCACGGCCGGAACGGCGGACGGCACCGGATGGTTCGGCAAGCAGATGCTGCTGGAGGCGAAGTCCCAGGGCTTCACGCCGAACAACTTCTCCATCATGCCCTTCGACGGCGGCTTCAACGGCGCCGCGTCCCAGACCGGCGCGCTCACCAAGTTCAACGCGATCCTCCAGTCCACCTTCGGCTGGAACGAGGCGACCGCGTACGCCCACGAGGGCTTCTCCGGTATGAACGGCCGCAGCGACACCGGCGAGTACTTCACGCAGGCCGACTTCCAGACCGTGCTGGACTTCGCCACGACGCACGCGATGGACCGCTTCACCTTCTGGTCCCTCAACCGCGACCGGCAGTGCTCACCCGCCGACAACGGCGGGCGCACCTCGGGCACCTGCTCCAGCGTGGCCCAGAACTCCTGGGACTTCGCGAAGTACTCGGTGAAGTTCGCCGGCGCGACGCCGCCCACCGGCACGCCCACGCCGACGCCCACCCCGACCCCGACCCCCTCGGGCGGCGCCTGCACGACGGCGTGGAGTGCGTCCGCGGTCTACACGGCCGGCAAGGAGGTCTCGTACAACCACCACAACTGGAAGGCCAAGTGGTGGACCCAGAACGAGACGCCCACCGCCTCCGACTGGGGCCCGTGGCAGGACGAGGGCGCCTGCTGACCCCTCGTCCCGGCGTCGGGCGGGTCCTGCGCCTCCCGCGGGCGGCCCGTCCCCCGCGGCCGACCGCCGCGGACCTCCCCGCCTGAGGCTCCTCGGCGCGAGCGCACCCCAAGGGCGGCGTCACCTCCGCAACCGGTGACGCCGCCCTCACGGCGTCTCGCCCCGGCCCGCCGGTTCGCCTGCGGCCGGGAGCGCCTCGCGCATCGCCCGAGCCGTGACGGCCGCGTCGTATCCCTCGGGGACGCCCTGGACCAGGATGATGTCGCCCTCGATGTGGCGCGAGCGCAGCGGGGCGATCTCGCGGTACGCGGCGGAGTTCCACCAGGCGCGGGCCGCCGCCATCCCGGGAAGGCCGATGACGACGACGTGGCCGGGCCACTCCCCCTCCATCACCTCGTGCCCGCTCGCGTGCACGAGGAAGCGGCCGCCGTGCGGCGCGAAGGTGGCGCCGATCCGCTCGATGTAGTCGGCGATCTCGGGGTGGGGGTCGGCCTCGCGCAGGTGGGCGATGGCGTAGGCGGTCATGGCGTCCTTCCGTCCGGTCGGGCCGCGTGCTCCACGAGCCTGGCAGCACCGCCCGCGCGGGGTCGATTACCTCCGGGGTAACGGCGGCCCGTCGCCGTGCCCGCCACCGCGGGAATCCGGTCCACCACCTGCGATGAAGCGCCCCGGGGCTTGCCGCGGCGGCGACGGGCTGGTCTCCTGTACGCCCGGTGGGCGCCGGGCATCCGGCGGCCTGGGGCCGGGGCGGGACGACGGCGGGACGGAAGGGCGGCGACGTGGACGCGGTGACGGGGCGGGAGAAGGGCGGGGTTCTGCCCGACGGGCTCGGGGCGGCGATACGCGGGACCGCCGCGGACATCGCCGCGCTGCTGGAGCCGGGCACCGACACACGACGCCGGATTCCCGGTGCCGAGTGGAACGTGGGAGAGGCGGCCGCACACCTGGCGTCGGCGAACGTCCTGATGGCGGACATCGCCGAGGGCCGGCCGCGGCCCTACGGGGACGGCACACCGCAGAGCCTGGCCGAGGCCAACGCCCGCTCGCTCGCGGAGTTCACGGAGCGCGCGCCGGCCCCGCTGGCGGCCATGATCGTCGACGGGGCGGAGGCATGCGTGCGGGCCCTGGAGACGCAGGACGCTCCCCCGGGGCCGGTGGTCTCGCCCCTCGGCCCGATGAGCCGTCCGGAACTCGGCTCCTACCTGCTCACCCACATGCTCGGCCACGGGTACGACCTCGCCCGCGCCCTGCGCCGGCCGCACATGGTCGGCCGGGACCGGGCCGCTCTGGCCCTGCCCTTCCTGCTCCGCGCGATGCCCCGGGTGGCGGAGGCGTCCCGCGTCGAGGGGATGAACGCCCGGTACGCCGTACGGCTGTGGGGCGGCGGCGACTTCGGGGTGGTCGTCGCCGACGGCGCGCTGTCCGTCGCGGCGCGGCCCTCGGACCGGCCGGACTGCACGATCCACATCGAGCCGGTGACGTTCCTGCTGATGGCCCTCGGCCGGCAGGGGCAGGTGGGCCCGCTCCTGCGCGGCCGCATCCTCGTGCGCGGCCGCAGGCCGTGGCTCGCGCCCCGCTTCCCCGGGCTGTTCACCGCCCCTTGAGGGAAGACCGTCGGCGGCTCCGCCTCAGCCGAGCCTGCGGTCCAGGTTGAACGCCGCGCTGATCAGGGCCAGATGCGTGAAGGCCTGGGGGAAGTTGCCGCTCTGCTCCCCGGTGTGGCCGATCTCCTCCGCGTACAGGCCGAGGTGGTTCGCGTAGGTGAGCATCTTCTCGAAGGCGAGCCGGGCCTCGTCGATCCGGCCGGCGCGGGTGAGCGCCTCCACGTACCAGAAGGAGCAGATGGAGAAGGTGCCCTCCTCCCCCTGGAGGCCGTCGGGGCTCGCCTGCGGGTCGTAGCGGTAGACCAGGGAGTCGGACACCAGGTCCTCGCGCAGCGCGTCCAGGGTGGCGAGCCATTTCGGGTCGGTGGGCGAGATGAACTTGGCGAGCGGCATCATCAGCACCGACGCGTCGAGGATCTCGCTGTCCTCGTACTGGGTGAAGGCCCTGCGCGTACCGGACCAGCCTCGGCTCATGATGCGCCGGTAGATCGCGTCGCGGGCCCTGCCCCACCGGAGGGTGTCGGCGGGCAGCCCGCGGCGCTGGGCCAGCCGCATGGCCCGTTCGACGGCGACCCAGCACATGAGCCGGGAGTAGAGGAACGTCTTGCGTCCGCCGCGGGTCTCCCAGACGCCCTCGTCGGGCTGGTCCCAGTGGTCGCAGACCCAGTCGACGAGCGCGCTGATGCCGTCCCAGTGCGCGCTGGAGAGCGGCTGGCCCCACTTGTCGTAGAGGTAGAGGGAGTCGACGAGGGCTCCGTAGATGTCGAGTTGGAGCTGTCCGACGGCGGCGTTGCCGACGCGGACGGGCGCGGAGCCGCGGTAGCCCTCCAGGTGCGGCAGCTCCCGTTCGGTCAGGTCACGGCGGCCGTCGATGCCGTACATGATCTGCAACGGGCCGCCGCGGGCGGTGGTGTCGGGGGCGTCCAGTCCGACGTGCTCGGAGAGGAAGGTCATGAACGCCTCGGCCTCCTCGGTGAATCCGAGGCGCAGCATGGCGTACACGCAGAAGGCGGCGTCGCGGATCCACACGTAGCGGTAGTCCCAGTTGCGCTCGCCGCCGATCTGCTCGGGCAGGCTGGTGGTGGGCGCGGCGACGATCGCGCCGGTGGGGGCGTAGGTGAGGAGCTTCAGGGTCAGGGCGGACCGGTGCACCATCTCGCGCCAGCGTCCGCGGTAGCGCGACCGGGACAGCCACCGCCGCCAGTAGGCGACGGTGGCGTTGAACTCCCGCTCGGCTTCGGCGACGGCGCACCGGCGCGGCGGTACCTCGTCGTCGACGCGGTCGACCGCGAAGACCGCGGACGCTCCCTCGTTCAGCTTGAACAGCGACCACACGTCCGGCCCGTCCGCCTCCAGGGGCACGGTTGAGGTGAGGGCGAGGCGCAGCACGGGCGAGTCGAAGACGGCCTGGCCGTCCTCCAGGCGCAGGGTGTGCGGCACGGTTCCGTACGAGAAGCGGGGGGCGATCCGCGCGCGGAAGGGCAGGGTGCCGCGGACGCACACCACCCGGCGGATGAGGCGGTGCCGGTCGGCCTCGCGGGAGTCGTCCACGACCGGCATGAAGTCCTGGATCTCGCCCACGCCGCCGTCCGCGAAGAACCGGGTGATGAGCACGTTGGTGTCGGGGAAGTAGAACTGCTTGGTCCGCGCGGGGACGTCGGCGGCGAGTTCGAAGCTGCCGCCGCGGTCGGCGTCCAGGATCGAGGCGAAGACACTGGGCGCGTCGAAGCGCCCGCAGCAGTACCAGTCGATGGTCCCGTCGGTGCCGACCAGCGCGGCGCTGCGCAGGTCGCCGATCAGCCCGTGTTCCGCGATGGGCAGATAGCGCGGGGACGCGCCGCGGAGGCCGTCCGGTCCCGGGGGCCCGTCACCCGTCCGGGCTGTGGGCATCGCGTCCGCCATACCGGCCTCCCGGGGGCCGTCGCCCGAGCCGTGCTCTCATTCCAGGCTAGCGAGTCGCGGGCGATCGCGCGGTTTCAGCCGCCGGCGTCCGCCGCGCGCCCAGGGGCGCAGGGCGGGCCCGGGGCCCCGCGGATCGCCCCGGGTGGCCGCCGGAGCCGGCGCCCGACGGGCGCCCGCCGGGCCCGGGCGGGCGGAGTCGGGGTCGGGGCCGGGCGGGCGGAGCCGGGTCGGGGCCGGGCGGGCGGAGCCGGGTCGGGGCCGGGCGGGGCGCGGCGGGCGAAGCCGGGTCGGGCCTCCCGTCACTACTCCTTGAGGACGACCTTGGCGCCCACGATGATCAACCCGAGGGCCAGGTTGACGACGCCCTCGGCGATGACCTGGCCCCGCCCCGCTCCCGCGCGCACGGCGCCGAGGCAGGCCCACAGCACCTGCTGGGTCACCGCGACGCCCAGTGCGAGCCACAGCCCCGTGTTGACGCTCAGCCCGAACCCGCTGACGGCCACCGCCGCGGCCGGGAGGGCCGCCGCCTCGACGATGGCCCACTCGTGCACGCCGCTGCGCCGGATCTCCCGCCAGGACCAGGACTGTCCGACGATCCGCTCGCCGGCGAGGTGGGCGTAGACGTGCGTGGCCCAGAAGACCAGACCGGTCACCACCAGCAGCAGGATGACGTCCAGGCGTGTGTGCACCCCGCCCGCGCCGGCCGCGGCGACGACCGAGGCCGCGAGGATCGAGCCGTAGATGGCGCCCGCGTAGTCGGTGCGCGGGCCGGCCGGCGCACCGTGCCGACGGGCGCGCTCCCCGTCCGCGGGCGGAACGGGCCGCCACGGGTGGGCGCGGCCACCGCCCTCGGGCGGGACTCGGGAGCCACTCATCGTTTCACGATAGGACCGGGTCCCCCGCGCTGCCCGCCGAGTGCCTCCCGGCCGGGAGGCACGGCGTCGCGACCCGCGGGCGGCGCGACGATCGGGACCGTCGCGGGGTCCGGGCGCGGGCCGTCCGTACGCTGGTGCGATGGAGGACAGGCTGGAGACCGTGTGCCGGACGTGCGGGCTGGACGTGGACGAGGTGCGCTTCGACGCGAGCGGGCTGCCCCTGTTCGTCCTGTGCGAGTGCTGCGGTGGCGAGTCCGGGTGCGACGACGGCAGTCTCGACGCCGTGCGCCGCTACCGGGAGTCGTGGGTCGCCGACGGAGCACCGTGGTTCGAGCCGGCGGCCCGGCCGTCCGACTGGCAGTTGTCGCGGCAGCTGGCCAACATCCCGGCGCGGTGGCGCTGATCGCGCCCGTCCGGCCCGCCGCGTCGTCGCCCCGGCCCGGCCGCTCTCGCGGCGCTGGTAAGGGGATTCGCCCCCTGATCCGCCCCGGCGTCCGGTCCCGTCGCCGGGTCCGGGCCCCGGACCCGCCGCGGTCCCGGCCGGGGACGCGCGGCTCCGAGGGGAGCGCGGACGCTCAGCCCTCGACGCCCGCCGCCCGTGCGGAGGCGGGACGGAAGCAGGCCGTCACCGTTTTCCCGTGGCGCTGGCACTTCATGCCCCAGTCGTCGGCGAGCATGCGCACGATGCCCACCCCCCGGCCGGACACCTCGCCCGGCTCGGGGTCGCGCTGCCGCGGCAGGGTCGGGTCCTCGTCGTGGACGCTCACGTGCAGGCAGTCGCCGTCCCAGGTGAGGACGAGTGCCGCGTCGCTGCGGGCGTGGATGTGGGCGTTGGTGAGCAATTCGGACACCGCCAGGACGACCGCGTCGACCGTGTCGGGCTCGTCCGCCGTCCACGACAGCGACTCCAGATGCCCGCGGGTCCACCGCCGTCCGGCGCTCACGCCTCCGGAGACCGGGAACGCATGCGCCCAGCCCATCGCCTTGACCGCCATCTCCGACCCCGCTCCTCGTTGCGTCCGGTACGTCCCGGCCTGCTGTTCTCGCAGAGGCCGGATACCCGCAACGCGTGCGCGCACTCGGGCCGGCCCGATCGGCGGGCCGCGGAGCGGAGCGCGCGGACGTCAATCCCGCGCCGCAACGCACCCCCGCACGGGGCCAACCGCCGCCGGACGGGAACAACGGGCGTCACCTGTCCGTACTATCGGTGGGCCGGGGCACGACGCAGCGGGTGCGGCTGCCCGCCCCGCCCCTTCGGCGCGGTCGACAGGACACGCGTCACCCCCCTGCCGCTTCACGGATGTTCCCGCGGCGGCCGTGCACCGAGGAAAGGTCTCCACCATGACCGACACCACGTCCTCCACCGAGCTGACATCTCAGTACACCGCCCAGGTCGTCGGCGATCTGGAGCGCAACGCCAAGGAACAGGAGCGCGTCGGGGCGGAGATCGAGGCACTCCAGGAGCAGTTGGACGCGCTGCGGCGCGACCAGGCGGTTCTGACCAGCCTTCAGCAGGCCCTCGGCGCCTCGGGGCAGGTCGGCGCGGGTGATCCCGCCGGGTCCGCGGTTCCGCGGCAGAAGACCGCCGGCGGGGCGAGCCGGACGGCGCGATCGGCGCGGGCCGCCAAGCCGTCGAGGACCACGGAGGCCAAGCGCCCGCGGTCGAGGGCCGGGAAGCCGGCCACGGCGAAGGGCGGTACGGGAGCCGCGCGCGGTTCGGCGCCGCGGGGTGCGAAGGCCGCCGCCGGGGGGACGGCCGGAAAGAAGGCCGCGGCCACGCCCGCCTCCGGTCAGCCCACCCTCGTCGAGCTGATCCGCGGCTACCTCACCGAGCAGGGCGAACCGCGTTCGGCCGCCGAGGTCTCGGCCGCTCTCGGCACGACACATCCCGAGCGCCGCATCAAGACGAACGTCGTGCGCACCACCCTGGAGAACCTCGTGGCGCGGAGCCATGCGCACCGCACCAAGCAGGGCACCTCGGTCTTCTACACCGCGACGGACGGCCCCGGGCCGGCGACCGCGCCGGCCACCGCTCCGTCAGTGGAGGCGCCCACCGCCTGACCGGCCGCCTCGCGATGTCCGGTCGCGTGAAGGGGGACACCCCGAGGAGAACACCGTGTCCGCGCCCCGGCGAAACGTCTCACCCGCAGCGCGCGGAAACGGTTCCTCCCACGCCACCGCGACGCGTCGGCCCCCCCGCGTCCGCTCGCCCCCGGGCCACCTCAGCCGGCTCCGGGGTAGTGCGCTGCCAGTGGCTGTATTGGCGCTGTCTTGGGTGGTGCCTCCAGGGTGCCTCGACAGCTCACCCGGGGGCGCCCTCGGGTCAGCCCTTGGCGACAGCTATCTCCCCGGCCCGGCCGGCGAGTTCCCGCACCGAGCGGGATGCAGCGTAGGGGGCCAGGTCCTTCCGCATCGTGGCGAAGTGGTCGTCACCGCGGACAGATGAGACGTGCTCGTACTCATCGAGGAACCGGCCCCACGACGCGCATGATGCGTCCAGGTGCCCGAACTGGAGTTGGCGCTGCGCAAGCACCGCGTAGGCATGAGTGCGGCCCTGTCGCTCCTCGGCGGGCTGAGCCCGAATCGACTGTCGCATGGCGGCGATGCTGCCCTCTAGGTCCCCCTCCTCCTTGAGGACGTGGGAGACGTGGAACAGGTATGCCGTCTGGTCGTACCCGCCGATCGCATCCCGCCGGTTGTCCGCCTTCGACAGGGCGGTCTCGGCTTCCCGGAGCCGGGTGTGGGCCTGACGTCGGTCACCGACCATCGAGGCCGCGTGTGCCTGCTGCCCCCGCAGGAATGCCACCAGGCGTGGCCCGGCCGAAGGAGCCGCTTCGGCTGCGGAGTCGGCAAGCTCCAGTGACATCCGGCCACGCCCGAGGTTCGACGCCTGGAGGGACATGCCACGGAGCGTCCGGCAGTACGTGACGTGATCCTCTGCCTCGTTCGCGAGCTTGAGCGCGTTCACGTAGTACGTCTGGCCTAGGCCGTGGGCCTTCTCGTACATGGCCATCCAGCCCGTCAGGTACGTGAGATCCGACGCGGCCGCGAGCATGTCGCGTTTCACCGGCTCCGACGCTTGTGCCCGGAGCCACGGGCCGACCGTGTTGACCAGGAACGCGGCAGCCATCGGGCGCGCGTGCCCTGCTCCGAACTCGTCGAGGATGTCCGCGATGCGCTTCGTCATGGAACGTACCGAGGCAACCTGTAACGTGCCGATGCGGGTCGTGGCCTTCCCGGGCGATGTCGGTTCGTCGGCAGCACGGGCGCCTTGCTGGAAGACAGGGACGGACAGTGCTGCGGTGAACAGAGTCGCGGCGAGGAGGCTCCGACGGGATGGGTCCATGTCCGCCCTTCCGAGGTCGATCAACTCCTCCACAGTGTCGACCGGGAGCGAGTCACCGGCGGACAGATCGGGCTGAAGACCGGCCTCCGCATGCGTGACGGGCCTGCCCAAGCGGGCTGACAGCGCCTCCAGAATCAGCGGCCTGACCTGGGGTTTTGGCGGAGTGCCGGCGATCCAGTGCGCCACGGCAGTCCGGTCGTACGTCAGATCTAATCCGGCCTGCGGGCCGAGACGATTCACCTGCTGGGCGAGCTGCGTACGCGTCCATCGTGCCTGTTCAAGCAGCTTGTCCAGATCAGGGTTGGGCGTGCGATTCCTCGTGGCCATGTCCTCAACTCCCGACAGCTCCATGGCGTTCACGGTGTTCACGGTCCCACCTGTCACCAACGGTACCCGCAGACAGTGACCACGCGATTACCTCTTACGAGAAAGCGAACGATCTCGGCCCTTGGAGCAGCGGTGACCAGCGCACCCCCAGTCACAGCCGGTGGCGTCCCCGACACGAGGGACGCTCCCCTCAGCAAGCGCCGGGAGTGCCGCCCCCCGGCCCGGACGGGCGAATTGATGAGCGGCTGCTTCGCCTTGACGCCTCGCCGCGCCGGGGCGGACATCGCGCTGCGCGACGCTCGCCGCGTACGGATGGCTCGAAGGGTGACGGCCGCACGACTGAGCTTCTGCGGCCTCACGTCACTTATCGACGACGTCACGCTCGTCGTGTCGGAACTCGTGCGCAACGCGATCATGCACAGCGGTGGCACTCAGGTCGCGCTCACTCTCGCCCTGCGAGGTGGACTACTGAGCATCACCGTGCACGACGAACAGCGCCGGGAGGTGCCTGCGCTCCGCCTCGCAGGGCGCGACGACGAACGCGGCCGCGGCCTCTTCCTCGTCGACCGCCTCGCCACCGCCCGCCACGGCGCGTGGGGCATCCGTGATGCAGGCGCTACGACCTGGTGCAGCCTGCCCACCGAGACGGGACAGTCGGCATGACCGCCCCCGGCGCAATCGGCCGTAGAGAGCGCGCCGTCACAGCGTGGGCGCCGCCCATGGACGCCGAAGGACTCGCATCGGTCTTGGCCGCCTGCCGCGCCTGGCGCCCTCTCGACGGGGAAACCATTCTCGATGACGTCGGCGCCGTACTCGACGACGTCGTACGTGCCGAGGACGACCTCGACGTCCATGCCCTGCAACTGCGCGGACATCTGATGCAGCTCGTCGCCATTGCCACCGCGGCGGAGGCCGGCCAGAAGGACGCGGAGGCGGCGCAGCTCGTTGAACGGGCCCGCCAGGTGCGGGCCGAGGCCCTTCCCGGCGACCGCCGCCAAGCCCTCGGACACCTGCGTCGAATGGCATGGGCCGTCAACGAACTCCATGAGCGTCTCGGTGAGATCGCCTGCATCCGAGAGGCGGCCTGAAGATGCTCACCCCGCCACTGCCGTACAGCCCGAGAACGCCGCTGAGAGAGACGACCCGCGACATGCCCTTGCCTTCCGCCGGCTCTGCCCTGATCCCGTTCATCACGCAACGGGAAGGTGAGGACGCCGCGCCCGGCAATCTGGTCATCAAGTCAAGCGGGGGGCGACCGGAACCGGCTCTACTACGCCGACGAAGATCTCCGGGACCGTGATGCGCGCGGCGTGTTGTACGCGCGGTGCGGGTGGAACGAACTCGACGAACGCGGCATGCCGACCGGCGCTCCGATCTGGAAGATGATGCACCCCCACCGTCAGATGATGACGATGCAGCTCCTCCAGTGCCAGGTGTGCACGAAGCCCGCCAGGACGAAGCAGGGCCTCATCTTCCTTGGCGGGCCGAAGGACCAAGATCCCACTCAGCCGGAGATCCTCACCAACCAGCCTCCGGTCTGCGCCAAGCACGTGCGTACCGTCGCGGCCCTGTGTCCCCACATGGAGACACAGCCCATGGTGTTCCTTGCGCAGAGCGCTCCCATGTACGGCGTGACCGGCGTCCTCTACGGCCGTCTCGCATCCGGGAAGCTGCACGTCGTTGCGCGCCCTGACCACGCCGTCTCCTACGGGCACCAAGACCTGCCGACCTTCCTCGCCTCGCAGATGGTCCGCAGGATCAAGAGCTTCCGCGTCCTCAGCCTCGACGAACTCCTCGAAGACCTCGACACGGCCGCCTAGACCTCCGCTCGGTGGCCGGAAGACTCCCCGCCCGGTCACCGAGCAGATCAAGACTCTCGGGCGGCTGTGCACGAGGGCCGCCTGCGCCAGACAGGTCTCTGTACCCATTGGCCAGCCCAGATGAGGGATGACAGCATGCATCAGCTCGTTGCTACCCCGTTCGGAGACCGCCGCCTCGTCCTACGGCGGGGAAGCCCGAAGGCGATACAGCTCCCCCACGCCAAGTTCGAGGAGCTGCGCGCCCTCAGCACGGCCCCCAACCGTGTGCCCGGGTGGCTCGTCGATGCCGTGGCCGCCCAGTGGCAGATCGACGTCGCCGGCCGCGCACTCGATGACGTCCTGCTCCTGCGTGAGGTGGGACTGTACGAGTACAGCCGCGCGACGTGGGAGATCAACCTCGGCTGTGACTACGACTGCGAGATGTGCTACCTCGGCGAGAAGCGGTTCGAAGGCCTCGACATGGCGGGCAAGCGCACCTTGCTGACGGTGATGCGGGACGCCGGGGTGATCTGGCTCCAGATCACAGGCGGAGAGCCCCTGATCGATCCCGACTTCCTCGAGTCCTACCAGCTCGCCAACGAGCTGGGCATGCAGCTCGAAATCCTGTCCAACGGCTCCCAACTGCGCAGGCAGCGTGTCCTGGACGTGCTCTGCGCCTACCCGCCGACGAAGCTCACGCTGAGCCTGTACGGCGCGACGGCCGACACGTACGACGCAGTGACCCGCCGGCGCGGCGGATTCGGCCGATTCCGCGAGGGCGTGCACAAGGCGCTTGAAGCCGGGCTCAGGATCGATCTGAGTCTGATCATTGTGCGGACCAACGCGCACGAGGCCAACGCCATGCGGGCCTGGGCCGAGGGCCTCGGGGTGCCGTTCCGCGAGTACGCCAACATCTCGCCCACGATCCACGGCACCGCGGACACCCTGCCGTCGCAGTCGCCCGAGTACCTCACCGACCGGAAGCCCTTCACCGGCTGCCCGGCGGGCGTGACGTTCTTCCACGCCGACCCGTTCGGACGGGCCTCGATCTGCAAGGTGGGCCGAGAACCGAACATCGACCTGACCGCCGAAGGCGTGCCAGGCCTTGCCCGACTCGGCCAGATCGCCGAGTCCCTCATGCTTCGCACTGGTGGATGCAGCGGCTGCAAGCTCTCAGCCACCTGCCGCGTGTGCCGACCGATGGCACGGGTCTTCCAGGAAGCGAAGGCACCACTCAAGAACTACTGCCAACACGGAATGAGGTAGTCATGACTGCTGTCACGGTAGAGATCACGCCCGCACCCCTCGTCGTCGCCCCCGAGGCGGTCGTCCTGGTCGACGACATCAGCGAACTCACCGCGAGCGTGGAGTCCGGCTGCAACGACGACAACCCGTACAAGTAGTTCAGCCCAGTTGGGGCCGCGCGTCACGCGCGGCCCCACGCCCGTACTTCTGGAGACCTGATGCCCACTCCGCGTATCACCGACCTGCCGGACGAAGTGCGCTCGCTGATCGAGAAGGCCAGCGGCCGGATTACCGACGTCGGGACCGTCCAAGGAGGCCTCAACAGCTCCATCGCCGTCACCGTGCAGACCAGCAACCGCACCCTGTTCGTCAAGGGCCTGCCGCTCGACCACCCTCGTGTCTGGACGCAACAACGGGAGGCGGACATCGCTCCGTACGTACGCGGCATCGCCCCCGAACTGCACTGGTTCGTCGAGGCCGACAACTGGAGCCTCCTCGGCTTCCAACACGTTCAGGGAAGACACGCCGACTTCACGCACGGATCCCCCGACCTGCCGGTCATCGCCTCGGTCATGGCGCAGCTCGCCGAACTCCCCTCCCCCGGCATCGAACTGAAGGCGATGGCGCACCGACTCCGCGGCTACGTCGATGACCCCGCCGACCTGACATGGTTCGAGGGAGACAGCCTCCTACACACGGAATGGAACCCGCAGAACGTCCTCATCACCGATACCGGCGCCCTGCTCGTCGACTGGGGGTGGGCATCCACCGGCGCGGCATGGATCGACCCCGCACTCTGGCTGCTGTGGCTCATCGCCCACGGACACACCGCGGACCGGGCCGAAGGCGCGGCATCCGCACACCCAGCGTGGAAACTCGCCCCACGCCAGGGGCTTGACGCCCTTGCCCGCACCCAAGAGCGCTTGTGGAACTCCATCGCAGCCCAGCACCCTGACGAATGGGCGCAGCCGATGCAAGCCGCCGCCCAGGTCTGGAACAGGCACCGTCAGCACCAACGCTGACCCGATGTACCCCCGGCGGGACGTCCTCACGCGCTCACCCGGGCGACGAAGGCGGCGAGGTTGGCCACCGTGCGCTGGATCTTCTCCTCCAGCGTCAGCGACTCGTGCATGCGTCCGCCGACGCCCGCGTCGCGTTTGCCGCGGACGTACAACGAGCAGGCGAGATCGCTGCACAGGTAGGCGCCGACGGAGTTCCCCTGCTGGCCGGGCCGGCCGGCCTTGGGCGCGACCATCAGGGAGACGCCGCCCGTGTGGGTGGTCACGCACATCGAGCACATGCTGCGCCGCAGGTGCCCGGCCGCGGGGGCGGGACAGCGCAGCACGAGCCCCCGTAGCCGGCCGTCCAACTCGGCCACGATGTAAGCCCGTTCGGGCGACTGAGGGTCACGCCAACCGAGGTAGTCGAGGTCGTCCCAGGGCCGGTCGGCCAGGTCGCGGGGGACGGCGAGGCGCTTGGCCTCTCCCTTGGTGCAGTTCACGAACGCGGCACGGATCTCTTGCTCGGTCAGCGGTCTCATGACTCCCACGCTAATTTGCCTAAAGGTATTAGGCAAATGCATAATCTGTTACGCCCCAGGAGAGGATGGTTATGGTTCGCGCGGGACTGACGACGGAACGGCTGGCACGGGCCGGAGCGGAGCTGGCGGACGAGGTCGGCTTCGACCAGGTGACGGTCTCCGCGCTGGCCCGGCACTTCGACGTGAAGGTGGCGAGCCTCTACTCCCACGTGCGGAGCTCACACGACCTCAAGACCCGGATCGCCCTGCTCGCCCTCGACGAACTCGCCGACCGAGGAGCCGCGGCGCTCGCCGGGCGGGCGGGCAAGGACGCGCTGACCGCCTTCGCCGACGTCTACCGGGACTACGCGCGCGAACACCCGGGCCGCTACGCCGCCGCCCAGCTCCGGCTCGACCCGGAGACGGCCGCTGCCAGCGCCGGTGTCCGGCACTCCCGGATGACGCGGGCGATCCTGCGGGGCTACGACCTGGAGGAGCCCGACCAGACCCACGCCGTCCGCCTGCTCGGCAGCGTGTTCCACGGCTACGTGAGCCTGGAACTGTCCGGCGGCTTCAGCCACAGCGCCCCGGACTCGCAGGAGAGCTGGTCACGGGTACTGGACGCGCTGGACTCCCTGCTGCGGAACTGGCCCGCGCCCTGACGGCCCCGGCCGACCGGCCCCACTCCACGAAGGACAGCGGGACCGCCGGCGCCCGGCGTCCCGCGCCACCCACCCCCGACCGACAAGGCCGAGACCACCATGCGGACCGAGCACCACCGGATCACCACACCCGTCACCGCCGACCTGCTGCGGGGCGCCGTCGAACTGGAGCGCACCGACCGCGGCCTGCTGCCCCACCGGCTGCCCGCATGGGCGCGCGCCCAGTACCCCGACGGCCAACTGGCCATGGCGGAGGCCCAGCCCTCCGGCGTGCGGCTGGTCTTCCACACCAGCGCCACCGTCGTCGAACTCGACGTCCTCGCGACCAAGCGCATCTACGCCGGGGCTCCGCCGCGACCCGCCGGTCTGTACGACCTGGTCGCCGGCGGGGAACTGCTGGGACAGGCGAGCGCTCCCGGCGGGAACACCCTCACCCTCGACATGACCGCCGGCACCGCGACGACCACCCCCGGCCCGCCCGGGACCGTCCGGTTCCCGGTCCTGCCGACCGGGCCGAAGGACATCACGCTATGGCTGCCGCACAACGAGACCGCCGAACTGCTGGCGCTGCGCACCGACGCCCCCGTCGAACCCGCGCCGGACCGCGGCCGCTCGGTGTGGCTGCACCACGGCAGCTCCATCAGCCAGGGCTCCGACGCGGCGAGCCCGAGCACCACCTGGCCCGCCCTCGCAGCGTCACGGGCCGGGGTCGACCTGATCAACCTGGGACTGGGCGGCAGCGCCCTGCTCGACCCCTTCACCGCACGCACCCTGCGCGACACTCCGGCCGACCTGATCAGCCTCAAGCTGGGCATCAACGTCGTCAACACCGATCTGATGCGGCTGCGGGCCTTCACCCCCGCCGTGCACGGATTCCTGGACACCGTCCGCGAGGGCCACCCCACCACACCCCTGCTCCTCGTCTCCCCCATCCTGTGCCCGATCCACGAGGACACCCCGGGCCCGAGCCTGCCGGACACCGCCGCGCTCTCCGAGGGACGGCTGCGGTTCCGCGCCGGCGGCGACCCGGCCGAGCGTGCGAGCGGGAGGCTGACCCTCGGCGTCATCCGGGAGGAACTCGCCTCGATCGTGGCGCGCCGCGCTCCCGACGACCCCCACCTGCACTATCTCGACGGACGCGCGTTGTACGGGGAGGCGGACGCCGCCGCGCTGCCCCTTCCCGACGCCCTCCACCCGGACGCCGCGACCCACCGCCTCATGGGCGAGCGGTTCGCCCGGCTCGCCTTCGACGGGACGAGGGGCTTCCCCGGCCCGGCCGCCTGACGTCCCGGCCGCCTGACGTCCCCGCCGCCCTCTCGTCGTGGCGCCGCGGGGACACCGGGTGAGCCGAACCGCCCGTGTGCGGGCCCGGACCCGGCGCGGAGCCGCGCCCTCCCGTGAGGAAGCCCGCCGAAGCCGAAGGGCGCGGGGCGGCCCGGAGGCCGCGGGCCCGCCGGGGACCCCGTGCGGCTCCTCCCCCGCGCCGTCCGCGCGGAGCCGGCCGGCGGCCGGCGGCCGGCGCCGGCCGCGAACCCGGAGCCTCGGCACCGCCGTCCGCCTCCTCGGTCCTCGCCGCGCCCTCCCGAAGGCTGGATACCGGGCGGGCCCTGCGGTTACGGTGATGATCATGACAAGCGGGGGCCGTCGGCGCGGCTCCCGTGAACTCCCCTGGCAGAGGGCCCCGCACCGGGGAACCCCGCGCCGAGGACGTCGTGAGAGCGGAGACGGGAGGACGGAGTGATGGACGGCTACGGACAGCCGGCGCCCGGCACCGAGGCGGGCGACGGTCCCCCGGAGCAGCCGGGGACCGGCCGCACCGGGCACCGGAGGTGGCCCGCACGCGCGGGCGTCACCGCCGGCGTCCTCGCCCTCCTCGCGGGCGGGACCGTGTGGCTGCTCCGGGACGAGGTGTTCCGGCCCTTCGGCGACCCCAGGGCCTGCGCGGGCAGCACGACCGCGCTGCCGAAGGTGATCGAAGCGGGCGGCGTGCCGCTCCCCGCCGACGCCTCGGACGTCCGCTACGTCACCGGCGAGGGCACGGCGCGGGTCTCCTTCCTCACCGACCGGTTACCGGACTTCCTGCACCGAGCGGGTCTCGTACCGCAGGACGCGCGCCCGCTCGACGGGCGTCACGGCAGCGCCTACGCACTCGGGACGGACGAGACCGAACGTCCCGCGGGCCTGTGCGGCCCGGCGCTCAGGGGACCCGCCTGGAGCTACCTCACGACGGGACCGGGGCCGGCGGTCGACATCCTGGTCGAGCGCTCCCCCTTCGCTCCCGACGCGTTCCGCTCACCCGCCCGGGTGAGCGCCGCCTTCGGCGTCTCCTGACCGGTCGGCGGGAAGGCACCGGCACCGCGGGCGCGGCCCGTCCCCGTCCGCCGCGCGGCCCGTCCGGTGGCCGGGGCGGCTGCGCGTGGCAGGTGGCGCCAGGGGCCGGCGGCCGATCCGCGGTCGCCGCGTGTGCGGGCCGATCCGCGACGGCCTCGGCTACGGATGAGAGTGAAGGACTCCGAGGGAGGACGGCCATGGCCGCATCGGCTCGTGCCCGGCTCATCGCGTCGGCGGGCGGACGCAGCTGGATCGTGGTGGAGGGGCAACTGCCGCGGCCTGCGGCTCCCTATCTCTCGGCCGTGCTGCTGGAGCGGTGCGGTCGGCAGCCCGAGGTCTTCCTCGACCTGCGGCAGGCCCTGCTCGGCGGCCCCGAGGAGGGGACCCGCGGGGCGTTCCTGCCCGAGGGCCCCCGTGTCTTCCACGTCATGGCCGGCGAGCCGTGGCGCTCGCTGCTCGCCCGTGACCGGCGGGTGCGGTTCCACGCCGGCGCCGAGGAGGCGTGGCAGGCCTGGTGTTCCGCCTCCTGACGGCGGGAACCGTTCCGGCCGGAACCGTGTCTCACAGCACACGGCGGGGAGCGCGTGGCCGAGCGAACGCAGCGCGCGTCCCCAGGGCCCGCTCCGGCGGACGGGTCCCAGGTGTCGGGGGGGGCGAGTCATGAGCACATGGGCGGTACCGGGCTACACCGAGTCACGGGAGCTGGGGTCCGGGGCGAGCGGTCGCGTCGCGCTGGCCGTGCACGAGGAGTCGGGGCTGCCCGTCGCGGTGAAGTACCTGAGCGAGTCGCTGCGCACCCGCCCCGGTTTCGTCCGGGACTTCAGGGCGGAGGCCCGCCTCCTGGGCGGGCTGCGCAGCGCGCACGTGGCGGGACTCTACGAGTACGTGGAAGGCCCCGACGGTGCGGCCATCGTCATGGAACTGGTCGAGGGCGTCAGTCTGCGGGCCCTGCTGAGCCGGCAGGCGCCGCTCGCCCCCGAGGCCGCGCTCGTCCTGCTCAAAGGCTCCCTGCTCGGGCTCGCGGACGCCCACCGGATCGGCGTCGTGCACCGCGACTACAAGCCGGAGAACGTCCTCGTCCGCCCGGACGGCACCTCGAAGCTGGTGGACTTCGGCATCGCGGCCGCCGACGGCACAACGGCCGGCATCGCCGGCACCCCCTCGTACATGGCGCCCGAGCAGTGGACCGGCTCCCCCGCCTCGCCGGCCGCCGACGTGTACGCCGCGACGGCCACCTTCTTCGAGTGCCTCACCGGCCGGAAGCCGTACGCAGGCGAGAACCTGGCCGAGCTGGCGCTCCAGCACGTGGACGGCCCCATCCCCGCCGACGCCGCACCCGAACCCGTCCGCGCGCTCGTGCGCCGCGGACTGGCGAAAGCCCCGGACCAGCGGCCCGCCCACGCCGGGGACTTCGTGGCGGAGCTGGAGGCCGCGGCGGGCGGCGCCTACGGGGCGGACTGGGAGGAGCGCGGACGCGGACGCCTCGCTGCGCTCGCGGCGCTGTGTCTGCTGCTCGTGCCGCCCTCCTCCGGCGGGCCCCGGAACAGCGTCACGGACACGGCCCGCACGGTGCTTACCAGGACACCGCGGGTCCTGCGGGCCTGGCGGCCGGGTGGCCGCTCGCTGCTCGTCTCGGCGGCGGCGATCGCCGCCGCCCTGCTGCTGGCGTACGGCATCGACCGGCAGGCGCCCGCCTTCGGCACCCCGGGGGAGGCGGCGCAGGCCCTCGCCACCACGAGCGCGCAGCCGGGCGCGACGGGCGGCGCTCTCCCGGTGACGGCCGTCCCGGACACCCCGGCGCCCTCGGCTCCGGCGCCGGCAACCCCGTCGGCACCGGCGGCGTCCGCGACACCGACCGTCCCGACCGCCGGCACCTCGGCACCGGCGACCGCGTCCCCCTCGGCACCTCCCACGGTCGCGGCCCCTCCCACGGCCGCCTCCTCGCCGGCCGAACCGACGACGGCGCCCCCGTCGCCCGACGTCGCGGTCACGTCGGTGGTGTTCGGCGGGTTCCGGCAGACGGGGACGGCGACCGCGACGGCGTCGCTCACCGTCACCACGGACGGAACCGGGCCGGTCGCCGTCACCGTCGTCTGGTCGACGGCCGAGGCGAGCGGAGGGACGGGCATCCGGGACGGCGGCGCGGACACCTACCGGCGCAGCGGCTCGACGCAGTACACCATCGCCCTCGACCACACCTTCCAGGGAACGGGGTGCTACTGGGACGTCCGGGCCTCGACGCAGCCCGCCTCCGCGGACGGCGGCGCCTCCCAGGAGCTGCTGACAAGGCGGTGCACCCTGCGATGAACAAGGACCCCGGCGCCCCCGTCGATGACGACGACTACAGCGCCACCGTGCTGGCCAGCCACTGGATACAGCGGCCCGGCCCCGGCGAACAGACCGCGGGCACCCGGGCCCTGGACCACCCGACCGCCGACACGGTCGCGCTCGGCGGCCGTCCGCGGACGCCGCCGGACCGCACGGTGCCGGACACCCCGCCCGACCGGGTCGAGGGGACCCTGCTGCGCTTCGGCCCCGGGGTGAGCGCCGACACCGTGCGCCGGGCGACCGCGTCGGCCGTGCCCCTTCCCCCTCCCGCGCCGCGGCGGACCTGGCGGCGGCACGCGCTGCCCGTCGTGGCGCTCCTGGCCGTCCTGGTCTTCCTGCTGTGCCACCGCGCCGAGCCGTCCGTGGGTGTCGAGGGCGTCGCGGTCGCCGCCGTCCCCCGCTCCCCCGGCTGCGACGAGACGGCCGACGTGGTCGCTACCGTCGTCACCGACGGCCGGGCGGGTGAGCTCGCCTATCGCTGGGTGCGCAGCGACGGCACCGCGTCGAAGGTCCTGCGCGAGAAGACGACGCGTGGTCAGAAGCGCGCGCGGCTGCATCTGTTGTGGACGTTCCAGGGTGAGGGCCGGTACGCGGCGCGGGCCGAGCTGCGCCTGCTGTCACCGGTGCGGCGCACCGCCGCCGCGCGGCTCGCCTACCACTGCCCGTGACCCGGGGCCCGGCCGTGGCGGGTCAGAGTGCCACGGCGGAACCGCGGGCGCACATCACCGGGGCGCACAGGATGCGTTTGCGGCGCGCCCGTCTGCCCTCGATCGCGGAGGCCGTCAACCGGGCGGCCTCCTCCGCGATCTGGGTCAGCCCCCAGCCCACGGTGGTCAGCGGCGGGGAGAGGACGCGCGAGACCGGGTGGTCGTCGAAGCCGACCACGGACACGTCGCGCCCCACCACCAGCGAGGCCTCGGCGGCGGCCGCGTACACCCCGTAGGCGAGGGAGTCGGAGAAGCAGAACACGGCGGTGGCCCGCCGGCCGCCGTCCAGAACCCCCTTGGCGACGGACGTGGCCGCACCCAACTCCTGCGGACAGGGGACGAGTTCGGCGCGCAGGCCGATCCGGTCGGCGGCCTCGCGCACGTACACGTCGGCCGGGCGGTCCGGGGTGCTCGGGCGCGTGGGGGTCAGGACGGTCACCCGGCGGTGGCCGAGGCCGTGCAGGTACTCCAGTACGGCGTCGATGCCGGCCCTGTTGTCGAAGATGACCTGGCCGGCCGTGCGCGCCCGGCTGAGCGAGTCGCCGACCGCGACGACGGGCAGCGCGTCGGCGATCGCGGCCCACTCCTCGGCCGCCGGGTTGACCGGGGACACGACGAGCGCGTCGACGCGCTGGTCGCGCAGCTGCTTGGCGAGGACGAGCTCCCGGTCGGGGTCGCCGCCGGCGTCGAGGATGAGTGCGTAGCGGTCGCCCGCGAGGAGTTCGCGGCCGATGGCCGCCATGAACTGCTGCTGCCACAGGTCCTGGAGGTCTCCGGCCAGCACCCCGACCATGCTGGTGCGGCCACTGGCGAGGGCGCGGGCGATCGGGTCGGCCTCGTAGCCGAGTTCGGCCGCCGCCTTGCGCACCCGCTCCTCGGTCTCCTTGGAGACGTGCTTGCCGCGCAGGGCGTAGGAGACCGCGGCGGTGGAGAGGCCGGTGGCCTCGGCCACCTCCCTGAGGGTGGTGCGCTTCGGGGGCCTGACCATGCGGGGAAGCCTACCGGCCCGCGTCCGGATCGCGGGCGCACCCTTGACACGCCGGATGGTTAAGCGCTTCAGTGAACCGCATCACTGAAGCGCTTAACCCACGCCGTTCCCACTCCGCCACACGCCCTCCACGAGGATTTCAGGGTGCCCGTCGACGTCCACCAGCACATCTGGCCAGCGGCCTTCGTCGAGCTGCTGCGCGCCCGCACCGCGCCGCCCCGCCTCGACGGATGGACGCTGCACCTGGACGGCGAACCGCCGTACACGATCGATCCGCGGGACCACGACATCGAGCGCCGCAGGCGGCTGGCGGTCGCCGACGGCCTGGACCTCGCCCTGGTGTCGCTGTCCAGCCCGCTCGGCGTGGAGCAGCTGCCTCCCGAGGAGTCCCTGCCGCTGCTCGACGCCTTCCACGCGGGCGCGCTCGCGCTGCCGGCGCCGTTCGGCCTCTGGGCCTCGCCCTGCCTGAGCGCGCCGGACCCGGGCGCGGTGGAGCGGACGCTGCGGCGGGGCTGCGCGGGCCTGCAACTCCCCGCGACGGCAATCCTCGACTCCGAGGGGCTGCGCGCCTGCGCCCCGCTGCTGTCCGTCCTCGAACGTCTCGACAAACCGCTGTTCCTGCACCCCGGTCCCGCGCCGGCCGCCGCCACCGGCACCCCGCCCTGGTGGGCGGCGCTGGTCCCCTACCCCCAGCAACTGCACGGCGCGTGGTACGCGTTCCGGGCCTTCGGCCGCGCCCGCCACCCGGCGCTGCGGGTCTGCTTCGCCGCGCTCGCGGGACTGGCGCCCCTGCACGGGGAACGGCTCGCGGCCCGCGGCGGCGGCGGGCGCGGAGAAGTGGACTTCGACGTCTTCTACGACACCTCCTCGTACGGCACGCGCGCCGTGGACGCCCTCGTCCGGGTCGTCGGTGTCGACGTGGTCGTGGCCGGGAGCGACCGCCCCTGGGCGGCGCCCGTCGTCACCGATCCGGGCGCGGACGCCGTCGTCCACGCCCTGCGCTCCGTCAACCCCGCGCGCCTGCTGCACGGCGGCGGCCGATCCGTGCCGCGGGCCCCGTCCTGGAAGGGAACACCACCGTGACCTACTCGTCCCTGCCGGACCGCACGCTCGACAAGCACGAGCTCCGGCACCTCGTCGACACGCTGGCGGACCGGCCCGAACTCTGGCGCGGCC
This sequence comes from Streptomyces sp. NPDC048566, assembly GCF_043199735.1. Classification (NCBI taxonomy): domain Bacteria; kingdom Bacillati; phylum Actinomycetota; class Actinomycetes; order Kitasatosporales; family Streptomycetaceae; genus Streptomyces; species Streptomyces sp. NPDC048566. Next base: position 125,107 of record NZ_JBICWL010000010.1, read on the forward strand.
AGGTCGCCTTCTCGCACGAGGAGCGGCACTACGCGTCGCTGCACCGCGACACGCACGTCGACGTCTGGCTGCTGTGCTGGACCCGGCGGAACGACACCGGCTGGCACGACCACGACATCTCGGCGGGCGCGGTCCGCGTCGTGCAGGGGGTGCTGAACGAGTCCAGCCCGCGGATCGGCGGCCGCCATCCGTCGGTGGCGGTCGGGGCGGGCGAGTCCTTCTGCTTCGGACCCGAGCACATCCACCGCCTCACCGGGGCCACCGACGACGCGGTCTCCCTGCACGCCTACTCGCCGCCGCTGTGGCGGCTGGGGCAGTACGACATCACCGGGGACGGCCTGATGCGCCGTGTCTCGGTGTCGTACGCGGACGAGCTGCGCCCGCTGGACCGGCCCGCCGTGTGAGGTCGGGCTCCGGCAGGCGGGCCCCGGCGAAGCCGACGAGCGCTCCGCCACCGGCGGCCGTCGATCGCGGACCCGCCGGCTCCGGCCGGCGGGTGGAGTGCCCCGCCGCGGCGGGGCGGGGCGGTTCGGCGGGGTCAGCCGCGGGAGGACCGGCCCTGGCCACCGCGACCCTGGCCACCGCGGCCCTGGCGCTGCTGGGGGCGTCCGCGGCCGCCGGAGCGGCGCCGCGACGGAGCGGCGGGCGCGTCACCGCTGTTGAACCCGGGGCCGCTCGGAGCGCTGAAGCCGCCGGGGACCGCGGGCACGGCGGGTGCGCCGGCGGCGGGTGCCGCGGCGGCGGGCGCGGCCGGGGCGGGCGTCCGGGTACGGGGGAGCGCCTTGCCGAGCACACGGGTGTGGGTCATCAGGGGGGCGCAGGCGGCGCAGACCTCCATCAGGGTCCACACCTGGGCGACGGCCGGGTCGTGCCGGAGCACGAGCAGCACGCTGCCCGCGCAGTGGACCTGGCTGTCCTCGTGGGCGGAGCACTGCGTCTGCCGGCAGGCGCAGGCCGCGTCGGGGTGCACGGTCGCGGCCCGCGCGTGGGCGCCGACGTGGGCCTCGGCGAAGCGGCGCAGGGCGGCGAGATCGCGGGAGCGCGGCGGCATGGCGCAGGGAGAGGAGCAGGTGACGGAGGCCGTGCGGTCGCTGTGGCCGGAGATGCGGACGGTCCATGTCCGCCCCGGACGGCGCGCGGCAGGGCTTTCGGAGTGTGGGAGGTCCAAGACCGGCAGTCCTTCGGCAGTGGGGTTTCGCGCAGGTGCGCACAGGTTCCTTACCCGCGCGGACCGGTCCGTCATCCACCGGCGGACCGCCAACGTCCTCGAATATGCGAACGACGCGTGCGCGGGCCCGGACGTCCGTCGTGCGGGGGTGCGATCTTCCCACAGCGGCCCGGCGGTCCCGTTCGACCCGCCTGCGGCCTTCGGAGGATATCCCCGGCCGCGACGCGGCTCCGGCCGGGAGGCCCCGGTCCGTGACGTCCCGCGACGGATCAGCGGTGCGGCCGGGTGCCGCGGGCGCCGTCCCGCCCCGCGCGGCCGGCCCCGAAGCCGCTGTCGTGCGCCCAGACGTGGGCGCAGCCGGGGCACTGGAGGTGGAGCAGCCCGCCGTCGGCGCGGAGCAGGTACCGCCAGTGCTCGGGGCAGGTCCGCCGCTGCCCGCAGGGTGTGCAGCCGTGCGCGTCGGCGCAGTTCGGGCAGGCGGCCCAGGCCCGGCGCCCGGGGTCGGCCTGCGGGTCAAGCGGCAGCACTGCCGTCTCCGCGGCGGGGCAGCACGCCGGCCGCGACGAGGTCGTCGTACACGCGCCGCTGGTGCTCGTCGAGCCCGCCGTAGAGCAGCGCGTGGGCGGCCTCCTCGCCGCGCAGGGCCTCGACGGGGTCCCAGTCGGGACCGAGTGCCGCGAGCACCTGGGCCTGCCTCAGGACCTCGTGCGCGGTGAGGTCGACGGTGAAGCCGACCAGGTCCCGGGCGGCCGACCGCCCGGCGTCCTCGGCGGGAACCGGTCCGGAATCGTGCGAAGTGGGTGGGATGTCTCGATCCATGGAGAACCAAATTAGGGAGACCTTCCTCGCGGGGACAAGGGGAAGTGCCGGAGGTCACAGCGCTCCGGGCGCGCCCGGAGCGGGACGTCGCCGCGACCTCGACGGCACATCCCTTCACGGCACCCTCACTTTTCCGTCACCTCAAGGTCATGTACTCGCTATGCTCCTGAAGCTTCATCCGCACCATCGAGGGGGGAATCCTCATGCGTATCCGCGCTGCCCTGGCGGTCACCGCGGCCACGGCCGGGACGTTCGCGGCCGTCGCCGCAGCTCCGGCTCAGGCCGCCGAGTACTCGTCCGCGCTCAAGGTCAGAGGGGTGCAGTACGACGCGCCCGGCCGGGACTCCAACAGCTGTTCCACCGGCAACACCCGGGACGAGTACCTGACGATCAAGAACTACTCGTCGAGCGCGACGGTGAACCTGAAGGGCTACGTGGTCAAGGACGCCGCGGGCACGGTCTTCCGGTTCCCGTCGAACCACTACCTCCAGCCCGGGGACTACATCAAGCTCCGCGGCGGGCACGGCACCGACTCGGACGCGAAGAACGTCGTCTACCGCCAGAACTGCAACTTCCTCTGGAACAACGACAAGGACACCATCTACCTGTACAAGGCGTCCGGCGCGCGCGCCGACGTGCACGGGTACGGCAAGTCGGCCGACGACCGCGACGGAAACGGCTACATCACCTTCCACGGCTGAGCCGGAAGCCGGTGCCCGCCCCCGGACCCGGGGACGGGCACCGGGGGCGCGGCGGGGCGTGGCGGGGGCGCCCGACGTCTTTCCGCTGCGTGAGAGGTCTGTTCGGGGTGTTCCGGGGCAAACGGCGGTGGACCCGGGAGGAAAGCGCGGCCCGGGTTCGAGCCAGCCGTTCCAGCGCTGCCCCTGGGAGTCACTGATGCCTACGACCGTGCCGGACAGATCCGACGCGACCACCGGTGCCCGATCAGCGGACACCGGCTCCGGCCGCTCGTTCACGCCGCCCCGGGGAACCGGCAGGACGGCCGCCCGGATCGGTGTGCTGACCGTCTGCCAGGCGGCCCTGATGGTGGGGATCGGCCTGCTCATCACCGGCCCCGCCAAGTCCCTCTGGCCGCTGACCGCCGAGGACGACGTCAACGAGGGCTTCGAGCACATCCGAACCGGCACGTGGAACACGGTGTCGTTCGTCGCCTCGGAGGCGGGCAACACCATCACGGTCGTCGCCGTCACCCTGCTGTCCTGCCTGGGCCTGATCCTCATACCGCGGCTGCCGAAGTGGCGCGAGGCCGTCTTCCTCGCCGTCGGCGTCTCCCTCCAGTCCCTGGTCTTCCTCGCGATCACCGAGTCGGTGGACCGCCACCGGCCCGAGGTCGACCGCCTCGACGCCTCGCCGCCCACCTCCAGCTACACCTCCGGACACACCGGCGCGGCGACCGCCCTGTACGCGGGTCTCGCCGTGCTCGCCCTGTCCCGGATGCGGGGACCCTGGCGCAAGATCGTGGGGGCACTGCTGCTGCTCCTGCCGCTGATCGTCGCGGTCGCCCGCCTCTACCGCGGGATGCACCACCCCACCGACGTCCTCGGCGGCATGGCCAACGGCGGACTGTCGCTGCTGATCGTCGGCCGCGCCCTGTTCGTCGACCGGTCCGTGACCGCCGCGCCCTCCCGGGCCGCCGTGCCCGCCGCACGCACCGCCGACGAGACCGCCCCCGGGCAGGAGCGCCGGCCCGGCACCACCGCCGTCGTCCTCAACCCCACCGTCACCGACGCCGCCGCGCGGGAGAAGCTCCGCGAGACGCTGGAACGCCACGGACACCGGGAGCCCGTCTTCCTGGAGACCACCGCCGACGACCCGGGCGCCGGTCAGGCCCGGCGCGCGATCGACGACGGCGCGGACGTCGTCGTGGTCTGCGGCGGCGACGGAACCGTGCGCGCCGTCGCCGACGCGATGGCCGGCAGCGGGGTACCGCTCGCGATCGTCCCCGCCGGCACCGGCAACCTGCTCGCGCGCAACCTCGGCCTGCCGCTGTCCCCCACCGAGGCCCTCGACGCGGCGCTCACCGGCCGCCCGCGGCCCCTGGACCTCGGCAGCATCGAGGGCGACGACCTGCCCGCCGCCTGCTTCGCGGCCATGGCCGGAGCGGGACTGGACGCGGCGATGATGGAGCACGCCGATCCGCGGGCCAAGGCCCGGCTCGGCTGGCCCGCCTACATCCTCGCCGGCATCGGCACCCTGCGCACCCCCCGGATGCGGCTGACGCTCCGGCTCGACGACGCGCCCGCCGTGCGCCGTACGGCCCGCATGGTGCTGGTCGGCAACGTCGGCACCGTGCAGGGCGGGATGACCCTGCTGCCGGACGCACGGCCCGACGACGGGCGGCTCGACCTGCTCGTCCTCGACCCGCGCGGCCCGGCCGGCTGGCTGCGCGCGCTGCGGACCCTGGCGCGCCGCGGCTCCGCGCCGAGCCGGCCGGACACCGTGCGCACCCCCGCGGCCGGCGAGGACTCCGGCTCCGACGTGCCCGTGGAGTTCTTCACCTTCGAACGCGCCGACCTCACCTTCGACACACCGCAGTCGCGCGAGCTCGACGGGGACCCCGTCGGTGCCGGCCGGCGCCTCACGGTCCGGGTCCGGCCGGGCGCGCTGACCGTGCTGCTGCCGTCCCGGGAGACGTGATGGGGACGGCCACCAGAGTCCCGGAGACACGGGACATGGCCGGGGAGGAACTCTCCGCGGACGACGCGCTGGTCTCCCTGCGCCGCTACGGGAGCTGGCGACTGGTGCGCGACGCGTTCCTCCGGTTCCGCTACGCCGACGGGTTCAGCCACGCCCGGGCGCTCGCCCTGCAGATGGTGCTGGCGGTGATCCCGCTCGCCATCGCCTTCGTGGGCCTGTCCACCGCCGTGCACACCGAGAGCATCGGCAGGGTCGCGGAACTGACGATCCACCAGCTCGCCTCGGGGCCCAGCTCCGGCGTGGTCGACGACGCGATGCGCCGCAGCCGCCACACCGCCGGCGACGGCGCACAGGTCGCCCTCTGGTTCGGCCTGGTGTTCTCGATGGTCAACGTCACCACCGCGATGTGCCAGATAGAGCGCGGCGCCAACCGGATCTACGGCAACGAACGCGACCGCGTCTTCCACCAGAAGTACCTGCGCGGCCTGGCGATGTCCCTGAGCGCCGGCCTCCCGCTCGGTCTCGGGTTCGTCATCATGGTGGCCGGCGGCGACCTGGCGACCTCCGTGGTGGCGGTGTACCACCTGGACGGGGCGGCCGAGACCGCCTGGGAGGTGATGCGCTGGCCGGTCGGCCTGCTGCTCGCCCTCATCTCGGCGAGCGCCATCTTCCGCCGCTCGCCGCGCCGCCAGCAGCCGGGCTACACGTGGCTCGCCTTCGGCGCCGCCGTGTACCTGGTGCTGTGGACCACGCTGACCTGGGTACTCAGTCTGTACCTCGATCTCAGCGGTTCCTTCGACACCATCTACGGCCCGCTCAGCGCGTTCATGTCGCTGGTGCTGTGGGCCTACCTGACCTCCGTCGCCCTCTTCCTCGGACTGTCCTTCGCCGCACAGCTGGAGGCCTCACGCGCCCGGCGCCCCGGTCCGATCCAGCCCGACCCGGGAGTCTGATGCCCGTGCGTCTCGCCGTCCGCACCCTCCGAGAACGCCGACACCGGGAGGCCGACCGCAGGTTCGGCGCCCGGCTGCTCGGCTCGGCCGCCGTCGCCGCCGTAGCCGCCGTCCCGTTCGGGCTGCTGCTCGTCCTGGTGGAGGGGCGCTGGCGGCCCCTGCGCCGGCTGGACTCCGAAGCGGCCCACTCGCTGCACACCACCGCCCTGGACCACCCCGAGTGGACCAGCACGCTGCGGTTCCTGTCCGACCGGGTCTGGGACCCGTTCACCCTGCGGCTGGTCGTCGGCCTGCTGACCCTGTGGCTGCTGTACCGGCGGGCGTGGCGGCTGGCCGCCTGGTCCGCGGTGACGGCGACGGCCGGCGGAATCATCGGGCTGCTGGTCAAGGTGATCGTGGAGCGGGCCCGCCCGTCGCTGGAGGATCCCGTGGCACGGGCCCCCGGCTTCTCCTTCCCCTCGGGTCACGCGATGACCGCGACCACCTCCTTCGCCATCCTGCTGCTGGTCCTGCTCCCGATGGTGCCGCGGGCCTGGCGGCCGCTGTGCTGGGGCGTGGCGGGGCTGTCGGTGGTGGGGGTCGGCTTCACCCGGATCGCCCTCGGCGTCCACTGGTTCAGCGACGTGGTGGGCGGCTGGCTCCTCGGGCTCGCCGTGGTCGCGCTCACCGCCTGGGCCTTCGAGGCGTGGCGCGCCGACGCCGGCCGCGGTCACGCCGACGTGACCGAGGGCCTGGAACCCGAACTCACCCAGGCCCACCCCGAACCGGAGCCGCGCCGGGGATAGGACCGTTCCGCGGGCCCGTCGCCGGGAGGACTTCACCGGTGGCGGCCCGCACCGCTCGACGCCGTGGGGCGCCGGACACGAGACGTCCGGCGCCCCACGGCGTCGTGCGGTGGCCCCCCTGCGGTCGGTGGAGGTCAGCGGTGCGGGTGCCCGTGCTCCGGGTCGTCGCCGGGGGTCTGCCAGCCGTCACCGCGCCGCGCGGGGTCGGCGGTGCCGTGCGCGACCCGGGAGGGGTCCTGCGCCGACGTGGAGATCCGCCGCCGGGCGGCACGCCGGCCACCCACGAGGAAGGCGGCCAGGAGCGCCGCGACGATCACCACTCCCGCCACGATCAGCCACAGCGGACCGGAGGAGGACGCGGCCAAGGAGGTCTCTGCTTCGTCGATCATGCGCTGCGGGTACCCCTTCCGGCATCCGCCCACGCCCGAGCGGGGCGGCTCCGCGCACGGCGCCGGGCCGGCGTCCGCAGCGCCGTGGCCCCGACGTCCCCGGGGAGGCGCCGCTCGCGGGAGAGCCCGGCGGGGCGCTGCACCGAGCGGTGGTCGACCCACGCCCGGCACGTCCCCGCGCGATCCACCGCACCGGCTCGTCCGCCCGCCGTCTCGGCGCCGTCTCGGATGCCCGTGGGCGGCTTCGAGGACCGCGCGACCGGGCCGCCCGCTCGCCGCCCCGGGGCGTGCTCGTCGACGCGCGCGGCGCCCGTCGGGCACCGTGCCGTCCGACCCGGGTGCGGAGACACGGTGTGCGTCCGCGGCGCGCTCGGCCGGGACTGACACCCTGGTGTTCCGGGCACCCGTGCCCGGTCCCCGCCGCGCGGCGGGGGGCGGCGTCCGGGAACGGCGCCGCCACGGATCGCACCGGGCCGTCACCCGACGGCGCCGGACGAGAACGAAGGAGTGCCCGATGATCTTCATCACCGCCCGGTTCGACGTCCGCCCCGAGTACGCGGACCGGTGGCCGGAGATCACCGCGGACTTCACCGCCGCCACCCGCGCCGAGCCCGGCTGCCTGTCCTTCGACTGGTCCCGCAGTGTCGAGACCCCGACGGAGTACGTCCTGGTCGAGACCTTCCGGGACGAGGAGGCCGGGGCGGCTCATGTCGGGTCCGCCCACTTCAAGGCGGCCCAGCAGACGCTTCCGCCTCATCTGTCGGCGACACCGCGCATCGTGAACACGACGCTGTCCCAGGACGGCTGGTCGCTCCTCGGCGAGATGGCCGTCGAGGACGAGGCGTAGCCGACCGCGTCGGGCGTGCCTCCCCGGGAGCACGCCGGACCGTGTCTGCCGTGGCGCGTGCCGGACGTCCGGCAGGGACGTCCGGCCGGCTCCGGGCGCGTCCGCCGGAGCGGGTTCGGCGGAGCCCGTCCGCCGGAGCGCGTCCGCCGGAGCGGGTGGCCGCGCCGGGCACCTGATCAGGGGGTGAGGACGACCTTCCCGGCCACGGTGCCGGACTCGGCGAGCCGCAGCGCCTCGGCCACGTCCGCGAGGGGCAGGCTGGCGGCGATCCGCGGCGTCACCTCACCGCGCCGCAGGGCGGTGAAGACCTGGGTCAGGTCGGCGCGCAGCCGGGCCCGGAACCGGCCTTTCGACAGGGCCCGGCCGCCCCAGACGTTGTAGAAGAAGGCGCGCCGCCCGTTCGGCAGGGCGTTCCATCCCGCCACACGGGCGAGCAGTTTGAGGACCGGCCACTGCTTGGACCCGGTGGCGTCGCGGGTGGAGGCGCTGCCGTAGGCGACGAGGGTGCCTCCGGGGGCGAGGAGACGCCAGGAGTCGACGGCACTGCGTCCTCCGACGTGGTCGAAGACGGCGTCGACGCCGCGCGGGGCGAGCTCCCGGACGCGGGCCGGAACGTCGTCGGAGCGGTAGTCGACGGGGATGACGCCGCTCTCCGCGAGGGCGGCGTGATGGCGGGCCGAGGCCGTGCCGATCACCTTCGCCCCCGCGGCCTGGGCCAGCTGGACGAGGACGGTGCCGACCCCGCCGTTGGCGCCGTGCACCAGCACGGTCTGCCCGGCCCGGACGCGCGCCTTGCGGTGGAGCATCTGCCAGGCGGTGATCCCGTTGACGACCAGGGTCTCCGCCTCCGCCGCGCCGATCCCCGCGGGCACCGGGACGACGTCCGCGGCCTCGACGCGCACGTGGGTGGCCCATCCGCCGACCTTGAGCAGCGCGGCCACCCGGGTGCCCGCGAGCGCGGGGTCGACGCCCGGGCCCGTCGACAGGACGGTGCCGACCAGGTCGTAGCCGGGCACGAAGGGGAACGGCGGCTGGTCGTAGTACCGGCCGCGCCGCATCTGCTGCTCGGCGAAGGAGACGCCCGTCGCCTCCATCCGGATCACGACCTCGCCGGCGCTCGCCTCGGGGACGGCCCCGCGCCGGAACTCCAGCCCCTCCGGCTCCACCGTGCCCGGCAGGACGACCTCGACGCATGTCTCGGCGCTCATGACGACCTCCACTGATCTCCGCTGCCCGATATAGCGAGCACTGCTCTCGATAGTTAGAAGGTATAACTCTATGGCGAGAGGGTCAAGAACTTTCGTGACAGGGTCTAACGCACGGGCGCCGTGACGGCCGGACCGTGGGGACGACGATCGCGGCGGGGTCCGATCCGATCCGGCCGGCGCGTCGGGACCCGCAGGTGGTCGGCGCCCTGCACGGCCGGGGCCCTCCAGGCGGGCGTGCCCGGCACCGACCGCGGCGGCCCTTTCTCGGGAGCGACAGCGGAACCGGGCCCAGGCGGGCGCCGCCCCGGTCCCCTCCCGGCGGAGTGAGCGGGGCGGCTATCCGGCCCGTTCCGCCGTCCAGCCGATCTGCGGCGGCACGACGCGCCCGCACCGCGGAGCGCCAAAGGCGTCGGTCAGGCCCAGCCGTGCCACGAGCAGGCCGTCGCGCGCCGCGGCGGCCAGGACGTCGGCGGGAACGGCGTCGAGCATCAGCTTGGCCCGCCGGAACATGCTGAACACGCCCGCGTCGTCGACGGTGCCCCAGGACAGGTAGACGAAGCGGTGGCCGAGCCGGTGCTGCACGTGGGGCCCCGTCACGACGATGCCCGCCGGCGAGGTCTCCGCCACGCAGTCGAGGGTCCAGCAGGCGCGGGCGGCGTCGCCCGGCTGGGGGTCGAGCAGCTCGGCGGGGCGGTCGCGGCGCTGGACGGCCACGTGCACGTTGCCGTACGCCGGCACGGCGCGGCCCCCGGGATCGGAGCAGGAGCGTCCGGGCAGGTCGACGGCCTCGATACGGATGCGCATGCCCGTCATCATGCCGCTTCCCGCCGGGGCCCGGGCACGCCCCTCCCCCGCCAAGAAGCGGCACGACGGCAGGGCCAACGGCAGGACGTCCGCCACCGGGTGCGCGGGCGCGTCGGCGCCCGGCACCCGGTCGCGGACGCCGACGTCAGCCGGTCAGCGCGGCCGACACCACGGCCTTGGCCTCCTCCTGCACCTCGCGGAGGTGGTCGGTCCCGCGGAACGACTCCGCGTAGATCTTGTAGACGTCCTCGGTCCCCGAGGGGCGGGCCGCGAACCAGGCGTTCTCCGTGGTCACCTTGATGCCGCCGATCGGCGCGCCGTTGCCCGGCGCCTCGGTGAGCACGGCCGTGACCGCCTCTCCGGCGAGGGTGTCGGCGGTGATCTGCGCCGGGGAGAGCTTGGCGAGGAGGGCCTTCTCCTCGCGGGTCGCCGGGGCGTCGATGCGCTCGTAGGCGGGCTCGCCGAAGCGTCCGGTCAGCTCGGCGTAGTGCTCGGAGGGCGTTCGGCCGGTCGCGCCGGTGATCTCGGAGGCGAGCAGGGCCAGGATGATCCCGTCCTTGTCGGTGGTCCACACCGAACCGTCCCGGCGCAGGAAGGACGCGCCCGCCGACTCCTCGCCGCCGAAGCCGATGGAGCCGTCCACCAGCCCGTCGACGAACCACTTGAAGCCGACGGGCACCTCGACCAGCTCGCGGCCCAGGTCTGCGGCGACCCGGTCGATCATCCCGGAGGACACGAGGGTCTTGCCGATCCCGGTGGCCGCCGGCCACCGCTCCCGGTGGGTGTAGAGGTAGCCGATGGCGGCGGCGAGGTAGTGGTTGGGGTTCATCAGGCCGGCGTCGGGGGTGACGATGCCGTGGCGGTCGGCGTCGGCGTCGTTGCCGGTGGCGATCCGGTAGCGGTCGCGCTGGGCGATCAGCGAGGCCATGGCGTACGGGGAGGAGCAGTCCATGCGGATCTTGCCGTCCCAGTCCAGCGTCATGAAACGCCAGGTGGGGTCCGTGAGCGGGTTGACCACCGTGAGGTCGAGCCGGTGCTGCTCGGCGATCCGGCCCCAGTAGGCGACCGAGGCCCCGCCGAGCGGGTCGGCCCCGATCCGGACACCGGCGTCACGGATCGCGTCGAGGTCCACCACGCTCGGCAGGTCCGACACGTACGTGCCGAGGAAGTCGTACCGTCCGGTGCCGGGGGCGCTCAGCGCCCGGGTGTAGCCGACCCGCCGGACGTCCTTCAGGCCGTCCCGGACGAGTTCGTTGGCGCGGTCCTGGATCCACGAGGTGGCCTCGGAGCCCGCGGGGCCGCCGTTCGGCGGGTTGTACTTGAACCCGCCGTCACCCGGCGGATTGTGCGAGGGGGTGACGACGACGCCGTCCGCGAGGCCGGTGGTGCGGCCCCGGTTGTGGGTGAGGATGGCGTGCGACACCGCCGGAGTCGGGGTGTAGCCGTCCTCGCTGTCGAGCAGCACGGTCACACCGTGCGCCGCGAACACCTCCAGGGCGGTGACCTTCGCGGGCTCCGAGAGCGCGTGGCTGTCCGCCCCCAGGAAGAGCGGGCCGTCGGTGCCCTGGCGGTCGCGGTACTCGCAGATGGCCTGGCTCGTCGCGGCGATGTGGTCCTCGTTGAACGCGGTCGCCAGGGAGGAGCCGCGGTGCCCGGACGTACCGAAGGCGACGCGCTGGCCGGGGTCGGCCGGGTCGGGGTGGAGCGCGTAGTACGCGGTGACCAACCGGGCTGTGTCGACGAGATCCTCGGGGCCGGCCGGCTTACCCGCTCGCTCGTGCTGCATGTGCCCGCACCTCCACATCGGTGGTTCTTCGTGTGTCGACTCATCTTTCCCCACCGGCGGGCCGGGCGGCACGGCGCCTCGGGACGACGGCCCGCGCCACCGGCCGCCCCGGCGGGCGCAGTACGCGACGCCGTCACCTCAGCGGGTCGTCCTCGGGCGGAGGAGGCGGCGAGCGGGGCGGCGGCGGAGGGTTGCCCGCGGTCAGGTGCTCCAGCACCTGGACCAGTTCCTGGCATGCCTGTTCGACCGAGCGCCGGGTGTTGCGCTGCTCGGTGATCACGGCGGACAGCAGCAGCGCGGTCAGGGCCATGGACCCGTTGAACGCCTGGAGTTTGATCATGACCGAGGTGTCGCTCAGGTTCGCGAAGGCACCGCTCCCGTCCGTCGCGGCGACGGTGGCCATCACGGACGCGAACAGGGCGCACACCATGCTGCCCACCAGTTCGAAGCGCAGCGCCGCCCAGATCAGCAGCGGGTACACGAGGTAGAGGACGCTGAGGTTGCTGCGGGTGGCGTACGGCACGACCACGGCGACCGCGACCAGCAGGAGCACGGCCTCCTTCCACCGGGACGGTCTCAGTGTGGTGCGCAGCGTGTACGCCATGAGGATGACCGGGGTGACGATCAGGACGCCCACGGCGTCCCCCACCCACCAGGCGAGCCACACGGGCCAGAAGCCGCCCGCGGCGAGCTTGTCCGTGGCGATGAGCAGACCGACGGCCGACGTCGCGCTGATGGCCATGCTGCCGAGGGCCGCCAGGAAGACCAGGGCGAGGCCGTCCCGCAGCCGGCCCAGGTCGTTGCGGAAACCCACCGCGCGCAGCAGGAGGTAGGCGCACACGGGGGCGATGGTGTTGCCGGCGACGATGCCGGCCACGGACGGCGTGATCGACGAGAACGAGGAGATCGAGAGGACGACGAGGAACGCGCCGAGCGCGATCCCGGGCCAGGCCCACATGCCGAGGAGCAGCAGGGCGGCGACGGCGACGCCGGTGGGCGGCCAGATGGGGGTGAAGACCGCCCCATCGACGGAGAGTTGCCGCACGAGTCCAAGCCGTCCCGCTCCGAAGTAGCAGGCGGTGATCGCCAGCGTCTGGAGCGCCAGGACAGCCGGCCTGCGCAGCTCGTGCGTACCCACCACACGTGCCATCAGACACCGGTCCCGGCCGCGCGGCGAGGCGAGCGGGCGTTCGGCGGCAGGGGCGTGGGCCGACCGGGTCGGATCGCGGGCGGGCGACGTGCGGTGTCCGGTTCGCGGCGACGGGCGCACCCGGTCGGCGCGCAAAGGGTGCGCTCAGCGTGCGTGGTCGGCCGGACTGTCGTGGCCGACCACGAGCACCGCCGCGTCGTCCTCGTGGCCCACGCGCTCGGCTCCCCTGATCACGGCGGCGGCGAGCGATCCGGCCGACAGGCCCGCCACGGCGGCGACCCCCGCGAGCCGGACCGCCTGGTCCAGCCCCTCGTCGACGCTCATCGACGGGCCCTCCACGACGCCGTCGGTGAGCAGGACGAAGACACCGCCGGTGGTGAGCCGGTGCCGGGTCACCGGGTACGTCGTCCCGGCCGCGATCCCGAGCGGCGGTCCGCCCTCGTCGTCGGTGATGCCGGACCGTCCGTCCGCCGTGGCCCAGACGCACGGTATGTGCCCGGCCCGCGCGCTCTCCAGCAGTCCGGTGGCGGGGTCGAGCCGCATGAAGGTGCAGGTCGCGAAGAGGTCGGCGCCCAGGGAGAGGACGAGTTCGTTCGTCCGGGCCAGCAGGTCGCCGGGCTGGCTGGTCACCGACGCGAGGGCCCGCAGGCCCACCCGCACCTGGCCCATGAAGGCGGCGGCCTCGATGTTGTGCCCCTGCACGTCGCCTATGGACAGCCCGATGCGGCCGTCGGGCAGGACGAAGGCGTCGTACCAGTCGCCGCCCACGTTGAGGCCGTAGCAGGCCGGGGCGTACTGGACGGCCAGCTCGTACCCGGCGATGTCCGGCAGGTCTCCCGGCAGCATGCCGCGTTGCAGGGCGATGGCCAGCTCCACCTGCGAACGCTGGAACTCCGCGCGTTCGCGCGCCTGCGCGGTCAGCGACCCGAGCCTGGCCAGCAACTCGTCGTCGTCGCCCGTCGGGGGCTTGTGGGTCATCGGCCACCCCGGAGGAGGAACACGGCGGGAACCTGACTGAAAGCCTTCTATCGGATGATAGCGACCTGTGGCGCCCTACCGACATCGGTGGGCCGGGGACCGGGGCTCGCCCGGAGCGCGGGTGGGGGCGCCGGCCGGTCCGGACGGCAGGACCGTTCTCGCCGCACTGCCGGGGGCCGCCGGCCGCGCGTTCCGCCGCGCCGCCCGCCCGCGATGCCGTGTGCGGGCGGGGACGGCGGTCAGACGGTGGTGTGCGGGAGGATGCGGTCCAGCGGGCGCGGGAGCCACCAGTTGGCCCGGCCCATCAGGAACATCAGGGCCGGGACCAGGACCAGGCGCACCACGGTGGCGTCGAGGATGACGCTGATGGCCAGGCCGAGCGCGAGCATCTTGACCACGACGGTGGGTGAACCGGTGAAGGAGAGGAACACGGCCGTCATGATGAGGGCCGCGCAGGTGATGACCCGCCCCGTCAGCGCCAGGCCGGTGCCGACCGCACGCTCGTTGTCGTGGCCGGCGTGCCACTGCTCGGCGATGCGGGACAGCAGGAAGATCTCGTAGTCCATCGAGAGCCCGAAGACGATCGCGAACATCATCATGGGCACGTAGGACTCGATCGGCACGGGCTCGCTCATCCCGAGCAGGCCGTCGCCCCAGCCCCACTGGAAGACGGCGACCAGGACGCCGTACGACGCGGCGGTGGTGAGCACGTTCAGGGCGACCGCCTTCAGCGGGATCACCAGGCTGCGGAAGACGACCATGAGCAGCAGGAACGCGGCGACCAGCACGATGCCGACGATGAGGGGCAGGCGTTCGGTGACCGTGTCACGGAACTCGAGCTGCCCCGCGGTGGTGCCGGTCAGGCGGCCGACCGCGCCGGTCCCCTCCAGCGCGCCGGGCACGGCCGTGTCGGTCAGGTCCTCGAACAGGTCTGAGGTGGCGGCGGACTGCGGGCCCGTGGAGGGGACGACGGTGGTGACCAGGATGCTGCCGTCGTGGCTGGTCCGGGGCGGGGTGACACGGGCCACGCCGGGGGTCCGGGCGAGGGCGCCGGTGACCCGGCCGGCGACCGCGTCGGCCGGCGCGGTCGCGCCCGTCAGGTCCACGACCAGGGTGAACGGGCCGTTGACGCCGGGGCCGAAGCCGGGGCCCTCCGCGTCGGCGATCCAGTCGTAGGCGGTGCGCGTACTGCTGCCGACCGGGTCCGCCCCGTCGTCGATGTGCCCGAGGCGCAGGGAGAACAGCGGGACCGCGCACAGGGCGACGAGGAGGGACCCGGCGGTGAGGAACGTCCACGGGCGGCGCGCGACGAGCCGCGCGTAGCGGTGCCAGCCGTCATGGTGTCCCGCGCTCTCGGCGACCGGGGTGCGGCGCACCCGCAGCACGTCCACCCGTCCGCCGACGAGGCCCATGGCGGCGGGCACCAGGGTGAGGGCGGCGGCGGCCGTGACGGCGACGGCGATGGTGGCGGCGAGACCGAGCCGTCCCACCATGGTCAGCCCGCACGCGTACAGGCTGAGCAGGGCCACGGCGACGGTGACCGCGGCGACCAGGACGGCCCGGCCGCTGACCGCGGTCGTCCGCCCGACGGCGGTCCGGGGGTCCTCCCCCTCGATGAGGTACTGCCGGAACCGCGTGACGAGGAAGAGCGCGTAGTCGATGCCGACCCCGAGCCCGATCATCGTCGCGAGGGTGGGTGCGGCGGTGGCGAAGGTGAGGGTGCCCGCCACGATGCCGACGACGCCCAGCCCGACGCCCACGCTGACGAGGGCGGTGGCCAGCGGCATCAGGGCCGCGGCGACGCTGCCGAAGGCGAGCAGCAGCACGATCAGGGCGGCACCGACACCGACGGCCTCGGCGGTGGCGTCGCCTGCGGGGGCGCGGACGACGTCGTGGAGATCGCCGCCGTAGGCGACGGATATCCCGGCGTCCCGCGCGGGGGCGGTCGCCGCGTCGAGCCGTTCGGTGTAGGCGTGCCCGAGGGCCTTGGTCTTCTCGTCGAAGGAGACGGTCGTGTACGCGGTCGCGCCGTCGGTGCTGGTCACCGGGGCGGAGACGGCGGTGACGTGCGGCAGGCGGCGCAGGCGGTCCAGCGTGGCGTCGAGTCCGCCGCCGTGGCCGGCCACGGTGCCGGAGCCGACGTGGAGGACGACCTTGCCGTTCGGCGCGCCCGCCGCCGGGTCGGACCGCTCCAGCAGGTCGGCGCCGAGGGCGGTCTGGCTGCCCGGGAGGCTCACCTCGTCGCCGTAGGACGCTCCGACGGCGTGCCGGCCGGCGAAGGAGGCGGCCAGGACCAGCAGCCATACGGCGATCACCCGGACGGGATGGCGGGCGCAGAGGACGCCGGTCCGGTGCAGAAGCGACGGCCGCCGGGCAGGGGGAAGGGACACCACGCCTCCAGGACATGTGACAGGGCTGCCACCACCTAAGCGCCAAAGTGGCATGGCCGTCAATTGTCAGTTGTGCCACTTTACTGGCGGGTGCGAGGCCGCTCGGCGCACGCGGCCGCGTGCCGGGCCCTGCGGGATTCCGGCCGGCCGGCGGCGGAGACCCGTTCCCCGCGGGGCGGAGGGCCCGTAGGGACACCGGCGGGCCGGGGAACACGGCGGGGCGCCGCGGTCCCGGAGGACCGCGGCGCCCCGTGGGCGGCGCTGCGGCGGTCAGCCGTCGATCCGGCCCCCGCCGGCTCCGCAGGCCGCCGACCCGGACGCCCCGGCGCGTGCCTTCAGTCCCCCGGCGGCCACGTCGAAGTCCAGGACGAGGCCGTCCTCCGCGGCGTGGGCGCCGGTCAGCGTGGCACCGTCCGGGAGCTTGCCGATGTCGATCGTGCGCGGCTTCAGTCGGTCCGCGAACGCCCCGGCCCCCGGCAGCGCGGAAAGCGTCGACACCGGCAGGTCCCGGCCGAGGACGCGGACGGTGGCGGGGGTGATGGTGAGGCTGTGCGCGGTCGTCGTCAGCTTCGTCACGACCGTGACGGGCATGCCGGTACCGCCCGCCGTGCCGCTGAGCGTGAGGTGGGTGCCGTCCGTCCCGGTCTTCAGCCCGTCCGCGGCGCCACGCGCGTCCGCGGTCCGGTCGAGGGCGGCGTACCCGACGGTGGCGGTGGCGGTACCCCCGGATGACGATCCGCCGGTCGACACGTCCCGCAGGTAGACGTCCACGTCGAAGTCCGCGCCCCGGCGGCGGACACCGTCGGCGCCGACGTGGACGGTGCCGATCGTGCCGGTCAGCGCCCGGAGTCCGGCGAGGGTGCCGTCCAGGTCGACCTGGACCCCCCGGGTCGCACCGAGCCGGCAGGCGGCGGCCTCCGCGACCCTCCCCCGCACCCTGTGCTCCACGACGACGTCGGCGGTGCCGGCCGCGGCGAGAACGGCTGTGAGGCACAGAGCGGTGATGACGACTCGACGGCGACGGCTCACGGCCTGGTGGCTCCGATCATGGAGAGGAACACGAACGCCTGCGGAAGCAGGCGGTCGGGCTCCGCCGGAATGTTGGCGGTACGGCGGTTGCGCAGCGTCCGCAGGACGGCGCGGGCGGCGGACAGGGCGCAGTTGGCGATCACGGCGGCCTGCAGATCGGCGTCCGGCGCATCCTGCGGCAGGCGCTCCAGGACGAGTTCGGTCAGGCGCTCCTCGAACTGCTGGAACTGCCGGGACAGGCCCTCGCGGGCCTGCTCCCGGATCTCCCCGAGGGGGTGCGCGAGCGCCGTCAGACTGCTGGAGGCGAAGTAGGCGACGGCATCGGTGATGGCTCCGCAGGCCGCCGCGAGGGGCTCCTCGCCGCGCGGCCGGGCCAGGAACGCCTGCTCGATCCGCGCGTACAGTTCGGCCCCGTCGGGCAGCAGGAGGGCTTCCTTGCTGTCGAAGTAGCGGAAGAACGTCCGCTCCGAGACATTCGCCCCGGCCGCGATGTCGGCCACGGTGGTCTGCGCGAAGCCCTGTTCGGCGAAGAGCCGCCCGGCGGCCTCGCGCAGTCCGCGCCGGGTCTCGTCCTTCTTCCGCTCCCGCAGACCGGGCGGCCGGCTCGTCTCTGGCATGGAGCCACCCTGACCATCCGCGCCGGGTCTGTCAATTGTCACCCCTGCCACATAGGGCGGGTGGTCGGCCGACGACCGGCGGAGGGCGTAGCCAGGGCGGCCGGTCGTGGGCCGGCGGACGGCGCGGCGGCCCGCCGGTTCAGGGCGCCGGGGCCGGGCCGGTTGCGAGGAGTCCGCCCACCCACCAGTCGTGCGGCTCGCCGTCGACCTTGTCGCGGCCGCGCAGCGTCCCCTCCAGGGTGAAGCCGAGCCGCTCCGCCAGCGCGCGCGACGGCTCGTTGCCGACCATCGCCCACCATTCGAGCCGGTGGGCGCCGAGCGCGCGGAAGCCCCAGTCGCACAGGGCCCGCGCCGCTTCCCGTGCGTAGCCCTGGCCGCGCTGCTCCGCCGCCGCCCAGTACCCCAGCTCGTAGACCCCCTCGAACAACCTCGTCAGGCAGAACGACCCGACCAGCGCCCCGGTGTCGGCGCGGAACGCCCCGAGGATGTGGTCCCGGTTCTCCGCCCACCCCCGCGGCGCGGTGACGCCGACGAAGACCGCGGCGTCGTCGCGCCGGTAGGGAGTGGGTACCGGAGTGTAGTGCCGGATGTCCGGGTCCTGACAGGCCGCGTACACGGCGTCGGCGTCGTCGCCGGTGAAGGGTCGCAGGACGAGCCGCTCCGTCGTCAGGGTCACGGGTTCCATGCGGGAAGTATGGGCGGCACGGCCGGGCCGCTCCAGCGGATTTCCCGGCGAGGCACTCCGGACCGTGACGCCGTAGGGTCGCGGTCATGACGGACAACAACGAGCGGCGGGTCACCGTCGAGCGGACCGGGGCCGGGCGGTTCACCGCGAGGAACGAACGCGGCGGGACCGTGTCCTTCGGCACCGGCGCGGCGGGCGACGACTCCTTCACACCCGTCGAACTGCTGCTCGCCGCGCTCGGCGGGTGCAGCGCGGTCGACGTCGACGTGGCGACGACCCGGCACGCGGAGCCCGAGCGGTTCACGGTCACCGTGACCGGCGACAAGGTCTCCGACGAGCGGGGAAACCGGCTGACCGGCCTCGCGGTCTCCTTCGACGTGGCGTTCGCCGACGGCGAGTCCGCCGAGCGCGCCCGCGCCATCCTGCCGCGCGCGGTCCGTACCTCGCACGACCGGCTCTGCACGGTCAGCCGCACCGTCGAGATCGGCACCCCGGTCACGGCGACGGTCACGGACGGCTGAACGGGCGATGACGCCGGCGGGGCCGTGGTCCGGCGCGTCGCGGACGATCCCGCGACCGGGTGGAGTGAAGCACGGCTTTCGGGGCAGACGCCCGTACGTCGGAACGGGCGGAAGCGGGACGGGACACATGGGCCGGTCGGTGAGTGAAGCGGAACAGCGGAGTCAACGGGGTGCGCTGATCGAGGCGTCCGTCGCGTACGACGGGGACTCCGCGTGCATCGCGCGGGCGCGCGCGTTCGCCCGCGACTTCCTGGCCGAGGTGCAGGCCGTCGCGGGTCTGCCCGTCTCGGGGCGCGTCATGGGCATGGTTCCCCTGGTCGTCAGCGAACTGGTGACGAACGCGGTCAAGTACGCGGGCGGGCCCTGCCTGTTGTCGCTGAGCGTCGAGCAGGGCGCCGTACGGGCGACCGTCTGGGACTCCGACCCGACGCTGCCGGTCGCGCGCGCCGCCGACGTGGGCCGGGTCGGGCAGCACGGCCTGGAGATCGTGATGGGCGTGTGCCAGGCCTTCGAGGTGCACCGCGAACCGGTCGGCAAGCGCATCACCGCGGTCGTGGGGCTCGCCGACGCCCCGGACGGCGACGTGGCACGGTCCGCCGCCTGACACTCCCCCGCGGCCGGAACGGAGCGCCGCACCACACACGCAGCACGACCGGGTCCGGGCCCCGCACCGCCGGGTCCGGACCCCGGGCCGTGCGGACAGCCTCCCGGCGGGCGGGACGCACCGCCCTCATTTTCCCTCGTGCCCGGTCGGTTCCGGACCGGACGACGACCGGTTCCGGCCATCGTGGCGGCATCCTGTCGGGACTCCCGGCGCGCCGTGCGCGACAATGGTGCGTTCGATGTTCTCTCATCCGAGGAATACGGGGGTCCCCACGTGCGGCAGGCAGGCGTACTCGACGTCGGGTGTCACAGCGCGTTGCTCACCGTGGCGCGCCGACGCGGCGGAACCGACATGGAACCGGTGCTGTCCCGCAAGGTACGGCTCCAGTTGCACGAGACGCTCGACGCCCACGGCCGGCTGGACAAGACCGGCGTGCGCAGCGTGCAGCTCGCCGTGGCCGAAACCCTCGCCGAGGACGGCGAGAGCCTGCCCGACGTGTACGCGTTCGCCACCTCCGTCATCCGCGACGCGCCCAACCGGGAGGAAGTGCTGGCCCAGGTGGCCCGCGCCACCGGCACCCGGCTGCGGGTGCTGTCCGGCGAGGAGGAGGCGCGGCTCGCCTACGTGGCGGCGCGCCACTGGGCGGGCGGTGAGCCGGGGTCGCTGCTGGTCCTCGACATCGGCGGCGGCACGGTCGAGATCGCGGCCGGCAGCGCGAGACAGCCGCGCACCACGCTGTCCCTCCCCCTGGGCGCCCGGACGGTCACGCGTGCGTGGCGCCTGAACGAGGCCGTGTCCTCCAAGCGGCGGCTGGCCGAGGTCCGCGACCACCTCGGCGCCCGCCTGGCCGAGGTGAGCGACCTGCCGCGGGCCGACCCGGACGGGCGGGTCCTCGCCTGTTCCAAGACGTTCACCCAGCTCGCCCGCTACACCAGCGCCGGCCGCCCCCGGTCGTCGGGCCGGCAGCGGCTGACGATCGACGAGGTACGGGCCGCGGTGCGCGTCCTGGCCGGGCAGGGCTCCCAGGGCCGGAGCCGGCTGCCCGGCATCTCACGCCACCGCGCCGGACAGTCCCTGGCCGGGGCCCTGGTGGCGGAGGCGCTGATGAGCGCCTGCCGTGCCACGAGCGTGGAGATCTCCCCGTGGTCCACCCGGGAGGGTCTGCTGCTGGAACGACTCGGGGCCCTGCGCACCAAGAAGGGCTCCGCGACCCGCTGATCGGCCGGGCGTCCGCCGCGACCCGGGCGCCTCCCGCCCGGCGACCGCCGGACCGGTTTCCCCTCCCGCCCGGCTTCCGCCCGGCTTCCGCCCGGCTTCCGCCCGGGGAGCGGACACGCCGTCGGCGCGCCGCTCGCCGGGCGGACGGCTCCGCGCCGCCGCCGTCAGCCGGTCGGCGTGCCCTCCGGCGTGGCGGCCGTCGCCTCCGCCGTCGCCGGTGCCGGACGCCCGCGGGCTGCACGGCCCGCGACGAGGGCGGCGAGCAGCGCGGCCAGAGCCAGGAGAGCCGTGACCGCCGACGCCGCCGCGGCGGCCCACGGTGGTGCCGCCGTGGTGGCCAATGCCTGGGACAGGGACGTCGATCGGAGGCTGTCGCGCCCGAGTTCGAGGACCGCGAGGGCCGACGGCACCAGCACCGCGCCGGCCAGCAGGGGGACCGCGCCGCGCAGCAGCAGACAGACCCCGAGCAGCAGGCACAGCGCGAACACCGCGACGCCGAAGCCCTGGACGGGCAGCGTGGCGCCGTCGTGGCGCAGAGGCAGGAACATCGCTCCGCAGGCGACGAGGGCGAGGGCGGCGAGCCGGCGCGGCCAGTCCGGAGGCGCCGCGGATCTCACCGGATCGCGCTCCCCGCTCGTCCGCGGTGCGGCGGCGCCGCGCTCCCGGGGTGTGGGCCTGCCCGGTCCGCGTGAGGCGGCGGGCGCCGGTCCGCCGGGCTCGGCCGCGCGGACGGTGCCGGTCTCCGCGGGCCGAGTTCCGGACGGCTCCGCGCCGTCGAAGGGGTCCGGCCCGGTGCCGTCCGCGACCGTGCCGTCCCCGCGGGCCCGCTCGTCGGACAACCGGCCGATGAGTTCGACGAGTTCCTCGACCGGCCGGCCGGCCGCCACGGCCCGTACGGCCTCCTCGGCGCAGTGGGACTCGACGGACGGCCGGTGGAGCAGCGCCATCAGACGGCTGACGTCCTCGACGGGGCGGGACTCGGCCGCCGAGCGGATCACCTCGTCCGCGCTGCCGGGATCGCGAGGCGGGCTGGCCAGTTCGGCCACCAGCCGGCCGACGTCGTCGACGGAACGGTCCACCCCCGCGGCTCGGAGTGCGTCGACGGCGGCGCGGGCGTGGTCCGGTGACTGTTCCAGCAGCTTGATGAGCTGGATGACCTCGTCCAGGGACCGGTCGGCGACAGCCGCGTGCACCAGTCCCTGGAACGGGTCGGGGTGCGGCGGTGCGGGCGGTGTGTCGTGGGCGTCGAGGGTCGTGCCGGAACGGTCCGGGGCGGGAGAGGAAAGGGGGGTGCTCATCTTCTTTGCTCCAAATACTGGCTGCGGCCGCGCAGGCGACGCACGGTGCGACCGCTCTCCGGTCCCCGAATCCGTTCGCGGCCCGCTGCCCATTACTAGGGGCGCGGCGGGCGGGCCGCCACTCGGACGGGCCATCGGTGTGAGACGCCCTCCGCCCGCACGGCCGTGCGGCCCGCGGGCGGACGGTGGGAACAAATCCGGCCCCACGGGCGCTGATCCGAACAGCCGGCGGCGACCGGGGCGACCGGGTCCCGCACCGGACGGGGCGCCGGCGGACGATGCTTTCCAGGGAAGGGCGTGAGAGCGATGACGAGGTCCGGACAGGGTCTGGGCGGAGCGAGGGCGGCCGACGCACCGCTGGTGACGTCCTGCGGCCGGAGGATCGCCGTGAAGGAACTGCGGCTGTTCTGTCCGGAGCACCCGGTCGGGCGCGTCACCCTGGACGTGGGGCCCGATCAGGGCGACGAGCACGGGGTCTGGGCCTCGCTCACCCCGGCCGAGGCACGTGAGCTGGCCCGCCGACTCCTCGCGCACGCCGCGCTGGTGGAGCCGGCGAGGCCACCCGACCACGAGGGCGCGCGGACCCACGACGGCCCGCTCGCCGCGCCCGGACCGGACGGCGTGCCGCCGCGGGAGCGGCGGCCGGAGCGACTCGGCCGCCCCGTGTCCTGAGAACGCCGGGCCCGGCAAACCGGGCCCGGCGGACCGGGCACGGCGCGGCGCCGCCCCGCGGAACGGCGCACGGGTGCCGGTGGCGCCGACGGCGGGATCACCCTCGGCGCCACCACCTCCCCGGGCCCGTTGCCGCCGCCGCGGTCACGGCCCCGGGGAGGGGTGCGCAGGTCACGGGAAGAGCGTGACCTTCGAGGGGATGGTGTCGGTGCCCGAGGTGGGGGCGCCGGTGTTGTTGACGACGTGGGCGTACTGGCCCTTGCCGCCCAGCGAGATCACCTGGATGTCGTGCAGTTTGATCCCCGTCTTGACCGGCACCTGGAAGCCGTGGGCCTGGACGATCGAGGGGTCCGAGGTGAAGTTGCAGTAGCTTCCCAGCCCCCACGCCTCGTGGACGTTGACGGAATCGGCGACCTTGTAGGCCGCGTATCCGACGATGCCGTCATGGGTGACGGCGGCGGCGTTCGGCACGTCGTACGCCTTCTCGTTCTGGAAGAAGATCGTGCGTCCGCGCTCGCCGTTCCACAGCACGTCGTACTTGTTGAAGTGCTCGACGAACAGACCGGTGGCGAGGACGTCGTCACCGTTGACCACGAGGCCGTAGTCGGCGCGATTGGTGTCCCAGCCGACCCCCTGGCCGTGGTCGGCGCGCCAGAGCCAGGTGTGGTCGACGACGACGTCGTCGCTGTTGATCACGACGGAGTTGGTGGCCAGGCCGGGGCCCGCGCCGCCGATGCGCACGAACACGTCCTGCATGGTGGTGGGGTTCGCGGCGTGGTCGGCGGAGCTGCCGGGCGCGCCGATCTGCAGCAGGGTGCCGGAGTTGGAGCGGCCGGCGTCAATCAGGAACCCGGCGAGCCTGACTCCGTCGACGTCCGCCACGTGCATGGCGTCGACGCCGTTGTCCGGGATGATGGTCGCCAGACCGAGGCCGAGGACGACGGTGTTCGCCCGGGTCACGTTGATGGTCTGGTCGAGGTGGTAGACGCCCGGGGTGAAGAGCAGGTTCAGGCCCTGGGCGAGGGCGGTGTTGATGGTCGCCGCGGTCGCGCCGGGCTTGACCACGTAGAACTGGTCAAGCGGAATCGACGACCCGGCCGTGTTGGGCCAAGACACGCCGCGCGCGTTGGTGCGCTTGGCGGGCACGAACACCTTGTACGCGTTGCCGTCCAGGTAGAGGTACGGCTTCTCGCGCGAGACGGGGGTGTTGTCGAGGGTGGTGTACGGACCGGAGTCGAAGTTGGTGGCCGGGGCGCCCTGCACACCGGAGAACGTCATGTTCCAGACGCCGTTGGTCCAGCCGCCGACGGAGCTGTCCCGGGTGTACCACTGCTGCTGCGAGTAGGGGCCGACCGTGCCGTCGATCTTGGAGTCGGCGATGTAGCCGCCGGAGGCCCAGCCGTAGCCGTTGGGCGCGAGGTTGAGCCCGCCCTGCACGTGGATGCGGCGGAAGGGGGCGGCCTGGGCGACCGCCCAGCGGTCGGTGCCGTTGGAGGGGGTGATCGACAGGTTCTCCGCCGAACGCCAGAAGTTCTGGGTCGCGTTGCCGTTGAACCAGCCCGCGTCGACGGTGATGTCACCGTTGATGTGGACGTCGTCCGGGTTCAGGCCGAGGCCCGAGACCGAGGTGTAGAAGCCCACCTGCGCGTTGATGCCGTTGTAGGTGCCGGGCTTCATCAGGAACTGGTAGCGGCCGGTGCCGAACTGGTTCGACTCCTGCTGGGCGAAGACCTGGTCGAACTTCGCCTGCAGGTTGGGGGTCGAGGGGTCGACGACGATGACGTTGGGGCCGAGGTCGCCGCCGCCCTGGACGGGACCGCCGCCTCCGCCGGAGCCGGTGTGGACGGCCACCTCCCAGAGTGAGTACCCGTATCCGGTGCCGCGGGTCGTGCCGTAGATCCGGACGTAGCGGCCCTGGCCGGACACGTCGTAGGAGGTCGAGCCGGCGGAGCCGTCGGTCACGGACTTCAGCGTGGTCCAGCTCTGGCCGTCGGCCGAGGACTGGATCTTGAAGGCCTTGCCGTACGCCGCTTCCCAGTCGAGGTCCACCCGGCACAGGGACATGGAGGACCCGAGGTCGACCTGGAGCCACTGCGGGTCGGAGGCCGCGCTGGACCAGCGGGTCCCGGTGTTGCCGTCGAACGCGGCCGAGGCGGGGGTACCGGCGTTCTCCGTGGAGGAGGCGCTCGCCGGCTTGCCCTGGGCGGCGTTGGCGCTGTCGCAGCCCGCGGGCTGGGTGGTGCCGGCGGTGCCGAAGACCTGGAACTCCCAGAGGGAGTAGCCGTACTGCGTTCCGCGGTGCACGCCGTACATCCGCACGTAGCGGCCCTGGCCGGACACGTCGAGGCTGTCGGTGCCGCCGTCTCCGCCGGTCACGGTCTTGATGTCGGTCCAGGTGGTCCCGTCGGGGGACGTCTGGATCTTGTAGTCCTTCCCGTACGCGGTCTCCCAGTCGAGGACGACCTTGGTGATGGTCGCCGAGGAGCCGAGGTCGACCTGGAGCCACTGGGTGTCCAGGGCGGCGGAGGACCAGCGGGTCGAGGTGTCGCCGTCGACGGCCTTGGCGGCGGAGGTGCCCCCGTTCTCGTCGGAGGACGACGTGGCGGTCCTGCCCTGGGACAGCGGCAGATCGGCCGCCGCGGCCGGGCTGTTCAGGGGCAGGGTGACGAGCGCGGCCATGGCGGCCAGCGCGACACCCAACGTTCTCAGTTTCATGCCGTGACTCCATGCGGGTGGGGTGACGAGCGGAGCGGGCGCACGGGAAGGGGGCGCAGGAGCGAGTTCTGCCCGTGCGGCCCGTGAGCGTGAACTAGCCTTCCGGCGCGCTTAGTTCACGGTTTGATTTAAGTAATGAACCATTGGGGTGGCAAGAGCCGTGACGCGAGTTTCTTCAACTCGCCGTCCCGCGGGGTGTCATGGCGGGCGTCATGGCGGGTGTCCGCGAGCGGCGTGACCTGGACGGGGACCGCCGGGACCTCCCGGCGGTCCCCGGACGGTTCCTTCACACCGTGAAGGCGCGGCTGCCGCGGGCACCCGGCCGCGGCCCGCCGGAGGGGGACGCGCCGCGGCCCGGGCCCCGGGCCGCGGCGCCGGCCGTCAGCAGCAGTCGTGCCGCGCGGCCCCGGTGCCGGGTGCGGACCGCGACGTCTCCAGGCGGCAGAAGCACGACGCCTCGATCGGCACGTCCGCCTGGGCGAGTGCCAGCTTGAGCTGCTGCGCCACGATCTGCGCCTCGCCCGCCCTGCCGAGCCGGACCAGGCACTCGTGGAAGCCGTGCAGAGCCCAGACGTTGCCCGGGTGCCGGGAGGGGCGGGGCAGGGTGTCGTCGATGCCGAGGTCGGCGCGGTAGACGGCCTCCGCCTCCGCCACCCGGCCCTGTTCCAGCAGCAGGGCGCCGTAGGCGTGCCGGGTCGGCTGCATCCAGCCCCAGGGCTCGTCGTAGGGCAGGCCGTCGTCCAGCGCGATCGACCGCTCCAGGGCGGCGAAGGCGGTGGCGTGGTCGCCCCGGCGGTAGGCCAGTTCTCCGTCGAGCATCTCCGAGGCGATCGCGAGGATGTCGGCGCACGTGTTGTTGAACAGCATGCGGGTCGCGGGCACGCGGGCCACCGCCTCGCGGAACAGCGCGCGTTCCGCGCCCGCCTCGTCGGTGCGGCCGGTCGCGGACAGGGCGACACCGCGGGCGTAGTGGAGCATCGCGGTCGTCACGCAGTACAGCCGCGGGTCGGCGGGGTGCGGCAGGCGCAGGATGTCCTCCCAGCGGCCGAACCGGATCAGCACGTGGACCCGCATCGCGAGGAAGCTCTCCAGCCAGTCCGCCATGGGCGGGCTTTCCACCCGGAGCAGTTCCTCGGGAATGGAGTCCTCCAGGCGTGCGGCGGTCTCCAGCGCGATCCTCTCCCGGCCGAGGAACATGGCCCCGTAGATCCGGAAGTGGTAGTCGTGCGACCGATACAGGGTGTAGAAGTTCATGGCGCCGGACCGCGCGCGGTACTTCTCGTCCGCGGCGATCGCGGTGGCGTTGTCCGCCACCACCCGCCGGTAGTCGCCGCACAGCACGTCCAGGTGCGTGGGCATGTGCTGGAGATGGCCCGCGTCGGGCACCAGACCGCGCAGCAGGTCCGCGACGGGCAGGGCCGCCTCCGGCGTGGGGGACATCTCCATCAGGTGGATGTAGAAGTGCAGCAGACCGGGGTGCCGCTCCCCCTCCTCCGTGGCCAGCGCCCGCTCCAGCACCGCCTTGGCCTCGGACGTCCGGGCTCCCTCGGCGGGTTCGCCGGTCCGCAGGTCCCAGAGCTGCCAGGGGGTCAGGTTCATGAGGGCGTCGGCGTAGAGGGCGGCGACGTCGAGGTCGTCGGGGGCGCTCGCGTGGGCGGCGCGCATGCCCTCCGCGTAGGCCGCGTTCCAGACCGAGCAGTCCTCGACCGGGTCCGCCCGGGGATAGCGGTGTCCGAGCGCGCCGATCAGTGCCTGTTCGACGGGGGTGGCGGTGGCCGCCTTGGCCCGGGCGAGCCGCGCCGCGGAGTGCGTCCGCTCGACCGTACGGACCAGGTCGTCGCCGTCGAAGAACTCCCACGGCTTGTTGTAGTTGGGGCCGAGCGCGTAGGCGATGCCCCAGTAGGCCATCGCGCAGTCGGGGTCGGCGGCGGCTGCGGTCTCGAAGCAGTGGACGGCCTCCTCGTGGTGGAAGGCGTAGGACCACACCAGGCCGCGGTCGAACCACCGTTGGGCCTCGGGCGACGTGGTCGTGACCGGCCGGCCGTGGGTGCCGAGATCGTAGTACTCCATACCGTTCTCCCCGTCCTCCCCGGCCCCTGCCGAAAGGGCACCGACCTCACCATCGTGGGGCATGCGGGACGCGTCGCGCCGCCCGAATCGCCCGATACCGTGACGGCGCGGAAGCCGGGGTGCCGAAGGCCCCGCCCGTGTCCGGCGCACGGGTGCGCGACCGGCGCCCCGACCGGGCGGGCAGTCGCGGCGGGCCGGTGACGGCGGCGCCTCCCGGGCGCCGCCGCGGCAGCCCCGGGCGGGCGCGCGGCCGTCCGGGTTCAGGAGTGACTGGCGTGCGTCGGGTCGTGCGACCACTCCGGCGGGCCGGGCGGCCGGCCGGGGCGGCGGTCGCGCAGCCAGTCGCGCACGGCGAGGGCGAACGCCAGGAGGATGACGAGGGTTCCCGTCCCGACGGCGACCGCCACCGCCGACCGGTAGTCGCGGTGTCCCGTGCCGAGCACCAGGTAGAACAGGCCCGGCAGCGCGGCCGTGCCGACCGCGCCGCCCAGTCGCTGGGCCGTCTGGAGCGCGCCGCCCGCCGCGCCCGCCATCCGCACGGGGACGTCGCGCAAGGTCATGGTCACGTTGGGCGAGATGACGCACCCGCTGCCCAGCCCGCCCACGAACAGGGCGGGGGCCGTCCACCAGACCGCGCCGCCGGAGGCTCCCGAGCGCAGCACCAGGACGGCGCCGCCGAGCCCGAGTGCGACGGCACCGAGACCCCAGACCGTCAGCAGCCGTCCGAACCGCTCCACCAGCCGTCCGGCGATCACCGCCGCCGCGGCCGAGCCGAGCGCGAACGGTGTCACGGCGAGCCCCGAGCGCAGCGGGGAGAACCCCTCACCGTCCTGGAAGTACAGGGCGAACACCAGCCAGACCCCGCTGAACCCCACGAAGTACAGGGCGGCGATGGACGCGCCGGCCGCGTAGCCGCGGGTGCTCGTGACCAGCCGGGGGTCCAGCAGCGGGCGGCCGCCGGCCGCCGCGAGGTGCCGTTCCCAGCGGGCGAACACCCCGAGGAAAGCGATTCCCGCGGGGAAGAGCCACCACAGTTCGCGGACGCCGCCGGACTCCGCCATCACCAGCGGCAGCATCAGCGCGAGCACCCCGCACCCGAGGAGCAGAACGCCGGGCAGGTCGAGGCGCTCCCGGCGCCCCGGGGCGACCCTGGGCAGCAGGCGCAGGCCCAGCAGGAGGGCGACGGCCCCGACGGGCACGTTCACGTAGAAGATCCAGCGCCATCCGCCGGGCCCGTCGGCGAGGTTCAGGATGAGTCCGCCGACGACGGGGCCGACGGCGCTGGAGATGCCGACGGTGGCCCCGAAGAGGCCGAAGGCCCGTCCGCGCTCGGCGCCGCGGAACATCTGCTGGATGAGGGCGGAGTTCTGCGGGGCGAGGCATCCGGCGGCCACCCCTTGCGCCAGCCGGGCGGCGACGAGCCAGCCGATGCCCCCGGCGGCACCCGCCGCCGCGCTGCACAGGACGAAGGCCGCGAGCGCCGTCAGGAAGATCCTCCGCCGGCCCATCGCGTCACCGAGGCGTCCGGCGGTCACCAGCACCAGGGCGAAGGTGAGGGCGTATCCGGAGACGACCCACTGGATGGCCGGGGCGGAGGCGTGCAGGTCACGCTGCATGGACGGCAGGGCGACGGCGACGATGGTGACGTCGAGCAGACTCATGAACCCGGCGGCCAGGGTCACCCACAGGGCGCGCCAGCGCCGCGGATCGGCTCCTTCGGCCGGCTCCCGCGCACCGTCGCCCCGCCCGCCTGTCCGCGCGTGCACCGCTCCCACGCCGGGTGCTCCTCTCCGCCGCTCCCCACCATCCTCGGCCCGCGCGGCCGGACGGCAACACGGACGCCGGGCGCACCGGTGCCCGGACAGGCCGGTGGGGCCCGTTCCGGGGAACGGGCCCCACCCGGCACGGCCCGAGGCCGTGCGACGTCAGTGCTTGAAGGAGTCCTTCGTCTTCTCCTTGGCCTGCCGTGCGTCGCCCTTGGCCTTCTCGGCGCGGCCCTCGGCGGTCATCCGCTCGTTGCCCACCGCGCGTCCGGTGGTCTCCTTGGCCTTGCCCTTGGCCTGTTCCATCTTGGCCTTGGCCTTCTGGTCGCCAGCCACAACTGCTCACTTCCCCATCAGGCTCGACATCGGTTGCTGGAACCCGGGTGACCGTCCAGGCCGGGGCCAAACATCCGGGCCGCGGATCACCGCCCGCCGCGAACGGTCACCGTGGGTGCGCACGGCTCGCCCGGCGTGCCGGAACGGGTGGGCCGGGCGAGCCTGGGTACGCGGGGCGATGACACGTTTCGAACCATCCGGAGGTCGCTGACGACATGGGCAGCCAGAGCGAGGACGACGCCATGGGGGACGAGGTCTACCAGCCGGAGGGCCTCGACGACCGCGAGGACGAGGGCATCCTCGACGCGGAGGACACCCTGGAGGACCGGGGCGCCGACCCCTACGACGAGGGATGGTCACCGCCCGAGCGCCCGCTGGGCGTCGAACACCAGGGCATCACGGAGCGTGAGCAACGCGAGGGCGAGACCCTCGACGAGCGGCTCGCCGAGGAGCGGCGGGACCCCGCGCTGGAGGAACCGGACGCGGCCGACGACGGGGTGGGCGACCTGGAGGACGGTGCCGGCGAGCCGCTGGACGGCGAGGTGGGCGGGGACCGCGCGGGGCGTCTGGTGGGCTACGACGGGGACGCCCTGGAGGACGCCGAGAACGACATGCTCGCCGAGGACGTCGGGATCGACGGTGCCGCGGCGTCCGCCGAGGAGGCGGCGGTCCATCTGGTCCCCGACGACGTGCCGGAGGTGCCGCAGGACGACGGCCTCCGGCAGGCGCCGCAGGACGAGGTCCGGCGCCTGCGGTCCGAGGCGGACGGCGGCGCGTGACCCGCTCCGCCTGACCCGGACCGCCGAGCCCACCGGATGGGGGCGCCCTCCCGAGGCGGGAGGGCGCCCCCATCCGGTGCGCCGGTGACCGCCGCGGACAGGGCCCGCGCGTGGGGACGGGAACGGGCGGGGGGGGCCCCCGGGGGGGGGGGGGCCCGCCCGGGCCCGCCCCCGCCCCCCGGCGGGGGGGCGCCCCCGGGGGGGGCCGGCCCCCCCCGCGGCCGGGCGGGGGGGCGGCCCGCCCCGGGGGGGGCCGCGGCGCGGGGCCCCCCCCCCCCGCCCGCCCCCGTCCCCGGCGCCCGGACGGTCGTCCTCCGCGGGGGCGCTCAGTCCTCGCCCCGGACGATGTTGCCCTCGGGGACGGGCCGGTCCGGGCGGGCCGTCCGGTCGATGGTCGCGGGGACACAGGTCCGCGGACCACTCCCCCGACGGCGCGCCTCGGCCCACTCCGTCTCGGTCCGGATGATGGTCCTGCTGCTGGTGTCCGCGGTCACGACGCTTCATCTTCCTTCTGTGTCCGGCCCGTTCGGGACCTGCTTCCCTGCGCCTCCGGGCTCCTTTCCTCCGGGTCCCCGCAGTCGGCGCGCGGAAACCCGCCGCGATCCGGCTCGCGGCGGTCCGGCCGGTTTGCGGGGGCGTCGGCGGGCCAGACGGTGAGGGAGGCCGCGAAGCGGCGCCGGAGGTCCCCCCGGGAGGACGGCGATGAGGTTCAAGGGCAATCCGAAGGTGACACAGCTCAAGGGCAGGGTGACGGAGTCGGTCGGCCGGGCCATGGGCGACCCGGCGGTCGAGCGGGCCGGACGCCGGGAGCAACTGCGCGGCAGGGCCCAGGAGATGACCCGAACGGCGACATCCCGCGTACGGCGCTGGGCCGGACGCTGACAGCGCCCGGCCGGCAGCACGGCGAACGGGACGCGAAGGGGGCGCGCACCTCCGCGGTGCGGGCCCCCTTCGGTCGTGTCCCCGGCGTCAGCCCTTGTTGGCGCCGAGGGTCAGGCCGCTGACGAACTGGCGCTGGAGGGCGAAGTACACGACGAGCGTGGGCACGGCGGTGAGCAGGGCACCGGCGGCCACCAGGTTGGGGTCGGTGAAGTACTGCCCGGAGAGGTTGTTCAGCGCTGAGGTGATGGGCATGTTCTCGCCGGTCGAGATCAGCACGATGGCCCAGAAGAAGTCGTTGTAGATCCAGATGGAGAGCAGCGTGGCCAGGGCCGCCATGGCCGGCCTGCACAGGGGCAGCACGATCTGCCAGTACATCCGCCACACCGAGGCGCCGTCGACCAGGGCGGCCTCCGTCAGTTCCACGGGGAGCATGCGCATGTAGTTGCTGAGCACGAACGCGCAGAAGCCGGACTGGAAGGCCACGTGGATGAGGACGAGCCCGAGCGCGGAGTCGTAGAGCTTGCCGCTCTGCGTGATGCCGGGCAGGTCGACGAGCAGGTACATCCGGTACAGCGGGGTGATGATGACCTGCTGGGGCAGCAGGTTGCCCGCGGTGAACACCAGCAGCAGGAACACGTTGAGCCGGAAGTCGAAGCGGCTGACGTAGAAGGCCACCATCGACGACAGGAACAGTGTCAGGAGGACGGCGGGGACCGCTATCAGGAGCGTGTTGCCGAGGTAGTGCGCCATGTCGGACTGCCGGAAGGCGGTCGTGAAGTTGTCCGTGCTCAGTGCGTGCGGCCACGAGACGTAGCCCCTGTCGCTGGTCTCGGCGTACGGGCGCAGGGCGGCGAGGACCGCCCACAGCAGCGGGGCGAGCCAGGCCAGCGAGGTGACGACGAGGAACACGTGCAGCAGCAGCCGGGCCGGGCGGACCGGCGGGCGCCCGCGGCCGAGTGCGGTGGTAGGAGTGCTCATGCGCGCCGCTCCTTCCGGAAGGTCGCGATCAGGTACGGGATGATGACCGCGAGGGAGATGACCAGCAGGACGACGGCGATCGCCGATCCGTAGCCGATCCGGCTGGACTCTCCGATGATGTTGTCGGTGATCAGGATCGACAGCAGTTCGGTGCCCTGCGCGCCCTTGTTGAAGACGAAGACCAGGTCGAAGGCGCGCAGCGCCTCGATGATCGTGACGACGAGGACGACGGTGTTGGTGGGCCGCAGGGTCGGGAAGACGACACTTCGGAACGTCTGCCACTCGCCCGCTCCGTCGAGCGCCGCCGCCTCGCGCAGTGAGGGGTCGACTCCCTTGAGGCCCGCCAGGTAGAGGATCATCATGTACCCGGTGTGCCGCCAGGAGGCGGCGACGAGGACGGCCCACAGGTTCAGGTGCGGGTCGCCGATCCAGTCGATGTAGTGGCCCGGCCTGTTCGTGCCCGCCAGGCTGTTGATCAGGCCGGTGTCGGGGTTGTAGACGAGCTGCCAGACGAAGCCGGTGACCGCGAGGGAGACGACGACCGGCAGGAAGAACGCCGTCTGGTAGACGCGGCTGAACCGGATGTGCTTGTCGAGCTGTACCGCGAGGAACAGGCCCATCGGCGTGGGGACCAGGATGAGCGCGGCGAACCAGATGACGTTGTGCTGGAGCGCCGGCCAGAACTGCGGGTTGTCGGTGAACAGTTCCCGGAAGTTGCGCAGACCGACCCAGGTGATGGAGTCGAATCCGATGCCGTCCCAGGTGGTGAAGGCCAAGGTGATCGAGGCGAGCGCGGTGACCCAGACGAGGGTCACGTGCAGGACCGTGGGAACACCGGCCATGAGGGCGAGCGTGACGCGGTCGCGTCGGGTCAGCAGACGCCGGCGGCCCCGCGGGGCCGCCGTCCGCTCGGGTGCGGGCCCGGGAGGCGGCGCGGCGGCGGCCTCCGGGGTCTTCATGTCGGTCTCGGCGATCATGCGGACGCGAAGATCGTCTTCTTCTGGCGCTCGATCGAGGACAGCAGATCGTCGACACCCCGGGGATTCTGGAGGAACTTCTGCAGGCCCGGCTGCATCACCGTGGAGGTGAAGTCCGGACGGGAGTCGCGGTCCATGAACTGGGTGAGGCTCTTGGCGCCGCTGATCATGTCGTAGGCCTTCTTCTGGAGCGCGCTGTAGGACGAGGTGTCCGCCTTGGCGGAGGCGCCGACGACGCTGGAGTCGGCCCGGAGGTAGATCTGCTCGGCGGCGGGGGTGCCGAGGTAGCGGAGGAGTTCGACGACACCGCTGCGGTTCTTCGGGGACCTGCTGACCATGAAGCCGTCGGTGGGCGCCTCCACGGTGTCCTGGCCGTGGGCGGGGTCCATCTCGGGGAAGGCGAAGAAGTCGAGGTCGTCGAGATCGGCCTGGTCCGTGAACTGCTGCGCCACGAAGGAGCCGAGGAGGTACATGCCGGCCTTCTTGGCCACCAGGGCCTGCGCCGCGTCCTGCCAGGTGCGGCCCATGAAGCCGTCCTGGTGGTAGGGAAGGAGTTCCGCCCAGTGGTCGAACACGGCCTTGACCCTCGGGTCGGTCCAGGACGCCTTGCCGGCCATCAGCTCGACATGGAAGTCGTAGCCGTTGAGACGGAAGTTGATCTGGTCGAAGGTGCCCATCGCCGGCCACGCGTCCTTGTCGGCGAAGGCGATCGGCACCAAGCCGTCCTTCTTCATCCGCTTGCACAGGGCGACCAGCCGGTCCCAGGTGGCGGGGACCTCGTAGCCGTACTGCCGGAAGACGCTCTTACGGTAGAAGACGCCCCAGGGGTACGTGTAGAGCGGCACGAAGTAGTACCTGCCGTCCTCGCCCTTGCTGAGCTTCTTCATGGCGTCGGGGAACCCGTCCCCGATCTCGTCCCACACGTCGTCTATCGGAGAGGCGAGCTTCTTGGAGGCGAAGAACTGCATGCGGTAGCCGGCGAACCAGTTGAACACGTCGTCCGGTGTGCCCTGGAGGTAGGAGTTGATCTGCTCCTGGAAGGTGTTGTGGTCCTTCGTGTTCACGTCGACCGTGATGCCGGACTGCTTCCTGAAGGCGGCGTAGATGTCGGCGAACGCCTTCTTGGGCACGGCGTCGGAGGCGTTGGAGCCGAGCGTGACCGTCTTGGGGTCGGCCGAACTCCCGCTGCCGCCGCAGGCGCCGAGCAGGGGTATGCCCGCGCCCAGCGCCGCCGCGCCACCGATGGCGCGGAGCAGGGTGCGACGGCTGGGGGCGGGGACGGAGGGACCGGGGTGGTGAAGGGGCATGACGGCTCCTGAGGGCAGGGTTCGGCCAGGCGGATGAGCGGCAGGCAAGCCGCTAAAATCGATCAGAAACCAACTTGACCGAACAACGTGGGCGTAATGACAGCCGGATCACCCGACCGCCGTCAAGACCCCGCACCTCACGTGCT
Organism: Streptomyces sp. NPDC048566; assembly: GCF_043199735.1. NCBI lineage: Bacteria > Bacillati > Actinomycetota > Actinomycetes > Kitasatosporales > Streptomycetaceae > Streptomyces > Streptomyces sp. NPDC048566. The sequence goes on from NZ_JBICWL010000010.1 coordinate 159,639, forward strand.
CGAAACGTGACCGACACCGGGCGCCCCAACCGGCGGAACGGCCGGGGAGGCAGCCGACCTCCTAACGAAGGTGACCAAAAGTCAACAACCGAGGACCGGTAATTCCGCAGAAAACAACCCGAAAAGGGCGAAAAAGCCGATACCCGGAACAGGCGCCCGCGGCGATCACCGCAGCAGGCGGCGGGCACCGGCGTCCACGAACTCGCCCGATGCGAACAAAGCGTCGTAGACGGCCTTGAAGTGCTCGCTTCTCCCGCGAGGGCGGACGTCCGTGACCCTCCTGGGGGCCACGTCCCCGGATCGCGGCGCGAGGTGACCATACTGGGACTGCACACCACCACCCACCAGCAAAGTGACTCATGCCGAAGTCCTCCACAGACCGTCCCACCGCTCCGGACACCGTCTGGCTGGCCGCCGGACGCCACAGCGGCCCCGCACCGCAGAACGCCGTCCGCGAGCGGCTGCGGGAACTCAAGAGCAGTGAACGCATCCAGGACTTCCTGGAGACGGGGGACGCCACGGTCCCCGGCGGCCACGTCTTCGAGGCCCGCTGGTTCGCCGCGGACGGCGTCACGGTCCGGGCGCGGCTCGTCACGGACGCCCGGGAGGAGGTCGGCGGCGACCGCCGCTGGACGCTGGCGGCCGAGGCCGAGCGGGCCTGGGAGGAGGCGTGGCAGTCCCCCGCCGAGGTGTTCTGGCCCGCGGACGGCGGCCTGGACTGGGAACGCGACGCGGCGACCGGGCTGCGGCTGCGGGACGTCAACCCTCTGCCGAAGGACGACGCCGTGCTGCGCCGGCTGATCAAGGACAGCGGCCGGCACAGCTGGAGCATCCACGTCGTCGTCCACGAGGCGATGACGCCCGACCGCGAGGGCCGGCTGCCGCTGGTCCGGCTGCTGCCGCCCGCCCTGCGGCACCGGGTGGTGGAGCACCGGGCCTCGCCGGAGCAGTATCACGCGGTCAACTGGGCCCTCGGCGACCTGGACGCGTCGGTGCCGCGCGGCGGGGCCGTGATCCTGCCCGGCACCCCGGCCCGCGTCGGTTACGACCCGGAGGACCACAGCGTCCGGAGCGTCTTCCTCGACGGCTCCGCACCGACGGAGTTGCTGGACAAGGTCGCGCGGTTCGCCGCCCTGCCCTGGCCGATGCCGGACGACGCGGCGGCGGCCCTCACCGCGCTCCGGAAGGAGTGGCGGCTGCTGACACTGGAGGAGGAGCTGGCCCGGGCGCGCGCCCAGGCGGCCTCCTACGCCGAGGCCCTCGAGGCCATGACCCGGTCCCGCGACCTGTACCGGGAGGCGACGGAACTGGCCCACGCCGCGCTCGCCGACATGGAGGAGTTCCGTGACGCGGCCTCCGCCGTGCGGGCCGCCGCCGAGGGGCAGGACCGGAACCCGCTCACCAAGACCCTCCAGCGCGTCTCCGACACGCTGCGCGCCCGGCGCGCGCCCCGGGTGGAGGCGCAGGTGGAGGCGGCGCGCGACAGCCTGCGGCGGGCCCGGGAGACGTCCGGCTAAGCGGTCGGCCCCGCCTCGGGACCGGTTCGCCCGGTCCGCCGGCCGGCGGCGCCTCAGCCGCGCCAGATGTTGGCGAACGCCGCCTTCTCGATGGACCGCCGCTGGCGGACCGCCTCCAGTTCCATCACCGCGTCGTGCACGGCGACCAGGACGGTGGTGGCGCTCTCGTCGGCCACGGCGGGCGTGTCCTCCGCCTGCTCGGCGGGGATTCCGACGACCGCGGCCAGAGCGAGCAGGACGGGCTCGTCCGCCGCCCAGCGGTGCAGCGCGCGCGTACGCGCCGGGGAGTCGGTGAGTTCCATGCGCTCGCCCTTGAACGAGAGCCGGCCGCGCTTCTGCCGGACGAGCTGCCCCGACTGTTCGAGGTCGCGCTGGTAGACGGCGGCCAGATCGCGGCCCCTGCGCCACAGCCAGTCCTCGACCCGCTCGTACGGTGCCCGCCGGTCGAGCGCCGACGCCGCCTCGTCCAGCAGTCGGTCGTCCGTCGCCGTGGCCGGCCGCGGCACCATGCGGTCGCCGTCCAGCCCGAGGATCTCGGTGCCGACCAGGTCGATCACCTCCGCGCCCGCGAGGGCGAGCGAGAGGTCTCCCTGCCCCACCGGGTGGTCCGGCTCCCTGTCCATCGTGACGATGAACAGGTCCTTCGCCGTGGTCACGAACGGCTCCCTTCGGGGTTCTGCCACCGGTGCGACCGCACGCACCGGTTCCCTCCACGGGCACGCCGCCGCCGCGGGTGACCGGGGCACCGGTGGAGCGGACGCGTCACACGCGTGATCGTAACTCCCGGCCGCCTCCGGGACCGGACGGCCGCGGGGCGGTCGGACGGTTCGGCGGCGGACGCGGACGCGTCCGGCCCGGCCGCCGCGGGTGCGGTGGCCGGGCCGGACGCGTCTGTCGCGGGGAGCCCCTCAGCCCTGGCGGGCCTTGCGGCGCGGGTCCTTGCGGTTGACGACGAAGACCACGCCGCGCCGGCGCACCACCTGGGCGCCGGGCCTGGACTTCAACGAGCGAAGCGACGTGCGTACCTTCACGGGATTCTCCTCACTGCCGGGCGGGACGCGGGGCGCCGACGGTAACCGGGACCTCCCGGCACCCGCCGGGCCCCTTCACGCCCGGTTCGCGGCGTGGCCGTAGCGGCGCTCGAAGCGCTCCACCCGGCCGGCGGTGTCCAGGACCCGGGAGGTCCCGGTGTGGAACGGGTGGCTCGCCGACGAGATCTCGACGTCGACCAGCGGGTACACGGTGCCGTCCGCCCACTCGATCGTGCGGTCCGAGCGCACGGTCGAGCGCGTCAGGAACGCGACGTCCGCGGCACGGTCCCGGAAGACGACCGGACGGGAGACGGGGTGGATGCCGGGCCTCATGGGATGTCCTCCTCGATTCGCCGGGGCGGGTACGGGCGTGCGGGCCATCGCCGGCGCCCGGTCAGCGCTGCTCGCGGAACGCGACGTGCCGGCCCGCCCGGGGGTCGTACTTGCGCAGGACGAGCCGGTCCGGGTCGTTCCCGCGGTTCTTGCGCGTCACGTACGTGACGCCGGTGCCGGCCGTCGACCTCAGCGTGACGACGGGGCGCGCGGTGCTGCGTGCCATGAGGTCCTCCTTCGCCCACCACACCCGAGCCTTTGACTCGCGCATGCCAATCAGTTACGTGAGCTGTAACAGCACACCCCCCGTCCGCATTCCCGCGGGGGCGTGCACCGTCGCGACACTGCGCGGACGAGGCCGCGCTCCCGGCCGAGCGCGGCCACGGCGCGGCGCCCGGGCGCCGCGCCAGTGACGTCGCACGCCGCCGGTCACCGGATGCCCGCCGGCCGTGGGGGCCGCCCCGGCCGCCCCCACGGCCCGGCGCGGGACCCGCGGGACTCAGGTGGGCACCGAGGCGGTGACGGCGGTGGCGGTCACCGTGTCCTCGCACTCGGCCACCACCCCGTCGTCGAGCGCCACCTGGTGCGCACCGGCGCCCGGCAGCCCGATCACCAGGGTGGGGTAGGCGACCGGCTCCGTCCCGGACACGCAGTACCCGTCCCCCTCGCCCTGGACCTGCACGAACGTCAGCTTGATCCAGCCCTTCGCCCCCGGCGCGAGCACCACGCGGGCGGCGGTGCCCGCCGGGGTCACCGCCAGCGGACGGCCCTTCCCCGGCGAGCCGGCGGCGGCACCGGCCACGATCGGGTGACCCTGGAGGGAGCAGGGGGTGCCGGACGTGTTGGCGAGGGCGACGAGCGCGGCACCCGTGCCGGTGCCCTGCGGCCGGACGTCGGCCTGGCGCAGGGAGACCTCCAGCGCCGATCCCGGGCACGGCGGGACCTCGGGGGCCGAGGAGGCGGAGGCGGTGCCCGGTCCGGCCGAGGACGCGGCGGCCGAGGGCCCGCCCGACGCTCCCGCGCCGCCCGCCGAGGAGCCGGGCGTGGCCGCAGCCGAAGCGGTGGGCGACGGGGTGCCGGCGGGCGGCGACGCGCCGGCCCCGGCGACGTCCGGCCCGCAGGCGGTCGCGAGCAGCGCGGCGGCCGACACGGCGACGGCCGTCCCGGCGGCCCGGCGGGTGCCCGCCGCGAACAGCGTTGTGGTGCGCATGGAATCCCCCGATACCTCGACCCACTGCCGGTCACGCGCCGGCACGCACCCCTACAGAGGACGCCCGCGCCAACGCGGTTCTCGCCCGGACCGGGCTGTGACGCGGCGGTGACGGAGCGGATACGCTGTGCCCGGTCCGCCCGCGTCCGGCCGTGCGCCACGTCCGCTCCCCCAGAGGGCGCGGACTGCGCTCCCGGAGCCGGGGCCGGGCACCCATGTCGCGGAGGGCGGGCTTCTCGTCGTCGACGACGTCTTCTCCGACCCCGTGGACGAGTTCACCGGCCAGGCGCCGTACCGCGTCCGCCTGCGGGCCCTGGCGTCCGGCGCGTTCACCGAGAGCGCGGCCGGACCACCGGTTGCGCTCCTCGCCGGAGACGGCGCCGGCACCGACCGGGCGGCGCGGGACGGCCGGCCGCGGTCCCACGCCCCCCGCGCGGTCCACGCCGCCGCGGCCGGGAGCGGGGAGCGGGCCGCCGCACGCACCGGGTGCGGCGGCGCCCTGCCACCTTCGGCCGGGGTGCGCCGGCCTCTCGCCCGGAGCGGCCGGGCGGGGGCCGCGACGGCCGCTCCGCCGGACCCTCCGGCCCGCCGGGCGAGGCGGGAGGCCGGACCGTCCGCCGCCCCGGCCGGCGGGTCCGGTCCGGCGTGCGGCGGCTCGGCGCCGGGATCGGGCGGCCCTCGCGTGCCGCCCCGCCGCCGACGCGCCACGCCCGGGAAGAGGTCCTACATTGGAGAAAATGTGCTCGGTCGGCCGAGGAGCACACGGCTCGCGACACGGCCCCGTCCGGTGAGAATCAGCCGCCGCCTGCCTCCCCGACCCGGAGGCGCCCGGCCGGACCCACAGCAGAGGTGATTCCCGTGACGGGTGAGGCTCCGCTGATGATCGTCGACGAGACCGGCGCCGTCGTCGGGTGGAGCCCCCGGGCGGAGGAGCTGTGGCGGCGCCCGGCCTCCGAGGCGGTGGGAAGGACGGCGCTGGACATGCTCGCCCCCGAGGTGCCCGCCGAGGAGGGCCGACAGGAGGGGGAGGACCCCGCGACCCGCACCGGCCCCCTCACCGGAACCCCCGAGGTCCTGGACGCGGAGGGCGCGCCCGTGGAGCTGCGGCTGCGCCCCGTGCCGCTCCCCGGGGGCGGAAGGGCGTGGGGGATCTTCGAGGCGCCTCGGGGCGGGCCGGCCGCCGGGCGGGACGGCGGTGCGTCCGGGACCGGCAGTGCCGTCTTCGACGCGCTGCGCGCCAACACGCGGGAGGCGTTCTTCGTCCTGGACCCGCGGCTGCGGGTCCTCAGCCTCAACGAGCCCGCCGCCGTCCTGTGCGGCACCACCGCCGACGAGGCCCGCGGCCGGCCGGCCGACGAGGTGTGCCGCCCGTCCCGGCCGAAGGAGTTCGACTCCGTCCTGCGGGAGGTCGTCACCTCGGGCACGCCGGTCACGGACTACGTCGTACGTCTCGCCCCGCCGACGGAGGGCGGGCCCGAACGCTTCGTGCGGGTCTCCGCCTTTCCGCTGAAGGACGCGCGCGGCGCGGTCCTCTCGCTGACCGAGGTCACCGAGCATCTGCGCACCGAGCGGCGCACCGGGACACTCGCCTCGGTGCGCGAGCGCGTCGGGCGCAGCCTCGACACCGTCACCACCTGCGAGGAGCTGGTCCAGGCGCTGGTGCCGGGATTCGCCGACATCGCGGTGGTCGAGGTGGTCGACGCCGTCGTGCGGGGGGAGGACCCGCCGCTCAGTCCGCTCGGCCGCGAGGTCCCGCTGCGGCGTGCCGCGTTCCGCAACGCCGGCTCCGACCGGGCGGCGCAGGCCCATCCGCTGGGCGACGTCCGCGCGCTGCCGTCGCCGACCCCGTACTCACAGGCGCTCATCGATCTGAAACCGCGCGCCGTCACCCTCGACGAGGACACTCCCTGGCTGGCCGCCGACCCCGAACGGGCGCGCGCCATCCGGGACTCCGGCGCCCGCATGCTGCTCACCGCACCGCTCGCGGTGCGCGGCTCGGTACTCGGCCTGCTGAGCCTGTACCGCGTCCGGTCGAGCGACGTGTTCGACGCCGACGACGTGGCCCTCACCCACGAGCTGGCCACGCACACGGCGCTCAGCCTCGACAACGCCCGCCGCTACACCCACGAGCACACCATCGCGGCGGCGCTGCAACGCCATCTGCTGCCCCCGGTACCGCCCTCGCAGACGGCGGTGGAGTTCGCCCAGCTGCACCTGCCGGCCGACGCGGGCGCGGGCACCTGGTTCGACGCGTTCAGCCTTCCCGGCGCCCGCACCGCTCTGGCCGTGGGCGAGGTCGAGGGCAGCGGCATCGACGCGGCGACCACCATGGGCCAGCTGCGGACGGTCGTGCGGTCGCTCGCCGCGCTCGACCTGGAGCCCGACGAACTGCTGGCCCGGCTCAACGACACGGTGGTGCGGCTCGCCGACGAGCGCCTGGCGCTCCCGCCGGGCGACCCGCTGCACCGGCAGCCGCTCCGGGCCAGCTGCGCGTACGTGGTCAACGACCCGCTGCGCGGCGTCTGCGCGATGGCCTCCGCCGGACATCCCACGCCGGTGGTGGCGCACGCCGACGGGGTCGTCGGGGTGCCGGACCTGCCGACCGGCCCGCTGCTGGGCCATCGGGACGGGCCGCCGTTCGCCACGACGTCCGTGCCCCTGCGGGACGGCAGCGTGCTCGCCCTGTGGACCTCGTCCTTCCCGGCCTCCGAGGGAACGCGTCCGGCCAGGCTGCTGCGCGAGGCGCTGTCCCGGCTGGACCGGTCGCTGACCGAACTGCGCGACGACATCCTCTACCGGCTGCGCGGCACGGACGGTACCGACGACGTCCTGCTGCTCCTCGCCCGCACCCGGGCCTTCCCGCCCGACCAGGTGGCCACCTGGCCGCTCGACCCGGTGCCGGCCGCCGTGGCGACCGCACGGCACCACGCGCAGCACCGCCTGCGGAGGTGGCGGGTGAGCGAGGAGACCGCCTCCGCCACCGAACTGATCGTCAGCGAACTGGTGACCAACGCCGTGCGCCACGGGGCACCGCCCATCCGGCTGCGGCTCATCAAGGACACGACGCTCACCTGCGAGGTCAGCGACGGCGGCGGCGCCGCTCCGCGCATCCGGCACGCCCGCACGGTCGACGAGGGCGGCCGCGGCCTGTTCATCTGCCAGGAGATGAGCCACAACTGGGGCATCCGCTACACCGCCGAGGGCAAGACGATCTGGACGGAGCAGCCACTCCCCTGAGGAACGCCGCACTCCGGACACCCGTTCGACCTAGTGCCCGTACGGCGGTCGACGCATCCCGCGCACCCACCCCACCCGTCACTTTCGCGTTCGCTTCGCGCATTCAGGTGATTTCGGTCCGAGGCCGTATTTTCGGCTCTTTAGGATCTTGTTCCGTGACAGACGGGAAGAGTCGGCGGCCGGCGGCCGACCATGTGACCGGCGTGATCGTCCTCGGGGCCGGACCGGCCGGGCTCGTCCTCGGCAACATCCTCGTGGACCACGGGATCGACTGCGTCGTCCTGGAGCGGGCCGAGCGCGAGCAGGTGGAGACACGGGCGCGCGCCGGATTCCTCGCCGCCAACACCGTACGGATCCTGGACCGGTACGGCCTCGCCGACGGGCTGCACCGGCGCGGACACCCCCACAGCACCTGCGAGTTCCGCACCGACGACGGCAGGTTCCGGCTGGACTACAGCGGGCTCGGTCGCGGCGAGCGGCACACCGTGTACCCCCAACAGGACCTGGTGAGCGACCTGTTGACGCGCTTCGTGGCACACGGCGGGCGGATCCGTTTCGGCACCGAGGCCACGGCCGTGCACGCGCCCGGCACCGGCCGACCGGAGGTGTCCGTGCGCGAGGCCGGCGGCCGGCCCGGCCGCTGGCGGGGACGCTACGTGGCCGGCTGCGACGGACGGCACGGCGCGGCCCGGCGCTCCCTGCCGCCCGGGACCGTCCGCCACCACCGCGACCACGGCGTGACCTGGCTCGGCCTGCTCGCCGAGGCGCCGCCCAGCATGGACGCCGTCGGCTACGCGGCCCACGAGCGCGGGTTCGCCGGCCACATGGCCCGCACCGGCGAGATCACCCGCTACTACCTCCAGTGCGAGCGCGGCACAGCGGCCGGCGCCTGGTCCGAGGAGCGGATCTGGGACGAACTCGACCTGCGGATGCGGGCGCGGGAGTACGGCCCACTGCGCCGCGGGCGGGTCGTGCAGCGGTCGATCGTCGGCCTGGAGTCCGACGTGATCGAACCGCTGCGGCACGGTGCGCTGTTCCTGGTCGGCGACGCGGCGGGGCTGATCAGCCCGTCCGCGGCGAAGGGCGCCAACCTGGCGGTGCTGGAGGCGGCGGTCCTGGCCCGCGCCCTGATCGACGATTTCACCGGAGGGGGCTCCGCGGGCCTCGACGGCTATTCGGCGCGCTGCCTCACGCACATCTGGCGGGCGCAGGAGTTCTCGCAGTGGATGATCGGGCTCCTGCACGGCCCGGCCGGCACGGACGGCGCGTCGCTGTTCGACGACGGCCTGCGCCGCTCCCGCCTCGCCTCGCTGCGCACCTCGCGCAGCCGCCAGGACTGGTTCGCCGAGCACTACGTGGGCGTCTAGCCCGCCGTCCCGCGCCACCACCCGGCTCCCGGCACCGGCCCGGGCCCGGAGCCTCGCCCCAAGGCCCTTCCCCTCTCCCCTCCCCTGCCCACCCGCACCCGCACCCGCACCCGCACCCGCACCCGCACCCGCACGGCGTACCTGCGCACCCACACCTCCGAACCCCGGAATGAGGAACCCCCGCGATGATCACGGCATGGTCGGGCGACACGTCCCGTCTGCGCGCGACGGTCGACTTCGTCAAGGAGCAGGACACCGCCACGCTCCTCCCCCTGCTGCTCCCCGGGCTCGACGGCCCGGAACTGCGCACGATGGCGGAACGCTGCTCCTTCTCCCACGCGGCGCTGCTCGTCTTCCCGCCCGACACGGCGGCACTGGACACCCTGCTCGCCGCGTGCGGACTGGCCGGCGGCGCTCCGCCCGTGCCGAGTGTCGTCGTCCGCGAACGTCTCGCCGCACGGCACGGGCGGCCCGCCGGCGATCTCGACGTCGGCATCCTGCGCCCCGCGGTGCAGGGCCGGGACGGGGCGCGGCGCACGGTCGAGGTGTTCGCGCTGACGGTGCCGCCGTGGTCGGGGCTGGAAGACGTCGCCGCGCAGGAACGGCGGCGACAGCACGAGGCGCACGTCGCCTTCGAGGTCGACGCGCCGGACCCCCTCGTGCTCCGCGGCCTCTGCGCCGCCTTCGGGCGGTACGGAGCCACCCCCGGGGGCGGCGGCTACAACCCGCACGAGAACGGCACCGTGTTCTACTTCGACGCGCCGGCCGAGGCCAAGGCCGGCTACCGGCGGGTGGAGCTGTACGTGCCCGGCGACCACCGCGACATCCTCGACGCCCATCTCGCCGAGCACCGGGGGCGGCAGCCCGCGGAGACGGTGCTGCGCCTGCTGACCGGGGCGTGGACGACGCAGGCCCTGGCCGCGTTCGCCCGGCTCGGGGTGGCCGACGCGATGGACGCGGGGCGCGGCACCGGTGCGGCGGAACTCGCCGAGCGCGTCGGCGCCCGCGCGCCCCACCTGACGACCCTGCTGCGCTACCTGTCCATGCTGGGCGTGGTGTGCGAGGACCGCGAAGGGTTCCGGCTCACCGAGAGCGGCCGGCTGCTGCGCGCCGACGCGGAGGGGTCGATGCGGCCGCTGGCCCTGATGTACGGCGGACCGTTCTACGAGTCCTTCGCGGGGCTCGACGAGACCGTGCGCACCGGGCGGGTCGCCTTCGAACGACGTTTCGGCGCGAACCACTTCGACCACTTCGCCCGTGATCCCGAACTCGCCGATCTCTTCGACCGGTCGATGGCCGCCGGTGCGCGGATGTTCGACCCGCTGCCCGCCCACCCGGTGATCGCCGCCGCGGCCGGGGGCGGCACCGTCGTCGACATCGCCGGCGGCAACGGCGAACTGCTCAGCCGAATCCTTTCCGCGCACCCTGGCCTGCACGGTGTCCTGCTGGAGCGCCCGCAGACCGTCGAGATCGCCCGCCGTCTGCTCGGCGCGGCCGGGCACGCGGCCCGATGCACCTTCCGCGCGGGCGACTTCGCGGACGTGCCGACCGGCGGCGACGTCTACGTCCTGTCGCGTGTCCTGCACGACTGGGACGACGACCGCTGCCGCGAGATCCTGCGTCACTGCGCCCGCGCGATGCCCGCCACCGCCGATCTGCTCGTCGTCGAGCGCGTACTGCCGCCGGACGGGGCGGCCTCGCTGGCCACGGCCTGGGACCTGCACATGATGTGCAACGTCGGCGGTCGGGAACGGCGCGCGGACCACTTCGCGCGGCTGTTCGCCGACGCGGGGCTGGTCCTGGTGGACCAGGCTCCGCTGCCGCTGGACGGCAGCGTGCTGCACGTCCGCCGGTCCGGGCGGACGACCGCCTGACCGGGCGGATCGTTTCCGTGCCGGGCGGGCCCGGACCCGCGCCGTGCGCCACGGGGCACCGCCCGGAGGCGCACGGACCGGTGCCGATCCCGCCCCGGAGGGGCACATGCCGCCTTCGGACCCGGCACCGCGAGCGGCCGGCGCATCCGAGCGGGGTGGCGGGGACCGCCGTCCGGCGAGCGGGCCGTCGTGTTGCGGGCGCGCGGCGCGCCGTCCGTGGCGTTCCGGGCTCTCAGGCCCCGGCGGGGACGCTCTCGGTCGTGCAGCCGATGTCGGCCCACACCGTGTGCCCGTCGGCGGTCGCGACGTCGCCCCAGCTCTCGGCCAGCGTGTCGACGATCAGCAGGCCCCTCCCCCCGTCGGCCAGGGAGAAGGACGGATGGCGCCAGGTCGCCCGGACGACACCGGCGTCCATTCCGCTGCCGCCGTCGGTGACCTCGACGTGCAGCAGCCTGCCCGTCTCCCCCTCGGTCTCCGTGCAGACCACGCGCACCGGCGGGCGTCCGTGCCCGAGCGCGTTGGCGAGCAGTTCACCGGTGACGAGGAGGACGTCCTCGCGGATGGCGCGCTCCAGACCCCATTCGGTCAACCGGCGGCGCAGGTCGCCTCGCTGGCAGCAGAGCACGGTCGAGTCCGCGGCGGGAAGCACGTTCTGCGTGTACGTGTGGTTCATCGCGCTCACCCTTTTCCCTCACAGGTGATCCGTAGCCGCACCGGCCCCGGATGGGGGGGCCGTCCGCGGAGCCGTCGACCGCGGCCGGACGGCCACTCCGGGCGCCCGCCCTCAGGACCCGGTGAGGTCCCGGGCGACTTCGCGGGCCGCGCGGGCTCCGGAGGCGAGGGCACCCTGGACCGACCCCGTGGTCCGGTGGTCGCCGCACACGTAGCGGCCCGCGGACAGCCGGGCGGGCCGGGTGAGCGGCTGCGGCGGCGGCATCGCGGGCAGCGCGTCGGGGATCGTCCGGAGGGTCAGGAGCTCCCAGGCGGTGGTGTCGGTGCCGTACGCCTCGCCGAGCGCGTCGCGCAGCAGTCCCTCCCGGCCCTCCCGGTCGGGCCCGAGGACCGAGGTGGCGACCAGCGACATCCCCGGGGGCGCGTAGCCGGGAACCACCTCGCTGAGGACGCAGGTGTTGAGGAAGCGACGGCGGCTGTCCGTCACCAGGGTCCCCTCGCCGAGCGGGGAACGGGACGCGGCGTGGTAATACGTGGTCACCACGCGGTAGGCCGGGATGTCCAGCCCCGGCAGCAGACGGCCTGCCGGGCCGGGCCCCGTCGCCACCACCACCGCACGCGCCGCCAGTTCGGCTCCGGAGTCCAGTTCCACCCCGGTGTCGGTGAGACCCGCGACCGGGGTGTCGAGCCGCAGGCTGTCCGGGGGCAGCCCGTCGGCCAGCAGGCGGGGCACCGCCCCGATCCCCGTGCCCGGCAGACAGAGCGTGCCGCGCAGCATGCTGCGCCAGACGAGGTGGAAGACCTTCCCGGACGTCTCCAACCGGTCCTCCAGGAAGACCCCGGAGAGGAAGGGACGGAAGAACCGGTCCACGAACTCCTCGGAGAACCCGGCCGCGGCGAGGGCGGTCCGCGTGGTGCGGTCCTCACCGCGCTTCAGGGTCCCCACCGGCGCGAGCATGTCCCGGCCGGACAGGGCCGCCAGGGCGAGCAGGTCACGGGTTCCCGCCAGCCGCCCCGGGCGCAGGTCGCCCAGGCGGCGGGGCCGGCGGGTCGGATCACCGAAACGCATCGGCCCGTCGGGGGTGTGCACCAGGATGCCGGCGGTGAAGGGCCGCAGCCGCAGGTCGCGCAGCGGAATCCGGCGCCGGACCTGCGGATAGGAGGTGTTGAAGACCTGGAAACCGCGGTCGATGAGGAACCCGTCGTGCGCGTCGGTCCGCATGCGTCCGCCCACACCGTCGGACGCCTCCAGCACCCGGACGTCGAAGCCGCCGGCCGCGAGATCGCGGGCGCAGGCCAGACCGGCGAGTCCGCCTCCGACGACCAGGACATCGGGCACACCGCGCTTCGCGGCCATGGGGCATCATCCTCCGGGCAGCCGGTCCGTCCGCGCCGTGGCCGGCACGGAATGGTCCGGGCGCGCTCCGGCGTCGGTGCGGCGACGGCCGCGCCCTCTCGTCCGATCTTCCCGTCGCGAGCGCCGGACGGATGCGGGGCCACGCCGGAGCCGCCCGGATCGGTCCGGCCCGCGGAAACCGCCGGTGCCGCCCGCGGTACGGGCCGGCACCGGCGGCCGGCGGTGGGTCAGTGACCCGATCCGTAGTGGCCGCCCAACTGGTCGCGGTAGCGCGGATCGCCGAGGTGCTTGTCCTTGTCGAACTCCGGGGCCGACTTGATCTCGTCCTTCGTCCGCGCCACCTGGACGGTCCTGTCCTCATGGCTGATCGCCTTGACCGTGCCCGCCGGCAGCAGGACCTCCTTGCCGAAGATCCAGACCCCGGTGTCGACGACGATGTACTGGGAGCCGACCTCGTCGGAGTGCTTGTCGACCTTTCCGATGTGGCCGTCCGTGGCCTCCACCTTGTAGCCGGTGAGGTCCGCGTCGGGCGTGTGACCGGCGGTCGGGCCGTAACCCCAAAGGTTCTCGTTCACGAGGAGTGCCTCCATCTGGATCTGGATCATGCGTGCGGGTCCACGCTCGGGTTCCGTGCGGTGGCGCGCCCGGCGATCGGAACCCGGCCACCGTGCCGGGGCGCGGTGCCCCGCCGGAGACGTCCGGGTGTCCCGTGCGGCCCGGCCGACACCCCGTTGGCCGCGATTTCCCCCGCGCGGGGGGGGGGGGCCGCGGCCCCGCCGGGGGGCGCCCCGCCCGGGCCCCCCCGGGCCCCGGCCGGGCGCC
>NZ_JBICWL010000010.1:173068-220802 GCF_043199735.1 Streptomyces sp. NPDC048566
CCGCGCGGTCTCCGCGCGGCCCGAGAGCGCCCGCAGCTCGGTCGAGTCGCGCAGCGTGGCGACGCTGCCCGCCGGGCGACGCGGCACGCGCGTCGCCCGGCGCCGCGCGGCCACGCGTGCCCGGGACGTTCCCGGGCATCCGGATGCCCAGGGCCCCGCGCCACCCGGAGGAGACTTGTCATGCATCTGGCACACCTGGACGGCGGTGGCGCCTTCGACGGGCGGGCATGGCTGTGGGCGCTGGGAGCCCTCGTGCTGTACTGCCTGATCAGCTACGGGCTCCAGTACCGGACCCGGGCGCGGCGCGGCTCGCGCCATCCGGCGCGGGACGCCCTGCACGACCTCAGGGACCGCGAGGAGCCGCAGTCGCCCGGACAGCACGTCGTCAGCCGGGTGATCATGCTGGTCGGCGCCGGTCTCGTGGGGGTGGCCGCCCTGGTGACGTCGGGGGGTCTGCGCGTGGCCGCCGTGGCCGTGACGACCGTGGCGGCGGTGACCGCCTGGGCGTCCTACGACCACCGCGCGGAGTCCCGCTCGTTGGACCGCGGCTGAGTGAAGCGGGGCGGGGCTCCAGCTGCGAGCTGCGGTGCGGGCTGCGGGCTGCGGGCTGCGCATCGCACGCCCCGGGGCCGGCCTCCGGTCGCGCCGGCGCCGGACGACACGCACTCCGGATACGGGCTCGGAGCCCGGACGGCGGCGTCCACTCGCGAGCTCCGGGTCCGGACGGCGGCGTCGACTCGGGGGCTCCGGGTCCGGACGGCGGCGTCGATTCGGAGGCTCCGGGCCCGGGAGGGCGCCGTTCGCGGACGCACCGACACGCCGAGGAGTGCGACCGCCGGGACAGCGGGACACGCCGGATGTCGGGGCCGGAAGGACGACGTCGCGCACCGAGACGCCTCGGGTCGAAACCGTGGCACCTCGCCCCGGAGAAGATTGCGGCCCCGCCTCGCGGTCCAGGGGGGGACGGACGCGGGCGGGGCCGGGGGCTCGGGAGTGCCAGGGGGGGAGAGCATCCCGAGCTGACGTCCTTGTGCCCCACCCCTACGGCTTCATGCACGGGAGAACGCGCCGAGTTCGCCGAAAGGGCGGAGCGCCGGCCCGGGCGGCCCACGGGATGTGCCCGGCGCCGCCCGGAAAACCCTGGGACCGGCCGGAACGCGGCGGCTTGGCCGATTCCGTCGGCGCACCCGCCGCCGCATTCCGCCGCGCGGGACGAACCCGGCGCACGGTATCCGCCAATAGCGTCGGCACGTCCGGCCTCGCCGATCCGGGCGGACCCGGACGACGCCGGGGAGCCGGGCTCCTCGGCGTGACAGGGGAAACGAGCTTGCGAGCACCGTCCGCCACGGAGTCTCCACGGACCCCTCACGCGGCATCCACTTCAGGCCGCCGGTCACGTTCCGTGTCCACGCGGGGGCAGACGGTGCGTTCGTCGCCTGCCTAGCCTCCCGGGCCATGCGATCAACACAGCTGAGACGTTTCGCCCTCACCTCCGTCCTGGCCCTGGGCCTGGCCCTCTTCGGCCTCGCCCCCGCAGCGAGCGCGGCCGACCCCGCACCGGCCGACCTCACCTTCGCCACCGACGCCGCCACGACCACACCCGGCGGCACGGTGAACCTCTCGATGACGATCACCAACCACCAGACGTACGACGTGTGGTTCGTCTACCAGACGATCGAGCCGACCTGGCTGACCACCCAGCGCCCCGATCTGAAGTACGCCTTCACCGGCTGCACCCTGGCCACCACGGCCGGCGCCGTGCCGTGTGCAGGCACCGGGCCCACCAACCTCGGCCCGAACTACGGGTCCACCATCCCGCCCGGCCAGAGCCGCACCGTCACGCTGACGCTCCAGGTCGCCGCGGACTCCGGCTGCAACGGCAACATCGGCTTCTACTCGTACTACTACGCCGAGTTCAGCGACAGCACGAGCACCAGCGGCGGACCCGTGTACACGCCCGAGACCCGCGTGCTCTGCGCCTGATCCGTCCGTCCGGGCCCGGGGCGGCCGGACCGCGCATCCCCGCGCGGGCCGGCCGCCCCTTCCCGTCGGCGCCGCGCCCACGAGGACCACCCGGCCCCGCGGGCGGAGACCGTGACCTGAAACCGCTCACCCCGCCGGACCGTACAGATGGTCTGCACCACTGGCGCCGCGGCGGCCGGACCCCGGCCCTCCGGTTGGGTCTCTCCTCAAGCCGGGCCCGGCGCGGCGGCTCCCGGCGCGCCCGCCGCAGCCCACGCGATCTCGGCGCCGTGGACTTCAACTCGCCTTCCAGAAGCGCCCGTTGGATACCTGCTCTTTTCCGTCATGTTTCGCAGCAGGCGCACGAAAGCTACACAGAGACCTCACTATGTGACGCGACGAGAGTGTTGACGACCGGTGTCTGAGGGGGGCGGCGGCGTCACGCCAGGGGGTGGTCGGCTCCATTGGAGCGGTACTCACCCCTGCCCGGGGAGGGGACTTCACCGCATGAAGCGGACCATTCGCACGACCGCGCTCACCGTCGGCGCGCTCATCGCCGCACTGGCGTTACCCGCCGGCACGGCCCACGCCGATCCCGTCGCACCCCGCATCGACCTGCGGGTGCTGATCGTGAACGACGGCGGACCCGCGACCGCGGCCGTCGCCGCCGAACTCGACGCCGCCGGCACGCCGTACACCGAGGTGGACCTCGCCGAGTCCGGGCGGCCGGTGATCGACGCGGCGTTCCTGGCGGACACCGTCGACGGCACCCCGCGCGCCAGGTTCCAGGCCGTCGTCCTGCCGAACGACAACCCGTTCGCGGCGAACTCCGCCGAGATGGCGGCCCTCGCGGCGTACGAGCAGACGTACGCGATCCCGCAGGTCGACGCCTACACCTACGCGCGCCCCGAGGCCGGGCTCCGGTACCCGGTGGCCGGCGGCTACGCGGGCAGCCTCGACGGCGTGACGGCACAGCTCACGACGGCCGGCCGGGCCGGCCCCTTCGGCTATCTCGACGGTGCGGTCCCGTTCGAGGACAACTCCCCCGACGTGGGCGAGAGTTACGCCTACCTGTCGACACCCGCCCCGGGGGCCGACTTCACCCCGTACGTCGACGCTCCCATTCCCGGGAGCTCCTCCCGGGGGTCGCTCGTGGGCGAGTACCGGCACGACGGGCGCCGCGAGCTGGTCGTCACGTTCGTGTACAACCAGTACCAGCAGCAGTTCCGGCTGCTGGCCCGCGGCATCGTGGAATGGATGACCCAGGGCGTGCACCTGGGCGCGTCGCGCAACTACTTCGCCGTCCACGTCGACGACGTCTTCGCCGCGGACGACCGCTGGGACACGACGCTCAACTGCACCCCGGGAGACGTCGACTGCCCGCAGGGCGAGGGGGTCGCCCACCCGATCCGGATGACCCCGGCGGACGTCGACCACGCGGTCGACTGGCAGAACAGACAGCACCTGACCCTCGATCTCGCGTACAACGGCGCCGGCAGCGTCGACCAGCGCGAGGACAACAACGGCGCCGACCCGCTCGCGGACACGTTCGTCGCCGACCGCGACCGGTTCCGGTGGATCAACCACACCTTCACGCACGCCTTCCTCGGCTGCGAGCAGGACGTCAGCGTGCTGCCGTGGCGGTGCGCCACCAACCCCGACGGCAGCACCAAGTGGGTCTCGCGGACCGCCGTCTCCGACGAGATCGCGGCCAACCGCGCCTGGGGACAGGCGGCCGGACTGCCGCTGGACGACCAGGAGCTGATCACCGGCGAGCACTCCGGCCTGAAGCTCTCGCCGCAGCAGCCCGTCGACAACCCCAACCTGGCGCCCGCGCTCGCCGACAACGGCATCCGCTGGCTCGGCTCCGACAACTCCCGTGAGCCGGGGCAGCGCCAGGTCGGCCCCGCCGTCACCGTCCCCCGCTATCCGATGAACGTCTTCTACAACGCGGGCAAGGCGGCCGAACAGGTCGACGAGTACAACTGGATCTACACCAGCCGCGCCCAGGGCGGCAGCGGCATCTGCGAGGACCACCCGGACACCTCGACCTGCCTGCCGGAGCCGCTGGACACCAGCACGGGCTACGCCGGGCACATCGTGCCGCTGGAGATCCGCATCGACCTCGGGCACGTGCTCTCCAACGACCCCAAGCCGCACTTCATCCACCAGTCCAACCTCGCCGAGGAACGCATCGCCTACCCGGTGCTGGACGGGATCCTCGACGGCTACCGGGCCCTGTTCGCGGACAACACCCCGGTGGTGAACCTGCGGATGCGGGACATCGGCGCCGAGCTCGGCCGTCGCGCCGCGTGGAAGGCGGCCGTCGGCGCGGGCCTGGTCAGCGGCTACCGCGTCGGCGGCACGGTCACCGTGCAGGCCCCGGACGGAGTCGACGTCACCGCCACCATGCCGGCCGGCACCACCGTCGGCACCGCCGGGTTCGGCACGGCATACGCGGGCGCGGTCTCGGGCTGGACCGCCTCGGACGGCGCCCCGCTCACGCTCCGCCTGCCGTCGAGCACGCCCGCCCCGGCGACGGCGGGCCGCGCCGGACGCCCGCCCGCGACCAGCGGCACACCGCGCACCCGGGTGCCGGCGGGCGTCGCCGACCGGGTGCCGCTCACCCCGGGCCGCTGACACGCGAACCGACCGAAGGTCCCGGCCGCATCTGGGCGGCCGGGACGGGCACGACCACCCCACACCTCGGCCGTGGAGCACACCGATGCACGTTCCCCGCGGCGCGCGTGACCTCAACGCCACGCGCGTCACCCTGCTCACCGAAGGCACCTACCCGCACAGCCACGGCGGCGTCAGCGTCTGGTGCGACCAGCTCGTCCGCGGGATGCCCGACATCGGCTTCGACGTCGTCGCCGTGACCGGCACCGGCCGGGAACCGCTCGTCTGGGACGTCCCCGCTCATGTCCGGAACGTCGTCCCGGCTCCCATGTGGGGCCCGCCGCCCGAGGGCCGTCCGCCCCGCGGCCGCCGCCACAACCAGCTCACAGCGGCCTACGAGCAGTTCCTGACCGCCCTGCTCGACCCCTGCGCGGAGGAACGGTTCCCCGCAGCGCTGTACGCGATGGCGCGGGCCGCGGCGGACGGGATGCTCAGCCCGTTCCTGCGCGGCGACCACGCGATCCGCGTCCTGACCGGCGTGTGGAACCGGCCGGGACTCGCCGTTCGCGAGGCCCGGCCCAGCCTGCACGACGCGCTGACCGCGACCGCGCTGCTGGAGCACGCGCTCCGCCCGCTGACCGCGCCGCTGCCCGAGCACGGTGTGGCCCACGCGGTGAGCGGCGGCGTCGCCGCGCTGCCGGGCCTCGCCGCCCTCGAACGGCACGGCGTCCCGCTGCTGTTGACCGAACACGGCGTCTACCTGCGCGAACGCTACCTCGGCTACCGCACCGGCCCGTACCGCTGGCCCGTGAAGGCCGTCGTCCTCGGATTCTTCCGGCTGCTCGCCGAGGAGACGTACCGGCGTGCGGCGCTGATCACCCCCGGCAACCGCTACAACCGGCTGTGGGAGGAACAGGGCGGCGCCGCCGCCGAGGCGATCCGCACGGTCTACAACGGTGTGGACCCCGCGGCGTTCCCGCCCGCAGGACCGGAGCCCGGCCGGCCCACCCTGTCCTGGGCCGGCCGGGTCGACCCGATCAAGGACCTGGAGACCCTGATCCGCGCCTTCGCCGTGGTCCGCGGGCGGCTGCCCGAGGCGCGCCTGCGGCTGTTCGGCGGCACGCCCCGCGGCGGCGAGGCCTACCGCGCACGCTGCGAGGCACTGGCCACCGAGCTCGGGCACGGTGAGGCCGTCACCTTCGAGGGCCGGGTCGACGACATCAAGGACGCGTACGCCGCGGGCAACGTCGTGATGCTCTCCAGCATCAGCGAGGGGTTCCCCTTCACACTGATCGAGGCCATGTCGTGCGGTCGGGCCACCGTGTCCACCGATGTGGGCGGAGTACGCGAGGCCGTCGGCGACAGCGGGCTCGTCGTCCCGCCGCGCGACCCGGAGGCGATGGCCTCCGCCGCCCTGGAACTGCTCGGCGATCCACCACGCCGGCGGGCGATGGGCGAGGCGGCCCGGCTGCGGGTCATCGAGCAGTTCACGCTCCGCCAGACCGTCGACACCTTCCGGTCCATCTACCGGGAACTGTCGGCACCGGGCCGGTACGTCCCCGGTACGGCGGGCGGGCCCGTGCCGGCGCGGGTCGTGACGGCCGCCGAGGACACCTCGAGACCGAGGAGCCTGGCCGGATGAGCGGGCCGATGGCCCTCGGCCCGGCGGGCGCCGAGGACACCCTGTTCCTGCGGGTCGCCGGCGACCCGCAGGGCTCGACGGGCCCGGGCCGCGGCGGCCCCACGGACGCGGTCGACCGGCTCGCCGCGGAACTGGCCGACGGGATCGGCCCGGCCGTCCACCCCTACGAGGTGGCCGCGCTGCTGGAGTCGGAGGGGCTGACCGCCGAGGTCATCCGGGAGCGGTACGGGCACCGGAGCCTGTTCTCGCTCGCCTCCGCCCTGTACGAGCGGGTCCCGCGCACCTTCCCCGAACCGGCGCCGCCCCCCGACCCGTGGCGCCCCGATCACGTGCGCTGCGCGCTGCGCGGCGTCCTGTTCGCGCTGCCCGGGCTCGCCTACCTGCTCACCGGACGGCTGTGGCGGGCCGGTGGCGACCTCGACGTCCTGGTGGTGGCGGGGCTGGTCTCCTGGGCGTGGGGCCAGGCCCTCGGCCACCGGGCCTACCTGAGGATGGCGACCGGCAGGGCGGAGGCCGGACGGACGCTGCTGAAGGGGGCACCGCTCGGCGCGCTCGCCGCGACCGGGGCGGGATCGCTGCTAGCCGGCTCCGCCGCGGCGGTCGCCGTGGCGGCGGTGCAGTCCGTGTACCTCGCGGCGGCGGGCGTGCTGCTGGTGCTGGGCAGGGAGCGGCTGCTGCTGGCCGCGCTCACCCCGCTCGCCGCGGGCGCCGCCGTGCTGCCCTGGTGGGAACCGGGGGACGTGCTGCGGCTCGCCCTGCCGCTGCTGTCCGTGCTCGGCACGGTCGCGGCGGCGGGACGGTCGCTGCGGGCCGCGCCGGGCGACGGCCCCGTCCCCGGCGCCCGCCGTCCCGCACTGCCAAAGTCCCTGCCCTACGGCCTGTTCGGGCTGGCCGCGGGCGTCCTGGTCCTGCTGGAGGGCCGCCGGCACCCCTGCGCCGTGATCGCGCTGACGGTCAGCATGGGACCGGCGGAGTGGCTGCTGTACCGGTACCGCGGGATGTCGGTCGCGGCCCTGCGGGCGACCGCGACGCCGGCCGGCTTCCTGCTGCGTTCGGCCGGCATTCTCGGCCTCTGTCTCGTCCTCTACGTGCTGCCGCTGCTGCCCGCCGCCCTGCTGACCGGGGCGGAACCGGTTCCCCTGCTGCTGCTCGCGGCCACCTTGTGGACCGCGCTGCTGCTCCAGGCGTTCGGCGTGGCCTGGCCGCCGGCCGGGGTCTGCCTGGCCGCGGCCGGCGGGGCCGCCGCGGCAGAGGTGTCCGGCTGGCCGCCGACCGCCCTCGCGCTCTCGCTGTCCTGCGGCGCCGCCGCCCTGCTCCTGTCGGCCTGCGCCATAAGGCTGCTGGGCCGGCCCGCCCCGCACGCCTGACCACCCGCCCGCGCCGGCCCGGCCTCCGCGCGCCGCCTCCGAGCACCACGCACCACGCACCACGCACCGGAAAGACCGTCGCACCGCACGAGCAACCGACCGGAAGGACATTCGAGTTGACCTCCGCACCGCTCGCCGCCGTCACCGGAGCCGAGGGTTTCATCGGCTCCCACCTCACCGAGGCGCTGGTCGCCTCCGGACACCGGGTGAGAGCGATGGCCCAGTACAACTCCTTCTCCTCGTACGGCTGGCTGGAGACCCTGAGCCCGGACGTCCTGGAGCACGTCGAGATCGTGCTCGGCGACGTCCGCGACCCGGGCTCGGTCCGGGGCCTCGCCGAGGGGGCGGACTGCGTCTACCACCTGGCCGCGCTCATCGCGATCCCGTACTCCTACCGTGCGCCGCACAGTTACGTGGACACCAACGTCACCGGCACCCTCAACGTGCTGGAGGCCGTGCGTGCCCTCGGCACGCCACGGCTGGTGCACACCTCCACCAGCGAGACGTACGGCACCGCCCAGACCGTGCCGATCACCGAGGACCACCCGATCAACACGCAGTCCCCGTACGCCGCTTCGAAGGCGGGCGGGGACCGGCTCGCGGACGGCTACCACGCGAGTTTCGGCACCCCGGTGGTCACCCTGCGGCCGTTCAACACCTTCGGGCCGCGGCAGTCGATGCGCGCGGTCATCCCGACCGTCATCGGCCAGGTGGCCGCCGGCGAACGCACCATCACCCTCGGCGACCTGCGGCCCACCCGCGACTTCACCTTCGTGCGGGACACCGCGCAAGCGTTCCTCGCGGTGGGCACCGCGCCCGCCGAGCGGGTGGTGGGCCGCACCTTCAACGCCGGTACCGGCGGGGAGATCTCCGTCGGCGACCTGGTCGCGCTGATCGGCAAGGTGATGGACACCGCCCTCGACGTGCGCGAGGACGCGCAGCGCATCCGGCCGGCCAACTCCGAGGTGATGCGGCTGGTGGCGGACGCGAGCCGGCTCGCCGAGGCGACCGGCTGGAGTCCCGGCCACCGGCTCGACCAAGGGCTCGCGCACACCGTGGAGTTCTTCCGCGACCCGGCGAACCTCGCCCGCTACAAGACCGGCATCTACAACATCTGACCCGTCCGGCACGACCACGAAGGAGGAGCCCCGTGCACGCAGTGATTCTCGCGGGAGGCAAGGGCGTCCGGCTGCGGCCCTACACGACCGCACTGCCCAAACCGCTCGTGCCCAT
The DNA here is from genome assembly GCF_043199735.1 of Streptomyces sp. NPDC048566. Lineage (NCBI taxonomy): Bacteria > Bacillati > Actinomycetota > Actinomycetes > Kitasatosporales > Streptomycetaceae > Streptomyces > Streptomyces sp. NPDC048566. The sequence continues at coordinate 181,892 of NZ_JBICWL010000010.1, forward strand.
CGGCGACCAGCACGCGATCCTGGAGATCGTGCTCCGCCAGCTCGCCGCGGCCGGATTCACCGGCTGCACCATCGCGATAGGCCATCTCGGCGAGATCATCCGCGCCTATGTCGGGGACGGCTCCCAGTGGGGACTGGCCGTCGACTACGCGACGGAGGACAGCCCCCTGGGCACCATGGGCCCGCTGCTCACCATGCGCGAGCGGCTCCCGGAGTCGTTCCTGGTGATGAACGGTGACGTGCTCACCGACCTCGACTTCGGCGACGTACTGCGCCGGCACCGGAGTTCGGGCGCGCCGCTCACCATCGCGACCTACGCGCGCAAGGTGCACATCGACTTCGGGGTGCTGACCACGGCCGACAGCAAAGTGGTGGCGTTCACGGAGAAGCCGAGCATGGACTACCGCGTCTCGATGGGCGTGTACGGCCTGTCGCGGTCCACGCTCGACCACTACACCCCGGGCCTGCCGCTGGGCTTCGACGAGCTGGTCCTGGACCTGCTGCGCAGCGGGCGGGAGCCGTACGCCTACGCGTTCGACGGGTACTGGCTCGACATCGGGCGCCCGGACGACTACGACCGGGCGAACGCCGAGTTCACCACGCGCAAGTCGCTGCTGCTCAAGGGAGCCTGACCGCCGTATGCGCATTCTCGTCCTGGGCCCCACCGGCTATCTGGGCGGCCATGTCGCCGAGCACCTGCGCGCCCTGCCGGGCGTGCGGGTGCTCGGCGGCGGGCGCTCGCCCGGCCTGGAGTTCCGCGTCGACCTGGCCGGCGACAGCCGGGAGCGGCTGGCGGCGACACTGACCGGAGCGGCGCCCGACGCCGTGATCAACTGCGCCGGGGCGACCGGTGGCGACGCCGTGACCCTCGCCGAGGTGAACGCGCGCGGTCCCGCCCTGCTCTGCGCGGCGCTGGGCGAGGCGGCGCCGGCCGCGCGGCTCGTCCATCTGGGGTCGGCCGCCGAGTACGGTCCGGGGGTCCGCGGGTCCGCCGTCACGGAGGCGGCGCCCACCCGCCCCGTCGGCTGCTACGGGGCGACCAAGCTCGCCGGCACCGTCGCCGTCGCCACGTCGGTGCTGGACGCGGTGGTCCTGCGGGTGGGCAACCCGGTGGGACCGGGTGCCCCGGCGGCCGGCCTGCCGGGCCGGATCGCACGGCTGCTGCGCGGGGCCGGGGCGGACCGGGACGCGGTGATCCGCCTCGGCGACCTGTCGGCCTACCGGGACTTCGTGGACGTCCGGGACGTCGCGCGGGCGGCGGTCGCGGCGGCGACGGCGCCGGGACCGCTGCCCCGCGTCCTCAACATCGGTGCGGGCCGGGCGGTTCCGGTACGGGAGGTGGTGGGCGGGCTCGTCCGCGCGGCCGGGTTCCGGGGCCGCGTCGAGGAGAGCGGCGGGGGGTCCGAGCGGTCGGGCGCGGTGTCCTGGCAGTGCTCCGACGTCACCGCCGCCGGACAGGCCCTCGACTGGCGTCCCCTGCTGGATCTCGACGCCTCGCTGGGCGACTTGTGGGCGGACGTGTCGCGGACCGACCCGGCCTGCCGGGTCGAGAGCGGCGGCGCGCGGTGAGCCTGCTGATCCCGCTGTACGTGCACCCGAGCGAGGACCCGGGGGCCTGGCACCGGCTGATCACCGCGGCGGGCCGTACCTGCGGGGTCGTCGTCAATCCGGCCGACGGGCCGGGCGCCGGTCCGGACCCGGCGTTCGCCGCGGCGGCCGGCGCGCTGCGGGCGGCGGGCGCCCGGCTGCTCGGCTACGTCGACACCGACTACGGCACCCGCGACCCGGGGGACGTGGTGGAGGAGGTCCGGCGCCACCACGAGTGGTACGGCACCCAGGGCTGCTTCCTGGACCGGGCGGCCTCCGCCCCCGGGGCGCTGCGCGGCTTCCGGAGCCTGGTGCGGAGCGTGCGCGGGCCGGGCGCGGAGTTCGTGGCCCTCAATCCGGGGGTGCATCCCGCGCCGGGCTACGCGCGCCTGGCGGACCTGCTCGTCACGTTCGAGGGCCACTGGTCCACGTACGTCGGGGCGTTCGGCAGACCGGGGTGGACCGCGCGGTTTCCCCCCGAGCGCTTCTGCCATCTGGTCTACGGCGTTCCCGAGGCGCTGGTGCCGCTCGCCGTGCGCACCGCGCGGGAGCGCGGCGCGGCGGTCGCCTGCCCGGTCACGGGCGACCTGCCCAATCCCTGGCGCCTGTTGACCCCGGCCCTGCGGATGCCGCAGCCCTGACCCGCCCGCCGGCGCCCGCGGCGTCACCGCTCAGCCGCCCCGGTCGTACACATCGGCCGCGACCGGCGCATCGTTCAGGCGGCCGGGGGCCGCACCTGCGCGGATCACGGTCGGGCGCCAGTGGCGCCCGCAGGACGGCCGCACGCAACCACCTCCTTTTCCGCACTTTGATGGCATGTCTCGGTCAAATCTGCCACTCTGCCTGAAGCCGTCGTCCCGACCCCGGGGCGACGGGCGGACATCTCACCAAGCGATCGCGCGCACCCGCGCGCGGCCCGCGGCCGTCCACCCGACGCACCCCAGTCGTCGCGGACGGCCACCGAGCAGGCCGGAATCCGGCCGCCTCAAAGGAGTTTCGTGTGAGACCAACCCCCCGCAAGGCCCTCGCGGCACGCGTTCTCGCCGTCGCCGCCCTGGCCGCCTTCTGCCTCCCCGGCACCCCCGCGGCGGCGGCCCCGCGCACGGCCCCGGCCGCGGCAGCCGCCTGCACTCCGGCCCAGGTCGTCGCCAACGGCGGCTTCGAGAGCGGAACATCGCCCTGGACGCAGTCGTCCACGAGCGTGATCACGAGCCGCTCAGGGCAGACCGCCCACGGCGGCAGCAGCTTCGCCTGGCTCGACGGCGTCGGCAGCACCCACACGGACACGCTCTCGCAGAGCGTGACGATCCCGTCGGGGTGCGACAGCGCCAGCCTGACCTTCTGGCTGCACATCGACACGTCCGAGACGACCTCCTCGACCGCCTACGACAAGCTCACCGCCAAGATCGGCGGGACCACCCTGGCCACCTACTCGAACCTCGACAAGGCGTCCGGGTACGGCCTGAAGACGTTCGACGTGTCGGCGTTCGCCGGCCAGACCGTGACCCTCTCCTTCACCGGCGCCGAGGACTACAGCCTCCAGACGAGTTTCGTCCTCGACGACATCGCCCTGAACACCTCGGGCGACACCGCCCCGCCCGCCGACTCCGCCCGGACCCCGGCCGCGCCCGCCTACACGGTCAGCCTCAGCAGCAACACCGCGGGCACCGTCTGGACCGGCCACGAGAGCGCGACCTTCACCAACGCCTCCGCCACCCCGCTCGGCGAGGTGTACCTGAGGCTCTGGGACAACTACCACGGCTCGTGCTCGGCGCCGCCCATCACCGTCACCAACGTCACCGGCGGCACCGCGGGCACGCTCTCGGTCGCCTGCACGGCCCTGAAGATCACGCTGCCGTCCCCGCTGGCGCAGGGCCAGAGCACCACGATCGGCTTCGACCTGGGCATCACCGTGCCGAGCGGCGCCGACCGCTTCGGCCACGACGGCGCCTTCAGCTTCATCGGCAACGCCCTGCCGGTCCTCGCCGTCAAGGACGCGGCGGGCTGGCACCTGGACCCGTACACGAACAACGGCGAGTCCTTCTACTCGCTGGCCGCCGACTTCAAGGTGACCCTGGACCACCCGACGGGCCTGCTCGTCCCGGCCACCGGCACCTCCGTCGACACCCCCGGCTCCAGCGGCCGCACCGTCACCACCGCCACGGCCTCCAAGGTGCGCGACTTCGCCTGGGCGGCGGGCCCGTTCAGCAAGATCTCGGGCACCTCCCCCGCCGGCACGGCCGTGAACGTCTACTCCGTCTCGGGCATCAGCTCCAGCAGCGCCCAGTCGATGCTGACCACCGCCAAGTCGGCGGTGGACGCCCACGCGGCGCGCTTCGGGGCCTACCCCTACGGCGAGCTGGACGCGGTGATCGACAACAACTTCTGGTTCGGCGGCATGGAGTACCCCGGATTCGTCCTCGACCTGGTCAGCACCACGGCCCTGACCCACGAGATCGCCCACCAGTGGTTCTACGGGATCGTCGGCGACGACGAGTACACCAGCCCGTGGCTGGACGAGTCGTTCACGGACTACGCCACCGACCTGGCGCAGAACAAGACCGGCTCCGGCTGCTGGAACAACGTCTCCTGGGCCTCGTCCGCGGAGAAGATCACCAACTCGATGGCGTACTGGGACGCGCATTCCTCGCGCTACTCCACCGTCGTCTACGGCTACGGCAAGTGCGCCCTGCACGACCTGCGGCGCCTCATCGGTGACACCGCCATGGCCAAGCTCCTGAAGGACTACGCCGCGGCGCACTGGTACGGCGTCTCGACCACGGCCGAGTTCAAGGCGGCGGCGCAGGCCGCCACGAGCACGGACCTGACGTCCTTCTGGTCCACCCACCGCATCGACGGCTGACCCGCCGCCCGCCGGTCCGTCGCGGTGCCGCCCCCGGGCGTCGCCGCGGCGGGCCGCCGGCCCCCGCGCATCCCTCAGCGCGCACCCCCGCTCCCCCGCACCCCGTACGCGACACCGGGTGGACAACCGCCCTGCCGGGGAGTCGGGGAGAACCCACCGGCGGGACACGGCCCGCCCGGCCCTCCGCGGCCCGGGCGCGCCCCGCCGGAGCCGCGCGTCCTGCCCGCGCCGCCGCTCCCCCTCCGCACGGGAGCGGCGGCGCGGGCATGCGGCGACCGGTCGGGGGCAGGTTCCGCCACACGGCGGCTCCCGCTCCGGACGGGCGGCGCCGATCATGGTCGGACGAGCCGCCGGCTCGGCACGAGGAGACGTCATGCTGCTGGTACCGCCCCCGTTCGACGCCGAACTCGCGGCCGCCCTCGCGGCGGCCGGCCCGGCCACGCCGTCCGGGCCGAGCCCGGAGGAGATCGCCGCCCTGCGGGCCGCGCCGGAGCTCGCGGTCCCGGCCGCCGACCTCACCGGCGGCGGAGCCTTCGTGACCGCGGACCGGACCGCTCCGGGCCCCGACGGCGCCCCCGACGTCGCACTGCTCGTCGTCTCGCCCACCGCGCCGGCGCGCAACGGGCCCCGCCCGGTGATCTACCACGCCCACGGGGGCGGCATGGTCCTCGGCACCAACCGGGCCGGGGTGGAGGTCGTGCTGGAGTGGGCGCGGGAGCTGGACGCCGTGGTGGTGTCCGTGGAGTACCGGCTCGCACCCGACCACCCCTATCCGGCCGGCGTGGAGGACGTGTACGCCGGACTGCTGTGGACGGCCCGGCACGCGGCGGAGTTCGGCGGCGATCCGGAGCGGATCATCGTCGCGGGAGCCAGCGCGGGCGGCGGGCTGACCGCCGCGCTCGCCCTGCTCAGCCGGGACCGCGGCGGCCCGCGGCCGATCGGCCAGGTCCTCATGTACCCGATGCTCGACGACCGCAACGACACGCCGTCCGCCCACCAGATGGCGGGCGTCGGCGCGTGGGACCGCAAGGCCAACGAGAGGGCCTGGACCGCCGTGCTGGGCGACGCCCGCGGCGGCCCGGACGTCCCCGCCTACGCCGCTCCCGCGCGGGCCACCGACCTCTCCGGGCTGCCGCCGGCCTTCCTCGACGTCGGCTCCGCGGAGACGTTCCGCGACGAGGTCGTCGGGTACGCCGCGCGGATCTGGCAGGCCGGCGGCGTCGCCGAACTGCACGTGTGGCCCGGCGGATTCCACGGCTTCGACGCGTTCGCCCCGCACACCGCGCTGTCCCGGACCGCGCGCGCCGCCCGTGTCGACTGGCTGCGCAGGCTGCTCACCTCCTGAACGAACCGGCCGATACGGTGCGTCGGAGGGTCAGACCGGCAGCAGGCCGCCGATCAGCGCCCCGAGCTGCCGGGCGTTGCGGCACTCGTGCATGTCCCGTGCGGTGTCCTCGCCGGGGCAGGGGCGGCCGGCCGATTCGAGCAGTGTCGAAAGACCTGGTGCACGGGCGCGGGCGTGTGCCATAAGGAGCGGCAACCGCTTCCGCGCGGGACCGGCCGCCGCCGGTGCAGCGCGGAGCGGACCGGGGCGGGCCGCGACGCGGTGCGGCACGCCCCGGACACGGCCGACGGCCCGTCACCACAGGGGAGTGACGGGCCGTCGTGCCGTGTCCGCGCCGCCCCATGCGGCCCGGGGCAGCCCTCCGGTGCGGCGCGTTCGCGCATCCGGCGCGCCCGCTGCCGACCGCGCCGGACGGCTCCCGCGCCCCTGCCCCGGGGGCGCGGATCATCGGTTGTTACCGTGCACCCGTGGCTCACTCCTCACGCGACACAGCAGCAGGCGCCGGCTGGGGGAACTCTCAACTCGGCACGTACAAAAGGCTGATGCCCGACCGGGTGGAGAAACTCTCCTGGCTCGACCCGAGGACGCTGTGGCCGGCCCGCAACGGTGTGCTCGCCTCCTGGTTCGGCGATCCGACCGGCCGGACCCGGAGCCGCTGGGTGGAGCAGCGGGTGGCCGCGGGCGCGCCCGCGGACGCGGTGATCCGGCGCGGGGACGCGGACCGCTTCTCCTTCATGGTGATCGGCGACACCGGCGAGGGCGACGACCCGCAGTACGCCGTCGTGCCGGGCTTCCTGAAGGCCGGCCGGGGGACGGACTTCGCGGTGATCGCCAGCGACGTGATCTATCCGGTGGGCAGCACCGGCGACTACGGGACCAAGTTCTTCCGCCCCTACCGCGACTACCCGGCTGCCCTCTACGCGATACCGGGCAACCACGACTGGTACGAGGGCCTCCAGGGCTTCATGCGCGTGTTCTGCGGGGCGCCGCCGCTGGCGCCGGAGGCCCGGCCGCGTCCGCTGACCCGCGCCTGGTTCCGCTCGCTGCTGTGGCACTCCCCCGGCCCGACCGACGAGCAACGCCTCGCCGCGGCACAGGCGTTGCGCCCCGAGCCCGCACAGCAGGCGGTGCAGCCGGGTCCCTACTGGGCCATCGACGCCGGACCGGTGCGGATCGTCGGCATCGACACCGGGCTGCTCGGCACGATCGACGCGGAGCAGGGGCGGTGGCTGCGCGAGGTGTCGCGCGGCGAGCGGCCCAAGATCCTGGTGACCGGCTCCCCGCTGTACGTGGACGGTGAGCACCGCCCGTGCGCCGTCGAGGGCGGCGGCACGGTCGACGAGATCGTCCGCGACCCCGCGCACCGCTACGTCGCCGCGATCGGCGGCGACATCCACAACTACCAGCGGTACCCGGTGCGGTTGCCGGACGGGCGGACGCTCCAGTACATCGTCGCCGGTGGCGGCGGGGCCTTCATGCACGCCACGCACACCGTGCCCCGGGTCGGCGTGGGCGGCGTGACGGAGGAGGAGTTCCGCTGCTACCCGCTGCGCGGCGACTCGCTGGCGTTCTACAGCGGCCTGTACGGACGCCGGCTGCGGATGCCCCGCTTCTTCACGCTGACCGAGGCCGAGGCGACGGCGGTGATCGCCGAGCGGCTGGGCATCCCGCCGACCCGATCGCAGACGGAGCCCGTCCGGGTCACCCGGCGGATCCGTCTGGTCGCCTCCCTCCTCGGCGCCGGCCGGCGTCCCGACCGGAGCTCCCGCTTCCGGCTTCCGGTGCGCAAGACGTACACCCAGCTGTTCTCGCCGGGTTCGGCGACGTACAGCCCGCCGTTCTTCAAGAGCTTCCTGCGGCTGGACGTGACGCCGTCCTCGGTCCACGTGCGCTGCCACTCCGCCACCGGCACCCTCGACCACGAGATCGATCCGCCGGTCGAGGACGAGGTGACCATCCCGCTGTCCTGACACCGGCGGCCGCCGCGGGGACGGCCGCCGCGGGGCGCGGTCAGTCCAGAAGGCGTTCGATCTGGCGGATCTTGTTGGTGGCGTCGAGAGCGGCGACCTTGTAGGACTCCGCGAGGGTGGGGTAGTTGAACACCGCGTCGACCAGGTAGTCGACCGTGCCGCCGCAGCCCATCACGGACTGGCCGATGTGGATGAGCTCGGTCGCCCCGGTGCCGAAGCAGTGGACGATACCGTCACGCGGCCTGAGCACGCACGAGTTGCGTGCCGATGTGACCCGGCGTCGGCGCCTCGACCTCCCAGACCTCGGCCTCCCGGAACCCGGCGGAGAGCAGCAGGCGCCGCCACACCGCCGGCCGGTAGCTGTAGCGGTAGGTGAACATCGCCTTCCCCGCGAAGCCTCCCTTGTACATGCCCTGCGGTCCGTACGCGCCGGGGATGGCCGGCGGCTGGGAGAAGACGAAAACGCCGCCGGGCGCCAGGTGCTCGCGCACAAGGGGGAACAGGCGGCGCGGGTCGGTGAACCAGGCCGCGCCGAAGATGCTGTAGACCGCGTCGTAGCGGCCCTCGTCTGCCCTCAGCCAGTCGAGGATCTCGCCCTGTTCGATCCGCACTCCGAGTGGCGACCACCGCTCGGCCGCGCGCTGGGCCATGAGCGGCGACAGGTCGACGCCCGTCACCTTGACGCCCTGCTCGGCGAGGTGGGCTGCGGCCCGGCCGGTGCCGCACCCGATCTCCAGGACCGCCTCCGGGGCGCCGAGGAGTTCGGTCCCCGGGCCGTGGCCGGAGTACTGGGTCCAGCAGAACGACGGCGGGTCGCTGTTCTTCAACACGGACTCGGCGTAGGTGTTCCACAGCTCCGTCTCGGCTGGGATGTCGTGCGGCACGGGCACGGGCGTTCCTCTCGTGGTGGGGATGCGGGAGCCCCCGCCCTCGGGGAGCCGTGAGGACGGAGGCGACTGTAGCGGCCGGGCGGCCTCAGTGGCTGTCGGGAGCCTTGTTGTCGCACGGCGAGCAGTTCGCGCCGTCGATGGCCCACAGCTCCTCGTCGACGTCCCAGCCCTGGAAGCGCATGAAGTCGGCGGTGCGCAGGCACAGACCGTCGGTCCGGCGTTCGATGAACGGCGCGTGGTGCTTGAAGGCGCCGCCGTTGTAGAGGCGGCAGAGGCCCCACCAGACGGGGGTGTCGAGGATGAGCTGATGGACACCGATGTCGACGAGCTTGCCGACGCCGAGGTGGACGTCGGGGTTCTCGATGGAGCACAGGGTGTAGGCCACGGCTTGGCCGAGGATGCGCTCGGCCATGTTGCGGACCATGGTGTTGTCTCGCAGGAGCAGGGCCACCTCGCGGTCCCAGAGGCTCATACCGGAGTCGAACACGTTGAGCGTGAGTTCGGTGATGTGCGGGGCGACGGCGTTCAGAAGCTCGCGAGGGTCCCGGGTGCGAGTGGCGGCGGGCTGGTCCAGCGGGATGGTCATTGGGGGGTTCCTTCCGATGTCGTGCCGGCCTGTGTCCCGCCCCGCCGAGGCTCTTCCGGGGCCCGCGACGGGGCGGGGGCCCCGCCGGGCCGAGGCTTCCGAGTCCTCGACGCGGCGGGGTCTGTGGGTGCGGCCCTGACCCGAACGGCCGCCGTGGGGCCCCTCAGCAGGGGCAGGGGGCGCGCTTCAGGGGCGGCCCGACCGGGTTGGCGCAGGCTGCGTGGATGTGACTCGTGACGGCGCCGCCCGAGTTGCTGAACCGGTCATACGGGACGCTGTCGCTGCGGTGGATCGCCCAGTCGCACACGAGGCAGATCGGCATACCGGTGAGCGTCTCGTAGTGGTCGCAGAGTGCAGCCAGCGAGCGGGCAAGTCTCCGGGCGATGACCAGGGACGCGTAGGCCCCCGATCCGGCCCGTGCGCGGAGCTTGCCGTTGGCCTCCCCCACGCAGGCGAGCGCGCAGTAGCGGGGGACGTCGTCCGCGTGCAGGGCGAGCGCCTTGGTCTCGGCCTCGGGGACGATCAGCTCCATGTGACCTCGGAGCGTCTCGATCAGGGTGTCCAGGTCAAGCCCGAGAGGCAGTTCGTCCTCGGCGGGCAGGACCAGTGCGATCGTCTGCCGCATCACGAGCACGTCCACGGGGACGGCGCTGGGCTCGGCGCCGATCGCCGCCGGCTCGTGGCGACCGTGCGATGCGTCAGCGCCCGAGCGTGTTCTCTGGCCAGTTGTCATGTGGGTGCCCCCGGGGGTGGTGTTGTCGTGCCTCTACGGTTCCGCCTCGGCCACGTGGCGTCACGGGCAGCCGTGCCCAACTTTCTTGGACGCTCCTCTTGTCTGTGAGCTGCAACAACTGCGAATGCTGGACGAATCGTTGGGCGCTCGTTGGCGCGAAATCTGAGCGCTCGCCGGCCGATTGGGCGACAGCGCCGCTACCGTGAGTTCGCGAACTTGCTCAGGGAGTTGCCGATGAACGCGCCCAACATCCCCGGATCGAAGGCTGACCGGAATGCCCTTCGCCACCAGATGACCGCCGCAGGCTGCACCGCCGCGGACATCGCCGTCGAGATGCGGACCCGCTACCGGATGCGCCCGCGCGAGGCCTGGCGCCACGCACGCGGCTGGACACTCCAGACGGCGGCCGACCGCATCACCCAGGCCAGCACCGGCCACCCCGGCGATGCCGTCGCTGCGGACGCATCACTCGTCGGGAAGTGGGAGAAGTGGCCCGGGCCCTCAGCCCGGCGCCCGAGCACGGCAGTGCTGTTCGCGATGGCCGCCGCCTACGACTGCCGCCCCGCCGATCTCCTCGACCTGCACGACCGCCAGGAGCTCCCGGACGCGGACGTGTGCGCGCTGACGCAGGCGCCGCCGGCACCCGAGCCACAGCCCGTCGCGGTCCCGGCCGCCGTCGCGGCGCCGTCCGGGCCCGACCTCGTGCGCCTGGCCGCCGACGAGTCCGCGACGTGGGCCCAGTGGGCGGAGGCCTCGAACGTCGGGGACATCGCCCTCGAACAGCTCATGGCGGAGACCCGGGCGCTGGCTACCGACTACCTGACGTCGGACCCCATCGTGCTCTTCAACCGGACCCGGCACCTGCGAGACCGCACGTTCACGCTCCTGGAGGGGCACCAGTACCCGCGGCAGTCCGCGGACCTGTACGTCGCGGCCGGGTACCTGTGCGGGCTCCTCGCCTGGATGTCCAGCGATCTCGGCCAGCTCCGCGACGCAGACACCCAAGGCCGTACGGCGTGGCTGTGCGCCGAACTCGCCGGGCACAACGACCTGCGGGCGTGGGTGCTGTCGACCCGGTCCAAGGTGTGCTTCTGGGACGGCCGTCTCCGCGAGGCGATCGCGTACGCCCGCCGCGGCGCGACCTGCCGACCCGGCGGCACGGTCAGCGTTCTCCTCGCCTGCCAGGAGGCAGACGCCTGGTCGCAGCTCGGCGCGCACGACGAGGCCGTCGAAGCCCTGAGCCGGGCCGAGGCGCTGCGCGACTCGCCCCTCGACGCGGACGACGTCGGCGGGATCTTCTCCTGCCAGCCCGCCCGGCAGGAGAACTACTCGGCAGCCGTGCACCTCCGCATCGGCGAACCGGCCAAGGCCCTGCGGGCCGCGGACAACGCGCTCGACCTGATGTCGAGGCAGACCGTGCGCGCCTACGGCACAGAAGCCCAGATCCACATCAGCAAGGCGTCCGCCCACCTCGCCACGGGCGAGCCGGAAGGCGCCCTGGAGGCCCTCGCGCCCGTCCTCGCCCTCTCACCGGACCACCGCCTCACCCCGGTCACCCGGCGCCTTCACGAACTCACCTCGGGCCTCGGCCGCCAGACCGGCGCCGCAACAGCAGGCCTGCGCGCAGCGATCGAAGATTTCTGCCTGGACGCGGCCCCCCGGCAGCTCGCACCCTCGCCAGGACAGGGAGCCGCCTGATTTGATCTCGGGATGACAACTCCCGACATCGCGTTCATGCGCAATCACTGGTGGTGGCGACCCGGGTGGAGTGTCGGCCGCCGCTTCTACACCTGGCATCTCACCTTCGGCGAGCAGACCGACGTGCACCGCCTGGCCGCCGAGTACCGGGCCGCGCTGGCACCCCTCGGGGACGCGCTCACGCCGATACCCGACCAGTGGCTCCACATGACGATGCAGGGCATCGGCTTCGTCGGCGGGGCCAACGAGAAGGACGTGGACGCCATCGTCGAAGCCGCCCGGACCCGGCTCGCCGCGGTGTCCGCCTTCGACATCGAGATCGGGCCGGCCGCCCTCGACCCGGAGGCGATCCTGCTCCACGCTCATCCGGACGATCCGGTGCGCGGTGTCCGTGACACGCTCCGCGCGGCCATCGGCGACGTCCTCGACGAAGTACCGGAGAAGGCCGACGGGTTCACCCCGCACGTGTCGGTCGCGTACAGCGCGGGCGACGGGCCTGCTGCGCCGGTGGCTCAGGTCCTCGACGGCCTGGACCTGGTGCCCGCTCGCGCCCGCATCTCCAGCGCTGAACTGATCGTCCTGCACCGGGACAACGAGATGTACGAGTGGGAAACGTACGCGGCCGTCCCCCTGGGGTGACCTGCGAGCCGTCCGCTACTCCCCCTGTGGCGGGCGGCCCTTGCCGTGGCGTCCGCAGTTCAAGGTGAGCGACGGTGGCAAGCCTTCGTGCGCCCCTGTACGAAGCGGTGGGCGCCGGCTTCCCCGATCTCTCCTCGCGGAGCAGGGCCCAGACCGCGCAGGTCACCCGCGCGGATCACGTCGACCTCGCGGCCCACGACGTGCCGGGTGCGCGCGGTCAGGTCCGCGACCGTGATGTTCTCCTTCAGCCGGTAGCTCTGGCCGTACAGGTCGCGCTGGCTGAGGCCGCTGAGATAGATGACGGCCTCCCTCAGTGTCTTGGAGGGGATCGTCCCGGTGTGGATGGAGACCCCTCCGACCATGTCGGGGCGGTCGATGACGGCGACCCGGCGGCCGAGCTTGGCCGCCGCTATGGCGGCCTTCTGGCCGCCGGGGCCGGATCCGATGACAAGCATGTCGAAGTCGGGCACCCGGGGAGTCTGGCAGCCCGAGGGCCCTCCCCGAAAGGGTGAACGGCGAACGGTTCACCCGGGCGCTACCCCGCCGCGGGGTGAAGTCCCGTGGAGGAGAATGCGTTTCGGCTGCCGGAACGGGTCCCGGCCCCCCGCCCGTGTGGGCTACATTCGGGAACCCTCGGCATCGGGGCCTCAGGGGGTGAGGTCCTGTCGAGGAGAACTCCGGAGCGGCGAATGCACCAGTCCCACCTTTCCCCGGCGCCGGCCGCGCACCAGCAGGGGGGACTCGCCGACAGCCTCTACACCGCCGCGCGGGACACGCCCGGCCTGGAGCAGCTGGCCCGGCGGCCGGTGGGCTCCGCCGGCGACTGGACACCGGTGACGGCGGCCGAACTGTGGGACGAGGTCGTCGACGTGGCCCGCGGATTCGTCCGCTCCGGCATCCGGCCCGGGGACCGGGTGGCCATCATGTCGCGCACCCGCTACGAGTGGACGGTGCTGGCCTACGCACTGTGGTCGGTGGGCGCCGAGATCGTGCCGGTGCACCCCACCGCGTCGCACGACCAGGTCGCCTGGATCCTGAAGGACGCGCGCTGCGTCGGTGTGGTGGTGGAGGACGAGGCGGGGATCATGACCGTCGGCTCCGCCTGCGCGGCCCTGCCCTTCCTGCGCCACGTCTGGCAGGTGGACGCCGGCGCGCTCGACCGCCTCGCGGAGCGGGGGCAGACCATACCGGTGTCGGCCGTCGACTCGCTGCGCCGGATCGTGCTGCCCGACTCCACGGCGGTCGTCGCCTACACCTCCGGCACCACCGGGCCTCCCCGGGGCTGTGCGCTGTCCCACCGCGGACTGGCGAGCCCCTGCGACACGGTGCTGGAAGGCTGGCGGCACACCGCGGCCCCGCCCGGCGAGCAGCCGGCCGTCCTCGCCTTCCTGCCGTTCTCCCACGCGTACGGGCTGATGGTCCAGGGGATCTGCCTGCGCGGCGGCATCCTCATGGGGCACGAACCGGATCTGCGGGAGGAGTCGCTGTCCGAGGCGATGCTCTCCTTCCGGCCGACCTACGTGTACGCCGTCCCGTACGTGTTCGAGAAGATCTACAAGAACTTCCTCCGGGGGGCCCAGCGGGCGGGCCGCGGCGCCCTGTTCGAGCGGGCCGCGCGCACCGCCCGGGACTTCGCCCGGGCGGAGGAGCAGCTGCGGCTGGGCTCCGGGGCCGGCCCCGGGCTGGACCTGCGCCTCCAGCACTCGCTCTACGAGCGGACGGTGTACCGGAGGCTGCGCGCCACCCTCGGCGGCCGGGTCTGCGGCGCGGTGTCGGGCGGCTCGCCGCTCAACCGTGAACTCGCCCTGTTCTTCGCCGGGATCGGCATCGTCGTGCACGACGGCTACGGGCTCACCGAGACCAGCGGCGGCGTCACGGCGCAGCCGGTGGGGCGGGAGAAGTTCGGCACGGTCGGACGCGCGCACCCCGGCACCGAGATCCGGGTGGACCACGACGGCGAGATCCTGGTGTGGGGCCCCTCCGTCTTCCAGGGGTACGTCAACGACCCCGAGGCGACCCGCGCCACGTTCCGCGACGGGTGGCTGGCCACCGGGGACGTCGGCCGGATCGACGCCGAGGGCTATGTGACCATCACCGGCCGCAAGAAGGACATCATCATCACCAGCGGCGGCAAGAGCGTGGCGCCCTCGGCCCTGGAGGAGCTGCTGCGCGCCCACCCGCTCATCCACCAGGCGGTCGTCGTCGGCGACAACAGGCCCTGCGTGGGCGCGCTCATCACCCTGGACCCGGAGTTCGTGACGCACTGGCGGGCGTCGCGGGCGGGCCGGGAGTCGACGGCCCGGGACGCGCGGGAGGAGAACGAGTTGCGGGAGGAGGTCCGGCGGGCGGTGGCCGCGGCCAACAGCACGGTCTCCCGCTCCGAGTCCATCCGGGTCTTCCGGGTGCTGCCCGAGCCGTTCGACCTGTCCAACGGTCTGCTGACGCCGTCGCTGAAGCTGCGCCGGGACGCGATCGCCGAGCGGTACGCCGCCGAGATCGAGGCGATGTACCAGACGTCGTCGCGGGTGCCGCGGAGGTCCGCGCCCACCGAGCCGTCGCTCTGGGAGGAGTCGGACGACGTGTTCCGGTGAGCGGGCCGGGCCCGAAGCACCGTCCGCGCCGTGACGCCGTCGTGCCGACGGGTGTCCCGCCCGCGCGGTCTGCGCTCCGGCCCGCGCCGGCGGTGCCGGCCTCACGGCGCCCTGCCCGCCTCTCGTGGGCCGCGGACCGGCGCCCGGGGCACCGGTCCGCGGGAGCGTCCCATTCGTCCCTGTGCCGGGCCCGCGATCGATGGTTGGGTGGGTTCGATCATGTCGTCCACCGTCCGGGAGAGCACCCAAGCCATGAGCAACCCCTCTGCCTACGAGTACAAGGTCGTCACGTTCCGTGAGTCGCTGATCGGCGACGCGCTGGACAGCGGCAAGCTGGAGAAGGTGCTGAACAAGCACGCCGAGGACGGCTGGGCGCTCAAGGCGATCACCTCCGCGGACGTCAAGGGCCGCATAGGCCCCGGCGCCGTGGAGGGCCTGCTCCTCACCCTGGAGCGACCGCGCGGCTGACACCCGCGTCGTGCGCGGAGCGCCGAGCCGGGGGATGCTGGAGCCGATGGGACAGCGGTCCCACGCGTGCCGACGACGCCGTCGGGGGCCCTCCGACCCGGAGGGCCGCCGACGGCCGGTGCGCTGTACGCCGGTCCTCGGCGAGGACCCGGCACCTCCCGCGGCCGCTGCCGGCCAGACGTCAGGACGGTCACTCGATGCAGAGCGATGGAACACTCACCCCCGATGTCGTCACCAGCGGATCCGTGTCGGGAGCACCGTGCTGGGTCAGCCTCAGCACGCCCGACCTGAAGGCCGCCCAGGACTTCTACACGGCGGTCCTCGGCTGGAACTGGTCAGCGGGCACCAGGATGGGTGACGGCTACCGCGTCGCCCGGGTGAACGGCATCCCGGTGGCCGGGGTCTCCGAGGTCGACTTCGTGGCGCGGACGGCGGTCGCCTGGATCCCCTACTTCGCCGTGGGCTCCGCGGACGAGACGGTCGCGCGCAGCCAGGAGCGCGGTGGCACCACCGCCGTCGGCCCCATCTCCCTGCCGCCGGGCCGGGCGGCTCTGCTGGCGGACCGCGACGGCGCGGTCTTCGGGATCTGGGAGGGCCGTCTGGTGGCCGGCTGGGAGCGCTGGCGTACCGCGGCGCCGTCGTACGTGCGCCTGCACACCCGGGACGCCTTCGACGCGGCCATCTTCTACGGCGAGGTGCTGCGCTGGGCGTCGGCGTCCCCCGGGGGCTGCGAGGTGCACTACGAGGGCAACGAGGTCGTGCTGCGCAGCGGGGACGACGTGGTGGCCCGGATCTACTCCGGGGCGGTGGAGTCGGCGCCCGATCCCACCGTGCGCCCGCACTGGCAGGTCCACTTCGCGGTGGACGACGTCGAGGCCTGCGCCCGCGCGGCCCGCGCCCACGGCGGCAGCGCGCACCAGCAGGGCATCGGTTCCGTGGAGGCGGTGCTCGCCGACCCCTTCGGGGCCCGCTTCACCGTGACCTCGCGCGACGCCGGCTGAACCGGCCCGGGCGGAGGTCCGCAGGCGATCCGCACCCTCCACGACGCGACGGATTACTCCGTTCGGGCTCCAATGGAGGGTGACGGGATACCACCGGAACGACAGCCGCCGGCCCCCGCGGCCACGGGGCGGCCCGATGGAGGTCCGCGATGCCCACTGCTCTCCGGCTCCTGCCCGCCCTCTCCCCCGAGCACCGCGCCCGGCTGATGGAGGTGGCCCGCGAGGTCTCCTTCCCCGCCGACGGGCCGATCTTCGAGGCGGGCGGCACCGCCGACCGCTTCTGGGTGGTCCGCTCCGGGACGGTGTCCCTGTACCAGCGGGTCATCGCCGACCGGCGCATCACCGTCGCCCAGCTCGGCCCGGGCGACCTGCTGGGCTGGTCCTGGCTGTTCCGCCCGCACACCTGGGACTTCGGCGCGGAGGCGTTCAGCCCCGTGCGGGCCTACGAGTTCGACGCCGCCGAGGTGCGCGCCCTGTGCGAGCAGGACCCGACGCTGGAGCTGTCGCTGACCCGGACGATCGGCGCCATCCTCGCGCACCGTCTGGAGACCACCCGGGCGGCCCTCATCGAGCACTACGCGCGCCACGGGGGCAGCGGCGGCTGAGGAGCGCCCACCCGCCCCCCTCCCCCGCGACGGACGCGCCCGGCTGGGATAGGAATGCGGTATGGACGACAACCTCGGCCCCGCGGCCTGTCCCGAGTCCTTCGCCCTGCTGCCCGGCGCGGTCCACTCGCCGGTGATCCTGCACGTGCCGCACTCCTCCCGGGTGATCCCCGCACCGGTCCGCGCCGGCATCGTCCTCGGCGACGCGGCGCTGGAGAGCGAACTCGACCACATCACCGACGCGCACACCGAACCGCTGGCGGCGGCCGTGGCCGAGGGCGCCGGCCTCACCCCGTGGCGGTTCGTCAACCGGCTGTCGCGGCTCGTCGTCGACCCGGAGCGCTTCCCGGACGACCGGGAGGAGATGCTGGCGGCCGGCATGGGCGCCGTCTACACCCGCACCACCCACCGGGGCCGGCTGCGGCCCGCGGACACCGATCCCCGTCCGCTGCTCGACCGCTACTTCCACCCGTACGCGCGGGCGATGACCGAGGCGGTCGCGGACCGGCTGGCCGCAACCGGCAGGGCCGTGGTCATCGACATCCACTCCTACCCGACGGCCCGGCTGCCCTACGAGTTGCACGGCGACGGGCCGCGGCCGGCGGTCTGCCTGGGCACCGACTCCTTCCACACCCCGCCGGAACTGGTGGCGCTCGCGGAGAAGGCGTTCGCGGGCCTCGGCGCGGTGGGGATCGACAGCCCGTTCTCCGGGGCCTACGTGCCGCTGCGCCACTACGAGAGGGAGCCGGCGGTGTCGGCGCTCATGGTGGAGATCCGCCGGGACACCTACATGAAGGAGCCGGGCGGGCGGCTGCTGCCGGGGTTCGCCCGGCTGGTCGCGGCGCTGACGACGCTCGTGGACGCGGCCGGCGGGTAGCCCGCGGGCCGCGTTTCCCCCCAGTGCCCCGACCGGAAGGGCTCACCGGCTCGCGACGCCCTTTCCGGTCGGGGCACCAGAGTCGCCAGTCGGGCGAATGTTCGATGACGGCTCCCGCCGTCACGCGCCGTCACGGGGACCAGGGAGGCACGGGGACATGCCGGTCGTCGACGCGTGGATGCAGCACCCCACGCTCCGGCCGGGCCCTGGAGCACCTCGCCGAACCGGACCTGGACGAGGAGACGTCCGCCCTGTTCCTGTCGGAGAACGCTCGGCGCGTCTTCCGCCTCGGCGACCCGTCGTAGATGCTGGTCACCGCACCAGCGTTCGAGCACGAGGTGAGGGCGGCCCCGACATGGCCCTGCAGATCAGCGCCACCAACCCGGAGCACCCCGCGCTCCTTCTGGAACTGCCCTGGCAGGTCCCCCTGGAGGAGTGGCCCGACCACCACCTCGTGCCGCTGCCGCGCGGCATCTCCCGGCACGTGGTGCGCTACGCGCGAGCCGGCGACGAGGTGGTGGCCGTCAAGGAACTCGCCGAGCGGCCGGCGGTGCGCGAGTACGAGCTGCTCCTCGGCCTGGACCGGCTGGGCATCCCCGCGGTCGACCCGCTCGCCGTGGTCACCGGGCGCACCGACGCGGCCGGTGAACCGCTGGAGTCCGTGCTGATCACCCGGCACCTGGGCGGCTCGCAGCCCTACCGGTCGATGTTCGAGACGACGATGCGGCCGGCCACCATGCACCGGCTCATGGACGCGCTCGCGGTGCTGCTGGTCCGGCTGCACCTGGCCGGGTTCGCCTGGGGCGACTGCTCGCTGTCCAACACGCTGTTCCGGCGGGACGCGGGCGCCTACGCCGCCTACCTGGTGGACGCCGAGACCGGCGACCTGCACCCGCAGCTCAGCACCGGGCAGCGGGAGTACGACCTCGATCTCGCCCGGGTGAACATCAGCGGCGAGCTGCTCGACCTGGAGGCGGCCGGCGCGCTGCACCCCTCGGTGGACCCCGTCGAGTTCGGCGCGGAGATCTGCGCGCGCTACCGGAGCCTGTGGCAGGAGCTGACCCGAACGTCCGTCTATCCGGCGGGCAAGTACCACTACATCGACCGCCGGGTCCGCCGGCTGAACGACCTCGGGTTCGACGTCGCCGAGATGCAGATCGCGCACTCCTCGGACGGCGACACGGTCACCTTCGTGCCCAAGGTCGTCGACGCCGGGCACCACCAGCGCCAGCTCCTGCGGCTGACCGGCCTGGACACCGAGGAGAACCAGGCCCGGCGGCTGCTGAACGACCTGGAGAGCTGGATGGCCACGCAGGACGACCACACGCCCGCCGGGCGGCCGGGGGGCGCCGCCGGGTCCGCCCGGCCGGAGGTCCTCGCGCACCGCTGGGTCCGGGACGTGTTCCGGCCGACGGTCCGGGCGGTGCCGCCCGCGCTGCGGGGGCCGATGGACCCGGCCGAGCTTTACCACGAGATCCTCGAACACCGCTGGTTCCTGTCCGAGCGGGCCGAGCACGACATCGGTCTGGACACGGCCGTCGAGGACTACGTCCGCACGATAGTGCCGAGGGCCCGGGAGGGCCGACCGACCGGGCCGTCCGCGGCACGGGACCCCGCGGAACCGCACACCCGACCGGTTCCTGAGCGAAGGTGACCGATCGTACATACGATTGGGGCTGTGTCCGCCCGGTGTGCCCCGCGGCTCCGCCGGGCGGCGACGCAACCGAACCTCTCGGGGTGGGAGACCCATGACCCAGGCCGCCGGTCCGGCGCGGACCGTCATTCTGACCGTCGATGACGATCCCGGGGTGTCGCGCGCCGTCGCCCGCGACCTCAGGCGGCGCTACGGGGAGGGCCATCGCATCGTGCGCGCCGAGTCCGGGGACGCGGCCCTCGACGCGCTGCGGGAACTGAAGCTCCGCGGGGACCAGGTGGCGGTGATCCTCGCCGACTACCGGATGCCGCAGATGGACGGCATCGAGTTTCTCGAACAGGCGATCGACATCTTCCCGGGAGCCCGCCGGATCCTGCTGACCGCCTACGCGGACACGAACGCGGCGATCGACGCGATCAACGTGATCGACCTCGACCACTACCTGCTCAAGCCCTGGGACCCGCCCGAGGAGAAGCTCTACCCGGTCGTGGACGACCTGCTGGACGCCTGGCGGGTCAGCGACTACAAGCCGGTGGGGTCCTGCAAGGTGGTCGGGCACCGCTGGTCGGCCCGCTCCTCGGGCGTGCGCGAGTTCCTGGCCCGCAACCAGGTTCCGTACCGGTGGTACTCCTCCGACACCCCGGAGGGCGAGCGGCTGCTGCGCGCCGCCGAGCAGGACGGGCAGCGGCTCCCCCTGGTGATCACCCCGGACGGCACCCCGCTCGTCGAACCGGACGACCACGCCATCGCCGCGCACGTCGGGCTCGCCACGACACCCGCGGCGGACTTCTACGACCTGGTCGTGATCGGCGGCGGGCCGGCGGGGCTGGGCGCCGCGGTCTACGGGGCGTCCGAAGGGCTGCGCACCGTGCTCGTGGAGCGCTCCGCGACCGGCGGGCAGGCCGGCCAGAGCTCCCGCATCGAGAACTACCTCGGCTTCCCCGACGGCGTCTCCGGCGCGCAGCTCACCGACCGGGCGCGGCGCCAGGCGGCCAAGTTCGGCGCCGAGATCCTCACCGCCCGCGAGGTGAGCGGACTGGAGGTGACCGGCGCGTCGCGCACGATCCGCTTCTCCGACGGCTCCTCGATCTCCGCGCACGCGGTGATCCTCGCCACCGGGGTGTCCTACCGGCAGCTGGAGGCTCCCGGACTGGACGAACTGACCGGCTGCGGCGTGTTCTACGGCTCGGCGCTGACCGAGGCCGCGACCTGCCAGGGGCACGACGTCTACATCGTGGGCGGCGCGAACTCGGCCGGACAGGCCGCGATGTACCTGGCGCGCGGCGCCAAGTCGGTCACCATCCTGGTGCGCGGCGGCTCGCTGGCGGCGTCGATGTCGCACTACCTGATCGAGCAGATCGAGAACGCGCCCACCATCTCGGTGCGCACCGGCACGGTCGTGGAGGCCGCGCACGGCAGCGGCCACCTGGAGCAGCTGACGCTGCGCGACGTGGAAAGCGGCCACACCGAACTCGTCGACGCGCAGTGGCTGTTCGTGTTCATCGGGGCCGCGCCCCTCACCGGCTGGCTGGACGGGACGGTGCTGCGCGACAGCCGCGGTTTCATCATGGCGGGCCCGGACATGACCCCGGACGGGCAGCCGCCGCACGGCTGGGAGCTGGACCGGCCGCCCTACCATCTGGAGACCAACGTGCCCGGGGTGTTCGTGGCCGGTGACGCCCGCGCCGAGTCGGCGAAGCGGGTCGCGTCGGCGGTCGGAGAGGGAGCCATGGCCGTCATGCTCGTCCACCGTTACCTGGAGCAGTCGTGAGCGGGCGGCCGATGCCGTGCGACGTCGCGGAGCTGAGCACGCTCTTCCTCTTCGAGAAGCTCGACGACGAGCAGCTCGACCGGCTGTGCCGCGAGGGCCGGGTCGAGTTGTTCGACCCCGGACCGGTCTACTCCGAGGGCGACCCGGCGACCTGCTTCTTCGTCCTCCTCGAAGGCACCGTGGTGATGTCCCGGCGGGTCGGCGCGGACGACGTGGAGATCAACCGGACCTCGCAGCGCGGGGTGTACGCGGGGGCGATGCAGGCCTACCTGAGCGGCCCCGGCGAAGCGCTGTACAAGGGGTCCCTGCGGGTCACCGAGCCGTCGCGGTTCTTCGTCCTGCCCGCGGAGACCTTCGCGGCGATCCTCCAGGACTGGTTCCCGATGGCCGTTCATCTGCTGGAGGGCATGTTCTTCGGCAGCCAGAACACCCAGCGGACCATCGGGCAGCGCGAGCGGCTGCTGGCGCTCGGGTCGCTGTCCGCCGGTCTCACCCACGAGTTGAACAACCCGGCCGCAGCGGCCGTGCGGGCCACCTCGGCGCTGCGCGACCGGGTGGCGCACATGCGGCAGAAGCTCGGCGTGATCGCGTCGGGTCCCTACGCGCGCGACACCCTGGAGACGCTGGTCGAGATCCAGGAGCGCACCGCCGAGCAGGTCGCCAAGGCGACGCCGCTGACGCCGCTGGAGGCCTCCGACCGGGAGGACGCCCTCGCCGACTGGCTGGACGACCACGCGATCGCGGGCGGATGGCAGCTGGCGCCGACGTTCGTGCAGGCCGGTCTCGACACGGACTGGCTCGACCAGGTGGCCGCGGCGGTCGACGGGCCCACCCTGGAAGGCGCCGTCCGCTGGCTGAACTACACGGTCGAGACCGAGCTGCTCATGAACGAGATCGAGGACTCGACCTCGCGCATCTCGCACCTGGTGGACGCCGCCAAGCAGTACTCGCAGATGGACCGCGCCCCCTACCAGGTCGCCGACGTGCACGAACTGCTCGACAGCACCCTGATGATGCTGGCCGGGAAGATGGGCTCCGGCATCGAGGTCGCCAAGGAGTACGACCGGTCGCTGCCCCGGATTCCCGCCTATCCCGGCGAGTTGAACCAGGTGTGGACGAACCTCGTCGACAACGCCGTCTCGGCGATGGACGGCGAGGGCCGGCTCACGGTGCGCACGGCGCTCGACGGCGACCACGCGCTCGTGGAGTTCCACGACACCGGTTCCGGGGTGCCCGAGGAGATCCGCGACCGCATCTTCGACCCGTTCTTCACCACCAAACCGGTCGGCGAGGGCACCGGGCTCGGCCTGGACATCTCCTGGCGGATCGTCGTCAACAAGCACCACGGCAGCCTGGCGGTGCAGTCGGTGCCCGGCGACACCCGGTTCCAGGTGCGCCTCCCCCTGACCGTTTCGGACACCCCCGAGGAGTCGTCATGACCACCCCGAACGGCATCGACCCCTCCGTCCCGCCGAGCGGCACCGGCTGCGCCGAGTGCGACGCCTCCGGCGGATGGTGGTTCCACCTGCGGCGCTGCGCCCAGTGCGGCCACGTCGGCTGCTGCGACGACTCCCCGGGCCGGCACGCCACGGCGCACGCGCGCGGCACCGGGCACCCGGTCGTCCAGAGCTTCGAGCCCGGCGAGAGCTGGTTCTGGGACTACGGCACCTCCGAGCTGTACGCCTCGGGGCCCGAGCTCGCTCCCCCGGCCAGCCACCCGTCGGACCAGCCGGCGCCGGGGCCCGCCGGCCGCGTCCCGGCGAACTGGGCGGAGACGCTGGGCTGAGCCGCACAGCGGCGGGCGGACACCCGCGGACGGGCGCCCTCCGCGCCCGCCCGGATGCGCCTCCCGCCGGGGAGGACGATCCTGGAGACATGTCCGGACGTGCTCCCTTGGTCGTGCATCCGGCCCTGGACACCAGCGGCCGCCGGGTGACCGCGCGCGGCGAGAGCCTCGGCGTGGCCTTCTCCGACGAGGATCTGCTGGAGTTCCTCGGCCGGGCGGGGCTGCCGGACGCAGAGGACCTGCTGGACGACCCCGCGTGGGTGCAGTGGCGCGGCGGCCAGGCCCACTTCTACGGGGCCGGATAGGGCGGGGCCGGAGCCGGCCGGGAGTGGGCGCCGGGGGCCGGCGCGGGAACGGCGCGTCCCCCGGACGACGGCGGTGTCACGGCGAGGGTGCCGTGGGCCTGGCGCAGCGCCAGCTCCAGCGGCAGCGCGGGATGCAGGGCCCCGGTGCCGTCGGGCGGGACGGCCCACTCCAGCGGCCCGGCGGACCGGTAGGGCGGCGGGACGGCGATCCAGGACCCCCTGCCGAGGTGGCGCAACCCGGCCCCCACCCATCGGCTCGCGGGGTCCGGCGGCAGGAAGAAGCCCACGCGGAGGGCGGCGCGGTCCACCAGGGTGGGGCCCGGGGGCCGGGCGGGATCGCACCAGAGGATGTCCAGCGCGATCAGGCCGAGGGGTTCGGGCACGCTCAGCACGTCCCAGTAGCGTCCGGCCTCCAGCAGCACGCCGCCACTTCCGGTGTCCCACTCGCGTTTGCAGACCCGGGGGTCCGTCGCCGCCGCCGCCAGCCACTCCACGCTCTGGGTCCACGTCGCGTTCGTCATGGTTCACCCCGGGTTCGTCCGCCGCGTCGCGAGGGACGCGCAGTCGGGTACGGGCCGGGATCCGCGGTCGCGCCTCAGGCCCTCGGCATATGCATGGTGGTGGACTTCGTCCTGGGGCGGAAGGGGTGGCGCGGCGGGGCACCGCGGTCTGGCCGAATCACGCCGGGTAGGAGGGCGCTCGCAGTGAGTGCAGGGAACGGGCGTGCAGCGGACTGGTGTGCCAGCGCGCCGCGAACGTCCGATCGGTGAACGAACAGGTGACGGTCAGCCGGTGCGGGGTCTCCAGGAACAGCACGTCGGCCCGCAGGGTGTCCGGTCCGCTCCAGCCGCCGCTCACGGCCGTGGGCACCGCTCCTTCGTCGAGGGTCCATCCCGGTCCGTCGAGTCGCAGGTCGAGGTGCGCCTCGCCCTCCCGGAGCGTGACGCGTGGGCCCCGGTCCCCGGCGCCGACGACGACGCGGGTGAGGGTGGGCACCGCCGCGCAGTGTCCGTGCTCGGGGGCGAAGTGGGTGTCCGGGCCTCCGTCGTGCCGTCCGGGGCGCCGCGGCGGTGCATCGACCGGAGGCAGCGCGAGCCGGGCGAGGCGCCGGCGGAGCGCTTCGTCGGCCGCCGCCCTGCCGGGCAGCGGCGACGGGGTGAAGGCGGGCAGCAGATGCCGCCACATCAGCTCCAGCAGCTCCTGCATCCGCTCGGTGCCCGCGGTCGTGGCGATCACCGCGTCGTGCTCGGGCAGCACCACGCAGTACTGGCCGTACGCGCCGTCGCCCCGGAAGCCGTGCCGCGACCGCCAGAACTGGAGCCCGTAGCCCTGCTGCCAGTCGGACCGGGCGCCCTCGGCGGTGCCGTCCGCGTTCGCGACGTGCGTGCGGGTCGCCTCGGCGGTCCAGGAGGCGGGCAGGAGGCGGCGCCCTTGCCAGAGCCCCTGGTCCAGGTACAGCTGCCCGAGCCGGGCGACCGCGTCCGTCGTGGCGTGCATCCCGCTGAACCCGATCTCACTGCCGACCCGGTTGCGCGTCCAGGCGGTCTCCCCGATGCCCAGCGGGTCGAACAGGCGAGGACGCAGATATCCGGTGAGCGACGTGCCGGTCACCCGCTGGACGATGCTCGCGAGGGCGTAGGTGGCGGACTGGTTGTAGGCGAAGACGGTGCCGGGGTCGCGCTCCGGCGGGATGAGCAGGAATCCGCGGACCGCCTCCTCAGGGTCGAGGCGGACCGCGTCGGCCCACGTGTCGGTGAGGTGCCCCGAGGCCATCGCCGCCACATGCCGGACCCGCAGCGCACGGCTGCGCGGATCGGTGACGTCCGCGTCGAACTCGGGGAAGTGGGACAGGACCGTGTCGTCCAGGTCCAGCAGCCCCTCGGCCGCGGCGAGTCCGGCGGCGGTGGAGGTGAA
The DNA here is from genome assembly GCF_043199735.1 of Streptomyces sp. NPDC048566. NCBI lineage: Bacteria > Bacillati > Actinomycetota > Actinomycetes > Kitasatosporales > Streptomycetaceae > Streptomyces > Streptomyces sp. NPDC048566. The sequence continues at coordinate 207,174 of NZ_JBICWL010000010.1, forward strand.
GCTCTTGCTGAGCGAGTAGAGCAGCTGGAGGCGCCCCGGCGTGTACGGGGCCCACCAGCCGGAAGCGACCAGGTGCCCGTGCCGCAGGATCATCAGGCTGTGCGGCTCGATGTCCGGGGCGGCCTCGACCGCGTCGAGGAAGGCGGCGACGCCGGCGGCGTCGACCCCCTGTCCGGCGGGCGTGCCGACGGGCAGCGGACGGTCGTTCATACGGGCGGCCTCCGGACGGGCTGGGGTGGTGGCGGGCGGCGGGGAGCGGATGGCGGGCGGCTGTCGGCGCAGAGGGGCGGGGCCGGGCCGCGGGGCGGATGCCGGCCGAGGGGGCGCGGGCGGCCTGAGGGCGCAGGGAGGGGGTCGTGGGCGGTCGCAGGGGGGTGGAGGGTCCCGACGGGCCGGTCCCGTCGGGCACGGCGCAGCCGGGTGCGACGGGACCGCAGGGGCCCTGCCGGCACCGTCACGTGCAGACGGCATCTTTCCCGGGCGCACCGTCCGTGTCCATGGCCGCCCGGCGCGCGGGCGGCCCGCGGACCGGCTGCTCGCGGCGGGTCGGCGGTGCGGGGCAGGCGCGGCCGGGATGTGCGGACGGGCGGCGGGGGCCGCGCCGGACGGGGAAGCGCCGTTTCGCCGCGGGGCGAGGAGGGGCCTCCCCCGGTGCGCGCGGCGGACGACGGGCGGGCCGCCGCCGGGGTGCCGTCCGGACCGGGTTCCGCGCCCTCGCCACCGGACGGGGACGAGCCCCCGCTCCCCGCCGCGCCGGCCCCGCGCACGCCCCGCACGGCGGGCGGGGGAGGCACGCCCGCCGTGCGGCAACCACGGCCTGAACTGTTCGTACGCGCGGGCGACTTCGGCGCGACCGCGAAAAAGACGGCCATCTCGGTGCGGCCCGCGTTGAACACTCTTCGTCACCTCTCCCGTACTTCCGGGAAAGCCGGTAGCCGGTAGCCGGTAGCCGGTAGCCGGTAGCCGGTAGCCGGTAGCCGGTAGCCGGGTGAACGACGAGGAAGAGCGATGGTGGTCGCGGTGCACGACGAAGCGGGCGAACTGGTCGCCGGACGGTACCTGCTGCTGGAGACCGTCGTGCGCGAGGAGGGCCGGACCGGCTGGCTCGGCCGGGACACCGCCCTGACCCGTCCCGTCCTGCTGACCCGCTCCCGCCTGCCCTCCTCGGCCGGGGAGGCGGCCCCCTCGCCGGCGGAGGGCGGGGAGCACGCTCTACGCGGGGAGACCGGTGGCGGCGCCGCCGACCGCGTCCTGCGCGCGGCCCGGCTCCTGGGCGAGGTGTGCCCGGAGCGCGTCGCCGCGGTCCTCGACGTGTTCGAGGAGGCGGGCTCGCTGTGGACCGTGACGGAGCCGCCCTCGGGCGCCCCCTTGAGCGAACTGCTCGCGGGTGGCCCCGTCGGTCACGTCCGGGCGGCCCGGATCGGTCTGGGCGTCCTCGACGTCCTCGACGCGGCCCACGGCGAGGGTGTCGCGCACGGCGAGCTGAGCCCCGGCCAGGTGTGGGCGAACGAGTTCGGCGTCGTCACCGTCACCGGGTTCGGCCGGCCGGAGTCGGACGACGCCCCGCGGGTCACCGCTCCGGCCTACGCCTCCCCCGAACAGGCCCGCGGGGAGGGCGGCGCACGGGCCGCCGACCTGTGGGCGCTGGGTGCGCTGATGTACGCGATGGTCGAGGGGCGGGCCGCCGTCCGGGACCGCGGCCGGACGGAGGCGACGCTCCGGGCGGTGGACCGGCTGCCGATCAGGGCGCCGCTGCACGCCGGCCCCCTGGCGCCCGCCGTGCAGGGCCTGTTGCGCTGGAGCCCCGCGGAACGCGTTCCGCGGCCGGTGGTGCGCGAGGCCCTGACCCGCATCCTGCGCGAGGACGCCGAGGCGCCCGCGGCCCCCGAGCCGTCGACCGCGGCCGAGGGACCGCAGGGCGTCCCGGGCGGCGGGGACGGCGGCGCGGCGGGGGCCGGACCCGCCCGGGCGGCGTGGCGTCCCGGGCGCCCGGTGCTGGTCGGCGGGGTGGTCGTCTTCACGGCCGCCGCCGTCGTCACGGCGCTCGCCGTGGTGGGCGGCCTGCGGGGCGGGAGCACCTCCGGCGCGTCCGGACCCGCGCGGACCGCCGGCGCGCTGCCGCCCGGCCCGGTCCCCACCGCGCCCATCCCCCCGTCGGCGCCCGCGGCCCCCAAGACGCCGTCCTCCTCCGCCGGTTCCGGCGGGACGGCACCCGAGGGATTCTCCGTCTACCGGGCGGCACAGGGCTTCTCCGTGGCACTTCCCCAGGGGTGGAGCCCGGTCGGCACCCGGACGTCCGGCGACCTCGCCTACCGGGTGACCTTCGGCGCGAGCGGCGACCCGCGCACCCTGGCCGTCACCTACAGCACGCGGCTGGGCCCGGACCCGGTCGCCGTGTGGAGCGATCTGGAGCCCGCCCTGCGCGCCGCCACGAGCGGATACCGGCGGGTGGGCGCCATCCGGCCCGTGACCTACCGCGGGCTGAAGGGTGCCGACATGGAGTGGTACGCGGGCACGGGCGACGAGCGGCTGCGCACGTTCGGACGCGGCTTCCTCATCGGCGGACACCGCGGGTTCTCGCTGCGGTGGACCACCCCGGCCGCCGACCGCGGCACGCCGGCCGACCGGCGGGCCCTGGACGCGGTCCTCACGTCCTTCCGGTTCCCGGCGGCCTGACTATGCGTCATAAACTGCTCACCCCGCCCGGATTCGGGCGCTCCGCCGCACGACGACCGCTCCCCCATCACGTCAATGTCCCTCCGGTATGCGGAAGTCGGGTCTTCGCATGGCGAGCCACAGCGCGACCTCCTCCGCGATCGGCTGGCCGGTCTCCAGTTCGACGAAGCCGAACTGGCCGCCCTGGTTGCACTCCAGGAACCACCAGACGCCGTCCGCGTCCTCGGCGAAGTCGAAGGCGGCGTAGGCGAGTCCGGTGAAGGAGAGGTAGTCGCGGACCGCGCGGCCGATGCGTTCGGGCACCGACCCGAGCGGCTCCCAGCCGTTCCCCGTCTCGCCGAACCGCCCGTCGACCTGACCGGGCTCGGCGGCCTTGCGCGCGGCGAACATCCGGTTGCCGACGGCGGTGAGGCGGATGTCGGCCCGCTTGGGGATGTAGCGCTGGAGCAGCGCGGGACCGGCCGCCACCCCGGAGAAGTCGGTGTCCGGCCCGACCAGCGTGGTGGGCAGGGACACCCGGGGTTCACCGGGCGGCGGCCCGGAGGCCGACTTCACCACGACGTCCCGGTGCTCCTCGACGAACTGCTGCGCCACCCGGGGAGCGGTCGTGATGACCGTGGGCGGCACCGCGAATCCGCTGCTGTGGGCCACCCTCAGCTGCCACGGCTTGTGCCGTGCCTGCTCGGCCCGGCGCGGGTGGTTCATCCAGCGGGTCGAGGCCGAGTAGAGCATGCCGAACAGAGCCTGCCGCGTCTCGGCCGTGAGCCACGCGGAGGGCTCGGCGGCGTGCGCCGCCGGCTCGCCCGGCCTGCGCACCCAGACGGAGCGCAGCCCTCCCATGCTGAGCACATGGCCGTTGACCGACAGGTAGCCGTCGAAGTCTCCGTGGGCGTAGTCGGCGGAGAGCACCGCCCTGCCGGGCAGGTCCGCGGGGTCGAGGCGCACCATCGGCACGCCCCGCTCGTGCAGTTTGGCCACCACCATGTCGGCGGTGACGTCCTGCTCGGCGGTGAGGATGAGAACCGTCATGGCGCGCGGTCTTCCGTCAGTCGTCGAAGTGCGTCTGGGAGCCGGCCGTGGACGTCGTGGTACCGGCCGCCAGCAGCAGCGCGCGGTCGGTGACGGCCGGGCGCCCGTCGGGCAGCACGTTCAGCTGCAGGGCGGTGTCGAAGTGGTACGGGGGTATTGCGGCCGACTGCCCTGAGGGCAGGGCGTAGTTGAGAGTGAACGGTCGCACGAAAAATCCTCCCGCGGTCGCACGATGGCCGGCACCCACCCGTACGTGACACGGCCGTAAGGAATTCATCACTTTCCGCCACATCGGGGTGAAGGCCGTCACATCGCGTCGGTTCTGGCTTACTTGGTTCGGTTCTACTCGGGTGTCCGCTTGGTTCCGCTGCACGCGTCGCCTCGTGGGTACCCACAGAGCTTGGGCCAATGCTTCATTCTCCGTGACATCAACGCCCCGCCATCCCAGGAGAGTTCCCGGTGACCGTTGCCATCGATCCGACCGAGGATTTCGTCGTGCGCCCCGAGGCGCCGGACCCCGTCCGGCAGGACGCCCGCGACTTCGGCACCCACGTCCGGACGGGCGGATGGGCCTTCGGGCTCAAGGTCGCGCGCAGCGTCCGCCCCGGCGGCCAGTCCGCGGACGAGACCTCGAAGGTGTCCGCGAAGGAGTTCGCCGAGATCGCCGGCTGCTCCGCGGAACGCGTCCTGCGCTACTACAAGGCGTGGGACCGGGCGGCCGACGACGGACTGGTGCCGCACTTCGAGATCCTGCTGCCGGGTCAGGACATCGACCTGCCCGGCGCGGACGCCTGGTCCTCCTACTACGTCTCCCGCTCCAGCGGGTCCTCCGAACGGGGCACGGCCATCGCGGAGGCGGCGGAGGCCGAGGGCATCCGGCCCACCAAGGCGCTGGAGGTGGCGGAGAACCCGACGGCACTGCGAGCGGCCATCCTGGCCGACCCCTCCACGGCCCAGGCGGCCCGGACAGCCCTGCTCGACCGCGTCAGGGAGGACCCGGCCCTCCAGACCGAGCTGGCCCGGGACATCGCCCGCACCGACGAACTCAAGAAGGCGGTCGCCACCGAGAACCGGGCCGCCGACCGCATCGGCTACGTACGCCAGATCGCGGAGAAGGGCCAGATCCGGACGCCGGCCGGACAGACCCTCGACGCTCCGGCGGAACTGCGCGTCGAGGCGGAGCGGCATCTGTCCCTGCTCGACGAACTCGACGCGGGCGAGGACGCGGGCGAATGGGCGGCCGAGGCCTACGACACCATGAGGCACCTCGTCGTCGAGACCGTGGAGGCCGACCCCGGACTGCGCGTCCAGGAACGGCGGACGAGGTTCTACAGCAGCCTCCAGAAGGCCACGAAGGTCTTCGAGGAGCTGACCTTCGACGACGCCGACGACATCTACGAGGACGACATGGTGCAGCGCCTGGAGGAACTCCGGGGGGCCGTCTCCACCGCGATCGCGGCCCTGCGCGCCGCGGCGGCCCGGGACTGACCTCCACCCCCACGGCCGCGCCCCAGAACACCGCGCGGCCGTGGCCCGGCGCGTCCCGCGGGTGGACGGCGCCGACGGACCTGTTGTGCCGGCTGCTCGCGGCGCACGCGCCGGTGCCGGCCGTGGGCGGCCACTGGACCTGCGCGCAGGTACCGCCCGGCGACTGGGCGCGCGACGCGTTCGGCCTCGACCGCACCCCCTACGACCGCTTCGGGCACCTGATGCAGGGGTTCGTTCCTGCGGTCTTCGTGCGGGAGGTGCCCGGCCGGACGTCCCCGCTGCGCGGCAGCCGGTGGCCCGGGCCGCTCACGGTGTGCGCGTGCCTCGCCTTCAGCGCCCTCTTCGAGTTGGGCGAGTGGGCGGCGGCCGTGATCGGCGGACACGCCGCGGACGACTTCCCGGCCACCCAGGGCGATGTGGGGGACACCCGGTGGGACATCTTCTGCGCCCTCATCGGCGCGGTCGCCTCGGTGCTGGTGCTCGGCCGGCTGCACGACCGGCAACGCGGCCGACTGCTCGGTGGCGGACACCCGGCGGCGGGCCGGGCCCAGGGGCCCGACGGCCGCCGCCGGGTGTCCGGCACCACCGGACAGGCCGCTACCAGCGGCCCTCCACCTGCTCCTTGATGCGCCGCTCGTACAGGTCCTCGACGGCGTCCAGCGTCGCGCGCGACAGCTCCGGAAGCCGCCCCGCCGCCGCGTTCAGACGCGCCTGCTCGGGGGACCGCGCGCCGGGGATCACCGTCGTCACGCCGGGCTGCTGCACGATCCAGCGCAGCGCGAGCTGTGCCGGCGTGCAGCCCTCGGGGGCGAGCGCGGAGAACTCCGCCGCCGCCTCCACCCCGGTCGCGAAGTCGATGCCGGAGAAGGTCTCGCCCTGGTCGAACGCCTCGCCGTGCCGGTTGTACGTCCGGTGGTCGTCCGCCGCGAACACGGTCTCTGCGGTGTACTTGCCGGACAGCAGCCCCGAGGCCAGCGGGACCCGGGCGATGATCCCCACCCCCGCCTCCACCGCGGCCGGCAGCACCTCGCGCAGCGGCTTCATCCGGAAGGGGTTGAGGATGATCTGCACGCTCGCCACGTTCGGCCGGGCGATGGCGGTCAGCGCCTCGGCGCAGGTCTCGACGCTCACCCCGTACGCCGCCACGCGCTCCTCCTCGACCAGGGTGTCGAGGGCGTCGAAGACGGCGTCCGAGGAGTACACGGGCGTCGGCGGGCAGTGCAGTTGCACCAGGTCGATCCGGTCGACGCCCAGGTTGCGGCGGGACCGGTCGTTCCAGGCGCGGAAGTTGTCCAGGACGTAATTCTCGGGGACCTGGTCCACCCGGCGGCCCATCTTGGTGGCCACCTCGACGTGCAGGTCCGGCCGGCTGCTCAGGAACGTCGAGATGGTCGCCTCGCTGCGCCCGTCGCCGTACACGTCGGCCGTGTCGAAGAACGTCACCCCGGACTCGGCCGCGGCCTCCAGCACGGCGAGGGCGTCCTTCTCCGACACCTCGCCCCAGTCGGCGCCCAGTTGCCAGGTGCCGAGACCGATGACCGATGCGTGCTGACCCGACCTGTGGAATTCGCGCTCGTCCATGGCGCCAGTCTGTCACCTCACGGACCGGACCGGACGCCTCCGCTCCGCGCGTTCCGTGCCGGCGGCGCGCTCACCCGGCGGTGACGCCCGGCCGGCGCCGGGCGACCCACCGCCAGGCGGCCCGCTGGCCGCGCAGGGTGAGCGCGCCGACCACCACGAGCACGGTCACGTTCACGAGGAGCTGGATGATCGATCCGCGGGCCTCGTCCCAGCTGCCGAAGGCGGCGGAGACGCTGAAGTCGGCGGCGGCCGGGATGGTGGTGACGGAGATGAAGACGCCGAGCAGCGCGCTCGTCCTGGCCTCGGTCAGCGACATGATGCCGACGACTCCGGCCAGGGTGGCGACCGCGACCGAGAAGAAGTCGGGGGTGTCGATGAGGCTGGACACGGGGCGAACGCCCTCGCCGAACGCCCGGGACTCCAGGCCGAACCCGCGGATCGCGAGAGCGAACAGGAAGGTCACCGCGATGGCCAGCAGGAACCCGGCCAGCAGCGCCACGAGCCCGGCGCGCACCCTCGGCCCGGAACGCCGGTCGATGCCCAGCGCGATGCTCACGATGGCGCCGTACTCGGGTCCGACGACCATCGCCGCGACGATGAGGATCTGCGAGTTGGTGACGATCCCGACGGCGCCGATGAGCCCGGCCACCACGAGATAGAGGTAGAAACTCGGCGCGTAGGTGCCCTGGGCCCGGATGCGCGCCTCGACCTCCTCCCAGACCGGCGCCCGCGACAGCGCTCCGAGCCGCAGCGATCCCTCCTCCGCCGCGGCGCCCCCGGCGAAGGCCATCTCCACCGGTTCGATGACGAGCGAGCCCTCCCGGTCGAGCCGCAGCCGGCGCAGCCCGCGCAGTACCTCGTTGGCGCCGCCGGTCAGCACGTCGCAGGCGAGGGCGTCGCCGTCGGGGTGGCGCGCGATGCCGGGCTGCACCACGAGGTTGAGGACGCACGGGTCCGCAGCCAGGAGCGCCACGACCGCGTCGGTCGACGCGGCGGGGCTGACCATCCGGATGTGGATCAGGTCCATCCGCCCGCCTCCGCTGCGTCCGGGGTGCAGAGCAGGACCGCGCTGTCCCGGGGCCCGGGCCGCGGGGCGTGCGTCGCGGTGACGGCGTCGAGCGCGCCGTCGGGTCGCACGACGAACAGCAGCGTGCACCCGGCGGGGAGCCCTGCCCCGGCCGGGCGGCACACGATCCGGTCACCCCGCTCGTAGCGGCGGGCGAGTTCGGGTCTGCTCAGCTCCGACCCGAAGAGGGTGTCCCCCGGGGTGTAGGGGGCGACGACGCCGTGACTGGAACCGGGAGGGCCGAGCCGGTGCACGAATCCGTCGACCGTGCCGGTCAGGTTCGCCGCGGCCAGCGCGTTGAAGTCGTCCTCCTCGGTGAGGAGCAGCACGCCGGTGATCCCTTCGAGTTCTGCCCCCTCGCCGGTGGCCGCGGCGAGCAGCTCGCCGCCGGCGAGGGACAGCCCCGCGGCGCGGATCAGCTCGCGCTGCCGCTCCTGTCCGGCCCACATCAGTACGTCGAGCCCGGCGGCCCGCAGGGCTCGTCCGATGTCCAGCGCCCAGGGGTCCCCGCCGACGAGGAGCGGGCGGGCGCGCGCCGGGCGCAGCACGCCGAGACGCCGGGCGACGGGATGCGCGCTCAGCCCGTAGAGGGTGACGGTGCCGACGATGACCAGGAAGGTCGCGGGCAGGATCTTCTGCGCTCCCCCCACGTGCTCGGCGACCAGGGTGGCGGAGAACGTCGACGCGGTGGCCGCGGCGACGATGCCGCGCGGGGCCATCCAGCCGATGAACGCCCTCTCTCCGCGCGGCACGTCGGTTCCCAGCGTCGCCACGAACGCGACGAGCGGCCGGACGACGAGGACGAGTGCGGCGAGCAGGACGAGCGTGGGCAGCACGAGGTGCCGCAGGGAGGACGGTGTGACGGTCGCCGAGATGGAGATGAACAGCAGGCCGATGATCAGCGACACCAGGGTCTCCAGGAACGGCCGGCGCGCGGGGAGGTCGACCCCGGGCAGGTTGGCCAGCGCCATGCCCATCACCACCGCGGCGATGAGCCCGGTGTCGTCCCGGATCGCGTCGCAGGCCGCCGCCGTGCCGACCGCGGCGGCGAGCTGCACGGTGGTGCCGAGCACCTCGGCCGCGTTCAGCCGGCGCAGCAGCAGCCACAGCACGGCGGCACCGATCGCTCCCCCCGCCAGCCCGACCGCCGAACTGGCGGCGAACTGACCGAACTTGAACCCCGCTCCGCCGCCGGTCTGGGCGACCACGCCGTGGAAGACGAGGGCGCCGAGGATGCCTCCGACGGCGTCGATCAGGGAGCCCTCCCAGATCAGGACGCGCTGGAGCCGTTCGGTCGGGCGGACGAAGTTCAGCAGCGGTCCGACGACGGTGGGGCCCGAGACGATCAGGATCGCGCCGAGCATGACCGCCGCGCCGCGCGACATGCCGAGGAGCGGCACGGCGAGCAGGGCCGCGCCGGCCCAGGTGATCACCGCGCCGAGCACGATCAGCCGGACCACGACGCGCCGCATGTGCCCGTGCAGCCTGCTGATGTTCAGGCCGAGTCCGGCCTCGTAGAGGATCACCGCCACGGCGAGCGACACCATCGGGGAGAAGGCGTCGCCCAGCAGCTTGTCCGGGTGGACGACGTCGGTGAGCGCGCCGGCCGCGAAGCCGACGGGCAGCAGGACGATCAGGGCGGGGATGCGCAGCCGGCTCGCCAGGAGCTGCGAGCCGACGGCCAGCACGACGATCAGTCCGAGGCCTTCGAGTACCTGCTGGTCCGTCACGGCTGCCTCCTGGCCGGCCGGCGGTGCCGGCGGCCGGTTCGTCGGATCATGGGAGGGCCGGTCAGCCCTCGCCGGGCGGCCGGGTCCCGCCCTGGACGTCCGCGTCGGTCTGGGCCTCCAGCAGGCCGCGGGTGTCCAGCCGGTAGAGCACCACCAGGGCGGGCCCCACGAGCACGACCGCGACGGCCGTGACGATCAGCAGCCAGTGCAGCGAGCCCGGAGCACCGGCCGCCTCCCGTACCGTGAGCGAGGTCGGCACCAGGTAGGGCCGCTGGGCGACGCCCCACGCGGCGATCACCAGGGCCACGGCCGCGACCGCGGTGAAGCGGGCCCGGCCCGCCGCCCGGCCGGCGACCAGCAACGCGGTGGCCCCGGCCGCGACCGCCGCGAGGAGGACCAGCAGCAGTCCCGGTCCGCGGGTGAGGCGGTCGTACACGTAGGCGGTGTGGTCGCGGGTCTCGGCCAGCCCGACGAGGGCCAGGACGGCGACGGCGGCGAGGCTGCACCAGGCGCGGCGCCGGAAGTACACGACGAGGTCGGGGGCGTCGAAGCGGTGGGCGTCGGCCGTCAGGAAGACGGCGCCGAGGAAGGCGGTGGCGGCGACGGCGAGCAGGCCGGCGACGACGGAGGTGGTGCTCGCCCACACGTGCGCGGAGGGGGCGGTGCCCGGGGCGGCGCGGCCGGAGGCGACCCCGCCGACCGCGACGCCCAGGAAGAACGGGGTGAGCAGGGAGGCGACGGCGAAGACCGCTCCGAACAGGCGGCGCCGGGAGAGCCGGCGGGCGGGTTTGCGCAGGGCGAACCCGGCTCCCCGCAGGACGAGGCCGACCGCGGCGAGGGCGAGCGGCAGCCACATCGAGCCGAACACGGCCTCGAAGAACACCGGGAACCCGGTCCACATGAGGACGAGGACGAAGATCAGCCAGACGTTGTTGACCTCCCAGACCGGCTCCATCGCGTGGTCGATCAGGGCGCGCGGCCGGCTGCCGCGCCGGGTGCCGCCGGCGGCCAGGTCCCAGAACCCTGCCCCGTAGTCGACTCCTCCCCCGCAGGCGTACGCGGCCGTCGCGAGCAGCAGGATCCAGGCGGCCACCGTGGCGGTCATCGGGGATCTCCCGGTTCCGGGCGGGGGTCCGGCGCCGCGGCGCCCGCGCCGGCCTCGACGGTCTCCCGGCGGGGGCCGTACGGCGTGTCGAGTTCGGGGGCCTGGTCCGGCGCGCCGGCGGACGCGTCCGTGCTCCGCCAGCGTCTGCTCATCATCCGGACGGCCACGAGGAACGCTCCGAACATGAGCACGTAGACGGCCACCACGATCCCGAACATGATCCACAGCGAGACGGGCCGGGCGGACGTCACGGCGTCGGAGACCCGCATGTGGCCGTACACGATCCAGGGCTGGCGGCCTACCTCGGTGGTGATCCAGCCGCATTCGACGGTCACCACGCTCGCCACCCCCGCGACCGCGGCGCAGCGGAAGAACCAGGGCGAGCGGGGCAGGCCGCGGCGGCGCAGCCGGCACCAGCCGTACCAGAGGGCGAGCAGGACCAGCGCGCTGCCGAGGCCGGCCATGATGTCGAACGCCCAGTGGACGATGGTCGCCTGAGTGGGAGTCGGCCGGTCCGCGGCGGCGACGGAGGTCAGTCCGGACACCCGGGTGCCGGGGCTGCCGCCGGCCAGGATCGAGTCCAGCTGGGGAATCCTGATGCCGCCGGTGACGGTGCCGTCGGGTTGCAGCCGTCCGAAGACGTACTCGGGGACGTGGGTGTCCGTCGTCCAGACCAGTTCCGCCGCGGCGAACTTCACCGGCTGCTTCTGGAACAGCTGGCGGGTGATGTTGTCGCCGAGGAAGAACTGCACCGGTGTGAGGAGGGCCGCGACGGTGAACGGCACCCGGAACCCGAGCAGGTGGTACCGGTCCCGTCGTCCCTGCAGCCAGCCGACCGCGTACACGCCGGCCACCACGTAGCCGGCGGTGAGGAACATGGCCGCGACGAAGTGCCAGTACTGCGGGCCGAACATCGGGGTGAAGACCGCGGAGCGGATGTCGACGTCCGTGGGACGGCCCTGGGCGTCGAGCCGGAATCCCTGCGGGGTGTTCATCCACGCGTTGGCGCCGATGATGCCGAAGGCGCCGAGGAGCGCGGCGAGCGGCAGCGGGGTGGCGAGCCAGAAGTGCGTCCACGGCCGCAGCCGCCGCCAGCCGTAGAGGTAGATCGCGATGAGCACCGCCTCCAGGAAGAAGGCCCATGCCTCCACCCCGAAGCCGAGGCCGAAGACGTCTCCCCAGGTGCCCATCATCTTCGGCCACAGCAGTCCGAACTCGAAGGACAGCACGGTGCCGGTGACGATGCCGACGGCGAACTGCACGGCCATCACGGCCGACCAGCGCCGGGCGAGCAGCAGGGCGACGGGGTCGTCGTGGCGCAGGGCCCGGTGGTGCATGACGAGGGTGATGAACGGCAGGGCCACGCCGAGCGGCACGATGATGATGTGGGTGGCGAGGGTGAAGGCCATCAGCTCCCGCGCGGGGAGCAGTTGCCCGGGGGTCCCTGCCAGGAGGGTCGTTGCCTGGTGCATGCGGGCCTATCGGCTGGTGACGACGGTGGGAGGTGCCGTGGCGCCGTCTCAGCCGCCGGTGGCGAAGCCGGGGAAGAGCGTCATGCCCCCGTCGACGAACAGGGTGGTGCCGACCACGTAGTCCATGAGGTCCGAGGCGAGCACGGTCACCGCCGACGCGATGTCCTCGGGATCGCCGACCCGCCGGTAGGGGATCAGCTTGAGGAGGTCCCGCTCGGCCTCGGGCGTCTCCCAGGCGGCGCGGTTGATCGGTGTCCGGATCGCCCCGGGGGCGACCGCGTTCACCCGGATGCCGCTGGGGCCGAGTTCCTGGGCGAGGGTCTCCATGAGCATCAGCACGCCGCCCTTGGACGAGGCGTAGTTCAGGTGCCCGGACCACGGGATGACCTGGTGCACCGAACTCATGCAGACGATCTTGCCCGCCGACCGGGAGACGCCGGGGACGACTCCCCGCCGCAGGAACTCCTTGGCGGCCTCCCGGGCGCACAGGAACTGGCCGGTGAGGTTCACGTCGATGACCTTCTGCCACTGGGCGAGGGTCATCTCCGTTGCCGGGGCGTCGCGTTGCAGTCCGGCGTTGGCGACCAGGATGTCGATGGTGCCGAACTCCTCCAGCATGCGCGCGAACATGCCGGTCACCTGGGCCTCGTCGGAGACGTCGGCCTCGTACGCGAGGGCCCGGACGCCGAAGCCCTCGATCCGCCGGACGACGTCCTCGGCCGCGTCCCGGTCCGAGACGTAGTTGACGACCACGTCGGCGCCCGCGCGGCCGAGCGCGATCGCGGTGGCCAGCCCGATACCGGAGTTCGCGCCCGTCACCAGCGCCTTCTGGCCGCGCAGCAGCGGCAGTGCCGCCGGGTGCGAGCCGCTGTCCACGTCTGAGGTCACTGTCGTCTCCCGTTCGTCGGTGCGCCGTGGCAGGGAACCATTGCGGAGCGGGGCGGGAGGGGGCCAACTCGCCCGGCTCGGCCGTTGGGGGGAGCCGGGTCCCTCCTGCGGAGCAACGGACCGGCCGGACGCGTACGGCGCCTTCCGCGTCCGCCGGGCGCGGACACCCGGCTCCGGCCCCTCGGTGCCCGGGAGCGGCCGGGCGTCCGGGCGTCCGGCGACCGGGGGTGACGGGTCGCCGGCCGTACCGCCCGCGCGGCGGGCGACCTGCGGGGCGGCGGGGGTCGCCCCCGCCTGCGGGAACGCCGGCGGGCCGGGGAGCCGGCACCGACGAGGCGTTCGGCGGAGGGAACGGCGACGGGCCGGGGTCCGACCGCGTCGCGGGCGGAACACCGGTCGGCCACCGGCGTATTCCGGAGGGTCCGGCCGCGCGGCAACGGCGCCCCGCCCCGCGCATCCGGCCGGCCCGCGCAGGGCGGTGCCCCCGACGCGTCGCATGCCAATGCCGTTGCTTTAGTGGTCGTGCCACCGGTTGTTCAAGGCCACGGCGATCGGTGGACGTCGGCTGCTGGAAGGCTCGCCAGGGGCTTTGCT
>NZ_JBICWL010000011.1:0-209942 GCF_043199735.1 Streptomyces sp. NPDC048566
CGCTCCCGCACCCCCGCAAGATCATCGCGTTCAACGGCCACGGTCCTCGCAACTCCCACAGATCGCGGGTGTTGCGAGGACCGTTAGAACCCAAGGAGGACCGGGGGCCCCGGCCGTGGTCCCGCGGTCGGCACGCGACCGCGGGGAGCGTCACTTCTGGACGACCATGGTGCTCGCGGCCTTGTCGTGCCAGCCCTGCTGGCGGCCCGACTTGTCCCAGAACGGCGACAGGTAGACCAGCAACTGCCCGATGCCGCAGACCAGACCGCCGACGAGCGGGATGATCCAGCGCAGGAACGAGGCGCCCAGGCCCGGCTTCTGGCCGGTGTCGGCCTTCACCACGCGTATGCCGACGGCGAGCTTGCCGAGGGTGCCGCCGACCAGACCGGTCATCAGCCACTCGTAGAGCAGGCCCACGATCGCGAGAATGCCGATCACGGCGCCGAACTTGGCGGCGATGTCCGAACCCGCGTTGTTGATGCAGGTGTTGTAGTCGGCCGCGTTCGGGTCGCAGTCCTGGGCCGCACCGACGGAACCGGCCACGCCGATGACGCCGAGGACGCCGTAGATGACGAAGAAGGCGACGGCGTCGATCGCCCGGGCACCGAACCGGCGCCCCATCGACGCGACGCGCGGGCCGGGGCCGCCCGGGTAGCCGTATCCGGGCGGACCCTGCTGCGGGTAGCCGTAACCGGGCTGGCCCTGCTGCGGGTAGCCGTACTCCGGCTGGCCCTGCTGGGGATACCCGTAGCCCTGCTGCGGAATGCCCCCCGGCGCCTGCGGGTAGGGCGGCTGGCCCTGCTGCGGGTAGCCGTACCCCGGTTGCGGGTTCTGCGGCTGTCCGTACGGGTTGTCCGGCGCGCCGAAAGACATGGCGGGTTTCCTCCGTTGCAAAGCTGGGGACGAAGCGGATTGCGCGGAGGAACACGACTGTATGAGCGGTTTGCCCCCCAACACCGACCGCGATAGTGCGTCGTTCATCGTGATCGGAGGCGCGCGAATTGTCCAGCTCGCCGGATCGGCTGTTGTGCAGTCGCAATGTGCCCGATCGCACGTCCCGCGCGGCGCCGCCGCCGCGCCGCGTCCCGGGGGCGCCCCTGATTGGAACCGGGACCCCGTCATCCGGGAGGATGGGAGCCATGACCGCCCAGATTCTCGATGGCAAGGCCACCGCAGCCGCGATCAAGTCCGATCTGACCGTCCGCGTGGCGGCCCTGAAGGAGAAGGGCGTCACGCCCGGCCTCGGGACGATCCTGGTCGGGGACGACCCCGGCAGCCAGAAGTACGTCGCGGGCAAGCACCGCGACTGCGCCCAGGTCGGTATCGCGTCCATCCAGCGCGAACTGCCCGCGACCGCCACCCAGGAGGAGATCGAGGCGGTGGTCCGCGAGCTGAACGAGGACCCCGCCTGTACCGGATACATCGTCCAGCTCCCGCTCCCCAGGGGCATCGACGAGAACCGCGTCCTCGAACTGATGGACCCGGACAAGGACGCGGACGGCCTGCACCCGATGAACCTCGGGCGCCTCGTCCTCAACGAGCCGGCGCCCCTGCCCTGCACCCCGAACGGCGTCCTCACGCTGCTGCGCCGCCACGGCGTGGAGATCAAGGGCGCGGAGGTCGTCGTCGTCGGCCGCGGCGTCACCATCGGCCGCCCCATGCCGCTGCTGCTGACCCGGCGCAGCGAGAACGCCACGGTCACCCAGTGCCACACCGGCACTCGCGACCTGTCGGCCCACCTCAAGCGCGCCGACATCATCGTCGCCGCCGCGGGCTCCGCCCACCTGATCCGGGCCGAGGACGTGAAGCCGGGCGCCGCGGTCCTCGACGTCGGTGTCTCGCGCAGCGCCGAGGGCAAGATCGTCGGCGACGTCCACCCGGACGTCGCCGAGGTGGCCGCGTGGATCTCCCCGAACCCGGGCGGCGTCGGTCCCATGACCCGCGCCCAGCTCCTGGTCAACGTGGTGGAAGCGGCGGAGCGCAGTGTCGGCTGACGGCGGCGCCCAGCGGTCCGGCGAGGGCCCGGACGACCGCACCCGCACGGCCGCCGACGCCGGGCAGGGCGCCGGGGCCCGGACCGCGGCGCAGGCCCCGGTCCGGGTCGGCGCCTCCGCCGGCGCGTCCGGTGCGGACGCCGAGCGCGCCGCCGCCGGTCCCGCCGCGTCCGCCGAGCCGCCGGCCGGCCCGGAGACGGGCCCGGAGGCCCCCGACACCGCCGAGACGGCCGCGGACGACCCGGAGGTGCCCGCCGGGGGCGGTACGGGAGACCCCGCCGACGGCTCCGCGGACGAGCCCGGTCCGGTCGTGCGGGACGCGATCAGCGCTCCCGACGCGGAGGGCCGGCCGCGCCGCACCACCCGGCGGTTCCCGCTGTTCACCCGGGACACCGCGCGGCCCGAGGGCGGTGGCCGGGCGGCCCCCGGAGACGCCCCCGCGCCCGCGCGCCAGTGGCCGATCCTCGGGGTCCTGACCCTGGTCGGCATCGGGCTGCTGCTCACCGCGCTCGACGTGTTCCGGTTCGGGATGATCCTGATCGGCGCGGCGCTCCTCGCGGGTGCCGTGCTGCGCTGGATCCTGCCGAGCGTGGGCATGCTCGCCGTCCGCTCGCGCTTCACCGACATGATCACGTACGGCGTCCTCGGCACCGCCATCGTGCTGCTGGCCCTCATGGCCCAGCCGAACCCGGTGCTGGTGATCCCCTTCCTCGACGACACCCTGCACTTCACGGTCCGCTGAACCGCGGCCCGCGCGGCGGCCGTCGCACGGTGGCCCGTCACCTCTCCGCGGAGAGGTGACGGGCCACCGGCCTTTCCGGGTCCGCCGGGCGGTGCGCCGACCGCTCACGCCGGAGGCGCGCGGTGTCCGCGGCGGCCCGTCCGCAGGGCCCGCGGCGGGTGCCCCGTGGCGGGAGGCGAGGGTTCGGGGCCGGGCCGGGCCGGCCCGGGAACGACGGCGGCCCGTCCTCTCCCCCGAGTAAGGACGGGCCTCCGCCGGGCGGTTGGGCCGCCCTGGGGTCAACCTTTGTGCACTGACGCCGCGCGGACAACAGCCGCCCGGCCCCTGTGGCACGGAAGTGACCGTTCCGCTACGGTGTCCGCGCCGCGCTACGGAACGTGACCTATTCCGCTTCGCCGGGCGGCGGCCCGAGCGGCCGGCGGGTGGGCCCGTGCCGTCCGCCGGAGCCCCGGGCGGGCCCGGCCCCGACCGTCCCCGCCCCGGATCGAGTGCCGCGCACCGTCGCTCCTGATCACTTCCGTGACGTCTGAGGCTCCCCCTGTGTCCTCGTTGTGTCGGTGTGTTGACAAGTTTGGTGATCTGCGCCGAACGGTCCGTTCGCGCGTGCCGCCGGTGGAACACTGGAGCGTGGTCCGGACGGCGTGCGAGGGCGCCCGCGCCGGGCCGGACGCACCCGTGCGCCCCCGTCTCGCGGAACGGCGGAGCCGGCCGGGCGCATCCCGGTGGGTAGAGCGGAACGGGACCCGGCACGGAAGGTGTCGTCCCGCGCCGACGCGGTGGGTCCGGGGCCCGGGGGAGCCGTGTGCGGGACGTCGTGCACGACGTGGGGAAGAAGCGGGGAAGAGGGGGAGGACATGCCTCGTTGGAAGGGCTTGCCGGATGAACTCGATCCGCAGGTGCGGGAGTTCGTCGGTCAGCTGCGACGGCTCGTCGACCGGGGCGGGCTGGGCGTCGCCGCCGTGGCCGACCGTACGGGCTACAGCAGGACGTCCTGGGAGCGGTATCTCAACGGACGGCTGCTCGCGCCGAAGGGAGCGGTGGTCGCGCTCGCGGAGGTGACCGGGGCGAGCCCCGTCCACCTCACGACCATGTGGGAGCTGGCCGAGCGGGCCTGGAGCCGCTCCGAGATGCGCCACGACATGACGATGGAGGCCATCCGGATCGCCCAGGCGCGGGCCGCGCTCGGCGAGTTCGGTCCCGCGGAGGGCGCGCAGGCCGGCGCCGTGAGCCGGGGCGGCGGCGGGCGGTCCGCGGGACGGCGGGCCGGCAGCGTGAGCGCGACGCCGGGGATCGCCGGGCCGGCGGGGGTCTCGCCCACGCTCCCGTCGACGGCCCCGCGCCCGTCGTCCTTGCCGCTCCAGCCGACCGGGCGGGACGCGGCGGACCCGTCCCACAAAAGACCCCCCGCCGGCCCGGCTTCCGGGCCGGGGCCGTCCGGAGCGGGCCGCTCCGGGGCCGCGGTGGCGCCGGGCTCCGGACGTGCGGGCGGGGGCGGCGCGGCGGAGGCCCGCGGGGCGGACGGCACGTCCGCCCCGCGGGACGCGCGGCCCGACGGGGCGGGGGAGGACCGCGTCCGGCGGCGGCGCCGGACGCTGATGTTCGTCGCCGGCGCGGTGGGGGCGCTGGTGATCGTCGCGGTGGCCTTCGCCCTCACCCGGGGCGGGAGCGCGCAGGCCGCGGGCGCCCCGGCGAAGTCCCCGGCCGGGTCCGTGCGGGACCGTGCGGATCTGCCGCCCGGCGTGAAGTGCGCGGGCGCCTCGTGCACCGGGAAGGACCCGGAGGAGATGGGCTGCGGCGGCGACCTGGCCACCACCTCCGCCAGCGTGACCGTGGGGGCGACGCTGGTGGAGGTGCGGTACAGCAGGACGTGCGGGGCCGCGTGGGCGCGGATCACCCGGGCCGCGCGGGGGGACCGGGTGGAGGTGTCCTCCGGGGCCGCGGCGCGGCAGACGGGGTCGGTGGACCGCGACGCGGACGCGTACACGCCGATGGTCGCGGTGAAGGACGCCGGGGACGCGCGGGCCTGCGTGACGCTGAGCGCCGGCCGGAAGGGCTGCACGGCGTAGCCGCCGCGCCCGCGCGGCGCCCCGGCCGGGGCGGGTGCCGTGCGCGCCCCGCCGCCCGCACGGAATCGGCCGGCACCGGAGCGGGGCGTTCCTGCCGGGTATCGCGGCGACGGCGGTCCGCGCGCCGGCGACGGCGCGCGGACCGAGTGCGGGGAGGAGGTCTCCGCGGCCGACGGTCGCATCGCGTACGCCGAACTCGGGCCGGAGACCGAACGTCCGGTTCGGCCGGCCCCCGGCGGGTGCGGCGGCTGCTCGGCTCACAGGCGGCGCGGACCGTCGGAGGACGGCCTCGCGTCGCTGCCCCGACGCGGACGGGCCGCCCGGCTCCCGCCGCCGGACCCGGGCTCCGGGCCCCGGGGCCGGGGACGGTTTCCGGCCAGGGCGGGTGGGGCGCCGGTCACGTCCCCCGGTCGGGTGGATTGAGGTCCGGGGAAAGGGGCAGGCGGAGGACACCCCCACGGGAACCGGTGCTGCCGGGAAGGGCCACATCGCCTTCCCGGAACCCTGCACCCCCATGGCGGTCGCCGTGCTCTTCCCCTCTCCCGGGTCCGGCGACCGCCTCCCCGGGATCTGTGGGCTGGGCCACACGGACCCGGACGTACGGGGTCGCGGATGCGCGATAGCCTGACGGCGGATCTCTCTTGACGCCGAGAGATCGATCATCGAACCCCTTGATCGATCATCGCGGCGGCGGGGGGACGATCCTGCAACCGGGGCAGGGACGCCCCACCGCCTGCTGTCATACGGAGAACGCCATGACCCGCACTCCCGTGAACGTCACCGTCACCGGCGCGGCCGGCCAGATCGGTTACGCCCTGCTCTTCCGCATCGCCTCCGGCCAGCTGCTCGGCGCGGACGTGCCGGTCAAGCTGCGCCTCCTGGAGATCACGCCGGCGCTCAAGGCCGCCGAGGGCACCGCGATGGAGCTCGACGACTGCGCCTTCCCGCTCCTTCAGGGCATCGACATCACGGACGACCCGAACGTCGCCTTCGACGGCACCAACGTCGGCCTGCTCGTCGGCGCGCGCCCCCGCACCAAGGGCATGGAGCGCGGTGACCTGCTGGAGGCCAACGGCGGCATCTTCAAGCCGCAGGGCAAGGCCATCAACGACAACGCCGCGGACGACGTCAAGATCCTGGTCGTCGGCAACCCGGCCAACACCAACGCGCTCATCGCCCAGGCCGCCGCCCCGGACGTCCCCGCCGAGCGCTTCACGGCGATGACGCGTCTGGACCACAACCGCGCGCTGACCCAGCTCGCGAAGAAGACCGGCAGCACGGTCGCCGACATCCAGCGCCTGACCATCTGGGGCAACCACTCCGCCACCCAGTACCCCGACATCTTCCACGCCACGATCGGCGGCAAGAACGCGGCCGAGGTCGTGGGCGACGAGAAGTGGCTCGCCGAGGACTTCATCCCGACCGTCGCCAAGCGCGGCGCGGCGATCATCGAGGCCCGGGGCGCGTCCTCGGCCGCCTCCGCCGCCAACGCCGCCATCGACCACGTCCACACGTGGGTCAACGGCACGGCCGAGGGCGACTGGACCTCCATGGGCATCCCGTCGGACGGTTCCTACGGTGTGCCGGAGGGCCTCATCTCCTCCTTCCCCGTCACCACCAAGGACGGCCGCTACGAGATCGTCCAGGGCCTGGACGTCAACGAGTTCTCCCGTGCGCGCATCGACGCCTCCGTCAAGGAGCTGGCGGAGGAGCGCGAGGCGGTCCGCGGGCTCGGCCTGATCTGACCCGCCCCACCGGTTCCGCGGAATCCGGTGCCCGGCACCTCCACCGACGCCCGGACGGCTCACCCCGTCCGGGCGTCGGTGCGTCCGGCCGCGGTGTACCGGCCGTCCGCCCCCGCGTCCCGGAACGCCCCGCGGCCCCCGGCCCGCCGTGCAGGGGTGCCGCCGCACCCGAGCGGCGATACCCGTGTGACGTACGGAAAGTACGCATCGAACGTACGTGCTTTGTCGGCATAAAGGAGGGTGCGGGGAGGGCCGGGCTCACTATCGTCGGTGCGGACGGTCCGCCCCGAGGCGAGGTGAGCGCGGCGCCCGGTGAGTCGCCGGAGCCGGCGACGGGCGGGGCCGGGGCGGAGCGGGGGGTGACGGGGTGGCGCAGCGATGGGACGCGGACCGTCGGCAGTGGGTCGACGACGGCGGCACCGGCGACGGGCCCGACGGGCGGGAGAGCCGGGACGGCGCGGGGCGTCCCGGCGGGGCCCGGCACGAGGACGGTGCGGCGCCGGACGGGGAGCAGTGGTGGGCCGCCGCCACGCAGGCGGGGGTCCCGCGGCCCGACGCGCCGCCCGCGCCGGGACCCGGCACAGGGCCCGGCGTCGCGGGTCCGCCGCCCCCTCGGGAGCCGTGGCCGGCCGACCGGCCGGCCCCGGGCTGGTCGCCCCCGGTCCCGCAGTGGCCCGCGGGCGCCGCTCCGGCGCCCGGCGGCGGGCGGGCCCCGGGCGCCGGGGACTCCCGCCGGCTGCTGCCGGTGATCGTGGCCGTGGCCGTGCTGGCCGGCGGACTCGGCGGCGGACTCTGGGCGCTCACCCGCGAGGGCACCTCGGACGGCGGTGGTGCGCGCGGCGGGCCGGCCGGGCCCGCGGTGACGGTGACGGCGACCCCCGGTGCTCCCTCCGACGGCGCCTACGCCACCGGGGACGAGGGCCCGGCCGCCGCACCCGGATCGCCCGCAGCCCCGGCTCCGCCCCCGGGATACAGCCGGGTCGCCGATCCGCTCGGCTACAGCGTGGACGTGCCCGTCGGCTGGGTGCGCGCCCGGACCGAGGGGAAGCTGGCGCCCGTCGTCACGTACACGGCTCCCGGCGGGGACCGGCGGCTGATGGTGTTCGAGGTCAAGGAGGTCACCGCGGCGGAGTCCTCGGCGCAGGCCCAGGGCATCGCCGAGGGGTTCGCGGGCTACCGATTCCTGGACCGGCGGAGCGGAGCCGGCTGGAGCGAGTTCAGCTACCGCTACGACAGCAGGCTCAACGGGGTCGTGCAGACCGTCGACCACCGCTTCCGGGCCGCCGACGGCACCCCGTACGCCATCGTCGCCGGCTCGCCCGCCGGGACGGACCTCGCGGAGCAGCTCAGGACCGCCGTGGACTCCTTCTGCCCGAGGGGTGCGGATTGCCGGAGATGATCGTTTCGAGCGTCTGAAATTCGCCCTTTTACGTCCTGTTTTGGTTGGTTTTTCCGTGACCTGGCCCACTTTTGGCATCGAATTGTGCATGCATTCGAGGCCGAGGGGCATGCGCTCACGGCCCCCGAGGGGCTCACCCGTGTGACTCAGGGGCACCGAACAGGAACGGAAGGCAACACCGATCATGGCAGGACAGCAGGCAGAGCAGACCATCCACGTGGGCGGCGAGTGGCGCGCGGCGGCCTCCGGCGCGACGCGCGAGATCCTCGACCCGGCCGATGCCCAGCCGTTCGCCGTGGTCGCGGAGGGCGACGAGAAGGACACCGACCTCGCGGTGGCCGCCGCCCGCCGGGCCTTCGACGAGGGGCCGTGGCCGCACACCCCCGTCGCCGAGCGCGCCGCCCTCCTGCGCCGCGTCGCCGACCTCCTCGTCCGCGACCGCGAGGAACTCGGCCTCCTGGAGAGCCGGGACGCGGGCAAGACCGTGGAGGAGGGCCGCGTCGACATCGACTGCGTCGCCGACGCCTTCCGCCACTTCGCCGACCTCGTGGTCGGCGAGGGCGGCGGACGGGTCGTGGACGCCGGCTCCGAGGAGATCCACAGCGTCGTCGTGCACGAGCCCGTCGGGGTCTGCGCACTGATCACGCCCTGGAACTACCCGCTGCTCCAGGCCAGTTGGAAGGTCGCACCGGCGCTCGCCGCGGGCAACACCTTCGTGATCAAGCCCAGCGAGATCACCCCGCTGACCACCGTCGCCCTGATCCGCCTGCTCGCCGAGGCCGGCCTGCCCGACGGGGTCGCCGGCATCGTCACCGGCCCCGGCCACAGCGTCGGCGCCCGCCTTGCCGAGCACCCCGACGTCGACCTCGTCTCCTTCACCGGCGGCCTGGTCAGCGGCACGAAGGTCGCGCACGCGGCCGTCGACACCGTCAAGAAGATCGCGCTCGAACTCGGCGGCAAGAACCCCAACGTCGTCTTCGCCGACGCCTGCGCCACCGAGGAGGGCTTCGACACCGCGGTCGACCAGGCCCTCAACGCCGCGTTCATCCACAGCGGCCAGGTCTGCTCGGCGGGCTCGCGGCTCATCGTCGAGGAGTCCGTGCGCGAGCGCTTCGTCGCCGAACTCGCCCGCAGGGCCGGCGCGATCCGGCTCGGCCGCGGCACCGAGGAGGGCGTGGAGTGCGGCCCCCTCGTCTCCGAGCAGCAGCGCGAGAAGACCGAGGCGTACGTCGCCTCCGCGCTCGCCGAGGGCGCGGTGCTGCGGTCCGGCGGCAAGCGCCCCGAGCCGTCCGACGTCCGGCCCGCCACCGGCTGGTTCTACGAGCCGACCGTCCTCGACCGGTGCCACCGCGAGATGCGCGTGGTCCGCGAGGAGGTCTTCGGACCCGTCCTGACCGTGGAGACGTTCTCCACCGAGGACGAGGCCGTCGCCCTCGCCAACGACACCGAGTACGGCCTCGCCGGCGCCGTCTGGACCGCCGACGCCGGGCGCGCCCGCCGGGTCGCCGGCCGGCTGCGCCACGGCACCGTCTGGATCAACGACTTCCACCCCTACCTCCCGCAGGCCGAGTGGGGCGGCTTCGGCAAGAGCGGCATCGGACGCGAACTCGGCCCGGCCGGCCTCGCCGAGTACCGCGAGACCAAGCACGTCTACCAGAACCTCGCGCCCAAGCCCGTGCGCTGGTTCGCCGGCTGAGAACCGCCGGCCGGCGCCGCCCGCCGGCCCGCGGCCCGACGGCCGGGCGGCGGACACCGGACCACCGCCCCCGCGGCGGCGGACCGGCCCGTCGCCCGGTGCGGACCGGTACCCCGCCGCCCGCACCGTCCCGTCCGCACGTCCGTCCCCTCTTCCCCGACCCCACCGCATCAGGCACCTTGGAGCACCTCTTCATGTCCCAGCACGAGAACACGTACGACTACGTCGTCATCGGCGGCGGCACGGCGGGCTCCGTGATCGCATCCCGCCTCACCGAGAACCCCGACGTCACCGTCGCCGTCATCGAGGGCGGTCCCAGCGACGTCGGACGCGACGACGTCCTCACCCTGCGCCGCTGGATGGGCCTGCTCGGCGGGGAACTCGACTACGACTACCCGACCACCGAGCAGCCCCGCGGCAACTCCCACATCCGGCACAGCCGTGCCCGGGTGCTCGGCGGCTGCTCGTCGCACAACACGCTCATCGCGTTCAAGCCGCTGCCGTCCGACTGGGACGAGTGGGAGGCGGCCGGCGCCGAGGGCTGGGGCGCGGTGCCGATGGAGGCGTACTACGCCCGGCTCCTCAACAACATCGTCCCGGTCGACGAGAAGGACCGGAACGCCATCGCCCGCGACTTCGTGGACGCCGCGCAGTCCGCGCTCGGCGTGCCGCGCGTCGAGGGCTTCAACGCCAAGCCCTTCACCGAGGGCGTCGGCTTCTTCGACCTCGCCTACCACCCGGAGGACAACAAGCGCTCCAGCGCCTCCGTGGCCTACCTCCACCCGGTGATGGACGACCGCCCCAACCTCACCCTCCTGCTGGAGACCTGGGCGTACAAGCTGGAACTCGACGGCACCCGCGTCACCGGCGTCCGGGTCCGCGCCAAGGACGGCGAGGACGTCCTGGTGAGCGCGC
This sequence comes from Streptomyces sp. NPDC048566, assembly GCF_043199735.1. NCBI lineage: Bacteria > Bacillati > Actinomycetota > Actinomycetes > Kitasatosporales > Streptomycetaceae > Streptomyces > Streptomyces sp. NPDC048566. The sequence goes on from NZ_JBICWL010000011.1 coordinate 10,558, forward strand.
GCAACGAGGTCCTGCTCTGCGCCGGCGCCGTCGACTCCCCGCGGCTGCTCCTGCACTCCGGCATCGGCCCGGCCGGCGACCTGGCGGAACTCGACATCCCCGTGGTGCACGACCTGCCCGGCGTGGGCGAGAACCTCCTCGACCACCCGGAGTCCGTGATCGTCTGGGAGACGAACGGGCCCATCCCCGAGAACTCCGCGATGGACTCCGACGCGGGCCTGTTCGTCCGGCGCGACCCCGAACAGCCGGGCCCGGACCTGATGTTCCACTTCTACCAGATCCCGTTCACCGACAACCCGGAGCGCCTGGGCTACGAACGCCCGGAGCACGGCGTGTCGATGACCCCGAACATCCCCAAGCCGCACAGCCGCGGCCGGCTGTACCTGACCAGCGCCGACCCGTCCGTCAAACCCGCCCTGGACTTCCGGTACTTCACCGACGAGGACGACTACGACGGACGGACCCTCGTCGACGGCATCAAGATCGCCCGGGAGATCGCCCGGTCCGAGCCGCTCGCCGGCTGGCTGAAGCGCGAGGTCTGCCCCGGCCCCGACGTCACGGACGACGAGGAACTCAGCGCGTACGCGCGCCAGGTCGCCCACACCGTCTACCACCCGGCGGGCACCTGCCGGATGGGTGCCATCGACGACGAACAGGCGGTCGTGGCACCAGACTTGAAGATCCGAGGACTGGACGGCATCCGCGTCGCCGACGCGTCCGTCTTCCCGACGATGCCCGCCGTCAACCCGATGATCGGGGTCCTGATGGTCGGTGAGAAGTGCGCGGAGCTGCTGAACGCGGCTGCCGTGGAGAGGAGTCAGGCCTGATGAGCGACACACACATGCCCGAGCATCCCGTTCTCGGCGAGGATGCCGAACGATCGGACGCCGTGGAGCGACCCCCTGTCTTCGGTGTCCGCAACCTGTGGAAGGTCTTCGGCCCGAAGGCCGACCGTGTCCCCGGGGACGCGGAACTCGGCGGGCTGTCGCAGACCGAACTGCGGGCTCGCACCGGATGCACCGCCGCCGTGCGGGACGTCTCGTTCGACGTGCGCAAGGGCGAGGTCTTCGTCGTGATGGGACTGTCCGGCTCGGGCAAGTCCACGCTCGTGCGCTGCCTGACCCGGCTGATCGAGCCGACGTCGGGCAGCCTGGAGATCGACGGTGAGGATGTCCTCGCCATGGACAAGAACCGGCTGCGGGAGCTGCGCCGGCACCGCGCCGCCATGGTCTTCCAGCACTTCGGCCTGCTGCCGCACCGCTCCGTCCTCGACAACGTCGCCTACGGCCTGGAGATCCAGGGCATGGGCAAGGCCGAACGGCGCGCGAAGGCGGCCGAGGTGGTCGCCAAGGTCGGGCTCGAAGGACTGGAGCAGCGCAAGCCGGTGCAGCTGTCCGGCGGCCAGCAGCAGCGCGTCGGCCTGGCCCGCGCGCTCGCCGTCGACCCCGAAGTCCTGCTCTTCGACGAGCCGTTCAGCGCGCTCGACCCGCTGATCCGGCGGGACATGCAGGAGGAGGTCATCCGCCTGCACGGCGAGGAGGGCCGCACCATGGTCTTCATCACCCACGACCTCAGCGAGGCGCTGCGGGTGGGAGACCGGATCGCCCTGATGCGTGACGGGCGGATCGTGCAGCTCGGCACCCCGGAGGAGATCGTCGGCTCGCCCGCCGACGACTACGTGCGGGACTTCGTCCGGGACGTGCCGCGCGAGCAGGTCATCACGGTGCGCACGGCCATGCGCCCCGGTGACTGCGGCGGACCCGGGCACCCGGGTGCCCTCGCCCCTGGAACGGTCGTCTCGTCCGCCATCGAGACCGTCGCGCGCAGCGGTGCGTCCGCCTGCGTCGTGGAGGACGGCCGCTGCCTGGGAGTCGTCGACCACCAGAGCCTGCTGCGCGTTGTCGCGGGCATCGACAGGGAGGAGGTCGCCGCGTGACCCGTATCCCGACCACGCTCCGTCTTCCGCCGATCTGCCCGCACATACGGGGGTGCGCCGCATGAGTACCGTTGCCACCTCCACCCAGCAGCCGACTCCGACCGACGAGTCCGGGACGTCCCGGACGCCCGTGGTCCTGTCCCTCCTGCGGAGCGGCCGGGTCCGCAGGCTCCTGCCCCTCGCCGTCGCCGCGATCGTGCTGGTTCCGCTGTTCGCCGCCCTGTGGGGCAGCGGCAGCTGGCCGTCCGCGCTGACCGTCGACGTGTCCACGCCTCTCGACAACGCCTACGACTGGGTCGTCGACAACCGTGACAGCAGTCCGGTCTTCCTCTACTTCCTGCTCCACCTGAGCAACTGGGCGCAGTCCTCGGTCGACTCGGTGACCCACTTCCTGGAGAACCTCGGCTGGTTCGGTGTCACCGCCGCCGCGATCCTGCTGTCGTGGCGGGTCGGCGGCCTGGGCCGGCGCGGCCTGAAGACGGCGGCCACCGCGCTCGGCGCGTTCGCGGTCTGCGGGCTTCTCGACATGTGGGAAGCCACCATGGAGACGCTCGCGCTCATGACGGTCGCGGTTCTGGCGGCCGCGCTGATCGGCGCACTCCTCGGACTCGCCGCCGGACTCTCGGACCGCTTCGAGCGCGTCCTGCGGCCGGTCCTGGACACGATGCAGATCATGCCGGCCTTCGCGTACCTGCTGCCGCTCGTGCTGATCTTCGACATCGGTGTGCCGTCCGCCCTGATCGCGACCGTCATCTACGCGGCACCTCCGATGGCCCGGCTCACCGCGCTCGGCCTGCGCGGCGCCGACCCCTCGGTCATGGAGGCGTCCGCCTCACTGGGTGCCTCCCCGGTGCAGCGCCTGCTGACCGCCCGGCTCCCGCTGGCCCGCAAGGAGATCCTGCTCGGCCTGAACCAGACGATCATGATGGCGCTGTCGATGGTCACCATCGCGTCGGTGATCGGTGCGGGCGGTCTCGGTGAAGAGGTGTTCCGGGCCCTGTCGACCGTCGACGTCGGCGCGGCGCTCGCGGCCGGCATCCCGATCGTCCTTCTCGCCGTCTGGCTGGACCGCACGACGGCGGCCGCCGGCGACCGGCTGGGCGACGGCGGCATACACACCGGGTTCGCGTGGCTGCACGGCTGGCGCGCCTGGACGCTGGTGGTCGCGTCGCTGGCCGCGCTGGTCGGGTTCGGCAAGGCCCTGCTGGTCGACACGTGGCCCGAGACGTGGACCGTGGACATCTCCCAGCCGGTCAACCAGGCGGTGGACTGGTTCACGGGGCACCTGGCCGAAGGGGTCCCCGTCCTGGGCGGTACCCGTGTCTGGGCGGACGGCTTCACCACCTGGGTGCTCAACCCGATGCGGGACGGCCTCACGGCCATGCCGTGGTGGCTGCTGGTCCTGGTGGCGGCGGGCTTCGCTCTGCTGGCCGGCGGCTGGGGCGCGATGTGCACGGCCGCGCTCGCGATGGCGGGAGTAGGAGTCATCGGGGTGTGGCAGCACTCCCTGGACACGCTGTCGCAGGCCGTCGCCGGCGTGGTCTTCACGCTGCTGATCGGCTTCCTGATCGGTGTGGTGGCGGCCCGCTTGCCGCTGCTGGAGCGCATCCTGCGTCCCGTCCTGGACACGATGCAGACCCTCCCGCAGTTCATCTACCTGATCCCGGTGGTGGCCCTGTTCAACGTGGGCCGGTCCGCCGCCGTCGCCGCCGCCTTCCTGTACGCCCTGCCCGCGGTGATCCGGATCACCGTGCAGGGGCTGCGCCAGGTCGACGCCGCGACGCTGGAGGCGTCCCGGTCGATGGGTGCCAGCACGTTCCAGCAGATTCGCCAGGTGCAGCTCCCGCTCGCCCGGCCCGCACTGATGCTCGCCCTCAACCAGGGCGTGGTGCTGGTGCTCGCGATGGTCATCGTGGGCGGCTTCGTCGGATCCGGCGCACTCGGCTACGACGTCGTCTACGGCCTGCAGAAGAGCAACCTCGGCGTCGGTCTGACGGCGGGCGTCGCCATCGTCCTGCTCGGACTGGTCCTGGACCGCACCACCCAGCGCCGTGCGCCCGGGGCCGAGAAGTCCTGACCGACCGGCCCCCGCACAAGCACACGAGACCCGTAAGGAGACGGCGAAACCCGCCGTCCAGCGCAGGACTTCCTGCCCGAGAGAAGAGAGACGCCTTCACCATGATGAACAGAAAGCACACCCGTACGGCCGTCGCGGCCGCCACCGTCGCCCTCGCCCTCAGCGGCCTCAGCGCCTGCGGCGCCGCCAAGACGAACTCGTCCGGCGGGTCCGGTTCCGGCAAGGTCACCCTCACCGTCCCGTCCTGGGTCGGCGCCGAGGCCAACGCGGCCGTCGCCAAGTACATCCTGGAGCACGAGCTCGACACGAAGGTCGAGACGACCCAGCTCGACGAGACGGTCGCCTTCGACGCCCTCAACAGCGGCAAGGCCGACGCGATCCTGGAGGACTGGGGCGGCGCCGCGAAGAAGGTCTCGCAGTACGTCGACGACAAGAAGACGATCGTCGGCGCGGGCGAACTCGGCGTCACCGGTCACATCGGCTGGTTCGTGCCGAAGTACCTGGCCGACGAGCACCCGGACATCACGGACTGGAAGAACCTCGACAAGTACAAGAAGCTCTTCGAGACCGCGGAGAGCGGCGACAAGGGCCAGCTGCTGGAGGGCTCGCCGTCGTACACGACCAACGACGACGCCCTCATCAAGAACCTGAAGCTGGACTACAAGACCGTGTACGCGGGCTCCGAGGCCGCGCAGATCACCCAGATCAAGGAGAACTACAAGGCCAAGAAGCCGTTCATCAGCTACTGGTGGACGCCGCAGTGGCTCAACTCCCAGCTGGACCTGGTCGAGGTGAAGCTGCCCGAGTACAAGGAGGGCTGCGACGCCGACGCGAAGAAGGTGGCCTGCGGCTACGCGAAGACGCCGCTCCAGAAGTACCTCAACGCCGACTTCGCCAAGGACGGCGGAGACGCGGCCGAGTTCCTCAAGAACTTCAGCTGGACCAACGACCAGCAGAACGAGGTCGCTGCCATGATCGCGAACGACAAGATGAGCGCCGACAAGGCCGCCGAGAAGTGGGTCAAGGCGAACAAGGACGTCTGGCAGGCCTGGCTGCCCAAGAAGTGACCCGGCGGGGAACGGACCTCCCCGCCGCCGCGAGGACGTTCCACCGGCTCGGTCCTCGCCGGGCGTGCCGGGTGCCCCTTGCCGAGGGGCGCCCGGCAGGCCGGGCGGCCCGGCCGGGATGCCGCTCGGCCGTGCCGGCGTCCGTGCGGCCCGGGTGCGATGCCGGCCGGGGCGTCGGCCGCCCCGCGTTGCGGACCGGGCCCGAACGCGGCCCGGGTGGTGCCCGGTTGCCCGAGTTCGGCCGCCGACGGGCCGTCGCGCCGGGCCGGCGCGTTCCGCGGGCCGCGGATGCCCGCGCGCTCGCCGCGTCCCAGGGGCCGGGCGGCACCGGCGGGACGTCCGGCAGCGGGCCCTGGCGCAGGTCCCGCAACCACACGGCTCCGGTGCACCACGTGCCGTCCCCGGAACGGACGGCGGAGGGCCAGCCCGCGGCGGCCCTCAGGCGTGCTCCCCGGCCCGGTAGTGGCCGGGCACCATGCGGCAGGTCACGCCGAAGCGGTTCCAGGCGTTGATGACCGTGATCGCGGCGATCAGCCGGGCCAGCCCGGCCTCGTCGAAGTGGCGGGCGGCCCGCCGGTAGACCTCGTCCGGCACGAAGCCGTCCGTGAGGACGGTGACCGCCTCGGTCAGCTCGACGGCCGCGATCTCCCGCTCGGTGTAGAAGTGCCGCGACTCCTCCCACGCGGCGAGCTGCACGATCCGCTCCACGCTCTCGCCCGCCGCGAGGGCGTCCTTGGTGTGCATGTCGAGGCAGAACGCGCAGCGGTTCAGCTGCGAGGCGCGGATCTTCACCAGCTCCAGGAGGACGGGGTCCACCCCCTGCCGGGCCGCCGCGTCGAGCCGCACCATCGCGCGGTGGACGTCCGGCGCGAGCCGCGCCCAGTCCAGCCGCGGCGGGTGCTCGGGCGCGTACGGCGCGCTCTCCCCGCCGGCCGTGCCGGCGGCCCGCGTCGTCGTGCCGTCGCTCATGGTGTTCCTCCCGGTGGTCTGGGCGGGCCGCGCGGCTCGCGTCCCCGGTGGCCCGCCGTCGACCCTACGAAGGCGGCAGCCCGCGGGTATGGTCCATTTCCATGGCGAGAACACGGGCCACTCCGGGGATCGACCTGCACGTCGAGCCCGCCGGGCGGGGTGTCCGCAAGGGGCTCACCGACGCGCTGCGCGAAGCGGTCCGCACCGGCAGGCTGGCGCCCGGCACCCGGCTGCCGTCCTCCCGTTCGCTCGCCCCCGACCTCGGAGTCGCCCGCAACACCGTCGCCGACGCCTACGCCGACCTCGTCGCCGAGGGGTGGCTCACCGCACGCCAGGGGTCCGGTACCCGCGTCGCGGACCGCGCCGTCGCCGGGCGGACGCCCGAGCCCGCGCCACGCCGCCGGGAACCGCGCCGCCCCGTCCACGACCTCGCCCCCGGCAGCCCCGACCTCGCCTCCTTCCCGCGGTCCGGCTGGCTCAAGGCCGCGCGCCGCGCGCTGGCCCACGCCCCGAACGAGGCTCTCGGCTACGGCGACCCCCGGGGCCGGCCCGAACTGCGCGCCGCGCTCGCGGGCTACGTCTCCCGCGCCCGCGGGGTCCACGCCGACCCGGAGCGGATCGTCGTCTGCTCCGGATTCGCGGACGGCCTGACACTGCTCGGGACCGTCCTGCGGCGGCGCGGACTGCGATCGGTCGCCGTCGAGTCCTACGGCCTGGACACGCACTGGAACCTGCTGCACCGCTCGGGGCTGCCCACCGTCCCGCTGCCGTTCGACGAACACGGCACGGACCCGGCGGACACGGCGGGGGCCGGAGCCGTCCTGCTCACCCCGGCCCACCAGTTCCCGATGGGCGCGCCGCTGCACCCGGACCGGCGGGCCGCCGTCGTCGACTGGGCCCGCCGCACCGGGGGAGTGGTCCTGGAGGACGACTACGACGGGGAGTTCCGCTACGACCGGCAGCCCGTCGGCGCGCTCCAGGGCCTCGACCCGGACCACGTGGTCCACCTGGGCACCGCGAGCAAGTCCCTGGCGCCGGGCCTCCGCCTCGGCTGGCTGGTGCTGCCGCCGTCCCTCGCGGACGAGGTCGTCTCCCTGAAGGCGGAGGGCGGTTGGTCCACCGGAGTGCTGGACCAGCTCACCCTGGCGGAGTTCATCACCTCCGGAGCCCACGACCGCCACGTGCGCGCCGCCCGGCTGCGCTACCGGCGGCGCCGGGACGCCCTGGTCGCCGCGCTTGCCGCCCGCGCGCCCGCCGTCCGCGCCACCGGCATCGCGGCCGGGCTGCACGCCGTCCTGCGGCTGCCGCCGGGCACCGAGCAGTCGGTCGTCCGGGCCGCCGCCCGGCAGCGGCTCGCCGTGCACGGCCTCGCCCGCCACCGGCATCCCGACGCCGCCGGCCCCGCACCGGACGCCCTCGTCGTCGGCTACGGCACCCCGCCCGACCACGCCTGGCCGGGCGCCCTGGACGCGCTGTGCCGGGTCCTGCCGTGAGCCGTCCCCGTCGCGGGCGGGCCTCCGCTCAGGCCCGCGACGGCCGCGTCGCCCCGGTCTCCCGCTCCGCTGCCGGCGCCTCGCCGAAGCGGGCCAGGGCCAGGGCGCCCGCCACCGCCACCGCGAAGCCGACGACCGCGAGCCAGGTCAGCCCCTCCCGGGTGCGGTCACCGAGCCAGACCACCCCCACCAGGGCGGGGCCGATCGTCTCGCCGACGACGAGCCCGGCCGTGGCCGTCGTCACCGAGCCCCGCTGGAGCGCCGTGGTGAGCAGCAGGAACGCCGCCCCGCCGCCGACGAGCAGCGCGTACGTCGCCGGGTTCGTCAGCAGGCCCACCGGGTCCAGGTCCTCGATCAGCCGCACGGCCACCTCGACGACACCGAACCCGAACCCGGCGCCGAGCCCCAGCGCGAGCGCCCGCCCCCGGTCGGGCAGCCGGCCGCCGGCGAGCCCCAGCAGCAGGACGGCCACCGCGATCCCGAGCATCGCGTACTTCAGCGCCGCCGAGCCGGTCCGGTCGCCCTCCGCCCCGGACGAGAGCGCCAGCAGCGCGAGCCCCGCGCACACCACCCCCACCGCGCCCCACTCGACCCGGCTGAGCCGGACGTGGATCAGCCACGAGGCGACCACCGCGGTCACCGCGAGGCTCGCGGCGAGAGCGGCCCCGACCACGTAGATCGGCAGGGACCGCAGCGCGGCGATCTGGAGCAGGAAGCCGACCCCGTCCAGCGCGAGTCCGGCGAGGTAGCGCCACTGCCGCAGCGCCCGCAGCAGCAGGGTCGCGGCCCCCGCGGCCCCGCCGCTCGTCCCGCTCGCGCCGGCGGCCCGCGCGGCCATCGCCTGGAGCACCGTCGCCGTACCGAAACAGACCGAGGCCCCCAGGGCGCACACCATTCCGAAGAGCACGAGGCGACTGTAGGGGACGGCGCGGCGCCGGAGCCGTTCCTACGCCCCCAACACCTCGCGCAGCCGGTCCAGCCCCCAGTCCAGGTCCTCCCGGCTGACGACCAGCGGCGGGGCGATCCGCACCGTGACGCCGTGGGTGTCCTTGACCAGCACCCCGCGCTCCATCAGCCGTTCGGAGATCTCCCGGCCGGTGCCGGCCTCCGGGGCGATGTCGACGCCCGCCCACAGGCCGCGCCCGCGCACGGCGGTGACGTGCCCCGAGTCGGTGAGCCGCGCCAGCTCCCGGTGCAGGTGCCCGCCGAGTTCGGCGGCCCGCCGCTGGTACTCGCCCGTCCGCAGCATCGCGATCACCTCCAGCGCCACCGCGCACGCCAGCGGATTGCCCCCGAACGTCGACCCGTGCTCCCCGGGCCGGAACACCCCGAGGACCTCCGCGGACGACACCACAGCCGACACGGGCACCACCCCGCCGCCGAGCGCCTTCCCGAGGACGTACATGTCCGGCACCACGCCCTCGTGCTCGCAGGCGAAGGTCCGGCCGGTGCGCCCGAGGCCCGACTGGATCTCGTCCGCGACGAACAGCACGCCCCGCTCCCGCGTCAGCTCCCGCACCGCCGGCAGATAGCCGGGCGGCGGCACCAGCACCCCGGCCTCCCCCTGGATCGGTTCGAGGAGGACCGCCACCGTGTTCTCCGACACCGCCGCCCGCATCGCCGTCAGGTCCCCGTAGGGCACGATCTCGAATCCGGGGGTGTACGGGCCGAAGTCCGCCCGCGCCTCCGGGTCCGTCGAGAAGCTGACGACCGTCGTGGTCCGCCCGTGGAAGTTGTTGCCCGCCACGACGATCTTCGCCCGGCCGTCGGGCACCCCCTTCACCCGGTACCCCCACTTGCGGGCCGTCTTCACCGCCGTCTCCACGGCCTCGGCGCCCGTGTTCATCGGCAGCACCATCTCCATGCCGCACAGCGAGGCCAGCTCCCGGCAGAAGTCCGCGAACCGGTCGTGGTGGAACGCCCGCGACGTCAGCGTGACCCGGTCCAGCTGCGCCTTCGCCGCCTCGATCAGCCGCCGGTTGCCGTGGCCGAAGTTGAGCGCCGAGTACCCGGCGAGCAGATCGAGGAAGCGGCGCCCCTCGACGTCGGTCATCCACGCCCCGTCCGCCGTCGCCACGACGACGGGCAGCGGGTGGTAGGTGGGCGCGCTGTGCGCGTCGGCCGAGGCGATGAACGCCCGCGTCGTCTCCGAACCGTCCATGGCGCCGGCGCACCTCCGTTCTCCGGCCCGCGGGGGGCGGGTCCGTGGTCTCCTTCCTACCGCCGCTCGCATGGTGGACGGGGGAACCCGCTGATCCGGCGCGCCCGGTAGGCTGACGGCGGGGCCGTGACTGGCGCGCTGGGATGGGACCGACCATCGGGGAGCGGCACCCACGCCGTGACGTCCCGGGAGCCCTCCCGGACCCCCGGCCCCGCCGCGAGCGGGCCGTTTGCGGGGTCCGCCGGCGAGCGGACGGGAAGCCCCGGCAACCGAGTGCCGTGCGCCTGGGCCGACCCGTGAACGCCGCACGCCACGTCCGGAGGCCGTCATGCCAGAGCCCCTCTCCACCGAGTCCACCGCCTTCCGCAGCGCCCTCGACGTCATCAGGGCCGTCGAGCCGCGCGTCGCCGACGCCATCGGCCGGGAGGTCGCCGACCAGCGCGACATGCTCAAGCTCATCGCGTCCGAGAACTACGCCTCCCCGGCCACCCTGCTGGCCATGGGCAACTGGTTCAGCGACAAGTACGCCGAGGGCACCGTCGGCCGCCGCTTCTACGCCGGCTGCCGCAACGTCGACACCGTCGAGTCGCTCGCCGCCGAGCACGCCCGCGAGCTCTTCGGCGCCGAGCACGCCTACGTGCAGCCGCACTCCGGGATCGACGCCAACCTCGTCGCCTTCTGGGCCGTCCTCGCCGCACGCGTCGAGGTCCCCGCGCTCGCCGAGGCGGGCGTCCGCAACGTCAACGACCTCGGCGAGGCCGACTGGGCCGCACTGCGCCGGGCGTTCGGCAACCAGCGCATGCTCGGCATGTCCCTCGACGCGGGCGGCCACCTCACCCACGGCTTCCGCCCGAACATCTCCGGCAAGATGTTCGACCAGCGCTCGTACGGCACCGATCCCGCCACCGGCCTCATCGACTACGAGGCCCTGCGCGCCACCGCCCGCGCGTTCAAGCCGCTGATCATCGTGGCCGGCTACTCCGCCTACCCCCGTCTGGTGAACTTCCGGATCATGCGGGAGATCGCCGACGAGGTCGGTGCCACCCTCATGGTCGACATGGCCCACTTCGCCGGCCTCGTCGCGGGCAAGGTCCTCACCGGCGACTTCGACCCGGTGCCGCACGCCCAGATCGTCACCACGACCACGCACAAGTCGCTCCGCGGCCCGCGCGGCGGCATGGTCCTGTGCGACGAGACCCTCGCCGAGCAGGTCGACCGCGGCTGCCCGATGGTGCTCGGCGGTCCCCTCCCGCACGTCATGGCCGCCAAGGCCGTCGCGCTCGCCGAGGCCCGCCGCCCCGAGTTCCGCGACTACGCGCAGGCCGTGGTCGACAACGCCCGCGCGCTCGCCGAAGGGCTGATGCGCCGCGGCGCCACGCTCGTCACCGGCGGCACCGACAACCACCTCAACCTCGTCGACGTGGCCTCCTCCTACGGACTCACGGGCCGTCAGGCCGAGTCGGCGCTGCTCGACTCGGGCATCGTCACCAACCGCAACGCCATCCCCGCCGACCCCAACGGGGCCTGGTACACCTCCGGCATCCGCATCGGCACGCCCGCGCTGACCACCAGGGGCCTGTGCACGGCCGAGATGGACGAGATCGCGGGGCTCATCGACCGCGTCCTCACCGCCGCCGAGCCCGGCACCACCGCCAAGGGCGCTCCCTCCAAGGCGCAGCACGTCCTCGACGCGAAGATCTCCGACGAGATCGCCCACCGGGCCACCGACCTGCTCGCCCCGTTCCCGCTGTACCCGGAGATCGACCTCGGCTGACGGCCCGCCGCCGTCACCCCGGCGCGGAACGGCTCCGGCGCGGCGCGCGGCGGCCCGGCGTGGACGCGCCGGGCCGCCGTCCGCGTCCGGGCCGGGGCCCGCCGGGGTCCGGCCCGTTCCGGAACGGGTCCCGGTACCTGAGAGAATGGTGGGCATGGCCTCTGACAGTCCTCGCGTGCTCTCCGGAATCCAGCCCACGGCTGGCTCGTTCCACCTCGGCAACTACCTCGGCGCGGTCCGCCAGTGGGTGGCCCTCCAGGAGTCCCACGACGCGTTCTACATGGTCGTCGACCTGCACGCGATCACCGTTCCCCAGGACCCCGCGGACCTGCGGGCCAACACCCGGCTCGCCGCCGCGCAGCTCCTCGCCGCGGGCCTGGACCCGGAGCGCTGCACCCTCTTCGTGCAGAGCCATGTGCCCGAGCACGCGCAGCTCGCGTGGATCATGAACTGCCTGACCGGTTTCGGCGAGGCGTCCCGCATGACGCAGTTCAAGGACAAGTCCGCCCGCCAGGGCGCCGACCGGGCGAGCGTCGGCCTGTTCACGTATCCGATCCTCCAGGTCGCGGACATCCTGCTGTACCAGGCCAACGAGGTGCCGGTCGGCGAGGACCAGCGCCAGCACATCGAGCTGACCCGCGACCTCGCGGAGCGCTTCAACGGGCGCTTCGGCGAGACGTTCACGGTCCCCAAGCCGTACATCCTGAAGGAGACGGCGAAGATCTTCGATCTCCAGGACCCGGCGATCAAGATGAGCAAGTCGGCCTCGACGCCCAAGGGGCTCATCAACCTGCTCGACGACCCGAAGGCGACCGCCAAGAAGGTCAAGAGCGCGGTCACCGACACGGACACCGTCATCCGGTACGACACGGCGGAGAAGCCGGGCGTCAGCAACCTGCTGACCATCTACTCCACGCTCACCGGGACGGGTGTCGCCGAACTGGAGCAGAAGTACACGGGCAAGGGCTACGGTGCGCTGAAGACCGATCTCGCCGAGGTCATGGTCGACTTCGTGACCCCGTTCCGCGAACGCACCCGGCAGTACCTGGACGACCCCGAGACCCTCGACTCGATCCTCGCCAAGGGCGCGGAGAAGGCCCGTGCCGTCGCCGCGGAGACGCTCTCCCAGGCGTACGACAAGGTCGGCTTCCTGCCCGCCAAGCACTGACCGGCGGTCCGCCGCCGCGGCGGCGGACCGCCGGGGCCCCTTCGGCGGTCCGTACGAGACGAGCGCGACACTCGTCCGGCCGCCGTTTGCGGGCCCGGCCGCCGTACAGTCGATAGCCGGGCAGGCCGTCACCGCCCTGTCCGCCCCGCACCACCACCGCCCGGACGACGGAACGACGACAGGAGACGACGTGGGGACCGTAACGATCGGCGTGTCGATCGCGGTCCCGGAGCCTCACGGCAGCCTGCTCCAGGAGCGGCGCGCGGGCTTCGGCGACCCCGCGGCTTCCGCCATCCCCACCCATGTCACGCTGCTGCCGCCGACCGAGGTCGAGGAGTCGGCGCTGCCCGCGATCGAGGCGCACCTGCTCGACGTCGCGGCGGCCGGGCGCCCGTTCCCGATGCGCCTGTCCGGCACGGGCACCTTCCGCCCGCTGTCACCGGTGGTGTACGTCCGGGTCGCCGACGGCGCCGAGGTCTGCACCTGGCTGCAGAAGCAGGTCCGGGACGCGTCGGGCCCGTGCGCCAGAGAGCTGCAGTTCCCGTACCACCCGCACGTCACCGTGGCGCACGGCATCGACGACCAGGCGATGGACCACGCCTTCGAGGCCCTCGCCGCATACGAGGCCCAGTGGTCCTGCACCGGCTTCGCGCTCTACGAGCAGGGCGCCGACGGCGTCTGGCGCAAGCTCCGCGAATACGTCTTCGGCGGCGCCGTGGTGCCCCCGCAGGCGTGCCCCGTGGAGCAGCGGGACACCAACACCACCCTGCCCGCCCTGTAGCGCCCCGCCCGGGCGCGCCCGAACGGCGCCGGGGCGGGACGCGCCGGACGGCCCGGCTCAGAGGGGCAGTCTGCGGAACAGCCCGCGCGGTGCGTGCCGCAGCGCCGACATCACCACACGCAGCGCGCCCGGCACCCACACCGTCTCCGAGCGGCGCCGCAGCCCCAGCTCGATCGCCGCGGCCACCGCCTCCGGGGTGGTCGCCAGCGGCGCCTCCGGCAGGCCGGCGGTCATCCGGGTGCGGACGAAGCCCGGCCGGACGATCATCACGTGCACACCGGTGCCGTACAGGGCGTCGCCGAGTCCCTGCGCGAACGCGTCGAGCCCCGCCTTGCTGGACCCGTAGATGAAGTTGGAGCGGCGGGCGCGCTCGCCGGCGACCGAGGACAGCACCACCAGGGAGCCGTGCCCCTGCGTCTGGAGCGCCTTCGCGCACACCAGTCCCGACGAGACGGCCCCCGTGTAGTTGGTCATCGCGACCCGGGCCGCCGCGACCGGCTCCCGCTCGTCCAGCGCCTGGTCGCCGAGGACCCCGACGGCCATCAGCACCATGTCGACGTCGCCCTCGGCGAACACCTTGCCGAGCGCCTCCTCGTGCGCCTCCGGGTCCAGGGCGTCGAAGGCCACGGTCCGGACGTCGGCGCCGAGCGCCCGCAGCTGCCCGGCCGCCTCCTCCAGCGCGGGCGTCGGCCGGCCGGCCAGCCACACGGTGCGGGTGCGCCGGACGATCATCCGGCGCGCGGTGGCCAGCGCGATCTCGGACGTGCCGCCGAGGATCAGCAGGGACTGGGGGATACCGAAGGCGTCCTTCACGACAGCTCCTTGGGGCGGGGACCGGGGGCGGCCCGGGGCGGGGACGGGGGACGGGACGGGCGGGCGCGGGCGGGGCGCCTCACAGGTTCAGGCGGCGGGAGAGGTCGGAGGTGAAGACGCCCCGGGGGTCCAGCTCCCGCCGCAGCGAGCGGAACGCGTCGAGCCGCGGGTACATCGAGGCCAGTAGCTCGGGCCGCAGCCGGGCGTCCTTGGCGAGGTAGACGCGCCCGCCGGCGGCCGCCACCTCCTCGTCGAGGCCGTCGAGGAAGGCGCCGAGGCCGGGGAGGTTCGCCGGGATGTCGAGGGCCAGGGTCCAGCCGGGCACCGGGAAGGACAGCCAGCCCGGATCACCCTCTCCGAAGCGCTTCAGGACGGCCAGGAAGGACGGGCACCGGTGCGCGGAGATCCGCCCCACGATCCGCCGCAGCACATCCTCCTGCCCGTGCCCGACGACGAACTGGTACTGCACGAAGCCGCCGCGCCCGTACACGCGGTTCCAGTGCGGCACCCCGTCGAGCGGGTGGAAGAAGGTGGAGATGGGCTGGAGTTCGCCGGTCCGCAGCCGGGGCGCCCTGCGGTACCACAGCTCGTTGAACAGGCCCACCGTCGTCCGGCCGAGCAGCCCCTCCGGCAGGTGGGAGGGGGCGGCCGGCAGCCGTGCCGGACGGAAGGCCAGCGGCCTGCTGCGGGCGCGCGGGGGGAGGGCGTCGAGCGGGGCGTGGTCGCCGCGGCTGAGGACCGAGCGGCCCATCCGCGCGCCGCGCGCCAGCAGGTCGATCCAGGCGACCGAGTAGCGGTAGAGGCCGTCCGTGGCGGTCATCCGGGCCATGAGGTCGTCCAGGTCGGGCGCGCGCTCGGTGTCGACGGACATCAGGGCGGTCCGCACCGGCTGGAGGCGGATGGTCGCCGTGAGGATCACGCCGGTCAGGCCCATGCCGCCGGCCGTCGCGTCGAAGAGCGGATCACCCTGCCCGACGGTCCGCACGCCGCCGTCGGCGGTGAGCAGTTCGAAGGACAGCACGTGCCGGGCGAACGAGCCGGACACGTGGTGGTTCTTGCCGTGGATGTCCGCCCCGATCGCCCCGCCCACGGTCACGTAGCGGGTCCCCGGCGTGACCGGCACGAACCAGCCGAGGGGGAGCAGCAGTTCCATCAGCCGGTGCAGGGAGATCCCGGCGTCGCACAGGACGGTGCCGCCGGCGGCGTCGACGGCGTGCACCCGGTCCAGGCCGGTCATGTCGAGCACGGCACCGCCCGCGTTCTGCGCGGCGTCGCCGTAGGCCCGCCCGAGCCCCCGGGCGATCCCTCCCCGCGCCCCGCACTCCCGGACGGCGGCCGCCGCCTCCTCGTAGCTGCGCGGACGGACCAGACGGGCGGTGGTCGGGGCGGTGCGGCCCCAACCCGTGACGGAGACGGTGTCGGCAGGCATGCCCGTGACCGTAGCGCCGGCGAGGGCGCGGACCGGGGCAATCTCCGCGCCCCCTCAGGGCTCCTCACCGAAATGGGTGATTAATGGGATGTCGTCATAGATTGCCGTAATTCTTCCCTCACTCCCTAGAAGAGTGAGATCGCATGGACGACCTTGACGACCGTGACGACAGGGACCCGCGGCCCGCGCCCGGCGGCCGGCTCGGCGCCGCGGACCGGCGACTGCTGACCGCGTTCCACGCCCGCGGCACGGACCCCCGGGTCGCGGCCGGCGCCCGCGCCCTGTCCTGGAGCGGCGAACACGGTGCGCTCTGGCTCGCCGCCGGACTGGCGGGAGCCGCCGCCGACCGGGAGCGGCGGGGCGCCTGGCTGCGCGCGACCGCCCTCACCGCCACCGCGCACCTCGCGAGCATGGGGGTGAAGCGGATGGTGCGCCGCCCGCGCCCCTCCCACGTGCAGCCGCGGGTCCGGACGGCGGGGCGGCACTCCTTCCCCAGTTCGCACGCCGCCTCCGCGACCGCCGCGGCGGTCGCCTACGGCGCGCTGGGCGCTCCCGTCGTCGTCCCGCTGGCCGCCGCGATGTGCGTGTCCCGCCTCGTCGTGGGCGTGCACTATCCGACCGACGTCGCCGCGGGCGCGGCCCTGGGCGCCGCGGCGGCCCTGCTGGGCGCCCGCCGGACCGGGGCGCGCCATGGCTGAGCGCACGGCACTGCTGGAACGCGCCCCCGCCGCGCCGCCGCCCCCGCGGAGCGCGGCCGGGCTCCTGCGGGGCCTCGTCCGGACCGCCCGCCCCCGCCAGTGGGTGAAGAACGTGCTCGTCGTGGCCGCCCCCGCCGCGGCCGGCCGGCTGTTCTCCGGGCCCGCGCTCGGGCGGCTCGCCCTCGTCTTCGCCCTGTTCACGGCCTGCGCCGCCGCGGTGTACCTGGTCAACGACGCCCGGGACGCCGCCGCCGACCGGGCCCACCCGGTCAAGCGCCACCGCCCGGTCGCCGCGGGCCAGGTCCCCGTCCCCGTCGCCTACGCCGCGGGCGGCGTCCTCGCGGTCCTCGCGCCGGCCCTCGCCGCCTGGCTCTGCTCACCGGCCGTGTGCGCCCTGCTGACCGCCTACATCGGCATGCAGCTGGCGTACTGCGTCAGCCTCAAGCACGTCCTCGTCGTCGACCTCGCCGTCGTCACCACCGGGTTCCTCATGCGGGCGATGGCCGGCGGACTGGCCCTCGGTATCCCGCTGTCCCGCTGGTTCCTGATCACCACCGGTTTCGGCGCGCTGTTCATGGTGGCCGCCAAGCGCTATTCGGAGGCCGTGCGGATGGCCGGCGCGGCGGGCGCCACGCGCGCGCTGCTCACCGAGTACACGACCGGCTACCTGCGGTTCGTCTGGCAGCTGGCCGCCGGGGTGTCCGTCCTCGGCTACTGCCTGTGGGCCCTGGAGGAGGGCGGCGTGGCCGGCACCGGTCTGCTGCCGTGGCGCCAGCTCTCCATGGTCGCCTTCGTCTTCGCGGTGCTGCGCTACGCGGTCTTCGCCGACCGGGGAACGGCCGGCGAACCGGAGGACGTCGTGCTGCACGACCGCGCGCTCGCCGTCATCGGCCTGGTGTGGCTCGCGATGTACGGGCTCGCGGTGGCGAACTGGTGAGGACCGCCGATCACCGCGCCGGCCGCGCCGCCGCGCCACCCGGCACCGCGGCACCGAGGACCACCGCGCCCGGGGTCGCCCTGCCCGGGTCCGCCGCCCCCGCTGCCGCTCCTCCCGTGCCCCTTCCGTCCGAGGCCGTCCCGGCGGGGTCCGTTCCGCCCGGTCCCGTTCCGTGCGAGGCCGTGCCGGCGGGGTCCGTTCCGCCCGGTCCCGTTCCGTCCGAGGCCGTGCCGGCAGGGTCCGTTCCGCCCGGTCCCGTTCCGTCCGGGGCGGTCCCGTCCGGGGCGGTCCTGGCGGAGTCCGCCTCTCCCGGGGTCGCCCCGCCCGGGACCGCTCCCTCGGGGGCTGCCCCCGCGTCGTCCCCCGCGGGGAGGCCCCTTCCCGGGGGCGCACCCTTCCTCGCCGGGGCGCGGCGGCGCGGTCGCGGGCGGTTCCTGCGCGAGATCCTCGGCTTCGCCGCCGCCGGGCTGCTCGCCTACGCCGCCGACCTCGGCCTCTTCCTGTGGCTGCGCGGACCGGCCGGGCTGGACCCGCTGACCGCCAAGGCCCTCTCGTTCCTCGCGGGCTGCTCGGTGGCGTACGCGGGGAACGCGCTCGGCCCCTACCGGCACACGGCCCGCGGCCCCCGGCCGTACGCGGTCTTCTTCGCCGTGAACGTCGCGGGCGCCCTGGTGCAGCTGCTCTGCATCGCGGTCAGCCACTACGGACTGGGGCTCACCTCGCGGCGGGCCGACGTCGTCTCCGGCGCGGGCATCGGCATGGCGATCGCCACGGTCCTGCGTTTTTGGGGTACCCGCACATTGGTTTTCCGAGGCGAGGGCAGGGGCCCATCATGGACTGGCTGAAAAAGATTCCCGGCGTGGGCCCCTGGGTCGCGACGCTCATGACCACTCACGCGTGGCGGTCGTACGAGCGGCTGGACCGGGTGAAGTGGACCCGGCTCGCCGCGGCGATGACCTTCATCAGCTTCGTGGCGCTCTTCCCCCTGCTCACCGTGGCCGCGGCGATCGGTGCCGCGACGCTGAGCGACCAGCAGCAGAAGGACCTCCAGGACAAGCTCGCCGAGCAGGTGCCGGGCATCTCCGACCAGCTGGACATCAACAACCTGGTCCAGAACGCGGGCACCATCGGGCTCATCGCCGGTGCCCTGCTGCTGGTCACCGGCATCGGCTGGGTCGGCTCGATGCGCGAGTGCCTGCGCACCGTCTGGGAGCTGCCCGACAGCGAGGGGAACCCCCTGCTGCGCAAGCTCAAGGACGGTGGCGTGCTCGTCGGACTGGGCGGCGCGGTGCTCCTCACCGTCGCCGTGTCCACGCTCGCCTCCACGGCGGTGGGCTGGTCGTCCCGGCAGATCGGCATCGACGAGAACGGCTGGGGGAGTGTGCTGCTCCAGATCATCGCCTTCGCCGTGGCCGTCCTCGCCGACTTCCTCGTCCTGCTGTACGTCCTGACCCTGCTGCCGGGGGTCCAGCCGCCCCGCCGTCGGCTGATCGTCGCCTCGCTGATCGGCGCGATCGGCTTCGAACTGCTCAAGCTGCTGCTCAGCGGCTACATGCGCGGTGTGGCGTCGAAGAGCATGTACGGCGCCTTCGGGGTGCCGATCGCCCTGCTGCTGTGGATCAACTTCACGTCGAAGCTGCTGCTGTTCTGCGCCGCGTGGACGGCGACGCGGAGCAAGGAGGACGAGCTGGAGCCCGCCGGGGAGTCAGGGGAGTCCGGGGACGCCGAGGAGCGCGGAGCGACGGGGGAAGCCGGAGGACCGGTGCGCTCGGGCGGGGACGGGGGCGCGACGCAGCAGGCGGGCGCCGCGGCGGGAGCGGCCCCGGCCGGGGCGGAGACCGGCCGGCGGTCGTCCGACACGGACGCACCGGCGGAAGCCGACGGCCCGGCGGCCGGGACGCTCCCGCCGTCCGGCACCCAGGAGCGCCGGACGGTGTGACCGCGCCGGGCGCCGCGGGCGCCCTGCGGACCGACAGCGAGGGGTCCCGGGCCGAAGAGGCACCGGGACCCCTCGCGTACGCCCGGCCTCACCCGCGTCCGGCTCGTCTCCGCCCGGCCCTGCGCCCGGGAGCGGACGCCTACGGGCCGGCCGGTGCGACGGCGCACGGGCGGGCCGGTCGCTCAGCTCCGGGAACGGCCGGGCCAGCGGCGGTTCACCAGGTAGACGCCCGCGGCGAGCAGGACGAGCACGCCGCCGATGACGGCCAGCGCGACACCGACACCGCTCGTCCGGCCCTTCGCCGCCGCGGAGGCCGCCACCGGCTTCCGCGAGGAGCCGGAGCCCGGGGTGGCGGAGGACTTCGCGCCGGGCTGCGCCGAGGTGTCGACGCCCTGGGGCGGAACGAGTTCGCCCACCGGCTCGACCTTGCCCGCCGCCTCGAACCCCCAGTCCAGGAGCCGCGCCGCCTCCTTGTACACCTCGTTGTGCTCCTCCTTCTCCGGCTTCATCACCGTGACGAGGAGCACCTTGCCGCCGCGCTCGGCGACCCCGGTGAAGGTGGCGCCCGCGTTGGTGGTGTTGCCGTTCTTCACCCCCGCGATGCCCTGGTAGGTGCCGACATCGCTGTCACCGGTCAGCAGTCTGTTGGTGTTCTGGATCTCGAAGGACTCGCGGGTCGTCCGGCCCTTGGCGTTCTCGGCCGTGGCGCCGGGGAACTTCGCGCGCACCGTGGAGCAGTACTCGCGGAAGTCCTTCTTCTGGAGACCGGAACGGGCGAACAGGGTCAGGTCGTACGCCGACGACACCTGCCCCGGGGCGTCGTAGCCGTCGGGGCTCACCACGTGCGTGTCGAGCGCCTGGAGGTCCTCGGCGTGCTGCTGCATGTCCGCGACCGTGCCGGCGACTCCGCCGTTCATCGCGGACAGCACGTGCACGGCGTCGTTGCCGGAGCGCAGGAAGACACCCAGCCACAGGTCGTGGACGGAGTAGGTCTCGTTCTCCTTTATCCCCACCAGGCTGGACCCCGCGCCGATGCCCGCGAGGTCCGAGGCGGCGACCTTGTGCGCGGTGGTCTTGGGGAACTTCGGCAGCACGGTGTCGGCGAACAGCATCTTCAGGGTGCTCGCCGGGGGCAGCCGCCAGTGCGCGTTGTGCGCGGCGAGGACGTCGCCCGACTCCGCGTCGGCGATGATCCAGGAGCGGGCGCTGACGTCCTTGGGGAGCACCGGCACGCCGTCGGCGAGGTTCACCTGGTTGCCGGGCAGGCCGAGCCGGCTGCCGCCGACGCGCGACATGGTCGCCGGGGGAGTCGCCGACGGGGAGGCCGTGGGGAGGGCGTCGCCGTCCGCGTGGGCGGGCGCGGTGAGAGACAGAGTCAACATGGTGGCTGAAGTGACCAACAAGGATCGCGTGATGGTCTTTTTCGAGGCTGGCACGGTCGAGAAAGTACAGGGCGGGTGCCCCGCGGGCCCACCGCCGTCCGGGGCGCCTTGCGGGCCCTCCGCACCCCGGCGCCGGGTCCCGGCCGGAGGCGGCGATACTGAACCCATGAAGCTCAGCCGCCCCGTGTCCTGGTTCCTGCTCGCCTTCGGGGTGTGGAGCTGGGTCATCTGGGCCACTTTCGTCAAGAATCTCTACAAGGACGGCAGCGGACTCGCGTTCGACTCCGCGGGCGATCCGACGGCCTACTTCTGGGTGCACCTGACGCTGGCCGTCGTCTCCTTTGTGTTGGGGACGGTCGTCGGGGTCATCGGGTTGCGCGGCCTGCGCGCTCTGCGCCGAACGTCATAACGGAGGCGGGGCGCCGTGGTCGTCGTGTTCGTGCTGGTGGGTCTGGCCGTGGCGGCCGTGCTCGCCGGGTTCCACCGGTATGCCTGGGTCCGGCTGGTGCGGGACACCACGGCCGGACCGGGAACGGCCCGCCGGATCGGTACGGCCGTGTTCGTCGCGGGGCCGCTGCTGATGGTCGGCGCCCTGGTGAGCGAGCGTGCGGGCGCGCCGTTCTGGCTCCAGCGGGGTCTGGGGTGGCCCGGCTTCCTGTGGATGGCCCTCTCGCTCTACCTGCTCCTGGCGCTGGCGGCGGGGGAACTCCTCCGGCCGCTGCTGCGGCGGGCCCTCGACCGCCGTGCCGCGGTCCGCGCCGCGGCCGCCCCCGCCGCCGTGGACCCGGCTGCGACGGACCCGGCCCCGCCGGAGGCGGACACGTCTCCGTCGGCAGCCGCCGGGACGCCGGCGGAACGCTTCCCCGCACCCGCGCCCACCGCCCCGCGCTCACCGACGTCACCGACGGCATCGGCGGACCCGGCGCGGCCGGGGCCACGGGCGGCCCCGGTGCTGCCGGCGCCCCCGCCGGACGGCGCGTCCCCGGACGGTCGCGCGGGCACCGCCCCGACGGACGGTGCCCGGCCGCTCGCGTCGCCTTCCCGACGGCTGTTCGTCTCGCGGGTGGTGGGCGGTGCCGTCGCCGCGGCGGCCGTCGGCACGGTCGCCCACGGGACGTACGGAGTGCTGCGGGGGCCCTCGGTGAAGCGGGTCACCGTGCCGCTCGCCAAGCTGCCGCGGTCCGCCCACGGCTTCCGGATCGCCGTCGTGAGCGACATCCACCTGGGGCCGGTGCTCGGCCGGGGGTTCGCGCGGAAGGTCGTCGACACCATCAACTCCACGCAGCCCGACCTGATCGCCGTCGTGGGCGATCTGGTCGACGGCAGCGTGAAGGACCTGGGCCCCGCCGCCGCCCCGCTCGCCGGGCTGCGGGCCCGGCACGGCGCCTGGTTCGTCACCGGCAACCACGAGTACTTCTCCGGGGCCGAGCAGTGGGTCCGGGAGGTACGGGAACTGGGCATCCACCCCCTGGAGAACGCGCGCACCGAGCTGGCCGGCTTCGACCTCGCCGGCGTCAACGACGTACAGGGCGAGAGCGAGGGACAGGGCCCCGACTTCGGCAGGGCGCTCGGCGGCCGGGACCCCGCCCGGGCCTGCGTGCTGCTCGCCCACCAGCCGGTGCAGATCCACGACGCGGTGCGGCACGGCGTCGACCTCCAGCTCTCCGGCCACACCCACGGCGGGCAGCTCTGGCCGGGCAGCCTCGTCGCCGCGGCCGCCAATCCGACGGTCGCGGGACTGGAGCGCTACGGCGACACTCAGCTGTACGTCTCCCGCGGCGCGGGCGCCTGGGGGCCGCCGACCCGGGTCGGCGCGCCCTCCGACATCACGGTCGTCGAGCTCGCCTCGCGCCAGGCCTGACCACCCCGCCGCGCCCCGTCGCGCACCGTGCGGCCGAGCCCGTTCCGGCCGGGACGGGCCGCGGTGAGCCCTCAGGGGTGCGGTGTCGATCCGTACGCCGTCAGGAAGCGGTCGCGGAACGCGCTCATCTTCCAGACGGGAGCGCCGTGCGCGGGGCGGAGACCGTCCGTCCACCCCCAGTCGGCGATCCGGTCGAGGACCTTCGGGTCCTTGGCGACCACCGAGACCGGCACGTCGCGGCTGGCGTGGTCGCCGCTGACCCGGGCGATGGGCTGGTGGTCGCCGAGGAAGACCAGCACCGTGTCCTTGCCGCCGTACCGCGTCAGGTAGTCGATGAGGCTCGTCACCGAGTACTGGATGGACTTGCCGTACTCCTCCTTCGACTTCTGCGCACTGGTGATGATGTCGCCGGGCCGCTTGCCGGCCTTCTCGACGGCGTCGTAGACCGATCCGTCACCGACCTCGTCCTGCGGGACCGTACGGGGGATCGGCGCCCACGGCTGGTGACTCGACGTCAGGATGATCGTCGACATCAGCGGCTTGTCGTGCTTCCTGCCGTGCACCAGCCGCTCGAACGCGGTCAGCGCGTACTGGTCCGGCATGGTCGACCAGCTGAACTTCGGCCCCCGGTAGCCGAGGTCGCGGGAGTCGTAGAGCGTGTCGATGCCGTAGAACTTCTGCTCGGGCCACGCCTTCTGGACGCCCGGCATGACGCCGACGGTCTCCCAGTCACCCGTCTTGGCGAAGGCGCCGGGCAGGGTCAGGTGCTTCCCCGCGGTGACGGTGCGGTAGCGCTGCTGGTTGTTGATCCACAGGCCCGACAGGAACGTCGAGTGCCCGAGCCAGCTGCTGCCCCCGTACGTCGCCGACGTGAGCCAGCCGCTCTTCGCCGCGAACCCCGCGGCGGTGAGCTTCCGGTTCTCGGCGGCGAGGGTCGCGTCCACGCCCGGCGCCTCGACGGGGTCCTCGATCGCGCTGCGGCCGTAGCTCTCGATGAAGGCGATCATCATGTCCTTGCCGCGCAGGCCGGTGAGCAGCTGGTCCGGCGGCGTGTTCGCGAACGCGTCCTTGCGGGCGATCCGCGCGAACGCGGCCTCGTCCCGGATCGTGTCGCGCACCCGCCGCGCCCGGTCCTGCACGCCCAGCGCGACCTGTTCGGAGGCGACGGGCACGCCCGTCACCTGGACGCCGAGCGCCGCGCAGGTCACCCAGACGATCGTCGCCAGCAGCGTGGCGCGCGTCGCCGCCTCGGTGTGCCGGCCCACCAGGGCGGCGAGCCGGACCACCGAGAGGGTGACGAGCGCCAGGACGGCGAGCACCAGGAGCACGGCCAGCACCGCGAGACCGAGGGCGCCGCCGCTGCCGAAGGTGTCCTGGAGGTAGGCCCGGGCGTCGCCGAACAGCGACCAGTCCAGGACCACGTTGAAGCCCCGGCCCAGATACGCGTTGAAGCCGATGTCGAGCAGGTTCAGCACGGTCAGGGCGCCGAGGGCCAGCCCGGCGGCCACCGCCGCGGCGATCCGCGGCCGGCGGGGCAGCGCGATCAGCAGGGCGGCGCCGAACACGGCCTCGACCGGCAGGCGCAGGAACTCCGCGGGGTGGAACCCGTCGGCGCGGCCGGGCATCAGCAGCGCGAACAGGACCAGCAGGACGGCGAGGCCGGTCACCGTCCCCGCCACACCGCGGGCGGCACGGGGGTACCGCTCCCGCAATGCGCGCGGCGCCCACCGGGCCGCCACCGGGCCGCCCGCGTCCGCGGTGCCGTCCGCGTCCCCCGCGCCCGCGTCCGTCGCGCTGCCGGGGTCCGCCGCGCTGTCGGCGTCCGCGCCGGTCGTCGTTCCCGGGTTGGTCGCGTTGCCGGGGGCTGTCGCCGCTGCCGCGTCCCCCGTGTCGCCCGCGTCTCCGCGCGTGTCCGCCGCGCTGTCCGTGTACGCGCCGGTCGTGCCCAAGTTCGTCGTGTTGCCGGGGTCCTCCGTTGCGGCCGTGCCCCTCGTGCCGGTCGAGCCCGCGTTCGCCGCCGTGTCCGTCGCGCTGTCGGCGTCCGCGCCGGTCGTCGTTCCCGGGTCCGGCGTGCTGTCGACGGCCGTCGTCGCTCCCGCGTCCACGGTGGCGCCCGCGTCCCCCGTGCCGACCGCCTCCGCCGTGCTGTCCGCGGCTGCCCGCGCGTCCGCCGTCGCGGGCTGCGCGGGCGTTTCGGCGGCGGGCTGCGTGGCGGGGGGCTCGGGCGCGGGGGAGGACCCGCCCGGTTCGGGCCCTTGAACCGCCGGGGCGGCGGCCGGCCCGGTGCCGGGCCCGGGTGCGGGGCCGCGCCGCTCCGGCGCCTCCCCGGGCACCTCCCGTTCCGGTGTGTCGCCCGGCGGCACCCCGTCCGTCCTCGGCACCTGTCGTGACCTCGATGTGAACGACAACCCGGCGGTCCTTCCCTGCGCGGCGCGGTGGTGGCGGGCGGACCGGGAGGGTGGGGACCGGTGCCGCCTTCGACGAGGTGTACGGCGCCGTGTCGGACCGTGTTCAATCGCTGGGGTCAGCATCTGCCCAAGTCCGTTCTCGCAGCTCACGGCGGGGTCGAAGCGCATCGGCGGCCCCGGTCGCGGTGGTCCGCGGGTCACACGGGCCGGGCGCGGGGCGCCGCGGGCTCACCGGTCCGGCAGGGTCACCGTCACGTCGAGCCCCTCGCCCGGCGCCGTCCGCACGGCGACGCTCCCCCCGTGCGCCGTCACCACGCCCTGCACGATGGCCAGGCCGAGGCCGCTGCCGGCACCGCCGCCCGCACGAAAGAAGCGGTCGAACACCCGTGCGGCGTCCTCCTCGCCGAGCCCCGGCCCGCGGTCCGCGACGCTCAGCCGCACGACACCGCCCGCCCGCACCAGGGCGATGCGCACCGGCGCGTCCGCGGGGGTGTGGGTGGTCACGTTGCCCACGAGATTGCCCAGCACCTGCCGCAGCCCCGACTCGTCGGCCTGCACCAGCAGGGCGCCGTCGGCCTCCACGGTCACCGGGCGCCCGGGCTGCTGGGCCCGCAGGTCCCCGGCCGCGTCGCGCACCAGCCGGCTCAGGTCGACGGCCCGGAGGCGCAGTTCGGGGCGCTGGTCGAGGCGGGCCAGCGTGAGCAACTCGTCCACGAGGCGGCCCATGCGGTCGGCCTCGCCGTTCATCCGGTCCCAGGCGCGCCGCCGTTCGACGGGGTCGGTGAGCATCCCCTTGTCGTACAGCTGGAGGTATCCGCGTATCGCCGCCAGGGGGGTGCGCAGTTCGTGCGAGGCGTCGCCGACGAAGCGGCGCAGCTGGGCGGCGCTGCGCTCCCGGGTGCGGTGGGCCGACTCGACCTGCTGGAGCATGGAGTTGAGGGCGAGCCGCAACTGCTCGACCTCCTGGGTCGGGCGGTGGCTGGAGGGCACCCGCCGGGTCAGGTCGCCGTCGGCGATGGCCGACGAGGTCTCCACCATCGCCTCCAGCGGCTTCATCCGGCGGCGCACGCTGAACATGGTGAGACAGGCGAGCAGCGCCAGCAGCAGGGTGCCGACGGTCAGGTCGAGCCGGAGCGCCTTGCCGATGCCCTTGTGCAGCCCGTCGGTCGACGTGGCGAACAGGACGTAGGTGCCGTCGGCCAGGCGGGCGCCGGTCGCCCGGTAGGCGGCCCCGCGCACGGTGATCTCCCGCGGATCGCCGTCCCCGGCCAGGGCGGCGGGTTCGCCCACGGCCGCGGCGAACGCCCGCTGGCCGGCGCTCGGTTCGACACCCGCCACCTCGACCGCGCGGCCCCGCTCGTCGACGGCGGCGAACAGCGAGTCCGGCCGGGGGGACTCGTCCACCGCCGGCCCGATGCGGTCCCGGACGAACGTCAGGGCGGTCAGCGAGTCGATCTGGCTCATGGTCAGCTGGGAGACGCCCAGCGACTCGCGGGTCTTGGCGAGTTGCGCGTCCACCTGGTCGAGCAGGTAGTGCCGCATGCCCATGAGGCTCACGGCCGTCGCCGTGACGATGCCGAGGGCGAGGAGCGCCACGTTGGCGAGGGTCAGCTGGCCGCGCAGCGAGTGCACGCCGTGCCGGCACCGCGGGCGGCGCGGCCGGACCGGGACGGTCGTCGCCCTCACGCGAGTCCGTAGCCGACGCCGCGCCGGGTCTGGATCACCGGCGGCCCCAGCGGTGCGAGCTTGCGGCGCAGGTAGCTGATGTAGGTCTCCACCACGGTGGACTCGGCCGGGTGCTCGTACTGCCAGACGTGGCGCAGGAGTTGGTCCTTGGGCACGATCCGCCCGCCGTTGCGCACCAGGAAGCGCAGCAGGGCGTACTCGGTGGGGGTGAGTTCCACGGTGGCGTCCCCGCGGTGCACCCGGTAGGTGGTCTCGTCCAGCTCCAGGTCCCCGTACCGCAGGGGCGGGCGCTGCGGGAGCACGTCGTCGGGCCGGGTGCGGCGCAGCACGGCGGTGACCCGGGCGATGACCTCGTCGAGGTTGAACGGCTTGGTGATGTAGTCGTCGCCGAAGCCGAGCGCGCCGACGATCTCGGCGGGCGCGTCCCGGGCGGTGAGGAAGACGACGGCGAGACCGGGCCACCGGGAGCGCAGTTCCCGGCCGAGCGCCCGGCCGTCGCCGTCGGGAAGCATGACGTCGAGCAGGGCCGCGTCCGGGCGGGTGCGCTCGGCGAGCGCGAGGGCCTCGCGGACGGTGCCCGCCGCCATCACCTCGAACCCGTGGTAGCGCAGCGCGATGGTGAGGACGTCGGCGATGCTCGGCTCGTCCTCGACGACGAGGACGGTGGATCCCCCGGGAGCGCTCATGCCTCCAGTATCGGCGCGGCCCCCGGCCGGCGGGACGTTGGTCTCCTTGGAGTTCCTTGAGAGTCATGGGCGCGTCGTGTCCCCGCCCGCGCGGCGCGGCCGATGCTGTGCGCAGGACCTGGGGGACCGACCGATCGACCCGACAAGGAGCGTTGAGCGTGGCGGCATTGGCACGGTGGTGCTATCGGCACCGGTTGGTGGTCCTGTTGCTGTGGGTGGGGGCACTGTTCGGTCTGGGCTTCGCGGCGTCCGCCGCGGGCACGGACTACGCGAACGTCTTCTCCCTTCCGAACACGGACTCCAAGCGCGCGTACGACCAGATGGAGAAGGCCTTCCCGGACAGCGCCGGAGACACCGACACGGTGGTCTGGAAGGCCGATACGGGGACGGTGCGGGACGCGTCCGTGCGGTCCCGGATGCAGCCCGTGCTCGACGAGATCGCCGGCATGAAGGGCGTCGGCGCGGTCGCGGGACCCTACGACGGGCGGCGGGGCGCGGCTCAGATCAGCCGTGACGGCACGATCGCCTACGCCCAGGTCACCTTCACCGAGCAGGCGAACGCCGTCCCCAAGGAGCTGGTGCAGGACGTCGTCGACACCGCGCGGGACGCGGCGGGCGACGGTCTGCGGGTCGAACTGGGCGGCCAGGCGATCCAGCGGGTGCAGGAACCGCCCACCGGACTCGCCGAGATGGTCGGCATCCTGGCCGCGGCCGTCGTCCTCTTCCTCGCCTTCGGCTCGCTGTTCGCGATGCTGCTGCCCATCGGCATCGCCGTGTTCGGTGTCGGCACGGGCCTGTTCTCCACGCAGCTGCTCAGCCACGGCACCGACATCCCCGACCTGGCCCCCCTGCTGGCGACACTGATCGGCCTCGGCGTCGGCATCGACTACGCGCTGTTCATCGTCACCCGGCACCGGCGGGGCATCCTGCGCGGCATGGAGCCGGAGGAGTCGGCGGTCACCGCCCTGAACACCTCGGGCCGGGCGGTGCTGTTCGCGGGCGGCACGGTGTGCATCGCGCTGGCCGGCATGCTCGTGACCAACCTGCGCTTCCTGGACGGCGTGGTCATCGGGACCTCTCTCACCGTCGTGTTCAGCGTGCTCGCGGCCACCACGCTGCTGCCCGCGCTGCTCGGCCTGCTCGGCAAGCGGGTGCTCAGCCGCCGCCAGCGGCGCAGGCTCGCCGACCGGGGCCCCGAGACCGAGCGGGCGAGCGGCGCCGCGGCGCGCTGGTCCGCGGCGGTGCAGCGCCGCCCGCGGGCGATCGCCGCCCTCGCCGTCGTCGTCATGGCGATCCTCGCGATCCCGGTCCTGTCGCTGCGCCTGGGCGCCACCGACCAGGGCAACGACGATGCCTCGACCACCACCAGGAAGGCGTACGACCTGCTGGCGGAGGGCTTCGGGCCCGGGTTCAACGGCCCGCTCCAGGTGGTGGTGACCGACGGGGACCCGCGGGCCCTGGTGACCGGTATCGAGGAGACGTCCGGGGTGGCCCGGGTCGCCGCGCTGCCGCCCGCGCACGGCGTGACCGTCATCCAGGTCGTGCCGACGACGTCGCCGCAGTCGCAGCGGACCGACGAGCTGATCGACACCCTCAGGGACCGGGTGATCCCGGACGCCGGAGCGACCGCGCACGTCGGCGGGGTCACCGCGGTGTCGAAGGACTTCGCCACCATCACCGGGGACCGGCTGCCGTACTTCGTCGCCACCATCATCGGCCTCGGCTTCCTGCTCCTGCTGGTCGCCTTCCGCTCGCTGGTGGTCCCGTTGACGGCCGCGCTGATGAACCTGATCGCCGCCGCCGCGTCCTTCGGCGTCCTGACCGCCGTCTTCCAGTGGGGCTGGGGCCTGGACCTCCTCGGACTCGGCAAGGAGGGCCCGATCAACGCCTTCCTGCCGGTCATCATGCTCTCGCTGCTGTTCGGACTCTCCATGGACTACCAGGTGTTCCTGGTGAGCCGGATGCACGAGGAGTGGGTGCACACGCGGGACAACGCCCGTGCCGTGCGGGTCGGTCTGGCCGAGACCAGCAGGGTCATCAACTCCGCGGCGCTGATCATGGTCTGCGTGTTCCTGGCCTTCGTCCTCAGCGGGGACTCGGGAGCGGCGATGGCCGGCGTCGGTCTCGCCGCCGCCGTCGCGCTGGACGCCTTCATCCTGCGGACGGCGCTGGTGCCGGCCGCGATGCACCTGCTCGACGACGCCAACTGGTGGCTGCCCGCGGGCCTGGAGAAGCGACTGCCGCACCTGGCGGTCGAGCCGGCCGGGGAACGGCCCGCCGAGGAGCCCGCCCCGCCCGAGGGCGGCGCGAGCGTCGTGCACGGTTTCGTACGCGACGCGGAGGGCGCGCCCGTCGACGGAGCGGTCCTGACGCTGCTGTCCAAGGGCGGCCGCCAGCTCGACCGCGTGACCTCGCTGGCCGACGGCTCGTACATCGTCTCGGTGCCGGCTCCCGGCACGTACCTGCTCTCGGCGACCGCCCGTTCGCACGGGGCGCGGGCCGGGCACGTCGTGGTGGCCGACCGGCCGCTGGTGTACGACGTGCGGCTGGCGCAGGGCGAGGTGGACGCCGACGCGGTCGGCTGACCGCTCCGGGCCCCCGCGGGGCGGCGCCACCGGCCGCCCGCCCCTCACACCGTCCCGCGGGCGCCCTCCGGGCCGTCGCCGGCCGCCTCCCGGCTCCGCCGCGCGCCGGCCTTCGCGGCCGGGTCGGGCAGCGCCCTGGTCATCCCCGGCAGGAAGTCCGTGAACAGCTCGTGCACCTCGTGCACGAGGGGCCGCAGCAGCCGGAACCGGGCCAGCGACACCCCGCGCGCCGTCAGCCGCGCGCCCCGCTCGGCGAGCCGGTAGCTGCGCTCGCGGCCCTCCGTGCGGTCGAACACCCAGTACAGGACGAGCCCCATCTGCGAGAGCCACATCAACTCGGGCAGGATCTCGCGCAGTTCCTCGGGCACCTTGGTCTTCGCCCCGGCCAGCACCTCCTTGTGGACGCTGATGGCCTCGGCGCGCGCGTGCTCCGACTCGGGGGAGAAGGGGCTGAGCGGGCTGTCCGGGTCGGCGGCGTTCTTGAAGAACTGCACCGCGAACTCGTGGAAGGGCGTGGCGATGTCCAGCCACACCTTCAGCACGCCGCCCAGCCGCGCCTCCAGGTCGGTCTCCCGGTCCAGCACCTCGCGGACGGCCGCCTGGTGCTCGGCGGCGATCCGGTCGTAGAAGCCCTGGATCAGGTGTTCCTTGCCGGCGAAGTAGTAGTAGGCGTTCCCGACCGAGACCCCGGCCTCCTGCGCGATGGCCCGCATGGTCGTCTTGTCGTAGCCCCGCTCCTGGAACAGCCGCATCGCCGTCTCCAGGATCAGGGCCCGGGTCTGCTCGCTCTTGGCCGGGCTCCGGCCCGCCTCCCGGCCCGAGGGGGCGGCGGGGGCGGGGGAGGGGGAGGGGCCGGGCGCGGAGGGCTCGCCGGGGCCGGGGCTGTCTGTCGGTACGGGCACGGGACGAGCCTAACCAGTGGGGGCGGGTGAACATCCGCCGCCGTCGCAGGGCGGTGCGTACGTCCATCCCGCGGCCGGGTCGTAGCTCCATCCGTCGCCCCACTGGTAGGCGCCGCCGCCCGAGCGCCCGGACCGCCGGGTCTCGCGCCATTTGGCGGCGGCCAGCACCGCGCCGCGGGCGAAGGCCGCCCCGGTGGGGGTGCTCAGCCGGTGGGCCAGCGCCCGGTACTCGCGCAGCGCCCACAGGGTGACGATCCACGCGGGAGCTCCCTGGTAGACCTGCCCCGCGTCCCCCACCACGGTGATCTCGCTCAGGGTGGCGCGGTGGTCGATGCCGGGGTAGCGCCGCCGGGCCTCCTCGGAGGCGACCGGCACGAAGCGGAGCGGGACCAGTTGCGGCTGCCGGGCGAGCCAGTCCTTCAGGAAGGCGCACAGCGGGCAGTGCGGGTCGAAGAGGACGGTGAGCCCGCGGACCGGGACGCGCGAGGCGCCCCGGTCCGGGCCGGCCGGGATGCCGGTCACCGCTCTCACGCTCCGGCCGCGGGCGCGGTCCAGTCCGTCGGCCGCACGGGCGGGGTCTGCTCCCGCTCCATGACCCCCCGCCGGCGGATCTTGTTCAGCACGAACACGTTGCCCAGGTGCATGACGCCCAGCACCAGCAGGACGACGCCGAGCTTCGTGGAGAGTGCCTCGAAGATCTCGCGGGCGTTGCCGATCTCGTCGCTCTGGTGCAGGTAGAGGGCGACGAAGCCGAGGTTGACCAGGTAGAAGCCGACCACCAGGAGGTGGTTGACGGCGTCGGCGAGCTTCTCGTTCCCGTGCAGGACGTCCGACAGGAAGATCCGCCCGTTGCTGCTCAGTGTGCGGGCCACCCAGACCGTCAGCGCGATGCTGACGAGCAGGTAGATGACGTACGCGACGACTGTGAGGTCCATGTCCCCACCCCTTCTTGAACGCGTTCAAAACGCTGTCGAGGATGAATGTAGACCTCCTTTTGAACATGTTCAAGTCCGGTTCCGGTGCCGCTCTCCCGGACCGGGCCCGCCGGTCCGAACCGTGGCGCGGTCCCGGCTCGGGCGCGCGCCGTCCGTGGCGGGGCCGGCGGCGCCCCGCCACGGACCGCCCGGACCGCCCGGGCCGCCCGCGCCCCGACCGGGTCGTAGGGCCGGGCGCTCAGGCCCTGCGGGCGAGTTCGGGACGCTTGGTGTAGTCCGTCAGGCCGAAGACGTTGCCCCAGGGGTCGGCGAACTCCACGGTCCAGCCGGTGGCGCCGGAGTGCGGTTCGTCGAGCGGCGGGATGCCCGCGGCCGCCAGC
Organism: Streptomyces sp. NPDC048566; assembly: GCF_043199735.1. Taxonomy (NCBI): domain Bacteria; kingdom Bacillati; phylum Actinomycetota; class Actinomycetes; order Kitasatosporales; family Streptomycetaceae; genus Streptomyces; species Streptomyces sp. NPDC048566. Next base: position 42,625 of record NZ_JBICWL010000011.1, read on the forward strand.
GACCGGGCCGCGGAGCGGGCGTCCGGCACCTCCACCCACAGCCGCGGCGACGCCCACGGCGGCTGCCGGTGGCTCAGCTCCCCGTCGAGGCGCAGCAGCACCCCGGGCGTCTCCTCGCCGATCTTCAGCAGTGCGATCCCGGCCTCGTCGAGCCGGAAGGCCAGCGGGAAGCCGGCCCGCCCGTAGAAGTCCACCGCCTCGCCGATGTTCCCGACGGGCAGCAGCACGTTGTCGAGTCCGAGCAGTTCGTACGACACGTCATCTGACATGCCATCAGGTTAGGCAGGGCCGGGGGCGTCGACCGCGGGCCCGACCGCGGACCGAACATCCGATCACCCGTTGAGGCGATCCCGCTCGGGCGCGGGCCCGGCCCGGGCCCGCCGGGCTCCGCCCCGCGGCGCCGGAGCCCCGGGACGCCCACCGGGACGCACCGGACTTTTCCGGGAACCCCTTCTGCGCGACGGTCGTCCTCCTGCACGATGGCCTGAACGATCTCCGCCCTCGAACCCGTCCCGCGTCCTCGCGCGCGGGCGCACCAGGAGCCACCACCGTGACCGAGCAGCCGTACCAGCCGCCGCAGCCGCCGAACCAGCCGCCCGGCTACGGCTACCCGCACCCCGGGGCCACGCCGCCCGGCGGCACCGGGCCCTACGGCGCCGGGCCGGGCGGTCCGTACGCCCAGCAGGGTCCGTACGGGAACCCGGGCCCGTACGGATACCCGGGAGGCCCGGTCCCGTCCGGCGCCTACACCGGCGACCCGAACGCCCCGTACGGCTACGACCCCTACGGCCGGCCCTACTCCGAGAAGTCGAAGATCGTCGCGGGTGTCCTCCAGCTCACCCTCGGCGGGCTCGGCATCGGGCGCTTCTACCTGGGCCACGTCGGGATCGGCATAGCCCAGTTGTTCACCTGCGGGGGCCTGGGGATATGGAGCATCGTCGACGGCATCATGCTGCTCGTGGGCAACAGCGCCACCGACTCCGACGGCCGGGTGCTGCGTGGCTGACGTGGGCGCCGCGCGCCGGGCCGTGACGCGGCACCCGGCGGTGGCGCCCCTCGCGGCGGGCGCGGCAGGGGCGGCGGGTGCGGCCTATCTCTACCGCACCGACCCGCACGAGCCGGGTCACCTGCTGCCCGGGTGCCCCTTCCGGCTCGTGACCGGACTGCTCTGCCCCGCCTGCGGCGGCACCCGCATGGTCTACGACCTGATGCACGGCCACGCCGGCGCCGCCTGGCACGACAACAGGATGCTGCTGCTCGCCGCGCCCTTCGCGCTCGCCCTGCTGGCGCGCTGGACGGTGGAGGGCCTGCGGGGGCGGCACTGGAGTCCGCGGCCGACGGCGCGCACGCAGGTGCTCGTGCTGCTGGTGGCGGTGGCCTGGGCGGTGCTCCGCAACATCGTCTGAGCCCGCGGCCCGGGCCGCGGGACCCGCGCGGGCGGCCGAACACGCAAGGGCCCCGCTCCCGGCGGGGAGCGGGGCCCTTCGGCCGTTGCTGCGCGGCGGTCAGAAGCGACGCGTGATCAGCGCGCGCTTGACCTCCTGGATCGCCTTGGTGACCTCGATGCCGCGAGGGCAGGCGTCCGTGCAGTTGAACGTCGTGCGGCAACGCCACACGCCGTCCTTGTCGTTCAGGATCTCCAGCCGCTGCTCGCCGGCCTCGTCGCGCGAGTCGAAGATGAAGCGGTGGGCGTTCACGATGGCGGCCGGACCGAAGTACTGGCCGTCGTTCCAGAACACCGGGCAGGACGACGTGCACGCCGCGCACAGGATGCACTTGGTGGTGTCGTCGAACCGCTCGCGGTCCTCGGAGGACTGCAGGCGCTCGCGCGTCGGCTCGTTGGTGTCCTTCGTGATGAGGAACGGCATCACGTCGCGGTACGCCTGGAAGAACGGGTCCATGTCGACCACGAGGTCCTTCAGCACCGTCAGGCCCTTGATGGCCTCGACCGTGATCGGCTTCTCGGGGTTCAGGTCCTTGATCAGCGTCTTGCAGGCCAGACGGTTCTTGCCGTTGATCCGCATGGCGTCCGAACCGCAGATGCCGTGCGCGCAGGACCGGCGGAACGTGAGTGTGCCGTCCTGGTCCCACTTGATCTTGTGCAGCGCGTCGAGGACACGCTCCTTGGGGTCGATCTCCAGCTGGAAGTCTTCCCAGACCGCGTCCGCCGAGATCTCCGGGTTGAAGCGGCGGATGCGGAACGTGGCGGTGATGTAGGGGGAGTCGGCGAAACCGGGCTCGGGTGCGCCGGCCGCGTCCGCCTTGTCCAGGGTGGGAGTAGCCATCAGTACTTACGCTCCATCGGCTGGTAGCGGGTCTGGACGACCGGCTTGTAGTCGAGACGGATGGACTCGGTGCCGTCGTCGCCGACCTCGCGGTACGCCATGGTGTGGCGCATGAAGTTGACGTCGTCGCGGTTCGGGTAGTCCTCGCGGTAGTGGCCGCCGCGGGACTCCTTGCGGGCCAGCGCGGACACGGCCATGACCTCGGCCAGGTCGAGCAGGTTGCCCAGCTCGATGGCCTCCAGGAGGTCGGTGTTGAACCGCTTGCCCTTGTCCTGGATCGAGACGTTGCGGTAGCGCTCGCGCAGCTCCGCGATCTTCTCGACCGCCGTCTTGATCGTCTGCTCGGTGCGGAACACCATCACGTTGGCGTCCATGCACTCCTGGAGCTCCCGGCGGATGTCGGCGACCCGCTCGGTGCCCGTGGCGTCGCGCAGGCGCTCGACCTGGGCGACGACCTGCGCGGCCGGCTCCTCCGGCAGCTCCACGAAGCCGGCCTTCGCCGAGTACTCCGCGGCGGCGATGCCCGCCCGGCGCCCGAAGACGTTGATGTCCAGGAGGGAGTTCGTGCCGAGGCGGTTGGCGCCGTGCACGGACACGCAGGCGACCTCGCCGGCGGCGTACAGGCCGGGGACGACGGTGGTGTTGTCCGACAGGACCTCACCCTCGACGTTCGTCGGGATGCCGCCCATGGCGTAGTGCGCGGTCGGCTGGATCGGGATCGGGTCCGTGTAGGGCTCGATGCCGAGGTAGGTGCGCGCGAACTCCGTGATGTCGGGCAGCTTGGCGTCCAGCTGCTCCGGCGGCAGGTGCGTGAGGTCGAGGTAGACGTGGTCGCCCTCGGGACCGCAGCCGCGGCCCTCGCGGATCTCCGTGTAGATGGAGCGCGAGACGACGTCACGGGACGCGAGGTCCTTCATGACCGGCGCGTACTTCTCCATGAAGCGCTCGCCGTCCTTGTTGCGCAGGATGCCGCCCTCACCGCGGGCGCCCTCCGTCAGCAGGATGCCCATGCGCCAGATGCCGGTCGGGTGGAACTGGAAGAACTCCATGTCCTCCAGCGGCAGCCCGCGGCGGTAGACGGCGGCCTGGCCGTCGCCGGTCAGCGTGTGCGCGTTGGAGGTCACCTTGAAGAACTTGCCGGTGCCGCCCGAGGCGTAGATCACGGACTTCGCCTGGAAGACGTGGATCTCACCGGTCGCCAGTTCGTAGGCGACGACGCCCGCCGAGTGCTTGACGCCGTCCACCTCGGTGATGAGCTGGTCGAGCACGTAGAACTCGTTGAAGAACTCCACGCCCTCCTTGACGCAGTTCTGGTACAGCGTCTGGAGGATCATGTGGCCGGTGCGGTCCGCGGCGTAGCAGGACCGGCGGACCGGCGCCTCGCCGTGGTTGCGGGAGTGGCCGCCGAAGCGGCGCTGGTCGATCGTCCCGTCGGGCGTCCGGTTGAACGGCAGGCCCATCTTCTCCAGGTCGAGGACGGAGTCGATGGCCTCCTTCGCCAGGATCTCGGCGGCGTCCTGGTCGACCAGGTAGTCACCGCCCTTGACGGTGTCGAAGGTGTGCCACTCCCAGTTGTCCTCCTCCACGTTGGCCAGCGCGGCGGCCATGCCGCCCTGCGCCGCGCCGGTGTGGGAGCGGGTGGGGTAGAGCTTCGTCAGCACGGCGGTGCGGCTGCGCTTCGTCGCCTCGATGGCGGCGCGCATGCCGGCGCCGCCCGCGCCGACGATGACGGTGTCGTACTTGTGGATCTTCATCAGTGGTTGCCTCAGCCCCGTGCCTAGCGGATGTTCGGGTCGAAGGTGAAGATCACCAGCGTGCCCAGCAGGATCGTGAACACCGTGGCGGTGTACAGCAGGCCCTTCAGCCACAGGCGCGTGTTCGCCCGCTCCGCGTAGTCGTTGACGACGGTACGCAGGCCGTTGGCGCCGTGCAGCATGGCGAGCCACAGCATGGCCAGGTCCCAGACCTGCCACCACGGGTTCGCCCACCGGCCGGCCACGAAGGCGAAGCCGATCTTGGAGACGCCGCCGTCGAGGACGAGCTGGATGAGCAGGTGGCCGATGACCAGGACGACCAGGACGATGCCGGACAGGCGCATGAAGAGCCAGCCGTACATCTCGAAGTTGCCGCGGGTGGACTTCGGGGTCTTCTTGGTGCGCTTGCGGGGGGCCTCGATGAACGGGGCCGGGTTGTCGGCGCTGTACGCCGAGAACTCTCCGGACCCCTCGACGGGACCGATGCCGGAAGCGGCGGTGTCAGTGGTGGACATCTGCGTCAGCTCCCGAAGACTTCGCGGAATGCGTGCCCGAGGACGGGGTAGAGCGCCCCGGCCATCAGCACGACCCAGATACCGAGGACGGACCAGAGCATCTGCTTCTGGTAGCGCGCGCCCTTCGACCAGAAGTCGACGGCGATGACGCGCAGGCCGTTCAGCGCGTGGAAGAGGATCGCGGCGACGAGGCCGTACTCCAGCAGCGCGACGATCGGGGTCTTGTACGAGGCCACGACCTTGTCGTAGTCCTCGGGGGAGACACGCACGAGAGCGGTGTCCAGGACATGGACGAACAGGAAGAAGAAGATGAGGACGCCGGTGACTCGGTGAGCCACCCAGGACCACATTCCTTCCCGGCCGCGGTACAGCGTTCCAGCCGGCACGGAAGAACCCTCCGGGAGCGGGGATTGGGGCCGCGCCGGCTTCTGTGTCGGACGGGCCCGGCCGGGTACGGTCCACCGGCCCCGGCCATCGTAGCGACGTGTTGTCGGAACGCTCACAGCGGCCCTGTCAATGTGATCAAACCGGCAATCAATCAGCCACGTTCGGGCTATTACGGGCACCCCGTGCCGGCGGTGCGCGGGGTGCGGGTACCGTCCGTGACGAGCCGGGACAGCCGCCCGCGGGCCAGCCGCCGCAGTTCCTCGGCGGTGGTGACCCGCTCCTCCTCGGGATCGTTCGTCAACCGTGACCGGATGCCGCCGAGCACCTGGTCCAGCGCCTCACCGGGAGGGACGTCGTCGAGACAGATGACGAACACATGTCCGAATTTGCTCTCGTAGGCGGCGTGCGCCGCGCCGAGCGCGGTGTGCGCGGCGGAGTACGCCCCGTCCGGGAGCGGGGCCAGCGACTCGCCCGCCAGCGCTTCGGCCAGGTCGGCGGGGGTCAGGTCGTAAGCCGCCTCGTCGGAGGCGGCGAGCAGCGCCGCGAGATCCGGATAGGGGCGGTGGGCGGCCAGCCGGTGTGCCCAGCGCGGGCTGCGGCAGCAGGTCAGGAGGGCGCGGATGATCTCCTCGGCGGGCGCGCCGTTGAACCCGTCCAGGCGGGCCGGGGACGGCTCCGCGCTCTTCTGGACGGGCAGGGCGACCTGGCCGGGGAGAGGAGGGAGACGGTGGGACGTCAGCGTGGATCCTCGGCGGTGGGGCGACGGGCGCGGACGGTCGGTGAGCGTGACGTGCGCGCGATGCGTGTGTTTCGGCAGGGGAACAAGTGAAACCTGTGCCGGCCACGCTATCGAGGTGTGACCGGAGCTGTCCGACCGACGCCTGGATTTCACCCGGACGGGAGAGTTTCGGAACCGGCGGTGGACGGCAGCGGTGGCGGCCGGAGAAGAGTGCGCGGTGGAGTGGAGAGGTGGACAGCGGAATGGAGGAGTACACCTGGATGGAGGACAGGACCTCCCCGGGGAGCGGCCTCGACGACGGAATGAGGGTGGCGGCGTGACGGGTGGCAGGCGGCGGGCGCCGCGACGGCAGGCGTGGTGGCGGACCCGGACGGCCGCGGGCGGTCTCGCGGTCGCGGGCGTCGTCGCGGTGGCCGCGGTGGTCTGGCCCGGCGGCGGCGGTGAGCGGAGCGCGGCCGACCCGTCCAAGGCCGCGACCGCCGGCGTGTCGCCGAGCGCCAGCCCCTCGCCCACCAGGAGCTACCCGCTCTCCGAGGCGCCGCGCACCATACCGGCCGTGCGGGAGCACACCGCGGCCCGCGGACCGGGCTGGCGCCCGGCCTCGGGGGGCCGGGTCGTCGTGGACGACGCCGCGCTCGCGGACGAGGGCAAGCTGCTGGCCGGCGAACTGAAGCTGACCTACGCGGGCCGGGAGGACGCCCGGGACGGCGACGTCGAGCTGGGCCTGAACGACGGGACCGGGGGACCCGAGTCGTACACGCTGACCGTCAGGAACCACCGGGTCACCGTCAAGGGACCCGCCGAGGCGGGCGTCTTCTACGGCACGCGCACCCTCAAGCAGGAGGTGCACGGCGGCGGAACCGCCCCCGAGGGCGTGGTCAACGACCGGCCGGCGAAACCGCAGCGCGGCTTCATGCTCGACATCGCCCGCAAGCACTTCACCGCGGGCTGGATCGAGGACCGGGTGCGCGAGCTCGGGGACCTGAAGTTCAACCAGCTCGGCCTGCACTTCTCCGACGACCAGGGCTTCCGCATCGCGTCCGACACCCACCCCGAGATCGTGTCGAAGGAGCACCTGAGCAAGGCCGAGGTGCGCAGGATCGTCGCCCTCGCGGCCTCCCGGCACATCACCGTCGTACCCGAGATCGACTCGCCCGGGCACCTCGGCGCGGTCATCGCCGCGCACCCCGACCTCCAGCTCCGCAACGTCTCCGGTACCGCCACGCGCGGCGCCGTCGACATCTCCAAGCCGGCCGCCGCCGACCTCGTCGACGACCTGCTGAACGAGTACGCGGACCTGTTCCCCGGCGCCTACTGGCACATCGGCGGCGACGAGTACCAGGCGCTGACCGTCGCGAACCCGGCCGCCTCCTTCCCCCAGCTCGCCGCCGCCGCCCGGAACAAGTACGGCGCGAACGCGAGCGTCGCCGACCTCGCGACGGGCTGGCTGAACGACCGCGCCGCCGTGGTCCAGGGGCACGACCGGACGGCGCGCGCCTGGAACGACGGGTTCTTCCGGGGCGGCACGGTCCAGGCCGACGACGGCCTCCAGGTCGCCTACTGGACCGGCAAGGAGATCGGGGCCCGGCCGCCGGCCGAGTACCTGAGCGCCGGACGCAAGGTGATCAACTACAACGACGAGTTCCTCTACTACGTCCTCGGCGAGCCGCAGACCTTCGTCTACCCGACCGGGCAGCGGATCTACGAGCAGTGGACGCCGCTCGTACTCCGCGGCACGGACCCGGTCCCCGCGCGGTACGACGCGCAGATCCTCGGCGGCTCCTTCGCCGTCTGGTGCGACCTCTCGAACGCCCAGACGCAGGACCAGGTCGCGGCCGGCATCCGCATGCCGCTGCGCGCGACGGTCCAGAAGCTCTGGGACCCGGGCAAGCCCGAGCTGTCCTGGTCGGAGTTCTCGGCGCTGGCGAAGCGGCTGGGCTGAGGCCCGGGCCGCGCGCGGCCCGGCCCGGGGTGCTCGCCCCCGGCGCCGCCCCGGCGGCCGTTCGCACCGTCCTCCTCGGGCGGGAGCACCCCGCGCGGGACGCCGGAGAGCGCTCCCGGGAGCGACCGGGCCGACCGGCCGACCCGCGTCCGACGGGCACCGGTTCGTCCGCTTCTCTGGTCAACCACCTCACCCGTGTGGTCTATTCGGCACCCAGCCGCCGAGGCGACCCGACCGGGGGGACGCGTCGGCCGGTTCCAGGACGTGCTGCCCGCCCGCGCCCACGGCGGGGCAGCGTCGGCGCGGGGGCGCCGGACGTCCGGCGGGCCCGCGGCACGTCGTCGCGAGGTGGCCGAAACCCGTTCCTCGGCTCCCTCGGTCGACACCGCCCGGTGTCGCTGTGACACTCCTGGACCGTCGCACGCAGTAAGGGGAAGTGCGGGCTCCGTAAGGCGAGGGCGCCCTGTCGAGGCATTTCGAGGGAGTCGTGATGAGTCTGGTGGAACTGATCGCTCGGGCCGACGAGAGAAGTCTGGCGGCGAGTGGTCTGGCTTGTTTGGATCGGTGCGTGCCGCTGCTGGGCGGCGACGACGACATCCTGCGGCCCCTGTGGGCGTGCCTCGCGGACGAGGACCTCTGGGCCGACTGGGAGACGCGTCTGGCGCAGGCCCGCGCCAAGCTGGACGCGGGACCGCCCGAGCCGCCGGCGACCGACGAGGACCACGCGGCCGTCCTCGCCCGCCTCATGCTCGACACCGTTCCCGTGCGGCCCTCGGAGGAGGAGCTGCGGGCCTGGGCGGACGCCTGCTCGCTGACCGCGCTGCGGGCGCACCGGCGCCTCGACCACGCGGACGACTCCACGTCCTGGCCGACCGTCCGCGAGGAGGGGCGCACCGAGGGCCTGTCCCCGCTGGTCGCCGCCGAACTGCGCCGCCAGACCCTCGTGCTGGAACTCCTCGACGAGCACGGCACGGGCGGACTGCGCTTCGTGCTGGACGCCTCGGTCGAGGCGCGGCGCGTGCTGCGGGCCGTGGTCTCGCGCCGGGCCCGGGGGCGGTCGTAGCCGGTTCCCGCCGACGGCGGGACGGGCCCGGCGCCGCCTTCCCCCGGGCCGCCGGGCGCCAAACCCGTGTCCCCGCGGGGTTCCTGTGACGTTCCCGGGGTCCCGGTGGCGGTCCTGGGCCCATCTCGCGCAGCCGCACCCGGCCGGGTGACGCATCCCGCTCCCGCCGCGCTCTACGAAGTGTGAACGCTACACGGACAACCAGACCCGTTGCCGCGACGAAGCCCGTGCGCTGGGCGGCCGATGCGGTCGCGACCATGCGCGAGGGCGCTCGGCTGCGCCTCGACTACTCCGCGCAGAGCTTGTGGAGGGTCGACCGCGTGATCGAGGAGATACGCCGGGAGGGGGCGCCGTACGCCGCGGTCGAGAGCGTGTTGCGCGGGTTCGGCGCCTACGCCGGCGAGGTGGTGGCCCGCCGCACGGGTGCCGAATGGTGGGAGACGGGCGGCCGGCACCGGCTGCGGACTCCCGACGGCCGCGACTGGGACCCCATCGACGAGGCCCGCCGCGCCTACACGGGCGAGGGCTCCCTGCGCCTGCTGTGCCGGGAGGCCGTCCGCTGAGGCCGCCGCCGTGCCCCCGCCCGGACGGACCCGCCGCGGCGGCGCGAGCGCGCCGGCACCGCTCCCGCCGGTGGCCCGGCGGGCCCGCGGCCCGGGCGGGGCCGGGCGGCTGACGTGCTGTGACATTTCCGTGGGGACCGGCGCTGATGACCATGAGAGCGTCGGCGCGGTGGTCCGGGCCGGCGGTCGCACACTCGGGCGAACTCGGCGTGAACGAGGACAGTGTTGGGCCAGGGAGGGGAACCCCGCCGCGCACAGCCGCACGACGGCGAACTGGGCGTGGCCGTCGCGCGGGCGCAGCAGGGGGACGAGGCCGCCTTCGCCGCCGCGTACCGGATGGTCCAGCCGCGACTCCTCGGATACCTGCGGGGGATCGTCGGGGACGACGCGGAGGACGTGGCGTCCGACGCGTGGCTGGAGATCGCCCGGGACCTGGGGAGGTTCCGGGGGGACGGCGCCGGGTTCCGTGGCTGGACCGCGACGATCGCCCGGCACCGCGCGCTGGACCACCTGCGGCGGCTGAAGGCCCGTCCGCGCGGCACGCCCCTCGAACAGGACGTGCTGGACCTGCCCGGCCGGCACAGCACGCACGACGAGGCCCTGGAGTCGCTGTCCACCGAGCACGCCCTGCACCTGGTCGCCGGGCTGCCGCGGGATCAGGCCGAGGCGGTGCTGCTGCGGGTCGTCGTCGGCCTCGACGGGCCGGCCGCGGCGCGGGTGCTCGGCAAGCGGCCGGGCGCGGTGCGCACCTCCGCCCACCGCGGTCTGAAGCGGCTGGCGCGCCGGCTCGCGGCCGAGGGAGGGACGGACGGCGCGCCCTCGGCGCCGGGGGAGGCGGGATGACGCCCGCGCCGCGGGCCGCGAGGTGGGCGGCGGCGGAGCCGGACGAGTGCCGTGGGCGGGCCGGGGGCCGCGGGGGAGCGGGCGCGGGCCGGGGGACCGGGCGGGACGGCGCCGGTCGCGACGGGGCGGCCGGGGAGGCGCGGCGGGCCGGTACGCGGTGCGGGCCGGCGCCGGAACAGGTGCCCGCACGTGCTGCCGATGGCAACGGCCGGGGCCGCCACCCCCCACAGGAGAGGCCCCGACCGTCGCGCGGCACGGGCCGCGCGGCGACCCGTACTCAGTACAGCGCCGCGACTGCGTTTTGTGTCACACCCCGCTGTGTCACGAGTTAGTTGCGCGTTGTACGAACATGGACGGGGAACGGTTTCAGGCCGTAACGTTCCTTTCGCGCCGGGTGCGGAGGACCGACGGAACCGTGACCACGGTGCCCGCGACCGGACCAGGACCACGGGGAGCCCAGGACCACGGGGAGCCCGGGACCGCGGCGGCGCATCGAGGACGGACGACGGCGGGACCGGCCGGCGACAGCGCGACCGGACGGGGCGCGACAGGCAACAGAGGGGCGCGGGGGTGCTGGGGGACGACGCGGAGCTGACCGCCGCGGTGCGTGCTGCGCAGGACGGGGACGAGGCCGCGTTCCGGACCGTGTACCGCGCCGTGCACCCGCGGCTGCTCGGTTACGTGCGGACGCTGGTCGGCGAGCCCGACGCCGAGGACGTCACGTCCGAGGCGTGGCTCCAGATAGCCCGCGACCTGGAGCGCTTCAGCGGGGACGCCGACCGCTTCCGCGGCTGGGCCGCGCGCATCGCCCGCAACCGGGCCCTGGACCACATACGCATGCGCGGGCGCCGCCCCGCCATAGGCGGCGACGAGACCGAACTGACCGGCCGGCCCGCCGAGTCCGACACCGCCGTCGAGGCCATGGAGTCGCTGGCCACCGGCAGCACCCTCTCGCTCATCGCCCGGCTCCCGCAGGACCAGGCGGAGGCCGTGGTCCTGCGGGTCGTGGTGGGCCTCGACGCCAAGACCGCCGCGGAGACCCTCGGCAAGCGCCCGGGCGCCGTCCGCACGGCGGCGCACCGCGGTCTGAAGCGGCTCGCCGAGCTGCTCGGCGCGGATGCGGAATCTCCCGGCGCACTCGACGCCGTTCCCCAGCAACGAGGATCGCGCGGCCGCGCGGTGACGTCCGCCGGTGTGACGCATACGCGTCCGCGGACGCAGAAGGACATGTGATGGCCGACGAGCAGGACAGGTGGCTGGACGCCGACGCCGCGGAGCGTCTGCTGCGCGGGGAGCCGCTGGAAGCCGTCGACGAAGGTGCCCGCGAACAGCTGGAGCGGCTGGCCGGGGTGCTCGGCGCGCTGACTCCGAAAACCGCTCCGACCTGCGACGAACTCCCCGGCGAGGCAGCGGCGTTGGCCGCGTTCCGCAAGGCGCGCGAGAGCGGCGAGGAGGTGGCCGCGCCGCGTGGCCGGCACGGCCTCGGCCGCCCCGGCGCGCACTCCGCGGACGCCGGTGTCGTCCGCCTCGGACGGCCCGTCGCCCGTGCGCGGCGCACGCGCTGGGGGCGCCCCGCCCGGTTCGGGCTCGCCGCCGTGCTCACCGCCGGGATGGTCGGCGGAGTCGCCGTCGCGGCCGGAACCGGAGCGCTGCCGACGCCGTTCACCCACGAGCATCCCGACCCGGCCGCCTCCGTCACGGCCGTCCGCACCCCCGACCGGTCGCCGGCCCCCGCGGGGCCCACGGTCTCCCCGGGGGCCGGTTCCGTGGTCCCGGCGCCCGACGGCGCGACGCACCGGCCGTCCGGCGACGCCTCGGCGACCGGCGGCACCGGCACCCCGTCCGGCCCTCCCGGCGCCGACGCCCCGGCGAGCGCCGGCAGCACGCCCGCCTGGCTGAGCCGGGCGCGTGCCTCCTGCCGCGACGTCCTCGACGGCAAGAAGGTCGACGACGACCGCCGCCGGTTCCTGGAACACGCGGCGGGCGGCGGCAACCGGGTCCGGCTGTACTGCGCGAGCCTGCTCAAGCAGCCCGCCGCGAACGGCTCAGCGGCGGGCGGGACCGGCGGCGACGGCCGGCAGGACGACGGCAAGGGCTCCGAACAGGGCGGCCGGGGTGAGCAGGGCGACCAGGGCGACGACGACGGCCACCACGCGGGACACGGTGGCGGGGGCGGCTGGGGCGGCAAGGGCGTCTCCGCTCCGGCGCGCCCCGGCTTCCTCCGGCTGCTGCCCCTCCGGCCGGCGGACGCCTCGCCTCCGCGGCCTGCGCCGAAGCCCTCGGTGACCGCCCTCCGGTGAGCCGCCGCGGCTCCGGTCGCGGGAACGCGCGGGCCGGGGGCGCGGACGCGCGCGGCGTCCTCGGCGAGGGTGCACGGCCCGTGGGCCGACCGGACGGTACGCCGCTGACCTGGGGTTTCGTTTTTCCTTGAACTTTTCTCCGGCCGGGTGTGACGTTTTCGGCCGCCGTGACGCAGTACTGAATGAGCCGACTGGTCATCGGCCCTCGCGCGGAGCCGGGGTTCCCCCCGTACTCACGGCTCCGCGCACCCGGCGCGGGGGGGGCCCCCGGCCCCCCCCCCCCCCCCCCCCCCCCCCCCCCCCCCCCCCCCCCCCCCCCCGCCGCCCCCCCCCCGGCGGGGGGGGGGGGCCCCCCCGCCCCCCCGGGCGCCGCCCCCGGGGGGGGGGGGCCACCGGCCCCCCGGGCCCCCCCCGCGCCGCACACGCCCGCCGCCCCGGCCCCGCGGCTTCCGCCTCACCAGTAGACGACGACCTTGTCGCCCGTCCTCACCTGCGCGAACAGGGCCGACACCTTCCGCTCGTCCCGGACGTTCACACAGCCGTGCGAAGCGCCGTAGTAGCCGCGCGCGGCGAAGTCCGCGGAGTAGTGCACGGCCTGGCCGCCGCTGAAGAACATCGCGTACGGCATGGCCGTGTCGAAGAGCGTCGAGACGTGATGGCGTGACTTGAAGTAGACGGTGAAGACGCCCTCACGGGTCGGCGTGTACTGCGAGCCGAACCGCACGTCCATCTCCGAGACGGTCCTGCCGTCGATCATCCAGCGCAGGGTCCGGCTGGTCTTGCTGACGCACAGCACCCGGCCCGTCATGCAGCGCGGGTCGGGCGCCGCGGCGGGCTGCCCGCCGTACGGGTACAGCTCCCAGGCGGCCGGATCGTGCGTCATCCCCTTCAGCCGCTGCCAGGTGACGGCGTCCAGCCGCCCGGTGTCCGCCAGCCCCCGCTTGCGCTGGAAGCCCTTGACCGCCGCGACCGTCCGGTCGTCGTACGTCCCCGTCGGCGGAGTGATCAGCCACGCCACCTGGTGCAGCCGGGCCTGCGCCGAGCGGACGTCGTCCCCCCGGTCGCCGCGCGACCAGAGGACCCTCGCCGGCGCCGGCCGCGTGGCGGCGGGCGCGCTCTTGCGGTCCCCGGCCGCGGGCTTGCCGTCGCTCGTCTCGGCGGGGGCCAGTGACCCCTCGATCCGCACCGGCGGCACGGTCCTGCCCGACGCGTCCACGGCCTGCCCGGTGCAGCCGCTCAGCGCGGCGAGGGCGGCGAGCGCGGCCACCGATCTCTTCATCCCTGTCGTACGCATCCGGACCCCTGTTCCACCCGTCCTGTCGTGCACTTCAGGCCCCCCCGCTCGCCCTCGTGCCCCTGAGATGCTCCCCGCGGGGGACCGCACGCGAACCAGGCGGCATGGGGGCAGCGAACACGACAACCCCCCCGCCTTCGGGGACGCACATGCGGCCGGCCCCGTTGCGGCCCGGGTGATTCCTCCCGATGGATGAGCGCGGCCGGCCCCGGAGCGCGCCCGGTCGCGCCGGCGGAGACGGACCTGCCGGGGCCCGGTCGGGCCGGGCCCGCCCGGCGGTGAGACGGGCCCCCGCGCTGTCGCGGGCGCGTGCGACACTCCCTCTCATGGTTGGCGTCATCGATCTCCCCACCTATCTGGCGGGGCTTGTGCTGATTGTCCTGTTGCCGGGGCCGAACTCGCTGTACGTGCTCTCGGTCGCCGCCCGGAAGGGGGTCCGCACGGGATACAAGGCCGCCGCGGGGGTCTGGTGCGGGGACACCGTGCTGATGACGCTGTCGGCGGCCGGTGTGGCCTCGCTGCTCCAGGCGAACGCCGTGCTGTTCGGGATCGTGAAGTACGCGGGCGCCGGCTATCTGACGTGGCTGGCGATCGGCATGCTGCGCGCCGCCCGGACGATGTGGCGGGCCCGCCGGGAGCCCGCCGCGCAGAGTGCGGAGAGCGAACCGGCGGCCGGCGAGCGGCCGTTCCGCAGAGCGGTGGTGATCAGCCTCTTCAACCCGAAGGCGATCCTCTTCTTCGTCGCCTTCTTCGTGCAGTTCGTCGACCCCGGATACGCGCACCCGGCGCTCTCCTTCGTCGTGCTCGGCGCCTTCGCCCAACTGGCGAGCTTCCTCTACCTGACCGCGCTGATCTTCAGCGGGACACGGCTCGCCGCGGCCTTCCGCCGCCGACGGCGCCTCTCCGCCGGGGCCACCACGGCCGCGGGCGCCCTGTTCCTCGGCTTCGCGGTGAAGCTCACGCTCGCGAGCGCCTGAGGCGCCGCCTCCCGGACCCGGACCGCCGCACGCGGCCGGCGCCGGGGCGCGCGCCCCGATGCCGGCCGCGCCGGTGTCACCGAGGGGTCGGCCGGGGGCGGCCCCGGGTGAGGGCCGTGCGCAGCCGCGGCGTGAGCCGGTCCTCCACGCAGCGGTTCAGCAGCCAGGCCAGCACCAGCATCGTCGCCACCGTCGCGAGGAACGTGGCCGAGGACGGCAGGTGCAGGGTCCGGTGGTACGCCTCGACGACGACCCAGCCCAGGTGCTCGTGGACCAGGTAGAAGGGGTAGGTCAGCGCCCCCGCGACCGTCAGCCAGCGCCAGTTCGCCCAGCTCAGCCTCCCCAGCGCGATCGCGGCGACGGCGGCGTATCCCAGGGTGACGACGAGGATGATGCCGACGGCCGAGCGGTCGGAGAAGAACTGCGGGTTCGGGGCGTGCCAGAGCCGCTGGACGGCGTAGTGCTGACCGATCAGCCAGCTCACGCCCACGATGCCCCAGGCGTGGGCGTCGCGGTGGTCGCGGTGCACGAGGTAGAGGCCGACGCCGCCGATGAAGTAGGGCGCGTACTCCGGCATCAGCACCATCGTCAGGAGCGGCTCGTCCACGCCCTGCGCGACGGCCGCCGCCAGGGTCCAGCCGGCGCAGAACAGGATCACCCGCTGCCGGTTGGCCCCGGGCAGCACGATGCACAGGGCGAAGAGGGCGTAGAAGCGGACCTCCGCCCACAGGGTCCAGCAGACACCGAGCACCCGGTCGACGCCCAGGGGCTGCTGGAGCATCGTCAGGTTGAGCAGCGCGTCGCTCGGCGCGACCGCCTTGTAGGCGACGGCGGGCAGGGCGAAGACCGCCGTCACGATGACGACGGCGGCCCAGTACGCGGGCAGCAGCCGCGAGGCGCGGGAGGCGAAGAAGGACCGCAGGGGGCGGCCCCAGCCGCTCATGCAGATGACGAAGCCGCTGATCACGAAGAAGACCTGCACACCGAGGCAGCCGTAGGCGAACAGGTGGTGCAGGGTGGGGAACTGCTGCTTGGGCGAGCTGCCCCAGGCCCGGGTGATCTCGCCGTCCCGGCCGCCGTAGTGGTAGCACGCCACCATCAGCGCCGCGATCAGCCGCAGTCCGTCGAGTGCGCGCAGCCGGTTCTCCCGGCGGCCGGCGGGCCGCGGTGCGGCGGGCGTGGCGGCCGGAGGCGGCGCCGTGCGGACCGCGGTGCCGGTCGACGTCGCGCGGGCCTCCTCGGGCGTGTCGATCACTGGGTTCCCCTCGGTGGGACTCGGCTGGCCCCAGCACGTTAGTCCGATAGTCGGCGATGCCTGCGCCCTTGCGGGGCCGGTTCGCCGACCTGCCGACAGACGTTCACCTGTGCGATGCCACGGCGTTGACGACACGTCCGAAAAGCCGCATGTCGCCCACCGGTCGGCAACCGTGCCGAACACCCGTCGGCACGCGGAGCACCTTCGGGTGAGGCCCGCGCAGCGGTGTGCGGAGGGCGCAGGCCGGCCGGCGGCGGGTGGCGGGGAGCGCCGTCCTCGGCCCGGGGTCCGCCGACGCCGCGCCCAGGGCCCGTGCACCGGCGAAACGGCTCGACGAGGACCGGAGGGCGGCGCTCGGTCATGGCGTCGACCACCCGGGCCGCCGACCCCCCGCGGAGACCGCCGCGGTGTCGCGCCGCTCGGACCGGTCCGACGGCACGCGGCGGTCGCCGGGTCCCGGGTGATGCCGACCCGGGGCGCCGGAGCGCGGCGCGGGCGGGGCCGCGCGCGCCGAAGCCGGGGCACACCGCCGACCGGGCACGCCCGACCGGCGGAGCGGGCGGCAGGGGGCGGGGAGCGACCGCCTCCGGCCGCTCCCCGCCCCCTGCCGCCCGCACGGGCACCACCGCCCCCGGGCCCCCTGCCCGGTTCCGGACCCCGGCCCGCCGCCGGAGCCTCAGCGCCCCACGGCCCGCCTCAGCGAACGCGCCCTGCGCGCGACCCGCCGGACCGTCGCGTTGCGCGGGATGAAGGCGAGCTGGGCCGGGACCGCGCCCGGCAGCGCCAGCGAGGTGAGGCGCCTGCGCTTGAAGTAGCGCCACACGTGCTGGTCCAGATGCCGGGTCAGGTAGCCCTCGGCCACCGGACGCAGCTCCGGGTAGATCTTGGGCTGCATCGCGAACCCCACCGCCCGCAGGAGCCTCGTCAGTTCCGCGGCGTCCGTGCCGGGCCGCTGCTCCGCCACCGCGGCCCGGTCCGACAGCTCGGGCAGCAGGGCGTCGACGATGGTGACGGGGACGCGGTTGCTGTTCTCGTACGGGGTGAGCCGGTCCAGCAGCGTGCCGGTGCCCACCCGGGCGACGGGCAGGCCGTACAGCGCGGACGCCGTGAGCAGCGCCGTGGAGAAGCAGCCCACCACCAGGGCCGGACGCATCCGCTGGTAGAGCACCTCGGCGAGCACCGGGGTGTCGACCACCGCGAGTTCCGCGCCGAGCGTCTCGGCCTCCCGCTCCAGTCGGCGCGACCAGCGGGCCGGCGCGGTCGGGTGCGGCTTGAACACCACGCGCCGGTGACCGAGGGCGACGGCGCCCCTCAGCATCCGCACGTGCAGGTCCTCCTCCTCCTCGGCGGTGAGGATGCCGAGGGCGGACAGGTACTGGCCGAGCAGCAGCGCCGGCTCGTCCGCCGCGGGCAGCGCGTCGCCGGTGTCCACCAGTTCGGCCAGGACCTTCACGAACGCGTCCGTCGGCACGATCTCGGGCGCGACGCCGAACTCCGTGAGCAGCAGCGGCGCGAGGCCGGGGACCAGGTCCAGGTGGAGCAGCCGGGTCACCCGGGTGCCGACCAGCGGGTCGATCTTGTTGCGGGTGGGGCCGTAGCTCATCAGGCCGTCGGCGTAGACGGTGACGGGGGCGCCCAGGAAGATCTGGGCGACGCCGAGCGCCGGGTTGACCTGGATCGACTCCACGGCCAGCTCCACGTCGTCCTCGCCGAGGTTCCACGCGAGCCGCAGGTGCCGCTCCCACAGCGGGACGTCGTCGGGGCGCGGGGCCCAACCTCCCGGGTGGAACGGCGAGATGGTCTCGTTCCAGGAGACGACCTCGTCGAACCGGCCGCGCAGCCGCTCGAAGCCGGGCATCTCGTCCACGCCCGGCGTCGTCTCGGGTGTCGCGGCGTTGTTGGAGAGGAGCAGGATGCGCCGGTCGGCGGGGCCGAAGGCGTCGCTGTCCAGGGCCGCGGCGAGGGTGGCCGTGCCGTACAGCGTGGACGCCATGAAGATCTGGGTGGTCACGCGGCCACCCCCGAGGCGGGCGCCGGGCGGCGGCGCAGCCGGCGCAACCGGGTCGCGCGCTGGACGTCCATGGAGTCCAGGGCCTCGTCGAGCACGTCCTGCGGCATGCGCCGCAGCGCACCGGCGCTCATGGACTTCAGTTTCCGTGCCACCGCCGGCTCGAACCTTTCGATGGATCCCAGGTGATGGGAGATGATCGCGCAATACGTGCGCACGGCCTTGGGCAGGAGTCGTGCGGCGTCCCGGTCCCCGGCGGTTTCCGCCACCACCTGGTCGAAGGCGCGCAGGAAGTCCAGTTGGCGCACGTCGCCGATCTGGGTGAGCGAGGAGGCGACCCCCCGCCGGTAGAAGACCCCGAGCAGGCCCACCGTGGCGAAGGACTCGGCCTCCCGGTGGAGCTTCCAGATCCACGGCCGGTCCTCGGCGGTGCGCAGCCCGTCGGTGAAGTGCAGCAGCCCGCGGTCGACCAGCCGGCGGTGGTAGACGCCCGCCCAGGCGTAGGCGTAGTCGACGGAGGTGGAGCGATCGGCGGGCAGGATCGCGTCGCGCGGATTCAGCACGACGCCCCGGCGCCCGTGCGGGACGCGGTGGACCGTGCGGGCCCGCGCCGTGCACTGGACGTGGTCCGTGCGCACGAAATCGCAGCCCAGGTCCTCGATGGAGGCCAGGAGTTGTTCGTAGTAACCGGGGGCGAGCCAGTCGTCCCCGTCGAGGAACGTGAGGTACTCGCCCCGCGCTCGGTCGATCCCGGTGTTCCGCGCGGTGGCCAGTCCTCCGTTCTTCTCGTGTCTGACATACACCGCACCCGGGAGCTCGCGCTCCGCGCGCGCGAGAATGTCCGGAGTCTCGTCGCGCGAGCAGTCGTCGACGAGAATGAATTCGAAGTCCTGCCGCGCGTTCGCACGCAGGCTCTTCAGGGTGTCTGGCGCGTATTGCTGCACGTTGTAGAACGGCACGATGACGGAGAGCTTGACCACCCCTGTGACGTTAGGCGGCGGCCCGGCATTCGTCTTGACCGTTGGTGGGATACCAGGTGAACGACGCGTGGCGGAACCGTTAACCGCATCGTTTTCCCGGCCTTTCACGGGCGGATTCGCCGTTCGTCGGTGTGCTGTTAACCATTTGTTGGATTCCGGTTGGGCCGCTCCTCGAAATGGGTTCCTAGCGTCTGGGACGTGCCAGCAAGTACCACGAAGTCCCTGCGAGTCGCCGTCCTCGCGGATTCCGACACCCGGTGGAAATGGGGCTCGCTCACCGCGAACCGCATCGCCCCGGCCGGGTCGGACGTCCGCCTCGACGGATTCCTCCTGCGGGGCCGTGCCACCCCGACCGCCCGCCAGCTCGACGAGGTCGGCGTCCGAGCGGACTCCCTCCGCGAGGTCACCGCCGTCGAGTTCCTGCGCGAGCTGGGCCGCGACGACCACGCCTACGACGTGGTCGTCCTCGCCCTGGTCGGCGGTGCCGTGCAGGCGGTGCTGCACGGTCTGGCCCGCGCCTGGGCCGGCCGGGCGAAGCGGCCCCCGGTCGTCACCGGCTACGTCGGCGTCGTCTACGAGAAGCTCGCCGACGGGCTGCTGCTGCGGCACGGCGCGGACCTGGTCCTCGCCAACTCCCGCCAGGACGCCGACCGCTTCCGGGACGTGTACGCGGGGGTCGGCGCCGACGCCGGGTCGGTGACCGAGGTCGCGCTGCCCTTCCTCGGCGGGGCCGCCCATACCGGCAACGACCCGTACACGGTCGTCTTCGCGGCCCAGCCCTCCGTACCCGACAACCGCCGGGACCGCACGTACCTGCTCGGCCGGCTGATCCGGCACGCGCGGCTGCACCCCGACCGCGAGGTGCTGCTCAAGCTGCGCTCCAGGCCGGGCGAGCACACCACCCACATCGAGGAACTGCCCTACCAGAAGCTGGTGCAGAAGGCGGACCCGCCGGCCAACTTCCGCCTCGTGTACGGACACATGGGCGAGGTCCTGGACCGCACCGACCTGCTGGTCACCATCAGCTCGACGGCCGCCCTGGAGTCCCTGCACCGGCGCATCCCCACCGTGGTCCTCACCGACCTCGGGGTGCGCGAGGCGCTCGGCAACCACCACTTCGTGGGCTCCGGCTGCCTCGCCTCCTGGGACCTGCTCGACGCGGGCCACCGCCCGGCGGCCGACGCGGACTGGGTCGCCCGGCAGGGCGTCGCGGCCGAAGGCGGCGCCTACGAGCGGGCCTTCGACACGGCCCGCGAGCGCATCACCGGGCTGCTGACGGCGGACCGGCTGCCGCCGCTGGCCCCCTACTACACCCCCGCCACCGCGCCCGGCTACCTGCCCGGCATCCTCGCCCGCCACCACCTCGCCCCGGACGGCAGCCCGCTGCCCGGCGCCCCCGCGGCGGACCGGGAGCCCAGCCCCGTGCGGCAGATCGTGCGCCGGGCCGCCCGCGGCG
Source organism: Streptomyces sp. NPDC048566 (assembly GCF_043199735.1). NCBI lineage: Bacteria > Bacillati > Actinomycetota > Actinomycetes > Kitasatosporales > Streptomycetaceae > Streptomyces > Streptomyces sp. NPDC048566. The sequence goes on from NZ_JBICWL010000011.1 coordinate 62,986, forward strand.
CCTACCGCCACGGCGTCCAGCGCGTCGCCCCGGTGATCCGGCGGATGGGCGACCTGTGACCGCCCCCGAACCCGGCGGCGCCCGGCGCCCCGTAGCCCCCGCCTCCCCCGCCTCCCGTCAAGGAGAACAGCGCATGACCAACTCGGAAGCGGGCCACGCCCCGCCGGTGCGCCGCGTGCTCGCGGTGATCCCCGCGCGCGGCGGCTCCAAGGGCGTGCCCGCGAAGAACCTCCTCCCGGTCGGCGGCGTCCCGCTGGTGGCCCGCGCGGTGCGCGAATGCCGCGCCGCCCGCCTGGTGACGGACGTGGTGGTCTCCACCGACGACCAGGCCATCGCCGCGGCCGCCCGCCAGGCCGGCGCCGAGGTCGTGATCCGGCCCGCCGCCATCGCCGGCGACACCGCCACCTCCGAGGCCGCCGTCCTGCACGCCATGGACGCCCACGAGGCGCTGCACGGCTCCCCGGTCGACGTGGTGCTGCTCGTCCAGTGCACCAGCCCGTTCATCGTCCGCGAGGACGTCGACGGCGTGGCGGGCGCGGTCCTCGCGGACGGCGCGGACACAGCGCTGACCGTCGCCCCCTTCCACGGCTTCGTGTGGCGCGACGCCGACGACGCACCGGCCGCGCCGCCGGCCGCCGACGGCGGGCGCACGGCGGCCGGCGGAGGCACCGACACCCTCCTGGCCGGCACCGCCGTCGGCGGCGGCTACGGCGTCAACCACGACAAGTCCTTCCGGCCGCGCCGCCAGGACCGCCCCCAGGACCTGCTGGAGACCGGCGCCGTCTACGCGATGGAGGCCACCGGCTTCCGCGCCGCCCGGCACCGCTTCTTCGGCCGCACCGACCTGGTGCGCACCGACCCGGCCCGCGTGCTGGAGATCGACGACCCGCACGACCTCGCCCGCGCCCGGGCCCTCGCGCCGCTCCTCGACGCGAACCGGCCCGGCGCCCTCCCGACCGCCGCCGACATCGACGCGGTCGTCCTCGACTTCGACGGCACCCAGACCGACGACCGGGTGCTGATCGACTCCGACGGACGGGAGTTCGTCTCCGTGCACCGCGGGGACGGCCTCGGCATCGCCGCGCTCCGCAGGAGCGGACTGACGATGCTGATCCTGTCCACGGAACAGAACCCGGTCGTCGCCGCCCGGGCCCGGAAGCTCAAGATCCCGGTCCTGCACGGCATCGACCGGAAAGACCTCGCACTGAAGCAGTGGTGCGAGGAACAGGGCATCGCGCCCGAGCGCGTGCTCTACGTCGGCAACGACGTCAACGACCTCCCGTGCCTCGCCCTCGTGGGCTGGCCGGTCGCGGTCGCGAGCGCCCACGACGTCGTGCGCGGCGCCGCACGCGCGGTCACCACCGTCCCCGGCGGTGACGGCGCGATCCGAGAGATCGCCAGCTGGATCCTCGGCCCCTCTCTCGACTCCCTCGACAGTTAAGGAACGTCTGATCATGAGCAACTCCCGTCTGCGCAGCTTCGGTTCGAAGACCGCCGGTCCGGGCCACCCTGTCTACGTCGTGGGTGAGATCGGCATCAACCACAACGGCGAGCTGGAGAACGCCTTCAAGCTGATCGACGCCGCCGCCGACGCCGGCTGCGACGCCGTGAAGTTCCAGAAGCGCACCCCGGAGATCTGCACCCCGCGCGACCAGTGGGACATCGAGCGCGACACCCCCTGGGGCCGCATGACCTACATCGACTACCGCCACCGCGTGGAGTTCGGCGAGGACGAGTACCGGCAGATCGACGAGTACGCCAAGAGCAAGAACATCGACTGGTTCGCCTCCCCGTGGGACACCGAGGCCGTCGCCTTCCTGGAGAAGTTCGACGTGCCGGCCCACAAGGTCGCCTCCGCCTCGCTCACCGACGACGAGCTGCTGCGCGCCCTGCGCGCCACCGGCCGCACGGTCATCCTCTCCACCGGCATGTCGACGCCGAAGCAGATCCGCCACGCGGTCGAGGTCCTCGGCAGCGACAACATCCTGATGTGCCACGCCACGTCGACCTACCCGTCGGTGGCCGAGGAGCTCAACCTCCGCGTCATCAACACCCTCCAGGCCGAGTACCCCAACGTCCCGATCGGCTACTCCGGCCACGAGACGGGCCTCCAGACCACGCTCGCCGCGGTCGCCCTCGGCGCCGCCTTCGTCGAGCGCCACATCACCCTCGACCGCGCGATGTGGGGCTCCGACCAGGCCGCCTCCGTCGAGCCGCAGGGCCTCACCCGCCTCGTCCGCGACATCCGCACCATCGAGGCCTCCCTCGGCGACGGCGTCAAGAAGGTCTACGAGTCGGAGCTCGGCCCGATGAAGAAGCTGCGCCGCGTCCCGGGCGTCGTCGCCGAGGCCGAGATCGCCGCGGCCGCGGGCGAGCCCGTCTCGGTCTGAGCACCCCCACCTCCTGACGACGGGACGGTCCTACGACGATGAGCCCCCGCACCGGCTCCACCGGCTCCCACACGCTCGCCTTCGTGGAGAGCCCGGTACAGCTCCTGAACGTGCTGGAGTGGGCGCACACCCAGGCCCACGACGCCGCGGCACCCGGCGCGGGGTTCACCCTCGTCGTCCTCTCGCCCAACGACCCGATGACGCGTGGCCAGCTCCGCCGCATGGCCGAGCTGGCCCGCGACGAGGGTCACACGGTCCGCTGGGAGGAGGCGCGCGGCGGCACCACCGCCCCCTTCCACACCATCGGGGGACTGGCGCCGATGCTGCGCCGCGCCCGGCGGATCGTGATGGGGGACCCCTTCTCCCGGTACGTGCAACTGCTGCTGACCATCACCCGGGCGCAGGACCTGGTCGTGGTGGACGACGGCACGGCGACGATGGAGTTCGTGGCCCAACTGGCGGGTGGCGAGCGGCTGGTGCGCTGGCACCGGCGCGGCGGCCGGCCCGGTCCCCGGGACGTGCTCTTCGCCCCGGTGTCCGGCGCGGCCCGCCGCCGCCTCACCCCGTCCGGCCGCCGGACCGTCGAGGTCTTCTCCTCGATGCCGATCGACGCCGCACCGGACGGCGTCCGGATCACCGCGAACACGTTCGCCTGGACCCGCGCCCGGTTCGGGCCGCCGCGCATCACCCGGGGCGCGGACCTGGTCGGGACCTCGCTCGTCGAGACGGGCGTGGTCGACCCGGACCGCTATCTGGAAGCGGTCCGCGCCCTCGCCGCGGCGCACGGGGCGAACCGCTACTTCGCCCACCGGCGCGAGAGCACCGACAAGCTGCACCGGCTGGCGGCGGAGACGGGTCTGGAGATCGTCCGTCCCGACCTGCCGCTGGAACTGATCGCCCGCCGCGGCCCCATCGGCCGGACGATCCTGAGCTTCCCGTCGACGGTCGTGCACACGCTGCCGCTGGCCCTCGCCGGAACCGAGGTCCGGGTCGCGGTCTGCGACATCGACCCGGCCTGGCTCACGGAGCACGCCTCGCCCCGCGCCCAGGGCTTCCTCTCGGGCGTCACCGGAACCGCCCGCGGCGCCCACCGGCTCTCGGCGGTCTCGACGGCCTGAACCCCCACCCACCCTCCACCGCGGCACCGGGCACCGGGCACGGCCGCTTGAGGGACTCGCCGGACATCCCCGCCCGGGCCCATCACCGGTCCCGCCCGGCCCCGTCCCGCCGGCCCCGCGTTCGCCGCCCCGTCCACCGGCGGCGCACACCCCCTCGTACGCACCGACCGGCACGGTGGCCGTCCCGGCGGGGGAGCAGGTCCGTGCACGGGACCCGGCCGGTCCGACCGGCCGGTACCGGACCCCGGCGCCCCGCGCCGGACCTCCGCACCGGACCCCCGGGCGCCCCGCACCCGGCTCGTGACCCTGTGTGACGGCTCGATCGCGGCTCGACCGCACCTCCGGAGATCGGCCGCGTCCGTGTGAGACCGTGGAGACCAGGTACGGGAATGGGCCCGGGCGTGCCGGGCGTTCTCCGTACGGATCGGCGGGCGATCCCCGGCCGAGTCGGATCACAGCCGGTCACCAGTCCGGTCCGCGATCCAAACGCCCGGAGAGCCGGGCGAGTTTACCCATCCCCGATGACAGCTATGCGCCGCGCGGCCAGATTTTCTTCCCCTAAGGGGCTGAACTTTTGTTGATCGTGGGTTAGTTGGCCGCCCGATCGCCCTACCCTTCAAAGGGTGAACCAACTGATGTCCCGAGAGTCCGAGGCCGATCTCCCCGGGGAACCGTTGCTCCCCGGCGCGCTGCCCGAGGCACTGCGCGCCGAACTCGTGGCGTTCCGTCGCGACTTGCACATGCACCCCGAGCTCGGCAACCAGGAGTTCCGCACCACCGCGGCGATCAAGGCGCGCCTGGAGCAGGCGGGTCTCGCGCCGCGCGTCCTCGCCATCGGGACCGGCCTCATCTGCGACATCGGAGACCCGGACGACGTACGCCCCCGGCTGGCCCTGCGCGCCGACATCGACGCGCTGCCCATCCCGGACACCAAGAGCGACTGCGCGTACCGCTCCACGGTCCCCGACCGCGCCCACGCCTGCGGTCACGACGTGCACACCACGGTCGTGCTCGGCGCCGGCCTGGTCCTCGCCGGTCTGCACGCCCAGGGCCTGCTGGCCCGTCCGGTGCGGCTGATCTTCCAGCCCGCGGAGGAGGTGCTGCCCGGCGGCGCCCCGGACGCCATCGACTCCGGGGTGCTCGACGGTGTCGGCCGGATCGTCGGCGTGCACTGCGACCCCAAGGTGGACGCGGGGCGTATCGGGCTGCGGCACGGCGCCATCACCTCGGCGTGCGACCGGCTCGAAGTCTCCCTGGACGGCGCCGGCGGGCACACCGCGCGCCCCCACCTGACCACGGACCTGGTCACCGCCGCCGCACGCGTGGTGACCGACGTGCCGGCGCTGGTCGGCAAGCGGGTGGACGCCCGCAGCGGACTCGCGGTCACCTGGGGGCGCATCGAGTCGGGCCACGCCTGCAACGTGATCCCGCAGCACGCCGAGCTGTCCGGCACCGTGCGCTGCCTGGACCTCGACGCCTGGCGGGCCGCGCCCGACCTCGTGCACGCGGCGATCGACGAGATCGCGGGCCTCTACCGCGCCAAGTCGGAGATCAACTACATCCGGGGCGTCCCCCCGGTCGTGAACGACCCGCAGGTCACCGAGCTGCTGCGCGAGGCGATGGCGGCGCGGCGGGGCGCGCACTCCATCGAGGACACCGAGCAGAGCCTCGGCGGCGAGGACTTCTCCTGGTACCTGGAGCACGTGCCGGGTGCCATGGCCCGCCTCGGGGTCCGCACCCCGGGTGACCGCACCACCCGTGACCTGCACCGGGGCGACTTCGACGCGGACGAGCACGCGATCACGGTGGGCGTGGAGATGTTCACCGCCGCCGCGCTGCTGGACCGGCCGGTCTGACCGCGGGCCGGCCGCCGGGGTGCGTCCGGGTGACTCCGGTCGCGCCCCGCGGCTCCCCGTCGTAGCGTGGTGCCCGCCACGCCACGACGTGGCGCTTTGTCATCCGCAAACCTCACACGTCAACGGTCGCTCCGGGGAGCGGACCCGGTCGTTCCGCCACGTTGGGCGCCCCCGCGGGCACGCAGCGTGACGGTCTGGACGGGCCCCGCGTCCCCAAACGCCCCTTTCGATCCCGTGGTTCACAAGGACGTAACCGGCCATCGGCACGAATGGATAACGGCCACGCGGAACCCCGTTCCCTGGATGGTCTACGCGCGTTAATGTGCGCCGAACTCAGCACCCACTGCGGGGCTTTGGAGAATGGGGAGCTTCAGATGCGTCGGATAGCCAGCCTGACCCGCGTCGCGGTGGGGGTCGCGTCGCTCGCACTCGCCGCCACGGCCTGCGGCGGCACCAGCAACGACAGCGGCAGCAGCGACAGCAGCAAGGACGCCAAGGGCCTCGCCATCGCCTACGACGTCGGCGGCAAGGGCGACCAGTCCTTCAACGACGCCGCGTTCTCCGGTCTGGAGAAGGCGAAGAAGGAGTTCGGCTACAAGACGGCCGACATCGAGCCCACCGACGGCGAGACGGACGCCGACAAGGAGCAGCGCCTGTCGTCGCTGGCCAAGCAGGGCTACAACCCGGTGATCGGTATCGGCTTCGCCTACGGTCCCGCGCTGGAGGCCGTCGCCAAGAAGTACCCGAAGACGACCTTCGGCATCGTGGACTCGGTAGTCGAGGGCGACAACGTCGCCTCCCTGGTCTTCGCCGAGCAGGAGGCCTCCTACCTCGCCGGTGTCGCGGCGGCCAAGGCCACCAAGTCGAACACGGTCGGCTTCGTGGGCGGTGTGGACGTCCCGCTGATCCACAAGTTCGAGGCGGGCTACACGCAGGGCGTCAAGGACACCAAGCCGAGCGTGAAGGTCCTCTCGCAGTACCTGACGCAGACCGCCGAGGAGGGCGGCTTCTCCAGCCCCGACAAGGGCAAGGCCGCCGCCGAGGGCCAGATCGAGAAGGGCGCCGACGTCATCTACGCCGCGGCCGGCCTGTCCGGTCAGGGCGTCATCGAGGCCGCCTCGAAGGCCGGCAAGTACGCCATCGGCGTCGACTCCGACCAGTACAAGCAGGAGGCGCTCGCCAAGTACAAGGACGCCATCCTGACCTCCGCCCTCAAGGACGTCGGCGGTGCCGTCTACACCCTGGCCAAGTCGGTCCACGACGACAAGCCGCTGACCGGGACGCAGACCTTCGACCTCAAGGTCAACGGCGTCGGCCTCGCCGACAGCAACCCGAAGATGGCGGAGATCCCGGGCCTGACCGACGCGGTGGCCAAGGCCAAGGCCGCCATCGTCGACGGCTCCATCAAGGTCAAGACCTCCTGACCACTCCCGGAGGCCGGGTGGGCGCGGCGGGCCGTGAGGCCGCCGCCCGTCCGGCACCCGGAGCGGACGCATGACACCGCGAGCGGGCGGGCACCACCGGTGCCCGCCCGCTCCGTCGTGCGCCGTGGGGGTCACCCATAGCCACCGCGGCTTTGCGGTCGGCAAGCCCCGGACGCCTCGGCGGGTGTCGTCGGGCACAGCCGGATAACAAGGTGGACAGAAGGGGTTTTCTCGTTGGTCTACGCGCGTTAATCTGCGGCGAAGCCAGCGCCGAAGCTGAACCGTCAGGCGCTTGTACGACAGGAGCTCAAGGAATGCGCCGGGTCACCCGCATCGCGCTCGCAGGTACTGCGACCGCCTCTCTCGCACTCGCCCTCTCCGCCTGCGGCGGTACGTCGACCTCCAGCTCGTCCTCGGACGACAAGGGCGACAAGGGCCTCGCCATCGCCTACGACGTCGGCGGCAAGGGCGACCAGTCCTTCAACGACGCCGCGTTCGAGGGCCTGAAGAAGGCGAAGGCGGAGTTCAAGTACGACACCGCCGACGTCGAGCCCACCGACGGCGAGACGGACGCCGACAAGGAGCAGCGCCTGGTCTCGCTGGCCAAGCAGGGCTACAACCCGGTCGTCGGCATCGGCTACGCCTACGGCCCGGCCGTGAAGGCCGCCGCCGCCAAGTACCCGAAGACCACCTTCGGCATCGTCGACGACGCCACCGTGACGGCGAAGAACGTCGCGGACCTGGTCTTCTCCGAGCAGGAGGCCTCCTACCTCGCCGGCGTCGCCGCCGCCAAGGCCACCAAGACGAACACCGTCGGCTTCGTGGGCGGTGTGGACGTCCCGCTGATCCACAAGTTCGAGGCGGGCTTCGAGCAGGGCGTCAAGGACACCAAGCCGAGCGTGAAGGTCCTCTCGCAGTACCTGACGCAGACCGCCCAGGAGGGTGGCTTCTCCAGCCCGGACAAGGGCAAGACGGCCGCCGAGGGCCAGATCGAGAAGAAGGCCGACGTCGTCTACGCGGCGGCCGGCCTGTCCGGTCAGGGTGTCATCGAGGCCGCCTCCGCCAAGAAGGTCTGGGCGATCGGCGTCGACTCCGACCAGTACCAGCAGGAGGCGCTCGCCAAGTACAAGGACTCGATCCTGACCTCCGCGACCAAGGACGTCGCCAAGGCGGTCTACAACGTGGCGAAGTCGGTCGAGGACGGCAAGCCCGAGAGCGGTATCGTACGGGGCGATCTCAAGTCGGGTGAGGTCGGTCTGGCCGATTCCAACCCCGCCTTCAAGAGCAACACCGCGATCCAGGACGCCGTCAAGGCGGCCCAGGAGAAGATCATCAGCGGCGAGATCAAGGTCAAGTCCAGCTGACGAGCAAGACCTCAGGAGCAGCCAATGCGGTCCCGGGAAGGGTCGGGCACGGCGCGCCGTCAGGTGCGCGCGGACGCCCGTCCCGCCCCGGATCCGCTTGGTAACCGTGGGGTCACGTCCGTGCGGCGGGACGCGGGGAGTCCGGCTCCCCGCGTCCCGTGCCCGCGGCGCGTGACCCCTTTCGTTGCCGTAGGGGCGCTACGCGCGTAGACGACCCCCTTTCCCTCAGGAGAGTGCGCCATCAACGCGTCCAGCAGCCCTCCGGCCGACGCGGTCGACGGTCGGGCGACCGCCGTCGAGCTCGCCGGGATCACCAAGCGGTTCCCCGGTGTCGTGGCCAACCACGACATCCATCTCAGCGTCCGCCGGGGCACCGTGCACGCCCTGGTCGGCGAGAACGGCGCCGGCAAGTCGACGCTGATGAAGATCCTCTACGGCATGCAGCGGCCGGACGAGGGCACCATCGCGGTCGGCGGCGAGCAGGTCGCCTTCTCGTCGCCCGCCGACGCCATCGCCCGCGGCATCGGCATGGTCCACCAGCACTTCATGCTGGCCGACAACCTCACCGTCCTCGAGAACGTCGTGCTCGGCAGCGAGAAGCTGTACGGCATCGGCGGCAGGGCCCGCCGCAAGATCGTGGAGATCTCCGAGCGCTACGGCCTCGGGGTGCGCCCCGACGTCCTGGTCGAGGAGCTCGGCGTCGCCGACCGCCAGCGCGTGGAGATCCTCAAGGTCCTCTACCGCGGCGCCCGCATCCTGATCCTGGACGAGCCGACCGCGGTCCTGGTGCCGCAGGAGGTCGACGCGCTCTTCGACAACCTGCGCGAACTCAAGTCCGAGGGCCTGTCGGTCATCTTCATCTCGCACAAGCTGGGCGAGGTCCTCTCCGTCGCCGACGACATCACCGTCATCCGGCGCGGCACGACCGTCGGCACCGCCGTCCCGTCCGAGACGACCCCCCGCCAGCTCGCCGAGCTGATGGTCGGCAGCGAGCTGCCCACCCCGGAGACCTCCGAGTCGACGGTCACCGACAGGGCCGTGATCGAGGTCGAGGACCTGACCGTGCTCGCCAAGGGCTCGGTCTCGCTCGGCAAGGGCTCGGCGAGCCTGCTGATGGACGAGGTGGAGCGCGGCGCCGTCCGGCTCGTCCTCGACCACGTCTCCTTCACCATCCACGCCGGCGAGGTCATGGGCATCGCCGGGGTCGAGGGCAACGGCCAGACCGAACTCATCGACGCCCTGATCGGGCTGAAGGCCGCCGACTCCGGGGTCGTCCGCTTCGCGGGCGGCGACATCACCTCCTGGTCGACCCGCCGGCGGCGCGAGGGCGGCATCGGCTACATCCCCGAGGACCGCCACCGCCACGGCCTGCTCCTGGAGGCACCGCTCTGGGAGAACCGCATCCTCGGCCACGTCACCGAGAAGCCCAACGCCAAGGGCATCTGGCTCGACATCAAGGGCGCCCAGCAGGACACCCGCCGTATCGTCGAGCAGTACGACGTGCGCACGCCCGGCATCGAGGTGACCGCCGCGTCGCTGTCCGGCGGCAACCAGCAGAAGCTGATCGTCGGCCGCGAGATGAGCCACAAGCCGAAGTTCCTCATCGCCGCCCACCCCACCCGCGGCGTGGACGTCGGCGCGCAGGCCCAGATCTGGGACCAGATCCGCGAGGCGCGCCGCGAGGGACTCGCCGTCCTGCTGATCTCCGCGGACCTGGACGAGCTGATCGGCCTGTCCGACACGCTCCGGGTGATCTACAACGGCAAGCTGGTCGCCGACGCCGACCCCGCCACGATCACCCCGGAGGAGCTCGGCTCGGCCATGACCGGCGCCGCCTCCGGCCACCTGGAGAACGAGGAGCTCGCCGACCAGGCCGAGCCCGCCCAGCCCACCGACACACCGGACGCCCCGGAAGACGAGGCCCGCTGATGAAGAAGTTCGACAAGGAGCGCCTGCTCCTCGGGGTGGCCGGACCGGTCATCGCGCTCGTCGTGGCCGTGGCACTGACCTCCGTCGTGCTGCTCGCCTCCGGCAAGAACCCGTTCGAGCCGTACACGCTGATGTTCCAGCAGGCGACGTACTCCGACATCCAGGTCCTGATCATCAACCAGGCGTCGCTCTACTACATCGCGGCGCTGGCGGTGGCCATCGGCTTCCGGATGAACCTGTTCAACATCGGTGTCGACGGCCAGTACCAGCTCGCCGCCATGATGGCCGCGATCGTCGGCGCGCACGTCGCGCTGCCGGCCGCGCTCCAGGTGCCGCTGCTGATCCTGACCGCCGTCTGCACCGGCGCCTTCTGGGCCGGCATCGCCGGTTTCCTCAAGGTCACCCGAGGGGTCAGCGAGGTCGTCGCGACGATCATGCTCAACGCGATCGCGACCTCGGTCATCGCCTACCTGTGGCTGCCCGACGTCTTCGGAGTCAAGCTCGGCAACAACAACACCACCGGCGAGATGAACAAGTCCGGCTGGGTCCCCGGCTTCGGCATGGGGGACGCCGGCGAGATCTACGGGCTCGTCATCCTCGCGGCCGTCCTCGGCATCGGCTACTGGATCGTCCTCAACCGCACCCGGTTCGGCTTCGACCTGCGCGCCTCCGGCGCCTCCGAGTCCGCCGCCTCGGCCAGCGGTGTCGACCCCAAGCGCATGGTGCTCACCGCCATGCTCGTCTCCGGCGGCATCGCCGGTCTCGCGGGTCTGCCGATCCTCCTCGGCGACACCCACACCTACAGCCTCAACTTCCCCACCGGCATCGGTTTCCTCGGCATCGGCATCGCGCTGCTCGGCCGCAACAGCCCCGTCGGCATCGCCTTCGCGGCCCTGCTGTGGGCCTGGCTGGACAAGGCGTCCCCCGAACTCGACTTCCACGGGTACGACAAGGAGATCGCGGTCATCATGCAGGGCCTGATCGTGATCGCCGTCGTCGTCTCCTACGAGGCGGTGCGCGAGTGGGGCCTGCGCCGCCAGCAGCGCCGCGTCGGCGCGGAACTCGCCGCGGGCCACGCCCTCGGCGCCAACAACACCCAGAAGGAGGTGGCGGGCCGATGACCACCGCAACCGACGTCAACCAGCCGACGCTGCGGCCCTCGGCTCCCACCGGCCGCCGGATGTCGCTCCCCGTCGTCCTGCTGGTCATCGCGGGCGGCCTGGCGCTGACCTCGATCGTCCGCATCATCACCGGCGCCAACGGCATCACCAACGTCAGCCAGATGTCGACCGCCCTCCAGCTGGCCGTCCCCATCGGCCTGGCCGGCCTCGGCGGTCTGTGGGCCGAGCGCTCCGGCGTCGTCAACATCGGCCTCGAAGGCATGATGATCCTCGGCACCTGGTTCGGCGCCTGGGCCGGCTACCAGTGGGGTCCGTGGACCGGCGTCCTGGTCGGCATCGTCGGCGGCTGCCTCGGCGGCCTGCTGCACGCGATCATCACGGTGACCTTCAACGTCAACCACATCGTCTCCGGTGTGGCCATCAACATCCTCGCGCTGGGCGTCACCCGCTATCTCTCCCCGCTCGCCTTCGAGGGCGTGCAGGGCGGTTCGGCCAAGCAGTCCCCGCCGGTCGAGTCCCTCGGCCACTTCACGGTGCCGGGCCTCTCCGACTGGCTGACCACCCTGAACTCCAAGGGCTGGTTCTTCGTCTCCGACATCGCCGGCCTGCTCGGCGGCCTGGTCACCAACGTCTCCTGGCTGACCCTGATCGCCATCGCCCTGATCCCCGGCACCTGGTGGGTCCTGTGGCGCACCCCGTTCGGCCTGCGGCTGCGCTCCTGCGGCGAGAACCCGGTCGCCGCCGAGTCGCTCGGTGTGAACGTCTACAAGTACAAGTACCTCGCCGTGATCATCTCCGGCGGTCTGGCCGGCCTCGGCGGCGTCTTCCTCTCCATCGTGGCCAACCCCTTCTACCTGGAGGGCCAGACCAGCGGACGCGGTTACATCGGTCTCGCCGCGATGATCTTCGGCAACTGGATGCCCGGCGGGCTCGCCCTGGGCGCGGGCCTGTTCGGCTACACCGACAGCCTGAACCTGCGCGGCGGCTCGGCGAACGTCCACGCGCTGCTGCTGCTCGGCGCGATCCTGCTGGTCATCGGCGCGATCTGGCTCGCGGTGAAGAAGAAGTACGTCTCCGCGGTCGTCACCCTGGTCGTCGGCGCGCTGGTCTTCCTCTGGTACTCCTCCACCAACGAGGTGCCCAACCAGATCGTCTCCGCCACGCCGTACGTCATCACGCTGCTCGTCCTGTCGCTGTCGGCCCAGCGCCTGCGCATGCCGAAGGCGGACGGCCTGCCGTACCGCAAGGGGCAGGGCAAGTGACCCCCGCCGGCGCGGAACCCGCGCACGTCGACTGGGAGCAGCTCCGGGAGGTGGCCCGCGCGGCGATGAACCGCGCCTACGCCCCCTACTCGGGCTACCCGGTCGGCGCCGCCGCCCGCGTCGACGACGGCCGCACGGTCTCCGGCTGCAACGTCGAGAACGCCTCCTACGGCCTCTCGCTGTGCGCCGAGTGCGGCCTGGTCTCCGAGCTGCGCAACACCGGGGGCGGCCGGCTGACGCACTTCACGTGCGTCGACGGACGGGGCGAGATCCTCGTCCCGTGCGGTCGCTGCCGCCAGCTGCTGTTCGAGTTCGGCGGACCCGGTCTCCTGGTGGAGACGCCGGCCGGGCGCCTGCCCCTCTCCGAGATGCTGCCGCAGGCCTTCGGGCCGGAGCACCTCACCCAGTAACGCCGTGCGGCCCCTCCCGCCGCGACCGATCGTCGCCGGGAGGGGCCGCTCACCTTTCGGAAGGAAAGCCATGTCCGCCCTGTCGGCTTTGTCCACGGACGCCGTCTCCGTCATCCGCACCAAGCGGGACCGCGCCGAGCTCAGCGACGCCCAGATCGACTGGGTCATCGACGCCTACACCCGCGGCGAGGTCGCCGACTACCAGATGGCCGCCCTCAACATGGCGATCCTGCTCAACGGCATGAACCGCCGTGAGATCGCCCGCTGGACGGCCGCGATGATCGCCTCGGGCGAGCGCATGGACTTCTCGTCCCTGTCCCGCCCGACCGCCGACAAGCACTCCACGGGAGGCGTCGGCGACAAGATCACCCTGCCGCTCGCCCCGCTGGTCGCCGCCTGCGGTGCCGCCGTGCCGCAGCTCTCCGGACGGGGCCTCGGCCACACCGGCGGCACCCTGGACAAGCTGGAGGCCATCCCCGGCTGGCGCGCGCTGCTGTCCAACGAGGAGATGCTGCACGTCCTCGACACCACCGGCGCGGTCATCTGCGCCGCCGGCGACGGCCTCGCCCCCGCCGACAAGAAGCTCTACGCGCTGCGCGACGTCACCGGCACCGTCGAGGCCATCCCGCTGATCGCCTCCTCGATCATGTCCAAGAAGATCGCCGAGGGCACCGGTTCGCTGGTCCTGGACGTGAAGGTCGGCTCCGGCGCCTTCATGAAGACCGTCGAGGACGCCCGCGAGCTGGCCTCCACGATGGTCGGCCTCGGTACCGACCACGGCGTGAGAACCGTCGCGCTCCTCACCGACATGTCCACGCCTCTCGGCCTGACCGCGGGCAACGCCCTGGAGGTCCGCGAGTCGGTCGAGGTCCTGGCCGGCGGCGGCCCCGCCGACGTCGTGGAGCTGACCATCGCCCTGGCCCGCGAGATGCTGGACGCGGCGGGCGTGAAGGACGCCGACCCGGCGAAGGCGCTCGCCGACGGCTCCGCGATGGACGTGTGGCGCCGCATGATCTCCGCGCAGGGCGGCGACCCGGACGCCGCGCTGCCCGTCGCCCGCGAGCAGCACGTCGTCACCGCCCCGGCCTCCGGTGTGCTGACGCGTCTCGACGCCTACGACATCGGCGTCGCCGCCTGGCGCCTCGGTGCCGGACGCGCCCGCAAGGAGGACCCGGTGCAGGCGGGTGCCGGCGTCGAGCTGCACGCCAAGCCCGGCGACCCGGTGACGGCGGGCCAGCCGCTGTTCACCCTGCACACCGACACCCCGGACCGCTTCGACTACGCGCTCGCGGCGACCGAGGGTTCCTTCGACATCGCCCCGGCCGGCACGGACTTCACGGCGTCTCCGGTCGTCCTGGAGCGCATCGCCTGACCCGCGGCTTCCTCGTGCGGATGAACGGGGCCGGCGGACCTCCGCCGGCCCCGTTCCGCGTGCCGGAGCGAGGGAGAGAGGGAGGGGAGCAGCGGGAGCCGGTGCCGGGCCCTCGCCGGGGCGAGGCGAGCGGCCCCCGGGGGCCGGTCCCGTCGCGGGCGGGCGCGGCCCCCGCTCAGCCCAGCAGGGCCGCCACCAGCACGAGCACCGGAACCGCCGCGATCGTCGAGAGCAGGACCGACTCGCGGGCCAGGGTCTCGGCCACGCCGTAGCGGGAGGCGAAGGTGAACAGGTTCTGCGCCGCGGGCAGGGCCGAGGTGACCACCACGTCGAGGAGCGGGGCGCCGTGCAGGCCGAGCACGGCGACGGCCAGGGCCCAGGCGGCCAGCGGCTGCCCCACCGCCTTCAGGGCCACCGACAGCAGCACCGGAGCCCGGTCGGCGCCGCGCCCCGGCAGGCTGCCGCCGCACAGCGAGATGCCGAACGCCAGCAGCACCGCCGGCACCGACATCCCGCCGATGAGCCGCACCGGATCGAGGACCGGCTCCGGCAGCCGCAGCCCGGACAGCGACACCGCGACCCCGCTCAGCGAGCCGACCGCGACGGGGTTGCGCAGCGGAGTGAGCGCCCGGTGCCACAGCGGCCCCCGCGCGCCCCCGCCGGACAGGTCGAGCACGGTCAGGGCGATCGGCGTCACCATGATCTGCTGGAACAGCAGCACCGGCGCCACCAGGGACGCGTCACCCAGCACGTACACGGCGATGGGGATGCCCAGGTTCCCGGAGTTGACGTAGCTGGAGCAGAGCGCGCCGATCGTCGTCCGGCCCGTACCCCAGCGGCGGACGACGCCCACCGCGACGAACACCCCGGCCGCGACCGCCGTGCTCATCGCCGTCACCAGCAGCCGGCCGGAGAAGACCACCGACAGGTCGGACCCGGCGAGCGTCGTGAACAGCAGTGCGGGCGAGGCCACATGGAACGCGAGCTTCGTCAGCACCTCCCGGCCGCTGTCGCCGAGGTAGCCGCGCCGGCCGATGACGTACCCGACACCCACGACCGCGGCGATCACCGCGAAACCCGTCAACACCCCCTGCACGGCGCCTCCCCGGCGGGAAGGAGGCCGTCGGGTATCGCGGCAGGCGCCGGTTGATGTGACATGCACCCAACCCAACGGGGAACGTTCGCCGCAGGTCAAGGCGGTCCGTGCGGGGAGGGCCCGGCCCGCCCGCCGGGGCGCCGGGAGGCGCCGTTGCCGTCCCCGATGAGTTCCGCGCACCCGTGAGGTCTACTGACCGTGGATTTCGCGACCCCCGACGTACTCGTGCTGCCAGGACTCGTCACCCGCGACGAGGCGCCCCGGCTCTGCGCCGACGTGCGCGCCCGGCTGGAGGCGGCCGGGGGCGGTGTGGTGGTCTGCGACGTGGCGGGCCTCGGGCCGCCCGGACTCGCCGCGGTGGAGGTGCTGGCCCGGCTGGAGCTCACCGCCCGGCGGGCCGGGGGCCGGATACGGCTGAAGGACCCCGATCCCGCCCTGCGGGCCCTACTCGACCTGGTCGGCCTCCGCTTCGACACCTTCGTGCGCGGCGCCCCGGACCCCGGAGGCGGCGAGCGCGGCGGCCTCCTTGGGCCCGTCGAGACGGGGCGGGAGCCCGAACAGCGGGAACCACCGCGCGGTGTCGAGGAAGCAGTGGAACCCGGTGATGCGGCCCTTTGAGATCTCCAGGGCCTGCACCGCCCAGGGCACGTACCCCCCGGCCTCCTCGTCCGGCTTGTAGTGGGCGAAGCCCGGCAGGCCGTTCACCTCGACCGGGACCAGCCGCGAGCCGGCGCAGGAGGCGCCCAGTGTGGTCATGAAGCCGGTGATGTCCGGGGTGCCGCGCAGCCACAGGTCGAACGGCGGCATCGTCATGATCGCGTCCTCGTGCAGGAGCGCGGTCAGGGCCGTCATGTCGTACCCCTCGAACGCCGCGACATAGCGGTCCAGGAGCTTTTGCTGCTCCTCGTCGAGCGGATCGGAGGTGACGGCCTCGGCGCCCTCGCCCGCGCTCTCCGCGAGGGTGGCGCGCGCCCGCTGGAGCGCGCTGTTGACCGACGCGACCGTGGTGCCGAGCAGTTCGGCGACCTCGCTCGCCCGCCACGCGAGGACCTCGCGCAGGATGAGCACGGCGCGCTGCTTGGGCGGGAGCTGCTGGAGCGCCGCCATGAAGGCGAGCCGCACGGACTCCTTGGCGACCGCGGCCTCCGCCGGGTCGGCGGTCGTGGGCAGCACGCGGGCGTCGGGCATCGGCTCCAGCCAGGTGTTGTCCGGACGCGGGGTGAGCGCCGCCCGGGCGAGCGGTGACGGGGCGGTGAGGTCCATCGGGCGCGCGCGGCGGTTGCCCGCGTTCAGCATGTCCAGGCAGACGTTCGTGGCGATGCGGTACAGCCAGGAGCGCAGCGAGGAGCGGCCCTCGAACCGGTCGTAGCCGCGCCAGGCGCGGACCATCGTGTCCTGCACCGCGTCCTCCGCCTCGAAGGACGAACCGAGCATCCGGTAGCAGTAGCCGGTCAGCTCGACGCGGTGCCTCTCCAGCCGGACATCCAGGTCCTCCGTCGTCGCCGTGCCCTCGCTCATCGCCCACCCACCCCTGTGGCCCGTATTCGTCCCGCGCGTCGTTGCGCCGACCCTTCGGAAGCTACCGCAGCGCACTGACAATGGCGTGCCGAGCGGGAGAACCCGCAGCTCGAAGGGGTGGTGACGGTGGCCGGTCCGCGCGCCCGGGAGCGTGGGCCCGCGCGCGGCGGCGCCCGCGGGTGCGGGGGAGGGCCGCCGGCGGCCCGTCAGTGGGCGTAGGCCGGCGCCCGGCGGGCCGCGACGCGCGCCGCGTGCGAACCGAACAGGGTGACGGAGACGACGCCCAGCACCGCCAGCAGCCCCATGCCGACCGTGCCCGCCCAGCCCCCGGCGTGGAAGGCGACCGCGCCGAGCGTGCTGCCCGCGCTGGAGCCGATGTAGTAGGCGGACTGGTAGAGGGCCGACGCCTGGGCCCGCCCGTGCTGCGCGGTGCGGCTCACCGAGGAGGAGGCCACCGCGTGGCCGGCGAAGAAGCCCGCGGTGATCAGGACCAGGCCCGGCAGGACCAGGGCCAGGGAGTCGCCGAGGGAGAGCAGCAGCCCGGCGGTCGTGGTGCCGCCCGCCAGGTAGAGGGAGCCGCGGCGGCCGACCCGGCCGACCAGGCGGCCCGCCGTCGACGCCGACACGGTGCCGACCAGGTAGACCAGGAAGATCGAGCCGACGATGCCCTGGGGGAGCGAGAAGGGGGCCTCGGTCAGGCGGTACCCGATGACCGTGTACACGCCGCCGAACACCATCATGAACAGCGCGCCGATGGCGTACAGCCGGCACAGCAGCGGGTTGGCGAGGTGGTCGCGCACCGTGCGGGCCAGCACCCGGGGCCGCAGCGACCCGCGCGTGAAGTGCCGGGGCGCGGGCAGCAGCATCCGGAAGGCCACCGCGCAGGCCACGGCGATCAGGCCGATCGCGCCGACGGCGACCCGCCAGCCCCACTCCTGGGCGACCCAGCCGGTGATCACCCGGCCGCTCATGCCGCCGACGCTGTTGCCCGCGACGAACAGGCCGATCGCGGTGACCAGCGCCTGCGGCCGGACCTCCTCCGCCAGGTACGCCGTCGCCGAGGCGGGGAGTCCCGCGAGGGCCGCCCCCTGCACCGCCCGCAGCGCCACCAGCGCGCCGACCGACGGGGCGAAGGGCACGAACAGGCCGACGGTCACCGCCACCGCGAGGGACGCGGTCATCACCGTGCGGCGGCCGAACCGCTCCGACAGGGCGCTCATCGGCAGCACGAACAGCGCCAGCCCGCCGGTCGCCGCCGACACCGTCCAGCTGGCCGAGCTCGCGCTCGCCGCGAAGTCGGCGGAGACGAGGGGGAGGAGGGCCTGGGTGGAGTAGAGGAGCGCGAAGGTCGCGACGCCCGCGAGGAAGAGCGCGAAGCTCATCCGGCGGTAGCCGGGCCCGCCGGGGGCCATGCGGGAGTCGGTGGGGTCGGCGACGGCGGAGGAGGCGGCCACGGCGGTGGACGCCCCGGTACTGGCGGAAGGCATGTCTCGAATCTAGGGACGCGTCACTCATCCGTCCAATGCATGGATTGGCCATAATCGTTCCCATGGCGCATCAGCAGAGGTCAGAGGGGTACGTGTCACCGTTCGGTGACACGGAAGACACCGTCGGCCCGGCGGCGCTGCTCGCCCCGCGGCTCGCGCACTTCGCGGCCGTCGCCCGCGTCGAGCACGTCACCCGGGCCGCGCAGGAGACGCGGGTGCCGCAGTCCACGCTCTCCCGGTCGCTGGTCCGGCTCGAACAGGACCTGGGCGTCGACCTGTTCGCGCGCCGCGGCCGTACGCTCTCGCTCACGCCGGCCGGCCGTACGTTCCTGGCCTCGGTGGAACGGGCCCTGGCCGAAATCGAGCGGGCCGCCGACGAGGTCCGCGCCGACGCCGATCCGGCCGCGGGGAAGGTGGCGTTCGGTTTCCTGCACACCATGGGCTCCGAGACGGTGCCCGCCCTCCTGCGGGCCTTCCGCGCCGACCACCCCCGGGTGCGCTTCAGCCTCGTGCAGAACTACGGCGAGGCGATGCTGGAACGGCTGCGCTCCGGTGAACTGGACCTGTGCCTGACCTCGCCGGTGCCGGACGCGCCCGACCTGGTGGGCCGCCGGCTCGACGAGCAGAAGCTGCGGCTCGTCGTACCGGCCGACCACCGGCTGGCGGGCCGTCGGCGGGTGCGTCTGGCCGAGGCCGCCGACGAGTCCTTCGTGACGCTGGAGCCCGGCTACGGCATGCGCCGGATCACCGACGACCTCTGCCGGCAGGCCGGGTTCCGGCCGCGGATCGCCTTCGAGGGGGAGGAGGCGGAGACGCTGCGCGGGCTCGTCGCCGCCGGACTCGGCGTGGCCCTCCTGCCGCCGCCGGCCGTCGCCCGGCCGGGAGTCGTCGAACTGACGGTCACCGCGCCGCGGGCCGTCCGCGAGATCGGGGTGGCCTGGCTGGACGGCCACCCCGACACCCCGCCGGTGGCCGCCTTCAAGAAGTTCCTGCTGTCCCGACGGGGCCGGCTGCTGCCCGACTGATCCGCTCCGCCGGACGCGGACCGGCACCGGCCACGGCCGGAGGACCGGGGCGGTCCCTCAGCGGCGCAGCGACCGGCCGAAGCCGGCCGCGAGCGGCATCCGCAGGCCGAGCGGCGGCGGGGCGGCGAACGCGTCCTGCACCGGCCGGGACCAGGCGTGGCCGAACAGCGCACCGAGGACGAAGTCCTCGGCCAGGGCCAGGACTTCCTGCCGGTGCTGGTGCAGGCCGTGCCCGTCCGAGTGGACCTCGAAGCGGCAGATGTCGCGGTTGGCCTTCTTCGCGCGCGCCGCGAGCCGGAAGGACAACTCCGGGTCGGTGCGCCGGTCGTTGGTGCCGTGCACGATCAGCACCCGGCGCCCGGCCAGATGTTTCACCGGTTCGGGTGGTGCGGCGACGTCGTCCTCGGGCAGCCAGGGGGCCAGCGCCAGCACCGAGTTGACGGCCGGGTGGCCGCCGGCGCGGAGCGCCGCCCGGCCGCCCATCCCGACGCCGGCCAGGCAGACGGGGACGTCTCCGTAGCGGCGGACCACCTCGTCCGCGGCCCAGGACGCGTCACCCGCCGGGTGTGCCTCGCCGCCGTTCCAGCCCCGGACCCGGTAGTGGACGGCGTGCGTGACCAGCTCGTCCGTCCGCCCGGCGCGGGCCAGCCTGCGGCCGAGTGCGCGCACGGAGGCGGTCGCCGTCAGGGGGGAGGGGCGGCGCACCGAGTCCTCCTCGCCGCCCGGCAGCAGCAGGACGACTCCGCCGACCGCCGCCGGCGCCGGACCGAGCGCTCTCCCCAGCCGGGCCGTGCGCGCCGGCGTCGCTTGCTGTGCCATGACAGAACAGTGTCAGAAGCACCGGTGTACGCCACCCGTCCGCACGGTCACCGTTACGTATCGACGGCACCGCGTGACGACGGCTCTACGCGCGTAGGGGCTAGAGTGCGCCAATGACGAGCCAGATCCGGAACACCCCGAGCTCGGAACAGATCCGCCGGGCGCCCAAGGTCCTGCTGCACGATCACCTCGACGGGGGCCTGCGCCCCGGGACGATCGTCGAACTCGCCCGCGCGTCGGGCTACTCGAATCTCCCCGAGACGGACGCCGACAAGCTTGGTCTGTGGTTCCGGGAGGCCGCCGACTCCGGTTCGCTGGAGCGGTACCTGGAGACCTTCGCCCACACCTGCGCCGTCATGCAGACCCGCGAGGCCCTGGTGCGGGTCGCCCGCGAGTGCGCCGAGGACCTCGCCGAGGACGGCGTCGTCTACGCCGAGGTGCGGTACGCGCCCGAACAGCACCTGGAGGGCGGGCTCAGTCTCGAAGAGGTCGTCGAGGCGGTCGACGAGGGCTTCCGGCAAGGGGAGCGGCTGGCCCGGGAGAACGGCCACCGCATCCGCGTCGGCGCGCTGCTCACCGCCATGCGGCACGCGGCCCGCGCCCTGGAGATCGCCGAACTCGCCAACCGGTACCGCGACCGCGGCGTCGTCGGCTTCGACATCGCGGGTGCCGAGGCGGGCTTCCCGCCCACCCGGCACCTGGACGCCTTCGAGTACCTCAAGCGCGAGAACAACCATTTCACCATCCACGCCGGGGAGGCGTTCGGGCTGCCGTCCATCTGGCAGGCCCTCCAGTGGTGCGGCGCCGACCGGCTCGGTCACGGCGTCCGCATCATCGACGACATCGAGATCCGCGACGACGGCTCGGTGGAGCTCGGCCGCCTCGCCTCCTACGTGCGGGACAAGCGCATCCCGCTGGAGCTGTGCCCGAGCTCCAACCTCCAGACCGGCGCCGCCGACTCCTACGCCGAGCACCCGATCGGGCTGCTGCGGAGGCTGCATTTCCGCGCCACGGTCAACACGGACAACCGGCTCATGTCCGGGACGAGCATGAGCCGAGAATTCGAGCACCTTGTCGAGGCGTTCGGTTATTCACTCGACGACATGCAGTGGTTCTCGGTCAATGCCATGAAGTCGGCGTTCATTCCTTTCGATGAACGACTCGCGATGATCAACGACGTCGTCAAGCCCGGATATGCGGAACTCAAGTCCGAATGGCTGTTCCAGCAGACCGCTTCGACCAGCGGATCCGCGGCGGAGAACGCCTGATCGAGCTTCAGGGAAAACGGCCGGGTCCTCACTTCTCCTCCTTGACCCGGCCGTTTTCCGATGTTTGCGGACGGCGGGTTCGCGTGTTTACGGTTCTGGACCGCTCACATCCCCGTATCCAAGGACGCATTCACCATGAAGCAGTCTGCCAAGACCCTCGGTGTCGCCGCTCTCGGTGCCGCTTTCGCCGCCGCCGGCGCGGGCGCCGCGAACGCCGCCCCGGCCGTGCCGGACGCCTCCTCCGCGCTGGACACCGTCACCCGGACGCTGCCCGCCGAGAACGTCGCGCAGGCGCTGCCCGGTGCCGGTCAGGCGCTCGGGGCGGGCGTGGCCGCGGCGAAGCCCGCCGCCGGGCGCCTGCTCGCCGACGGGCCCGCGGCCCCGGTGGCCGGACTGCTCGGTGGCCTGCCGGTGCAGGGTCTGCCCACCCACGGCCTGCCGGTGAACGGGATTCCGCTGGGCTGATCCCCCGGCGCGCCCGGCCCCCTTCCCCGCCGCTCCGGGGCCGTCGTGCTGCCCGAACGCCGGTGGGGCGCACCCGCATCGGGTGCGCCCCACCGGCGTTCGCCGTGTGCGGGAGGGCCGGGCCGGTCACCAGGCGGTGCCGGAGCCCTTGTCCTCGGACGGGAAGAGGATCCACAGCGCGATGTAGAGCAGGAACTGCGGGCCGGGAAGCAGGCAGGACACCACGAAGATGACGCGCATCGTGGTCGCGGAGACACCGAAGCGCCGTGCCAGCGCAGCACAGACTCCGCCGATCATGCGGCCGTTCGTGGGGCGGGCGATGGCGGTCATGCTGGCTCCTTGGCGAACCGTCGCGGCGAGCCGGTGCGTCCGGCTCCTTCGTGTCGGCGTGTACCCCGACCTCTTCGACGGTACGCCGCCGCACGGCGCGCGACCTCGCTCTACGGAGCGATGCCGACCCTGGGAATCGTCGGGGTCAGACCCTGAGCCGGGTCCCCCCGCAGGACGGCCGCGAGGCGCCGCGTCCGCGACCTGCGGCGGATCGCGGCGCGCCCGGCCGGTACGACCGCGAGATGGGCGAGGACCACACCGAGCGTGTTCAGCAGGACCGAGTCGATGTCCACCACCTGCCCGGGGACACCGGTCTGCAGCAGCTCTATGCCCAGTGACAGCAGCGCTCCCACCGCGGTCGACCGCAGCAGGGAGCCGAGCGGGGACGCGGTGATCCTGCCGCCGGCCAGCGGAAGCAGCACGCCCAGCGGGGCCAGCAGCCCCAGTCCGGCGCCGATCCGGCGGACCGCCGTCCCGGGGCCGAGCGCGAGGTCGGCTCTGATCCCGGCGAACGGCCGCAGATTGGCGGCGCTCACCCAGGGGACGTCCAGGGGGCGCAGGGTGATCCAGGCGACGAGCGCGAGGTGGGCGACGAGGAGGACGCCTCCTGCCACACGGACGCGGGTGACGGCACGGTCGCCGTTCGAACCAAGACGCTGCACGCACCCCAAGACGCCGGGTCCGCCGCGATCGGTTCCGGAGCCGGGATTTTCGCCCCGGCCCGCCTCACGAGCTCTTCAGCGCCGTCGACCCAGGGGGCTCGGCGGCCGGCGAGGCCCGCGCCTCCGGCGTGCACGTGTACGTGCGCAGCGCGCCGGGCGCCGGCCCGCCGAGGACCACCGTGCCGTCGTCCCGCGCCGCCGCCGAGTCGGAGAACGTGCAGACGACCTGCGACAGGGCCGTCGAGGTGAGGTCCGCGGGGGAGGTGCTCAGCCGCAGCGCGTCCTCGGGGTCCCGGCCGTGCGGGCCCCCGACCGTCATCCCGCCGCGCACGTCCGTCGAGTAGTGGGCCTGCTGCTCCGCCGTCGACGGCGTCTCGGCGAGTTCGTCGAGGAGCGCCTGCGCCACCAGGACCCGCCGCTCCGCCTCCGTGGTGCCGTCCGGGATGCGCACCGACCGGTCGACGGTGACCAGCTGCCCCGAGCACACCAGGAAGACCTGCACGGGCACCCCGCCCGAGGACGAGGACGCCCGGTCCTGGCCGGACAGGGCGCACGGGACCCGGGAGGGGGCGGGCCCGAAGTCGGTGGGGACCTGGGTCGAGCGGATGCCGCACCCGGACAGCAGCAGGGCGAGCAGCGGCAGCACCGGCAGCAGCGCCGGGCGCCGCCGGCGCGCGGGGCGCGGGGCGGTCCTGGCGGTCGCGGCCGGCGCGCGGTCCGCGGTACGGCCGCCCGGCGTGCGGGCGGGGGCGGGGCTCATCCGGAGGTGCCTTCCGTGCCGTTGCCGATCGCGGGGTCCTCGGGCTCGCCGGGGCCGTCGCCGAGGAGCCGCGAGGCGTCGTGCGGGAGCCGCAGGGTGAACACCGCCCCGCCGTCGGGGGAGTTCGACGCGGTGATCTCGCCGCCGTGGATGTGCGCGTTCTCCAGCGCGATGGACAGGCCGAGCCCGCTTCCCTCGGACCGCGGCCGGGAGGCGCTCGCCTTGTAGAACCGGTCGAAGACGTGCGGCAGGACCTCCTCGGGGATGCCGGGACCGTGGTCGCGCACCGCGATGACCAGTTCCTCCCCCTCCACCCGCACGGCCACCCGGACCGGGGAACCGCCGTGCTTGAGCGCGTTGCCGATCAGGTTCGCGAGGATCACGTCCAGGCGGCGCGGGTCGAGCCGGGCGGTGATGCCGCGCTCGGCGTCCAGCTCGACGGCGTCCAGCCAGGCCCGCGCGTCGATGCACGCGGTGATCTGGTCGGCGATGTCCACGTCGTCGAGGACGAGCCGGGCGGTGCCCGCGTCGAAGCGGGTCACCTCCATCAGGTTCTCGACGAGGTCGCCCAGCCGCCGGGTCTCGCTGACCACCAGCCGGACGGCCGGCTCGATCATCGGGTCCACACTGCCGGTCTCCGCGTCCAGCTCCTCCTCGAGGATCTCCGTCACCGCGGTGATCGCGGTGAGCGGGGTGCGCAGCTCGTGGGACATGTCGGCGACGAACCGCCGGGACGCCTCGTCCCGTGCGCTCATGTCGGCGATGTGCTTCTCCAGCGCCTCCGCGGTGTGGTTGAACGTCCGTGACAGGTCGGCGAGTTCGTCCGTCCCGGAGACCCGCAGCCGGGTGTCCAGCTTGCCCTCGCCGAGCCGGCGGGCCGCGATGCCCAGCCGGTGCACCGGCTTGAGGACGGTGGTCGCCGCGGCCTGCGCGAGCAGCGCCGATCCGATCAGCGCCAGCGCCGTCGCGATCCCCAGCGACCAGGCCAGCGAGTTGAGGTCCTTCGCCTCCGGCTCCAGCGACTTGAGCATGTAGCCGGTCGTGGTCCCGCCGATCACCCGGGCGCCGCCCACCAGGTAGGGCTGGTCGTGGTCGGTGATCCGCTGCCAGTACAGGTGGTACGCGGAGGCGTCGCGCGACGACGTCGACTGCTTCCTGTTCACCGCCTTGCGCAGCGAGGCGGGCACGTCCTCCAGGGTGAAGGTGTCCAGGTCGGAGTTGCCGACGACCCGGTTGCCGGTGCCGTCCTCGGCGACCAGCAGCACACTGAACCGCTGGCTGCTGTTGGCCATCTGGCCCGCGGTGCGGCGCAGTTCCGCCGGCCCCGGGTGCACGGGCAGCAGGCTCGCGTGGTTCTGCATCTCCTGCTGGAAGTCGCGCAGCACCGCGTCCTGCGTACGGGTCAGCACCGCCTCCCGGTTCAGCCAGTACGCGATCCCCGACGCCGACACCGCGGCGGTGAGCGCCACCAGCCCGAACACCACGACCAGCCGCAGCCGCAGACTCGTGAAGCGCAGGCCGGACAGCGGTCTGCGGCGCGCCGCGGCCCAGCCGCGGAGCCTGTCGTGCGGCTTCGTCACTGAGGATTGTCCAGCCGGTAGCCCACGCCGCGCACGGTACGGATCAGGGTCGGCGACGACGGCACGTCCTCCACCTTCGCGCGCAGGCGCTGCACGCAGGCGTCGACCAGCCGGGAGTCGCCCAGGTAGTCGTGCTCCCACACCAGCCGCAGCAACTGCTGCCGGGACAGCGCCTGTCCGGGCCTGCGGCTCAGCTCCAGCAGCAACCGCAGCTCGGTGGGCGTCAGTTGAAGGTCCTCGCCGTTCTTCGTGACCGTCATCGCGGCGCGGTCGATCACCAGCGAGCCGAACGAGGCCGAGTCGTTCGCCTCGCGCTCGCCGCGACGCAGCACGGCGCGGATGCGGGCGTCGAGCACCCGCCCCTGCACCGGTTTGACCACGTAGTCGTCGGCGCCGGACTCCAGCCCGACCACGACGTCGATGTCGTCGCTGCGCGCGGTCAGCAGGATGATCGGCAGCTGGTCGGTGCGCCGGATGCGCCGGCACACCTCGAAGCCGTCGATGCCGGGCAGCATCACGTCCAGCACGATCAGGTCCGGCCGCTGCTCGCGCAGCAGTTTCAGACCGTCCTCGCCGGTGGCAGCGGTGGCCACGCGGTGCCCCTGGCGCGTCAAAGAGAGCTCCAGGGCCGTACGGATGGCGTCGTCGTCCTCGATCAGCAACAGGGAAGGCACGGACGTCATTCTGGCCCATGACATGGCCGGGTATCGACCGCCTGGGCGCTCCCACCCGACTCCTGCCCGCAACCTCCCCCGCCGTGCCCGCCCCGACCGGGCCCGCACGAGCGCCGGGTAGCCGTACCGCTCCGCTCCGTGACCGCTCGGGCCGTGCCCGCGCGGTACCCCTGTGACAGGCCTGTGACAGTCGGCGGACACGGCCATGAAGTGGCCCGGGCAAGCTTTTCGGCACGGGGGCAGGACGCACCACGGAACGAACAGAACGAACCGGAGCACCGGTACTCCACGACGGGGGGCGCGAGATGAACACACTGCACAGCACGATCACTGGCGCGGTTGTCACGCGGCTCCACGACGTCAACCGGGCTTCCGACAAGACCGGTGCCGCCGGTGGCACCTCCCGGCTCGAGCGAAGCCGAGAGCACGGGGGAGTGCGGGGGTGCGATCGCGGCACCGGGCGTCAGCACACCGTTCACATGACGGTGGTCGACGCCCGCACGGGGGAGAACACCGCGGCGCTCGGCGCCGTGGGCGGGACCGGGGGGAAGGCTCACGGGGGAGCCGCGTACGGGGAGGGCACGGGGGAGCGGCGCTCGCCGTCGGAGGCGGAGTTCACCGCCTACGTCCAGGAGCGCCGCGCCTCCCTGTACGCCACCGCCTACCACCTGACCGGTGACCGCTTCGAGGCCGAGGACCTGCTGCAGAGCGCACTGTTCTCGACCTACCGGGCCTGGGACCGGATCACCGACAAGGCCGCGGTCGGGGGCTACCTCCGCCGCACCATGACGAACCTGCACATCAGCGCGTGGCGCCGCCGCAAGCTGAACGAGTACCCGACCGAGGAGCTGCCGGAGACGGCCGGCGACACGGACGCGATGCGCGGCACCGAACTGCGCGCCGTCCTGTGGCAGGCGCTGGCCCGGCTGCCCGAACTCCAGCGCACGATGCTGGTCCTGCGGTACTACGAGGGCCGCACCGATCCGGAGATCGCGGACATCCTCGACATCAGTGTCGGCACGGTGAAGTCCAGCATCTGGCGCTCGCTGCGCCGGCTGCGCGAGGACGAGGTCCTCAGCTTCGGCCGTGACGAGGAGGAGTCCTTCGGGGAGCTTGTCGCCTGAAGGTCTGGGGGGAGCGGTAACAGACCGGGGGGAGCCGGTTCCGGGGGGAGCCGGCGACGGTCGTGGGGGGACCGACGCGGTCGGGGGACCGCGGGGGTCACGGGGGAAACGCAGAAGGTCCGGGCGGACGGGGGGTCCGCCCGGACCTTCTCGTCGTGCACCGCATGGACCGGTTGGACCGAGGGGACCGGGTCGACCGGGTGTCCTTCCCGGACCGGGCGGGGTGGAGTGTCCTCCGCGGGGGTTACGCCGCCGCGCGCTGCGCCGGGGCCGGACCGCCGGCCGCCGCCGCGGTCAGCCGGCCGAGCGCCTCCGCCTTGTCGCAGGGGTGCGCGCCGAGCGCCGCCTGGCGGGCCACGATGGAGCGCTCCGCCCGCATCAGCCGCCAGCCGCGGCGCAGCAGGAACGGCACCGACTTGCGCCCCTCCCTGAGGTCCCGCACGAAACGCCGCCGGAAGGTGGTCACCGCACCCCGCGACAGGCACAGCGCGTCGCCCAGCAGGCCGAGTTCGCGGCACCGTCCGACGATCTCCGCGGCGAAGATCCCCTCCGCGATGAACAGCGGGGTGCGCTCCACGCGCAGCGTCTCGGCGCCGGTGCGGGCGCTCAGCGAGAGGTCGTAGACGGGGACGGTGGTGCGGCCGGTCCGGCACAGCTCCGCGATCGCGGCGACCGCGGCGTCGGCGTCCCAGGACGACGGGTGGTCCCAGTCGATGTCGGTGCTGCCCTCCACCCGGGGCAGCGTCGGGTCCGCGGCCTCCTTGTAGAAGTCGTCGAGGCGCAGCACGGGGAGACCGGAGGCGGCGGCGAGAAGGGACTTCCCGGAGCCGGAGGGGCCGCAGAGCAGCACCACGCGCGTGGGTATCGGGGGGTGGGAGCCCAATTCTCTGCACCTTCTGTGACAGGTCCGGCGGCGCGCGCGTCGGCGCGGCTCCCGGACATTATCCCCGGCGCGGGGGTGCGGGGCGACGGGCACCCGGGCTCGCCCACCGAGTGGCGGTGATATGCCTGTTGACCCGCAGGGAGTAATCCGGTGCCGGGACCGCCCGCACCGGGACCCGCTTCAACTACTGTGCGTGTCGATTCCGTTGCCCTCCGGCGGAGTGCCTCGGCCCTCCGCCCGTCACAGAGGAAACCCCGATGGCGCGACACGCAGCCCAGCCGACGTCCCTGGCCCGCACGACCGCGCGGATCGCCGCCGCGGTCGGGGTGGTCGCCGCCGGTGCCGCCGCGGCCACCCCGGCGATGGCGGACTCGGCCCCCCTCGTGGACGCCGTGCGCACCCGGCCCACCTCGCTCGGCACCGTCGACCCGCAGGCCGGACTCCAGGCGCTGACCGGGACCGTGGGCTATGTCACCGGCCCGATCGAGGGGCTCAAGCCCAACCCGCTGGCCGGCACGGGCGTGGACCCGCTCGACAACGGTGTGGGCACCCAGCTCGCCGACTTCAAGCCGCTCTCCACGAAGACGCTCACCGGTCCGCTGGCGCAGGCCCCCTCGGTCGGGGGCATCCCGGTGCTCGGCCAGGTGACCGGCCTGCTGCACTGACCCGCTCGCCGCTCGCCGCTCGCCGCTCGCACGTTCCACGCCCGGCGCGGAGCCCGGGCGCACACGCGGGAGAGCCGCGCTTCCCCCGGACGGAGGGGAAGCGCGGCTCTCCCGGTGCCCGGAGCCCCGGGGACACGGATCGGGGCCCCGGAGACGGCACCGCGCCGGCGGGCGCGGATCGGCGGGCGGACCTCAGTAGGAGGAACCCGACGCGCCCAGCGCGCCGGTCGGGTGCCACACCGTCTTGGTCTCCAGGAAGGCCGTCAGGCCCTCCGTGCCGGGGGTCCGGGTGTAGTCCACAGCCTGTGGACGCACGACCCGCTTCAGGTTGTCCGCGGCGGCGATCTCCAGCTCCTTGGCCAGCTCCTCGTCCGCGCCGGCCAGGTCGATCGCGTTGACGTCCTGGTGCGCGGCCAGCGGGGCCGCGATCTCCGCGGTCCGGCCGGACAGGATGTTCACCACGCCGCCCGGCACGTCCGAGGTGGCGAGCACCTCGCCCAGCGAGAGCGCCGGCAGCGGGCACTTCTCGCTCGCGACCACGACCACCGTGTTGCCGGTCGCGATCACCGGGGCGATCACCGACACCAGGCCCAGGAACGACGACTCCTGCGGGGCCAGCACCGTGACGACGCCGGTCGGCTCCGGGGACGACAGGTTGAAGAACGGACCCGCCACCGGGTTCCCGCCGCCCACGACCTGGGCGATCTTGTCCGTCCAGCCCGCGTACCAGACCCAGCGGTCGATCGCCGCGTCGACGACCGCAGCCGCCTTCGCCTTCGACAGGCCCTCCGCCTCGGCGACCTCGCGGACGAACTGCTCCCGGCGGCCCTCCAGCATCTCCGCGACGCGGTACAGGACCTGCCCGCGGTTGTACGCCGTGGCGCCGGACCAGCCGCCGAACGCCTTGCGCGCGGCGACGACCGCGTCCCGGGCGTCCTTGCGCGACGACTGGGGGGCGTTCGCCAGCCACGTGCCCTTGGAGTCGCTCACCTCGTACACCCGGCCGCTCTCGGAACGCGGGAACTTGCCGCCCACGTACAGCTTGTAGGTCTTGAAAACGCTCAGACGCCGCTGCTCGGACTTCTCGACTGCGCTCATTTATCGCTCGCCCTCCTGGCTCGACGGGGCGAGGTACGCCTCCAGGCCGTGCCGGCCGCCCTCGCGGCCGTAGCCCGACTCCTTGTATCCGCCGAACGGCGAGGTGGGGTCGAACTTGTTGAACGTGTTGGACCAGATCACACCCGCGCGCAGCTTGCCCGCCACGGCGAGGATGCGGGAGCCCTTCTCGGTCCAGATGCCCGCCGACAGGCCGTACTGCGTGTTGTTGGCCTTCGCGACGGCCTCGTCCGGGGTGCGGAACGTCAGGACGGACAGCACCGGGCCGAAGATCTCGTCGCGGGCCACGGTGTGCGCCTGCGTGACGTTCGTGAACAGCGTCGGGGCGAACCAGTAGCCCGACGACGGCAGTTCACAGGCAGGGGACCAGCGCTCGGCGCCCTCGGCCTCGCCCTGCTCGACGAGCGAGGTGATCCGCGCGAGCTGCTCCGCGGAGTTGATCGCGCCGATGTCCGTGTTCTTGTCCAGCGGGTCGCCCAGACGCAGCGTCGACAGCCGTCGCTTCAGCGAGTCGAGCAGCTCGTCGTGGACCGACTCCTGGACCAGCAGCCGCGACCCCGCGCAGCACACCTGGCCCTGGTTGAAGAAGATCCCGGTGACGATGCCCTCGACGGCCTGGTCGATCGGGGCGTCGTCGAAGACGATGTTCGCGCCCTTGCCGCCCAGTTCGAGGGTGACCTTCTTGTGCGAGCCGGCCACCTGCCGGGCGATCGCCTTGCCGACGGCGGTGGAACCGGTGAAGGCCACCTTGTCCACGTCGGGGTGCGCGACCAGCGCCGCGCCCGCGTGGCCGTACCCGGGAAGGATGTTGACGACGCCCCTGGGCAGGCCGGCCTGGCGGCAGATGTCCGCGAAGAACAGCGCCGACAGCGGCGTGGTCTCGGCGGGCTTCAGCACCACCGTGTTGCCCGCCGCGAGGGCCGGGGCGATCTTCCACGCCAGCATCAGCAGCGGGAAGTTCCACGGGATGACCTGGCCCGCGACGCCCAGCGGGCGCGGGTTCGCGCCGAGACCGGCGTGGTCCAGCTTGTCGGCCCAGCCCGCGTAGTAGAAGAAGTGGGCGGCGACCAGGGGGAGGTCCGCGTCGCGGGTCTCCTTGATCGGCTTGCCGTTGTCCAGCGTCTCCAGGACGGCCAGCTCACGGCTGCGCTCCTGGATGATCCGGGCGATGCGGAACAGGTACTTGGCTCGCTCGGAGCCCGGCAGCGCCGACCACTTCGCGAACGCCTTGCGGGCGGCCCGCACCGCGCGGTCCACGTCCGCCTCGCCCGCCTGGGCGATCTCGGAGAGGACCTCCTCGGAGGCGGGGGAGACGGTCTTGAAGACCTTGCCGTCGGCGGCCTCGGTGAACTCGCCGTCGATGAACAGGCCGTAGGAGGGGGCGATGTCGACGACGGAGCGGGACTCGGGCGCCGGGGCGTATTCGAATGCGGAAGCCATGATGGATCAGTCCACCGTCACGTAGTCGGGGCCGGAGTAGCGGCCGGTGGCCAGCTTCTGACGCTGCATCAGCAGGTCGTTCAGCAGGGAGGACGCGCCGAAGCGGAACCAGTGGTTGTCCAGCCAGTCCTCGCCCGCGGTCTCGTTCACCAGGACGAGGAACTTGACCGCGTCCTTGGTGGTGCGGATGCCGCCGGCCGGCTTCACGCCGACCTGCACGCCGGTCTGGGCGCGGAAGTCGCGGACGGCCTCCAGCATGAGCAGCGTGTTCGCCGGGGTGGCGTTCACCGCGACCTTGCCGGTGGACGTCTTGATGAAGTCGGCCCCGGCCAGCATGCCGAGCCAGCTCGCCCGCCGGATGTTGTCGTACGTCGACAGCTCGCCGGTCTCGAAGATGACCTTCAGCCGGGCGGCGCCCGAGGCCTCCTTCACGGCGACGATCTCGTCGTACACCTTCATGTAGTGGCCCGCGAGGAACGCCCCGCGGTCGATGACCATGTCGATCTCGTCGGCGCCCGCGGCGACCGCGTCGCGCACGTCGGCCAGCTTCACGTCGAGCGCGGCCCGCCCCGCCGGGAACGCGGTCGCGACGGAGGCGACCTTCACGCCGGAACCGGCGACGGCCTCCTTCGCGACGGCCACCATGTCGGGGTAGACGCACACCGCGGCCGTGGTCGGCGCCGTGCGGTCCGTCGGGTCGGGGAGGACCGCCTTGGCGCCGAGCGCCCGGACCTTGCCGGGGGTGTCCGCGCCTTCCAGCGTCGTCAGGTCGACCATCGAGATGGCCAGGTCGATCGCGTACGCCTTGGCGGTGGTCTTGATGGATCGGGTGCCGAGCGAGGCGGCGCGCGCCTCCAGCCCGACCGCGTCGACGCCGGGCAGTCCGTGGAGGAAGCGGCGCAGCGTGCTGTCGGACGCGGTCACGTCGGCGAGGGCAGCGGGTGCAGAGGTGGGCATGGTCACCAGACGAGCATATCTACGCGCGTAGCGGCTGTACAGCCCCGGGTCCGATCCGGACCGGAGACGGGGCCGGGCGGGACCGGGAGCCGGGGGAGACCGGGTCGGCGCGGCGCCGGGACCGGCGCCACGCCCGCCGGCGCGCCGCCGGGACCGGCGCCACGCCCGCCGTCGCGCCGCCGGTCAGCCCCCGTCCCTCTCCCGGGCCGCGTCCGGCGCCGTGCGCCCGGACGGGCCCCCGTCGCCCGTGGCCGTCGCGTCGACGCGCCAGCAGGCGGCGGTGAACCGGACCTCGTCCCCGTGGACGAACGGGTCGAAGACGGGGAGGACCGCCGCCATGACCCGTTCCCGGGTCGGCTCGTCGACCCCGTGCAGGGCCGCGCCCACCGGGCCGAAGTGCCCCGCCCACCAGACCAGCCGGTCCGCGGGCAGCACGCAGTCGGTCTCCACCGGGTGCAGGGCGACGTTCTCCCAGCCCGCCTCCTCCAGCAGTCGGCGCACCCGGACCGGGTCCGCGAAGGCGAACTGGCCCGGCGTGTCCGGCCGGCGCTCCGGGAGCCCGGGAAGGAGCGGCGCCGCCGCGCGCTCGGCCACCGTCATGAACGGGTTCTCCTCCATGCCGCGCCAGGTCACGAACCGCAGCCGGGCCCCGTTCCGGGCCGCCCGCCGCAGGTTCGCCAGGGCCTGGCCCGGATCGTCGAAGAACATCACGCCGAAGCGCGACAGCACCCGGTCGAAGGAGCCGGGCTCGAAGGCGTGCACCTGCGCGTCGCCGCGGACGAAGGAGACACGGTCCCCCTCCGGCCCGGGCGCCTCCCGCGTCACGCGGGCCCGCGCCGCGTCCAGCATCGGGGCCGAGACGTCCACGCCCACGCAGCGGCCCCGCGGCCCGAGCCGCCGGGCCACGGCGACCGTCGTGCCCCCGGTTCCGCAGCCGACGTCGAGCACCCGGTCCGCGCCCCCTTCCGGGACGGTCTCGACCAGCAGGTCCGCGAACGGGCGGTACAGGCCGTCCAGCAACTCCTGCGCCTCGACCCAGGCGTTCCCCGACGGGCCGTTCCAGCGCTCCGCCTGACCGCCGTCCGCCGCCTTCGCCTCCATGGCCCGCCTCCTGTGCCAGCTCTCACACCGCGATGACGACACCGTCTCTACCCCCCGCCGGGCCCGCTGTCACCCGGACACCCTCGCCGCGCCCCGCGCCCCGCGCCCCGCCCGGAGCCCGCCCGGGGCGCGGGAGACCGGGCGCGTCCGACGGTCACGGGAGGAACAGCCCCCCGTGATCGTTCGTCCCGGCGGGGGCCGGGCCCGCCCGCGCGTCTCTGCCACGGGCACGCAGGTGACCGGCGGGGGTGCCCTCCGGGGCGGTCACACGCCGCAGCGCGCGAGACAAAGCCCAGCGGGCGGCGGGGCCGGGTGCGGGACACGCGCAAGGGGCAGGGATCGGTGGGAGGGCGAGGCGGCCGGGAGCGGGGGCGCGGCGGCGGGATCGGTGGGAGGGCGGGGCCTGGGAGCGGAGGGCGCGGTCACGGGATCGGCAGGAGCGCGGCGACGGGATCGACATTCGCGACCATAGTGAGACCCCGCCGAGCTCAAGCTCACCGTGTGCGTCGGGCACAATCGGGGCCATGACCACCCCGGACCATCAGCCACCCCTGCCGGACGCCTCGCGACCCGAGGCGAACGACCGGATCTACCGGTCGCCCGCCGGCATCACGGGCGGCGTCCTGCTGCTGTTCATCGCGGGCTGGCTCGGCATCGACGCCCTGGTCTCCGGATCCGGCCGCACCCCCTGGCTGGCTCTCGCCGCGCTGCTCCTGATCGTTCCGCTGGTGTCGGCGTTCACCCTGCGCCCCGCCGTCTACGCGAACGACGACCGGCTCCGCGTCCGCAACCCGCTCCGCGTGATCGTGCTGCCCTGGAGCAAGGTCGTCTCGCTGCGCTCGTCCTACTCGAACGAGGTCGTCGACACCTCCGGCAGCAAGTACCAGCTCTGGGCCGTGCCGGTGTCGCTGCGCGCCCGGAAGAAGGCCGCCAGGCAGCAGGGGCGGGCCGCCACCGGCAGCCGCGGTTTCGAGGCGCGCATGATGGCGACGCGGCCCTCGCCGTGGGGGCGCGGGGCCCCGCGCGCCCCCCCCCCCCCCGCGCCGACCCCCCCCATCAAGGGCGCCCAGCGCGCGCCCGGCCGGCGGGGGGGGGGGGGCGGGCCCGGGGGGGGGGGGGGGGGGGGGGGGGGCGCGGGGGGGGGCGGCGCCCCGGGGGGGGGGCCCGCGCCCCCGCGGCCGACGCGCCGACCCGGGCGCAGACCGACCAGATCATGGACGACCTGCGCGAGACGGCGGAGGCCCGCGCGCACGAGCCGGGCGCGCAGGGCGAGGTCACGGTCCGCTGGGCCTACGAGGTGATCGGCCCCGCGGTCGCGGGCGCCGTCGTGCTGGCCATCCTGCTCGCCACGGGCTGAACCCGGCCCGGACTGTGGCGCCGGCCCCGAGCCGCCGTGCCGGCCCCGCGCTGCCGCGCCGGTCATGGGCCACCGTGCCGGTCCTGGGCCGCCGTGCCGGTCATGGGCCACCGTGTTGGTCCTGGGCCGCCGTGCCGGTCATGGGCCACCGTGTTGGTCCTGGGCCGCCGTGCCGGCCTCGCGCCGCCGCGCCGGCCGGCCCGCGGCACCATCCCGCCTCCGCCCGGTCCGCGGCACCGTTCCGCCCCGCGTCCCGGTCGCTCACCCGGACGGCACGAAGGGGGCGCCGCGTGGTGGAACGCGGCGCCCCCTTCGACGTACGGGGACGGTGCCGGGCCGGGGCCCGGGGGTGTCAGATGCCGGCGGCGGCCGACAGGTCCCGCTTGATCGCGGCGAGCAGCTCCGCGGCCTTCGCCCGCCCCGCCGGCAGGTCCGCGTGGCCGGCCACCGGCACCACGACCTCCAGGTAGCACTTGAGCTTGGGCTCGGTGCCGCTCGGCCGGACGATGA
The DNA here is from genome assembly GCF_043199735.1 of Streptomyces sp. NPDC048566. Classification (NCBI taxonomy): domain Bacteria; kingdom Bacillati; phylum Actinomycetota; class Actinomycetes; order Kitasatosporales; family Streptomycetaceae; genus Streptomyces; species Streptomyces sp. NPDC048566. The sequence continues at coordinate 98,069 of NZ_JBICWL010000011.1, forward strand.
CCCGGGCGCCCTCCAGCGTGTAGCGCAGCCCGTCCGTGGGCGGCAGCAGCCCGGTTCCCTCGGTCAGGTCCTCGGCCCGCGTGATCGCGAGGCCCGCCAGCACGGTCGGCGGCTGTTCGCGCAGCCGGCGCATCGCGGCGGCGATGACGGTCAGGTCCTCCACCCGCACCGAGAGCTGGTCGGTGGCGTGCAGTCCGTGCGCCACGGCCAGGTCGTCGAGCAGGTCGAGCAGGGTCCGGCCCTGCTCCTTCAGCTCGGAGGCCAGTTCCGTGACGAGCAGGGCCGCGGTGATGCCGTCCTTGTCGCGCACGCCCTCGGGGTCGACGCAGTAGCCGAGCGCCTCCTCGTAGCCGTAGCGCAGCCCGTCCACCCGCGCGATCCACTTGAAGCCGGTGAGGGTCTCCTCGTACGGCAGTCCCGCGCCCTCGGCGATCCGGCCGAGCAGCGAGGAGGAGACGATCGACTCGGCGAACGTGCCGCGCGCCCCGCGCCGGACCAGGTGTTCGGCGAGCAGCGCGCCGACCTCGTCGCCGCGCAGCATGCGCCAGTCCGCGCCGTCGGGGACGGCCACGGCGCAGCGGTCCGCGTCCGGGTCGTTGGCGATCACGAGGTCCGGCCCGGCCGCGCGGGCCCGCGCGAACGCGAGGTCCATCGCGCCCGGCTCCTCCGGGTTGGGGAAGGCGACCGTCGGGAAGTCGGGATCGGGCTCGGCCTGCTCGGCCACCAGCACCGGCTCCGGGAAGCCCGCCCGCGCGAACGCCGCCAGGAGGACCTCCTTGCCGACGCCGTGCATCGGCGTGTAGACGGTCCGGGCGGTGCGCGGCGACCCCTCGGCCAGGACGGCGTCGGTGCGGGCCAGGTAGGCGTCCAGGACGCTCTCGTCGAGGGTCTCCCAGCCGCCGTCGGGGCGCGGCACGCCGGCGAGCGCGCCGACCGCGTCGATCTCCGCGGCGATCTCGGCGTCGGCCGGCGGCACGATCTGCGAGCCGTCGCCCAGGTACACCTTGTAGCCGTTGTCGCGGGGCGGGTTGTGGCTGGCGGTGACCTCCACGCCCGCGACCGCGCCGAGGTGCCGTATGGCGAAGGCGAGGACGGGGGTGGGCAGCGGCCGGGGCAGGACGGCGGCGCGCAGGCCGGCGCCCGTCATCACGGCCGCGGTGTCCCGCGCGAAGTCGGCGGACTTGTGCCGGGCGTCGTACCCGATCACGACGAGCCCGTCGGCCCGGCCCCGGGCCTTCAGGTAGGCGGCGAGGCCCGCCGCCGCCCGGATGACCACGGAGCGGTTCATCCGCATCGGGCCGGCGCCGAGTTCACCGCGCAGGCCCGCGGTGCCGAACTGCAGGGTGCCGCCGAAGCGGTCCGCGAGCCCGGCGACGTCCTCGGCGTCGACGAGCTTGGCGAGTTCCTCGCGGGTCTCCGGGTCGGGGTCCTCGGCCAGCCACGCCCTGGCCCGGGCGATGAGTTCGTCCTGCACCTGGGGTGCACCTCTCTTCGGTCGTACGGTTCCGTCTGCCCGGCCGGTCCCCGCCCCCGGCTCCGGGGACGGACCGTCCGCCGCCTACAGGCGGTCCAGCACCTGGGTGAGGAGTTCCCCCATGCGCACGGCCGAGTCGCGGCCCGCCTGGAGAACCTCCTCGTGGTTGAGGGGTTCGCCCGTCATGCCGGCGGCCAGGTTCGTGACGAGGGAGATGCCGAGCACCTCGGCGCCCGCCTCACGCGCGGCGATGGCTTCGAGCGTCGTCGACATGCCCACCAGGTCGGCGCCGATGACCCGGGCCATCCGGATCTCCGCCGGAGTCTCGTAGTGCGGGCCGGGGAACTGGGCGTAGACGCCCTCCTCCAGGGAGGGGTCCACCTCCTTGCACAGCGCCCGCAGCCGCGGCGAGTACAGGTCGGTGAGGTCGACGAAGTTCGCGCCGACGATCGGCGAGGTGGCCGTCAGGTTGATGTGGTCGCTGATCAGGACCGGCTGGCCGGGGCGCATGCCCTCGCGCAGTCCGCCGCAGCCGTTGGTGAGCACGACGGTCTTGCAGCCGGCGGCGACGGCGGTACGGACGCCGTGCGCGACGGCGGCTACCCCGCGGCCCTCGTAGAAGTGGGTGCGGCCGAGGAAGACCAGGGCACGCTTGTCGCCGATCAGGTACGAGCGGACCTTGCCGCCGTGACCCTCGACGGCCGGCGCCGGGAAGCCGGGCAGCTCGGTGACCGGGAACTCGGCCGCGGGGACGCCGAGGGCGTCCACGGCCGGAGCCCAGCCGGAGCCCATCACGAGGGTGACGTCATGGGTGTCGGCGCCGGTCAGCTCGCGCAGGCGCGTGGCGGCGGCGTCAGCGGCGGCATGAGGGTCGCCCTGGATGTCGTCCGGAAGAAGAGATGCATTCACGCGCATGAGGGTAGCCGGTCTGGGCCTACGCGCGTAGATGACAGAGCTCACGGTCTTGCGATCGTTGTCTTGTCGTTTCCGACGAAAAACGGCGCGACGGCGGTCGCCGCCGGACGCCGCGCACCCGGCCGGCCCGGTCAGCAGGGGCGTTTGCGGATCTCCATCACGTAGTCGTGCGGTGCGCCCGCCGACTCCGCCGCGTCGGCGAGCTCGCCCAGATACCGCGCGGAGGGGAGTCCGCCCTCGTACCCGTTCAGTACGTACACCCAGGCCGGCTCCTCGCCCTCCAGGGTGTGCACCCGTACGCGCATCCGGCGGTAGACGTCCAGCCCGACGCCCTCCCAGCGGTCCATGGAGTCCTCGTCCGGCGGCGCGATGTCGTACAGGGCCACGAAGACCTGGGACCGCGGTGCCTCGACGATCGTCGCCAGCGCGCCCTCCCAGCCCATGTGCTCGCCGCCGAAGGTCAGCCGCCAGCCGTTCAGCCAGCCCGTGGCGCGCAGCGGCGAATGCGGGGCGCGGCGCGTCATCAGCCGGGGGTCGAGATTGCCGGCGTACGCGGCGTAGAGCGACATGGGGTCGAGGGTACGGCAGGGGCGCGCGCGTCCCCGGCGGGCGGAAGAGGCCCGGATCGACCCGTCCGGGGGCCCCTGGGCGGAAGCACCTTGAAGCGTGCGGGACAATGGAGTACGTGACTCGGATCGTGATCATCGGTGGCGGACCCGGCGGATACGAAGCTGCGCTGGTGGCAGCGCAACTCGGCGCGGAGGTGACGGTCGTCGACTGCGACGGCCTGGGCGGGGCGTCGGTGCTCACCGACTGCGTCCCGTCCAAGACCCTCATCGCCACGGCCGAGGTGATGACGACCTTCGACTCCTCCTACGAGGAGCTGGGCATCATCGTCGCCGACGACACCCCGCCGGAGGAGCAGGCGGCCCGGGTGGTCGGCGTCGACCTCGGCAAGGTCAACCGCCGCGTGAAGCGTCTCGCGCTCGCCCAGTCGCACGACATCACCGCCTCGGTGACCCGGGCCGGCGCCCGGGTGCTGCGCGGTCGCGGCCGGCTGGAGGGCATGCAGGCCCTGGACGGCTCCCGCAAGGTCGTCGTGCGGGCCGCGGACGGCACCGAGGAGACCCTCACCGCCGACGCCGTGCTCATCGCCACCGGCGGGCACCCGCGCGAGCTGCCCGACGCGCAGCCCGACGGCGAGCGCATCCTGAACTGGACCCAGGTCTACGACCTCGACGAACTGCCCGAGGAGCTCATCGTCGTGGGTTCCGGTGTCACCGGTGCCGAGTTCGCCGGCGCCTACCAGGCGCTCGGCTCCCGCGTCACCCTCGTCTCCAGCCGGGACCGCGTGCTGCCGGGCGAGGACCCGGACGCCGCCGCCGTCCTGGAGGACGTCTTCCGCCGCCGCGGCATGAACGTGATGGCCCGCTCCCGCGCCGAGTCGGCCAAGCGGGTCGGCGACCGCGTCGAGGTCACCCTGTCCGACGGCCGCGTCATCAGCGGCACGCACTGCCTGATGGCCGTCGGCGCCATCCCGAACAGCAGCGGCATGGGCCTGGAGGAGGCGGGCGTCAAGGTCCGCGACTCCGGGCACATCTGGACCGACAAGGTCTCCCGCACCACCGCCCCGGGGGTGTACGCGGCCGGCGACGTCACCGGCGTCTTCGCCCTCGCGTCCGTCGCCGCCATGCAGGGGCGGATCGCGATGTACCACTTCCTCGGCGACGCCGTGGCCCCGCTGAACCTGAAGACCGTGTCCTCCAACGTCTTCACGGACCCCGAGATCGCCACCGTCGGCTACACGCAGGCGGACGTCGACGCGGGGAAGATCGACGCCCGGGGCGTCAAACTGCCGCTGCTGCGCAACCCGCGCGCCAAGATGCAGGGCATCCGCGACGGTTTCGTCAAGATCTTCTGCCGCCCCGGCACCGGCATCGTGGTGGGCGGTGTGGTGGTCGCCCCGCGCGCCTCCGAGCTGATCCACCCCATCTCGATCGCGGTGGACAACAACCTGACGGTCGAGCAGATCGCGAACGCCTTCACCGTCTACCCGTCGCTGTCCGGCTCGATCGCCGAGGTGGCCCGGCAGCTGCACACCCGGAAGACGGCCGGCGAGGGCTGACCCGGCCGGGCAGGGCCGGCGCCGGTCACAGCGCGTCGGGGCGTGTTCCCGCGGCATAGGCGGACCGATTAGGCGCGTATACCACTTGCTGCCCTGCCATGCGAACAACTTCTGTTATTCGGCGCAAACTGCTGAAAGCAGACGGTCGTTGGGGTTACTGTCAGTTTCGTGTTCGCTGCAGAACGTCGCCAATTGATCCTCGAAATGGTGCGAGCGAACGGGGCCGTGTCGCTCCGTGAGCTCGCCCGCGTCGTCCAGACCTCCGAAGTGACCGTACGGCGGGACGTGCGCGCGCTGGAGGCAGAAGGACTCCTCGACCGCCGGCACGGCGGTGCGGTATTGCCGGGCGGGTTCACGCGGGAGTCCGGCTTTCCGCAGAAATCGCATCTCGCGACCGCCGAGAAGACGGCCATCGCCGATCTCGCCGCGGGTCTCGTCGAAGAGGGCGAGGCCATCGTGGTGGGCGCCGGCACCACCACGCAGGAGCTGGCCCGCCGGCTCGCGCGGGTGCCCGGTCTGACCGTCGTCACCAACTCGCTGCTGGTGGCGCAGGCGCTGGCCCACGCCAACCGCGTCGAAGTGGTGATGACCGGCGGCACCCTGCGCGGTTCCAACTACGCCCTGGTCGGATCGGGTGCCGAGCAGTCCCTCCAAGGGCTGCGCGTCTCCCGCGCCTTCCTCTCCGGGAGCGGCCTGACCGCCGAGCGCGGGCTCTCCACGTCCAACATGCTCTCCGCGTCCGTGGACCGCGCCCTGGTCCAGGCGGCGGCGGAGGTGGTGGTCCTCGCCGACCACACCAAGCTCGGCGCGGACACCATGTTCCAGACCGTGCCGACCGATCTGATCACCCGGCTGGTCACGGACGAGCCGCCCGCGCACGACGACCGCGCGGCCACCGAACTGCAGGCCCTGGCCGATCAGGGTGTCCAGATCGCGGTGGCCGGGTCATCGGCTTCGGGAGGTGCCGGAGGGGACCCCGTCCCGGCGAGCCGGCACCAGCGCCGGGACGTGCCGCTCCCCGGCCCGCGGCGCGGCCAGGTCGTCCCTGGCTCGGGGCCGCAACTACGCAGCGCGACGGTGATGGGGGACCAGCCCCCGGCCGAAAGGGCACGGGTGGCCGACCTCCGACGCCGCTGAGCGGTTCCGGCGGTCCGTCGAACGGACGGCGTGGCGGTGTGTCCGGCGCGCCCCGGTCACGGCCTCAGGCCACGCAGCGTCAGCTTCAGCAGCCGGTCGGCCAGCAGTCCGTCGTCCGGTGTCTCCTCCGCCGCCAACGCGATCGCGTTGGTCAACTGGAGGAGGTCGCCGATCGACACGTCGGCCCGTACCGAGCCCGCCCGCTGGGCGCGGGCCAGCAGGGCGCCGCCCGCCTCGCGCATCGGCCCGCTGCACCGGGCCAGATGGGACGCGTCGTCCCGTGCCGCCGACATCAGGGCGCGCGCGAGCCCGCGGTACTCGCTCGCGTGCGTGACGATCGCGCGCAGCCAGTCGACCAGGGCGGTGCAGGGTTCGGGGGCCTCCAGCAGCGCCCGCGAGCGGTCCAGCAGGTCGCCCACGGCCTCCTCGAACACCGCGCTCAGCAGGGCGTGCCGGTTCGGGAAGTGGCGGTACAGGGTGCCGATCCCGACACCCGCGCGCCGCGCCACCTCCTCCAGGGGCGCCGCGGTGCCGTGCTCGGCGAACACGGTCCGGGCCTCCGCCACCAGCCGCCCGCGGTTGCGCCGGGCGTCCGCGCGCATACCGCGGGGCTCCTCCGGCGGCTGCTCCGCCTCCCGGGGCGGTCCGGGCGGGCCGGGGTGTCGCCCCGCCGTCGTGCCGGCCATCGCTGCCACCTGACCTCTCCCGCCGGGCCGGCCTCCGTCGGCCCGGCTGCCACCAGGATGCCACCGGGTGCCCGGCGGCCACGGCCGTGCGGCCGGGCGCGACACCCCCGGGGCTCCCCCGTACTCGCCTCCGGGCCCGGGCCCGGAGGCCGCCGGTCCGGCCCGCCCGGCCTCCGGGTCCTTGGCCCGCCCGGCATCGGGCCTCGGGGTCTTCCGGCCCCGGGCTCGGAGGCATGCCCGGCATCGGGCCTCCGGGTTCGCCGCGGCCGGGCCGCATATGCCCGCCGGGAGAGCAGGGGAAAGCCCCGGCACCCGCCCCGACGGCGTACGCCCCCGGAACACGACGCACCACGCACCACGCACGACGCCCGGCGGCCGTGGAAGCGGTGCGCCGGGCGTCGGGAGCGGGCCGGATCGTCCGGCCGGTGGTTCAGTCCTTGATGTCGCAGATCGCGGCACCGGAGGTGATGGACGAGCCGACCTCCGCGAGCAGGCCCTTGACGGTGCCGGAGCGGTGGGCGTTGAGCGGCTGCTCCATCTTCATGGCCTCCAGGACGACGACCAGGTCGCCCTCCTTGACCTCCTGGCCCTCCTCGACGGCCACCTTGACGATGGTGCCCTGCATCGGGGAGGCGAGGGTGTCACCGGAGGCGGCCGGGCCGGACTTCTTCGCGGCCCGGCGCTTGGGCTTGGCGCCCGCGGCGAGTCCGGTGCGGGCCAGGGACATGCCGAGGGAGGAGGGCAGGGAGACCTCCAGGCGCTTGCCGCCGACCTCCACGACGACCGTCTCGCGGCCGGGCTCCTCGTCGGTCTCGCTGTCGGCCGGTGCGGCGAACGGCTTGATCTCGTTGACGAACTCGGTCTCGATCCACCGGGTGTGGACCGTGAACGGCTCGCCGGAGCCGGTGAGTTCGGGGGCGAAGGCCGGGTCGGTGACGACCGCGCGGTGGAACGGGATGGCCGTGGCCATGCCCTCGACCTCGAACTCGGCGAGCGCGCGGGCGGCCCGCTGGAGGGCCTGCTCGCGGGTGGCGCCGGTGACGATCAGCTTGGCCAGCAGGGAGTCCCAGGCCGGGCCGATGACCGAGCCGGACTCGACTCCCGCGTCCAGCCGGACTCCCGGACCGGACGGCGGCGCGAACGTCGTGACCGTGCCGGGCGCGGGCAGGAAGTTGCGGCCCGGGTCCTCGCCGTTGATACGGAACTCAAAAGAGTGACCGCGCAGTTCGGGGTCGCCGTAACCGAGCGCCTCGCCGTCGGCGATCCGGAACATCTCGCGGACGAGGTCGATGCCGGCGACCTCCTCGGTGACCGGGTGCTCCACCTGGAGGCGGGTGTTGACCTCCAGGAAGGAGATCGTGCCGTCCTGGCCGACGAGGAACTCGACGGTGCCCGCACCGACGTAGCCGGCCTCCGTCAGGATCGCCTTGGAGGCGGAGTACAGCTCCTCCATCTGGGCGTCCGACAGGAAGGGGGCCGGGGCCTCCTCGACCAGCTTCTGGTGGCGGCGCTGGAGCGAGCAGTCACGCGTCGACACGACGACCACGTTGCCGTGGGTGTCGGCCAGGCACTGCGTCTCCACGTGCCGGGGCTTGTCGAGGTAGCGCTCCACGAAGCACTCGCCGCGCCCGAAGGCCGCCACGGCCTCGCGGACGGCCGAGTCGTAGAGCTCGGGGACCTCTTCGAGGGTGCGGGCGACCTTCAGGCCGCGCCCGCCACCGCCGAAGGCGGCCTTGATGGCGATCGGCAGACCGTGCTGCTCGGCGAAGGCGACGACCTCCTCGGAACCCGCGACCGGGTCCGGGGTGCCGGCCACCAGCGGGGCGCCGGCCCGCTGCGCGATGTGCCGGGCCGCGACCTTGTCGCCGAGGTCGCGGATGGCCTGCGGCGGCGGGCCGATCCAGATCAGGTCCGCGTCGAGAACGGCCTGCGCGAACTCCGCGTTCTCGGAGAGGAATCCGTACCCGGGGTGGACGGCGTCGGCACCGGAGTCCTTGGCGGCCTGCAGCACCTTGGCGATGTCCAGGTAGCTGGTGGCCGGAGTGTCACCGCCCAGCGCGAACGCCTCGTCCGCCGCACGGACATGCAGAGCGTCCCGGTCCGGTTCCGCGTAAACGGCAACGCTCGCGATCCCTGCGTCCCGGCACGCCCGGGCCACGCGGACAGCGATTTCGCCACGGTTGGCGATGAGCACCTTGCGCACGATGGCTCCCTCCTTGAAACAAGCCGAGTTTAGGGACAGCCAACACGACGTTTCGACCCGTCCCCAGTGGTGAGCTTGCCCACACGGAGCGTGATACGAGGCTCGCCCTACCCGCGAAATCCCTTGTCGCGCCGGAACGCGCGGGAGTCCTTGGGTGCAGACTAGCTCGCTCGTGTGGCCAAGGTCTCTGTGACTCCGTGCTGCGGCCCACAGTGATTCTTTGTGGAGTCCCTACGAATGGCCCAACGATTCTTTGCCTCCGGCAGAACCCTTGTCCCGGGGTTTACCCGTTAGTAGCGTTCGGGATGTCTCGAACGTACTTGGGGTAACAGCACGCGGAAGTGGGTGGGACCGGTGGTGCGCAGACCGGTGGCATGGGTGACGGCGCTCGTGCTCTTCGCGGAGGCGGTCGGCGTCGCGCTCCTCAACTGGTTCCTCGGCGTGGTGGTGGACCGCCAGGACATGTCGCTCGCCGGGCTCGACCCCGACGCGATGGCGCTCTCGTCGAAGATCGGCGGGCTGGTCTTCGGGCTCTACTTCGCCGCGTGCGCCGTGACCGCGCTGCTGGCCGGTGTGCGCGACCGCGCGCCCGGTCTGCCCGGGCGTGTCCTGCTGATCAGCGCCGCGGTGGTGCACGCCCTGCTCGGCGCCTTCACGGTGGGCCTGGTCGGCTGGGGCGCGTTCGCGTTCATGATGGTCGTGTTCGGCCTGGTCGTGTTCACCCTCCTGGCGTACGACCGGCGGGAGCCAGGACCCGCCGGCGCGGTGGCGCCGGGCGGCGGCGACGGCGCCGGGACCGTCGGCGCCCAGGGCGCGGGACCCGGGGACGGCGGCGGCCGGGAGGCCGATCACGCAGCCGCGCCCCCCGCCGGCACCGTCGACCTCGGCAAGGGAGCCGACCCGGGCGGGCGCCCCGAGGGCGGGGCGCCCGCGGGTCCGCCGGCCGCGCCCTCCGCCCCCTGACCGCCCCGCTCCCGCGCGGGCCTGCCCGGGGCGGGCCCTACTTGTCCCGCGGCACCCACAACTGCGTGATGGCGACGTCCAGTTCCGCGAGGAGCCTGCGCACCAGCGGCAACGAGATGCCGATGACGTTGCCGTGGTCGCCGTCGATGCCCTCGATGAAGGGGGCCGACCGGCCGTCGAGGGTGAACGCGCCCGCCACGTAGAGGGGTTCGTCGGAGGCGACGTAGGCCGCGATCTCCTCGTCGCTCGGCTCGCCGAAGCGGACGACGGTCGACGCCGTCGCCGACACCCACCGCTTGTTCGCGGTGTCCCACACGCAGTGCCCCGTCTGGAGCGTGCCCGCCCGCCCGCGCATCGCCTTCCAGCGGGCGGTCGCCTCCTCGGCGTCCGCGGGCTTGCCGAGCGCCTCGCCGTCCAGGTCGAGGACCGAGTCGCAGCCGATCACCAGAGCGCCCTGGACCTCCGGACGGGCCGCCACGACGGAGGCCTTCGCCTCGGCCAGCGCGAGGGCGAGTTCGGCGGGTGTGGGCGCGGTGACGGCCTCCTCGTCGACCCCGCTCACGATCACCTCGGGGGCGAGGCCGGCCTGCCGCAGCAGGTTGAGCCGGGCGGGGGACTGCGAGGCGAGGACGAGGCGGCGGCGCGGCTGATCGGTCATGGCGCTCAGGGTATCGGCGCGCACCGCCCCGCGTGCCGGCCGCCGTGCCTGCGGTCCGGGCCGCTCAGCGCACTCCCGCCACGATCATGGCGACCACCATGGCCAGGGCCATGAGAACGCCCAGCCGCCGCAGCATCGCCTGCATGGCGCGCAGCTCCTCGGGGGGCTCGTTCTCCGGGTCGGACCACAGCATGCCCTCGATCGTGCGGCGGCCCCGCCTCCCGGCGCCTGAGTACGCGTACTCAACTTCCGGCCACCCCGGTGCGGGACCTCCCGGCGCCGGCCCCCCCCGCCGGAGGGCGCGCGGCGCCGGCGACGGGCCGGTGACCGCCCGCGGCCCCGCCCCTGCGGGCCGGCCCGGTGACGCCGGAGGAGCCCGCACCCCCGGATGCCGAGCCGCGGCCACGGCGCACCCGCCCACCCGGACGGCGCCGGGTGGGCGGGTGCGGAGGCGAGGCCGCCGCGGACGTCCTCCGGGCGGCGCAGAGGGCAGCGGAGCCGGCGGGGCCGGCCGGGCCTAACCGGGCCAGTACGTGCGCCCCCAGGCCGTCGGGCCCGGCTGCGGCAGCGGGTGCGCGGCGACCCGGGCCGGGTCGGACCAGGCGTCCCGCGGCCGGGGCACGCCCGACGGCTCCGCGGCGGCCACCGCGGCGCGCGCCCGGACCACCGCCAGAGCGGCGGCCAGCTCCTCGGGGGTCGGGTTGCCCCGTACCACCTTGATCGTCATGTCTGCTCCCAGAGGTCCGGGCCTGCGGCGGTCTAGAGCGGGATGTTGCCGTGCTTCTTCGGAGGCAGCGACTCCCGCTTGGTGCGCAGCTGGCGCAGGCCGCGGACGACGTGCGCCCGGGTCTGCGAGGGCATGACCACGCCGTCGATGTAGCCGCGCTCGGCCGCCGTGTACGGGTTCAGCAGGGTGTCCTCGTACTCCTGGATCAGCCGGGCCCGGGTGCCCTCCTGGTCCTCGGCCGAGGCGATGGTGCGCCGGTGCAGGATGTTCACCGCGCCCTGCGCGCCCATGACGGCGATCTGCGCCGTCGGCCACGCGAGGTTGAGGTCGGCGCCCAGGTGCTTGGAGCCCATGACGTCGTACGCGCCGCCGAAGGCCTTGCGGGTGATGACCGTGATCAGCGGGACCGTCGCCTCCGCGTACGCGTAGATCAGCTTCGCGCCGCGCCGGATGATGCCCGTGTGCTCCTGGTCGACACCCGGCAGGAAGCCGGGCACGTCCACGAAGGTCAGCACGGGGACGTTGAAGGCGTCGCAGGTGCGCACGAACCGCGCCGCCTTCTCGCTCGCGTCGATGTCCAGGCAGCCGGCGAACTGCATCGGCTGGTTGGCGACGATGCCCACCGGGCGGCCCTCGACGCGGCCGAAGCCGGTCAGGATGTTCGGCGCGAACAGCGGCTGGGTCTCGAAGAACTCGGCGTCGTCCAGGACGTGTTCGATCACCGTGTGCATGTCGTACGGCTGGTTCGCGCTGTCCGGCACGATCGTGTCGAGCTCGCGGTCCTCGTCGGTGAGGGCGAGGTCCGCCTCCTCCGGGAACGCCGGGGGCTCGCTGAGGTTGTTGGACGGCAGGTACGACAGCAGCTGCTTGACGTACTCGATCGCGTCCTTCTCGTCGCCGGCCATGTGATGGGCCACGCCCGAGGTGGCGTTGTGCGTGCGGGCACCGCCCAGTTCCTCGAAGCCGACGTCCTCGCCCGTCACCGTCTTGATGACGTCGGGACCGGTGATGAACATGTGCGAGGTCTGGTCGACCATGACCGTGAAGTCGGTGATCGCGGGGGAGTACACCGCCCCGCCCGCGCACGGGCCGACGACCAGGCTGATCTGCGGGATGACACCCGAGGCGTGCGTGTTGCGGCGGAAGATCTCGCCGTACATGCCGAGCGCGCTGACGCCTTCCTGGATGCGCGCGCCGCCCGAGTCGTTGATGCCGATGACCGGGCAGCCGGTCTTCAGCGCGAAGTCCATCACCTTCATGATCTTCTGCCCGTAGACCTCGCCGAGCGCACCGCCGAACACGGTGAAGTCCTGCGAGAACACGGCGACCGGGCGGCCGTCGACCGTGCCGTAGCCGGTGACGACACCGTCACCGTAGGGGCGGTTCTGCTCCAGGCCGAAGTCCGTGGAGCGGTGCCGGGCGAATTCGTCGAACTCCACGAAGGAGTCCTCGTCCATCAGCAGCTCGATCCGCTCACGGGCCGTCAGCTTGCCCTTGGCGTGCTGCTTCTCGACGGCGCGCTCCGAGCCGGCGTGCGTCGCCTCCTGGATGCGGCGCTGCAGGTCCGCGAGCTTGCCCGCGGTGGTGTGGATGTCGGGGTGGTGCAGCTCTTCCGGCTCGGACATCGGGATGCGGCTCCCTGCCTGCTCTAAGGGGACGTGAGGGCGGTGCTCAGAAGGGGGACTTGCTACTCATCCGTAGCGTAGTGCTGTGCCTACCGTTCGGCAGTGCGGCGTTTGCCACACCTAGGCTGGGTTGCATGACGCCGCCGGATGCTTCAGACGCGCACGACAACCGCTGGTCCGACCTGGACCGACCGCCGCTCAACGGCGCAGCCCTGCGGCGGGCCCTGGTCCGCGCCGGCGGACTGTGGACGGAGCTGGAGGTCGCCCAGCGCACCGGGTCCACCAACACCGACCTGGCCGCCCGCGTCGCCAAGGGGGAGGCCGGCGAGGGCGCGGTGCTCGTCGCCGAGGAGCAGAACGCCGGACGCGGCCGGCTGGACCGCCGCTGGACGGCGCCCGCCCGCTCCGGCCTCTTCTTCTCCGTGGCGCTCCGGCCCACCGGCGTCCCCGTCGAACGCTGGGGCTGGCTGCCGCTGCTCACCGGGGTCGCCGTCGCCACCGCGCTCGCCCGCACCGCCGGCGTCGACACCGCCCTGAAGTGGCCGAACGACCTGCTGGTCACCGTGGACGGCGAGGAGCGCAAGGCCGGCGGCATCCTCGCCGAGCGCGCGGGCCCGGACGCGGTCGTGGTCGGCATCGGCGTCAACGTCTCCCTGCGCGCGGAGGAGTTGCCGGTGCCGGGAGCCGGGTCGCTGGCCCTGGCAGGCGCGGCCACCACCGACCGCGCCACCGTGCTGCGGGCGGTGCTGCGCTCGCTGGAGGACTGGTACGGGCGCTGGCGGGACGCGTCCGGCGACCCCGCCGCCTCCGGCCTCCAGGAGGCGTACGCGGCGGGCTGCGCGACCCTCGGCCGGGCGGTCCGCGCCGAACTGCCCGGCGGTCGCTCGATCGTCGGCGAGGCCGTGGCCGTCGACGGCCACGGGCGGATCGTGATCGCCACGCGGGACGGGGTGCAGGAGCCGGTGGGCGCGGGCGACGTGGTGCATCTGCGCACGGTGTGAGAGGAGCGGTGACGGCCGCCCGTGGCGCCGCTGCCACGGGCCGTCACCGCTCCCGCACGCGCGGTGCGCGCGTCCCGCGCCGGGCCCCGGCACACCCCCGCACCGCCCCGCGGGCCGGGCTCTCCGCCCAGGTCGCGGCATCGGGAGTGAGCCAGCGCACACCTGCCGTAGAGTTGAGCGCGGTCGATACCTGACCTCGGCAGATCGGAAGGGCAGCAGGCGTGACCGTCGACGACACCGGCTCCGGCACGGGTGCTCACCCTGCCTCCGACGGCGAGCCGGGCCGTCCCGCGGGACCGGTCACGGACGCCACCTCCGCACAGCCCGCCGCGAGCGGCGGGACCGGCCGGGAGGCCCCACCGGACGCCTCCGCGGACGCGGACCCCGGGCCGCGCGCCGAGGACGCCCCCGCCGTCGGGGCCGGTGCTCCCGAGGCCGCCGCGGACGGCCGGGGCCCGGACGCCGGACCGGACACCCGGCCCGAGGTGCGGTCCGACGCACGGCACGAGGCGAACGGCCGGGTCGACGCGGCGGACGACCCGGACTCCGAGGAGGACCCCCTCGCCCTGCGGCTCGAAGGGCTCATCCTGGGCGCCGAGCGCCGCTACACCCCCTTCCAGGCGGCCCGCAGCGCCGGCGTGTCCATGGAGCTGGCGTCCCGCTTCTGGCGGGCGATGGGCTTCGCCGACATCGGCCAGGCCAAGGCGCTCACCGAGGCGGACGTCCTCGCCCTGCGCCGGCTCGCCGGTCTCGTCGAGGCGGGGCTGCTGAGCGAGGCCATGGCCGTCCAGGTGGCCCGGTCCACCGGCCAGACCACCGCCCGTCTGGCCGAATGGCAGATCGATTCCTTCCTGGAGGGCCTCACCGAGCCCCCGGAGCCGGGGATGACCCGCACCGAGGTGACGTACCCCCTGATCGAACTGCTCCTGCCCGAGCTGCAGGAGTTCCTCGTCTACGTCTGGCGCCGCCAGCTCGCCGCCGCCACCGGCCGGGTCGTGCAGGCCGCCGACGACGAGGAGATGGTCGACCGGCGCCTCGCCGTGGGCTTCGCCGACCTGGTCGGCTTCACCCGGCTGACCCGGCGCATGGAGGAGGAGGAGCTCGGCGAACTCGTCGAGGCGTTCGAGACCACCGCGGCGGACCTGGTGGCCGCCCACGGCGGCCGGCTCATCAAGACGCTCGGCGACGAGGTGCTCTACTCCGCCGACGACGCCGGCGTCGCCGCCGAGATCGCGCTGCGGCTCATCGAGACGATGGCGAACGACGAGACGATGCCCGAGCTGCGGGTCGGCATCGCCTTCGGCACGGTCACCACCCGGATGGGCGACGTGTTCGGCACGACCGTGAACCTGGCGAGCCGTCTCACGTCGATAGCCCCGCGGGACGCGGTCCTCGTCGACGGCGCCTTCGCCGAGGAACTGACCCGCACCGGTGACGCCCCCGCCTCCGAGGCGGAGGCGGCCGAGGCCGCGGCGACCGCCGAGAAGGAGGGCGAGGAGCCGCCCGCCTACCGCTTCGCCCTCCAGCCCATGTGGCAGCGGCCCGTCCGCGGACTGGGCGTCGTCGAACCCTGGCTGCTCGGCCGCCGGGAACCCGGGGCGTAGCCCCGCCCGCGACCCGCTCGCCGCCACGCCGGCGGCACCCGCCGCCTCCGGGCGTCCCGCCTCCGGGCCCGCGGTACCGGTCGTCTGCGGGCGTCGGGCTTCCGGACCTGTGGTACCGGTCGTTTGCGGGCGTCGGGCCTTCGGGCCTGTGGTACCGGTCGTCTCCGGGCGTCCGGCCTCCGGGCCCGCACTACCTGCCGCCCTCGGCCCTCGTGCCTCCGGGCCCCCCGCGTTCGCGTCCGCGGCGCCCTGATCGCGTGCGCCCGGGCCCTCCGTCTCCACACCTCCGCCCGCCGGGCCCTCCACCGCCGGGCTGCCGGCCGGCCGGTCGCGCCTCGCCGGGCTTCCCGGTTCCCGGTCATCCGGTACCGGGCTCCCGGCTGCCCGGTACCGCGGGGCCGGGCCGGTGGCCTCCCGGTCGCCCCTCTCCGGGCTCCCGGCCGCCCGGTCCCGGGTCACGGGGCCCACGGCCCACCCGCCCGCGCCCCGGTTCCTGGCCGGCCGCCCGGTCATCCCCGCTGCCCCGGTGGCAGCAGCCCGTCGACGCAGATCCCCACGACCGGCACGCACACCTCCGGCCGGTGCGTCGGGGCCGGAGGACGCGTACTCCCGGCCGGCGTCGGGGGCGCCGTCGGCGCCCGGCCGGGCGCCGTGGCGGTGGACGCCGGGGCGGGGACCTGCGCGGGGCGGGTCGGCTCCGGCTCCGCGGGGACGCCGGGCACCCCGAAACCGGGTGCCGCACGGCGCGCGTCCGGCGCCGCGCCGCCGGACGCCGCGGGGGACGGGCCCGGGCTCAGGCTCGCGCCCGGGGAGGGCGCCGGACTCACGCCGCCCATGGCGGCCGTCGCCGTGGCGGCGGCGCCGGGGCGGGCGGGCGGCGGAACGGCCTCCACGGTGGTGACGGCGTCGTCCTCCGGGTCCGTGGCCGCGGCCGATCCGCGCGGCTCGGCGTCCGCGGTCCCGCCGCCCCCGCCGATCCCGGGTGCCGACTCCGGTGCCATGCGGACGAGGCTCAGCACCCCCGCGGCCAGGGCGAGTCCCCCCGCGGCGAAGAGCACCCGCCGGCGCCGCGGACGGCGGTGCCGCCCGCGCCCGGAGGCCGGCGCGAAGAACTCCCGGTCCGCCCCGGCCGCGGTGCCGGTCCCCGCGGGACCCGCGCCGGTCCGGGGCGCGGGGTCCTCGGTCCCGGTGCCGGCCGGCACGGCGCCCGGAGCGGTCCGCGGACGCGGGCGGGGTCCGCGGGCGGCACCCGGAGCGGCCTCCGTGCCCCCGCGTCTTTGGGGCTCCGCGCGCTCGTGCCCGGCGGTCGCGCCGGTGCGCGGTCCCGTGCCCGCGCCGCTCGCGGTCGACGCCGATTCCGTCTCCGTACCGGTCCCGGGGCCGCTCCGCGCGGAAGCCCCGGTCCCGCCGCCGATCGCCCGTCCGGTCGCGGGGCCGAGCGGCCCGGCCGGGTCGCTCCCGAGCGGGACCTGCCCGCCGCCCGTGTGGGGGACCGACCCGGCGGGGCCGGGGCGTGTCGCGGTCCGCGGGGCCGGGTGCCCCCCGGCCGGCGGCGGAGTTCCCGCCCGACCACCGGGCTCCGTCCGGGGCTGCCCGGGCCGACCGGGTACCGGTGGAGCCGAAACGTTCCTGGAGGCGCCGGGAACCTGGCCGACCCGCCTCGCCGGGGGCGCCGGGGGCACCGGCCCGGCGGGACCCGCGAGGCGCTGTGCCGGTGAGGGGGCCGGCGCCGGAGGCGTCCCGGCACCGGGCGGCGCCGCGACGCGGGGTGCCGGCACGGTGCCGGGCCGGGCCGGTGCCGCGGCCCGCGGGGGTGTTCCGCCCGGCGCGCCCGGCGCCGGGTGACCGTCCCCCGGCGGCCGGGGGCCCGCCGCTGCCGCCGGCTGGGCCGGAACGGCCGGAACCGGGTCAGGCCGGCCGGCGACCGGCCGGAACCGTCCACGGGCGACGACGCGGGTGCCGGCCGCGCCGGGTGCGGGGACCTCGGGGCCCCGGGCTCCGGCCGCGGCCGGCCGCGCGGGTGCGCGTACCGCCGCCGTCCGCGCCGGGTCCACGGCTCCCGCGGCGAACGAGGTGGGCGCGTCCGTCGCCACCCCGAGGGACGGGGAACGCACCCAGCGCCCGCCCGCCCGCGCGGAGGCCGTCCTGGCGCTCCCCTGCGTCCCCCGGAGGGGTGGAGCCGGGCTCGGAGGAGCCGCGGGGCCCTCCGCTCCCGCGCGCTGCGGGAGCGGGCCGGGAGGGACCGGGCCGACGGGGCTTTCCGGGCCGGGGGGCGGCGCGTCGGCCGGGCGTGCCGTGCCGGGGTGCGGCCGGCGCGGGGAGGGGGCCGGGACGGCGGGGTCCGCGGGAGCGGGTGCGCCGGGTGCGGGTCCGGAGCGGCCGGGCCCGGACGGTGTCCGGGGCGCGGTCCCGGGTGCCGGGCGCCCGGCACCGGCGTGCGGCCTCTCGCGGTCTGTCATGGCCGTCCCTCCCCGGTGTGCCGGTGTCGTGGATGCGCTGTGGCGGTGCGCAGGTTACGCACGGGCCGGGGCGCCCGGTACGGGAGTCGGGTGCCATGTCACCCGAACGAGGGGGCCGGCGGCCACGAGGTGGGTTTCGCCGGGCGGCCTCGGCTGCGATGATCGGGGCGTCGTTGTTAACCCGCGTTAACCGGGAGGGTGTCATGGCGGAGCAAGGGGCGGAGCGACCCGTGGAGCAGGGCGGGGACCCGGGGGAGCGGCGGTTCGGCGAGTTCGTCGCGGTGCGGCGGCACGGGCACGTCGCCGAGCTCGTCCTCGACCGGCCCAAGGCCATGAACGCCGTGTCCACGCAGATGGCCCGGTCCATCGCGGGCGCCTGTGACGCGCTGGCCGCCGACCGGGACGTCCGAGTCGTGGTGCTCACCTCCACCCACGAGCGGGCGTTCTGCGTGGGCGCCGACCTGAAGGAGCGGAACTCCTTCACCGACGCCGAGCTGGTGCGGCAGCGGCCCGTCGCGCGCGCCGCCTACACGGGCGTCCTGGAGCTGCCCGTGCCCACCGTGGCCGCCGTCCACGGCTTCGCCCTCGGCGGCGGGTTCGAGCTGGCGCTGTCCTGCGACATCGTCGTGGCCGACGCCACGGCGGTCGTGGGGCTGCCCGAGGTCTCCGTCGGGGTGATCCCGGGCGGTGGCGGCACCCAGCTGCTGCCCCGCCGGGTGGGGGCGGCCCGCGCGGCGGAGCTGATCTTCTCCGCCCGCCGCCTGGAAGCCTCCGAGGCGCGGGAGTTGGGGCTGGTCGACGAGCTCGTGGAGACGGGCCAGGACCGTACGCGGGCGCTCGCGATGGCGGCCCGCATCGCCGCGAACTCGCCCGTCGGGCTGCGGGCCGCCAAGCGCGCCCTGCGCCTCGGGCACGGCCTGGACCTGCGGGCCGGTCTGGAGGTGGAGGACGCGGCCTGGCGCTCCGTGGCGTTCTCCGGCGACCGGGCGGAGGGGGTCGCCGCGTTCAACGAGAAGCGGACCCCGGACTGGCCCGGGGAGTGACCCGGCCCCCTGTTCGCCGCACCAATGTCCCAAAGATAGGTAAATATCCCTAACCTGGGGAGATGGGAGAGGACAGGCGGCTGAGGGCCGTGGTGGCGCTGGCACAGGGGATGGCCGCGGCGCACACGCCGCGGGAGTCGTGGCGGGCCGCCGCGCTCGGCGCGTGTCACGCGCTGGCCGGGAGTTTCGCCGCGCTGTCCGTGTGGGAGCGCGAACTCGGCCGGCTCCGCGTCCTGGCCAACGTGGGGGACCGCGCGCCGGACGAGGCGGAGTTCCCCGAGGGGGAGGCCTACCCCGTGCACCAGTTCCCCGAGATCACCGAGTTCCTGCACGAGCGGTGGGCCGGCGGAGGCGAGCCCAACGCCTGGGTGGAGACGGCCGACGGCCCGGCGGCCGGCCCCGCCGGGTACTGCCATCAGCGGGTCGCCGCTCTGCGCAGGCGCGGGCGGGGCTGCTGCGTCGTCGCGCCGATCGTGCTGCACGGGCGGGCCTGGGGCGAGCTGTACGTGGCCCGGCGCACCGGTGCCCCCGTCTTCGCCCGGTCCGACGCGGACTTCGCGACCGTGCTCGCCTCCGTCGTCGCCGCCGGGATCGCCCAGACCGAGCGCCTGGAGGAGGCCCGGCGGCTGGCGTACACCGACGCCCTGACCGGGCTCGCCAACCGCCGTGCCGTGGACGTGCGGCTCGACGAGGCCGTCGAGCTGCACCGGACCCAGGGGGCCGTGGTCAGTCTCGTCGTCTGCGATCTCAACGGGCTCAAGCGGGTCAACGACACCCGCGGCCACGCCGTCGGGGACCGGCTCCTGGAGCGGTTCGGCTCCGTGCTCTCGCTGTGCGGCGCGATGCTGCCCGGCACCCTCGCCGCGCGGCTCGGCGGGGACGAGTTCTGCCTCCTCGCGGTCGGCCCCGGCGCCGACGAGGTGGTCCGGATCGCCGACGAACTCTGCCGTCGCGCGGCCGAGTTGGAGCTGGGCGAGGGAGTGGCCTGCGGGGTCGCCTCGACCGAGGACCCGATCGGGCCCGTGCGGTCGGCGCGCCGGCTGTTCCGGCTGGCGGACGCCGCGCAGTACCGGGCGAAGGCGGTCCGGGCGGCGAAGCCGGTGGTCGCCGGGCGCGAGGGCCCCGACGATCCCGTGGTCCGCCTCGCGGACACCCCCGCACCCCCGGCGGGCGAGCGCCGCAGGTTCCGGGGACGGCACGACCGGCCGCGTTCCTGAGCACCCGGAGGGGGTCCGCTGTGACGTACGCCGGAGTAAGGGGCCAACCCGCCGTCCACTAGTGACATCATCGAATTCACTGCGTACGCTCCTGAATATGGATATGCACACTGTGGTGGTGGGGACGTCCGGGGTGACCGCGTCCGACGTACTCGCCGTGGCGCGCGGCGGCGCCCGGATCGAACTCTCCGGCGAGGCGATGGCGGCCCTGGCCGCGGCGCGCGAGATCGTCGACGCCCTGGCGGCCAAGCCGGAGCCCGTCTACGGCGTCTCCACCGGCTTCGGGGCCCTGGCCTCCCGGCACATCAGCCCGGAGCTGCGCGCACAGTTGCAGCGCAACATCGTCCGCTCGCACGCCGCCGGAATGGGTCCGCGGGTCGAGCGCGAGGTCGTCCGGGCGCTGATGTTCCTGCGCCTCAAGACGGTGTGCTCCGGGCGCACCGGCGTGCGGCCCGAGGTCGCCCGCACCATGGCCGACCTCCTCAACGCGGGCATCACCCCGGTCGTGCACGAGTACGGCTCGCTCGGCTGCTCGGGCGACCTCGCCCCGCTGTCCCACTGCGCGCTGACGCTGATGGGGGAGGGGGACGCCGAAGGCCCCGACGGCGTCGTCCGCCCGGCCGCCGAACTCCTCGCCGAGCACGGCATCGACGCCGTCGAACTCCGTGAGAAGGAGGGGCTCGCCCTCCTCAACGGCACCGACGGCATGCTCGGCATGCTGGTCATGGCCCTCGCCGACCTGGAGACGCTCTACAAGTCCGCCGACGTCACCGCCGCGCTCTCCCTGGAGGCGCTGCTCGGCACGGACAAGGTGCTCGCCCCCGAGCTGCACGCCATCCGCCCGCACCCCGGCCAGGGTGCCAGCGCCGCCAACATGCTGGCCGTGCTGAAGGGTTCGGAGCTGACCGGCCATCACCAGGACGACGCCCCGCGCGTCCAGGACGCCTACTCCGTGCGCTGCGCCCCGCAGGTGGCCGGCGCCGGCCGGGACACCCTCGCCCACGCCCGCACGGTCGCCGAGCGCGAACTGGCCGCCGCCGTCGACAATCCCGTGGTGCTGCCCGACGGGCGGGTGGAGTCCAACGGCAACTTCCACGGCGCCCCGGTCGCCTACGTCCTGGACTTCCTCGCCATCGCCGCCGCCGACCTCGGCTCGATCGCCGAGCGCCGCACCGACCGGCTGCTCGACAAGAACCGCAGCCACGGCCTGCCGCCGTTCCTCGCGGACGACGCCGGCGTCGACTCGGGGCTGATGATCGCCCAGTACACGCAGGCCGCCCTGGTCAGCGAGATGAAGCGGCTCGCCGTACCGGCGTCCGCGGACTCCATCCCCTCCTCCGCCATGCAGGAGGACCACGTCTCCATGGGCTGGTCGGCCGCGCGCAAGCTCCGCACCGCGGTAGGCAACCTGGCCCGCATCGTGGCGATCGAGCTGTACGCCGCCACCCGCGCGGTCGAACTGCGCACGGGGCTGGCCCCCGCCCCCGCCTCGCAGGCGGTGATCGACGCCGTCCGCGCGGCCGGCGTCCGGGGGCCCGGCCCGGACCGCTTCCTCGCCCCCGACCTGGAGGCGGCGGACGCGTTCGTGCGCGCGGGCGGCGTGCTCGCCGCGGTGGAGCCGGTGACGGGCCCGCTCGCCTGAGGGGACTCCCGTAGGGACGGTGCGCGAAAGTCCCTCCGGTCGCCCCCGGGGCGGGCTGCACGGCGCGAGTGCGTGCACGGCGTCGCGCGGCAGGAGGGACTTTCGCAACACGCCCGAGGACGTCGCACGGCAGAGGGGCTTTCGCATCACCCGCTGGACGCGCGGTGGGCGCCGTTCGCCGCGGCGGTCCGGTGGTGCCCGCCGGGGTGCCGAACCGGACGGGCACGGGCGGGTGCATACTCGGAACGACGGGCGGCGGCTCGTCGCCGCGTCCGCGACGGCCGCGAGGGCCGGGCGGATTCGCGCAGGCGGGACGGGGCGAGCGGGTGGCCGGCGGCGGCCCGCGCACCCCGCCGCGCAGCGATGCGGCGGGGTGTGCTACTGTCTCATTGATACGTTTTTGGTACCCATTTACTTTGTGCGCCTGATCGGAATCCTCCGCAGGCGCGTTTTGTTTTACCGGCATCTCCGGCATTACCGGTGCATGCTCCGGATGGGGCCTCTACCTGTTCAGGAGAACAACATGGCTACCGGCACCGTGAAGTGGTTCAACTCGGAAAAGGGCTTCGGCTTCATCGAGCAGGACGGCGGCGGCCCCGACGTCTTCGCGCACTACTCGAACATCGCGAGCTCCGGCTTCCGTGAGCTCCTCGAGGGCCAGAAGGTCTCCTTCGAGGTCACGCAGGGCCAGAAGGGCCTGCAGGCGGAGAACATCGTTCCCGCCTAGTTCGCGACGCGCTTTTCCAGAGCCGGGTCCCGCGCCTTCGGGCGCGGGTCCCGGCTCGCGCTGTGACAGCTCATGCAGGTGGTGAGCGCTGTGTGTGCAGTCCGTGGGGCCCAGGAAGGAAATCCAGATCCAGCATGACTCGATCCGAACGTCCCGTCCGTAAGCGGCCGGCGAACGCACGCGCCGGACAGGCCGGCGGTTCCGCCGGGAACTCCGGACGCTCCGGCGGCCGGGGCGCGGGCCGCGGCCCCGCCCGCAAGGTGACACCCCCGCAGGAGTTCTCGCTCCCCGAGACCGTCACCCCGGCGCTGCCCGCCGTCGAGTCCTTCGACGCGCTGGACATGCCCGCCGCCCTGACGAAGACCCTCGCGGCGCAGGGCGTCACCGAGCCCTTCCCGATCCAGGGCGCCACCCTGCCCAACTCCCTCGCCGGGCGCGACGTCCTCGGACGCGGGCGCACCGGCTCCGGCAAGACGCTCGCCTTCGGGCTCGCCCTCCTGGCCCGCACGGCCGGCCGCCGCGCCGAGCCGCGGCAGCCCCTCGCGCTCGTCCTCGTCCCCACCCGCGAACTCGCCCAGCAGGTCGACGACGCCCTGACGCCGTACGCCACCGCCGTGAACCTGCGCGTGGCCACCGCCGTCGGCGGGATGTCGATCGGCCGCCAGGCCGGCACGCTGCGCCGCGGCGTCGAGGTCCTCGTGGCCACCCCCGGGCGGCTCAAGGACCTCATCGAACGCGGCGACTGCGCGCTCGGCCAGGTCGCGATCACCGTCCTCGACGAGGCCGACCAGATGGCCGACATGGGCTTCATGCCGCAGGTCGTCGCGCTGCTCAAGCAGGTCGAGCCGGGCGGCCAGCGACTGCTGTTCTCGGCCACCCTCGACAAGAACATCGACCGGCTCGTCCGGATGTTCCTCACCGACCCCGTGGTGCACTCCGTCGACCCCTCCGCCGGGGCGGTCACGACGATGGAGCACCACGTGCTGCACGTCGCCGACGAGACCGACAAGAAGGCCGTCGCCCTGCGGATCGCCGCCCGCGACGGCCGGGTCATCCTCTTCGTCGACACCAAGCGCGGCGCCGACCGCTTCACCAAGCGGCTGCTCGCCAACGGTGTCCGCGCCTCCGCGCTGCACGGCGGGCGCAGCCAGCCGCAGCGCAACCGCACCCTCGACCAGTTCAAGAACGGTCAGGTCACCGCGCTCGTCGCCACCAACGTGGCGGCGCGCGGCATCCACATCGACGACCTCGACCTGGTGGTCAACGTCGACCCGCCGACCGACCACAAGGACTACCTGCACCGCGGCGGACGCACCGCCCGCGCGGGTGAGTCCGGCAGCGTCGTCACCCTCGTGCTCCCCGAGCAGAAGCGCGAGATGACCCGTCTGATGGCGGACGCCGGCATCACGCCACGCACCGCCCGCGTCAGCTCAGGGGACGAGGAACTCTCCCGCGTCACCGGCGCCCGCGAGCCCTCCGGCGTCCCCGTCGTGATCGAGGTTCCGGCCCAGCCCGAACCGGCCAAGCAGCGGCCCAAGTCGCGGCGCGCCACCGGGGGCGGCGCCAGGCGCCCCGCCGGCGGCGGGGCGGGCGCGCGCCAGGACGCCGCCGGGGCGGACGGCCGGTCGCGCCGGCAGCGCGGCGGCGGCAGGTCGGCCGCGGGCGCCGAGGGCGGCACCCGCCGTGCGAGCGGCGGCGCGGGCTCGTCCCGGCGCGCCGAGGGCGGCACCGGAGGCGGCCGCCGGGCCGACGGAGCCGGCGCGCCGCGCCGGGCCGAGGGAGGCGCCGGCACGGGCCGCTCCGGCGGCACCGGCCGCGGCGGGCGTCCCGCGCAGCGCGGCGGCCAGGGCGGCGGCGGGCGCAGGGCGGCCTGACGGCGTCCCGGATACGACCGGTGGCCTGCTTCCCCGCGAACCGCGGGGAAGCAGGCCACCGTCGTGTTCGGCCACCGTCGTGTTCGGCCACCGTCGTGTTCGGCCACCGTCGTGTTCGGCCACCGTCGTGTTCGGCCACCGTCGTGTTCGGGCTCCGCTTCCCGCGCGGCGCGACGGCCGGTGGCGGCCGGGTGTCCGGGAGGGCCGCGCGGGCCGGGGCCGCGTCGGGTGGGGGAGGGGTCAGACGGTGCCGAGGAACCCCGGGTCGATCTGGTCCAGTCTCAGGCCGAACTCGCGGTGCAGCCGGAGGATCTCGGCCAGGGGGGCGGGGCGGCGGCTGGTGGACATCAGGTCGCGGCGGGCCTCGGCCGACCACAGGTACGGCACGACGGACAGCCCCTGCACACCGGTCAGGGGACCGGACTCCGCGCGCCAGCCGGGCCAGCGCAGGGTGTCGTAGAAGCGGTCCGTGCCCTCGCCGAGGAGCCACTGGAGCCAGGCCGCGTGGCCGACCTCCAGCGCCTCCCACTTCAGGGAGTCCGGCGCGAAGTACACGATCTCGCCGGGGTGCCCCGGCCGCCCGGCCGCCTCCGGGTCGGGCCCGTTCAGGGCGAAGACGCCGCCCAGGACGTCGTGGCCCACGACGAGGCCGCCGCCCGCGGGGCGCCAGGCCGGGTCGACGTGCTCGGGGAAGTCGTTGACGTCGGCGAGCGAGGGAAGGTCCGTGGAGCCGCCCGGCAGTCCGGCCGGGGCGTCCTCGGCCGGACTGCCGTAGATCCGCACCCAGCCGCTG
Organism: Streptomyces sp. NPDC048566; assembly: GCF_043199735.1. NCBI lineage: Bacteria > Bacillati > Actinomycetota > Actinomycetes > Kitasatosporales > Streptomycetaceae > Streptomyces > Streptomyces sp. NPDC048566. Next base: position 122,942 of record NZ_JBICWL010000011.1, read on the forward strand.
TCCAGGACCACCCCGCCGCATTCGAGCACCATGCCGCCCAGCCAGGACCGGGCGGTGACCTGGAGCTGTTGAAGGGTGGCGCGGCCCAGTGCGGGGTCCACGGGGAGGACCTCCATGGACACGCCGCTGGTGTCGAGCGCCCGGGCCAGCAGCGGCCAGGCCGGCTCCGCGACGTCGGTCAGCTCGCTCAGCTCTCGCATGGTTTCCCCACGGTTGTCCGGAACGCCGGTCGGCCGGCTCGGTGCGCCGGGCGCCGTCAGAGGGCCACGGAGCGCTCGCGGCGCACGGAGTACGCCACGAAACCGGCCCCGAGGCCGAGGAAGGCCGTGCCGCCGACGACGTACGGCGTCGTGTCCACGCTGCCGGTGTCGGCGAGTTGGGTGCCGGCGCCGGCGGGGGCCGCGTCCGGGCCGGTGTCCGACGCGGCGGGGGTTCCGGTCGCCGTGGCGTCGGCGGAGGCGGAAGCCGGTGCCGGACCGTGCGGGGACACGGAGTCCGGACTCGCGTTCGCGGACGGGACGAACCACAGGGCCCCCAGGAGGGTCCCTGCTGCGGTGGCGGTCAGCAACGATCGACGTGCGGCGGACACGAAATATCGATCCCCTTGTGGCGCTGGCGAATTGGCCGTGTGGGGCGATGCTAGTGAACGGCGCGGGTCGCGGGAAAGTCGCGCACCCCATGGGCCGTACGCTCCCTCCCATGAGTACCCCTGAGACGTCACGTTTCGTCCGCATTCGTGTCGAACTGGTGCTGGAGATCGGCGATGCCGGCGCGGTCGCCGAGGCCGCGCTCGGCAGGATCGCCGAGGAATCCCTGCCGGCCGGTGAGCGGGCGTACGCCGAGCGGGCCGTGACGGAGGACACGGCGGAGGCGCTCGCCTATCTCGTCGATCCGTTCGACCTGGTCGGTGATGTGCCCGGAACCGATCTCGCGCAGGCGTCCTGGAGCGCCGAACGCGTCGACTACGATCCCGATTCGCCTGACGGGGGCCTCGGCGAGGATGATGCGGACGAGGACGACGAGGACGACGTGCGCGGCTGACGCGTTTCGGGGGATTGACCGGCCCCGGGCGGCAACCGCCGCCCGGTTTTTCTCGTCTCCGCAGACGCACGGGCCACTCGCGTACCGCTCCGTCCGCGCGCCCGAACGTGGCGTGCCCCACACTTCCGCGGGAAGTGGAACGGGACGAACCGGTCGTAGCGTTGAAGGTTCTTACGGGGGCTCTCGTGTCTTTTCGGGATTCGGCGACGATGGAGAAGCGTGTGATGACGGACAGTAGGCGGCGCAAGGGTCTGACGGCCGCGTCCGCACTGCTCGGCGGGGTGCTGGTGCTCTCTGCGTGCAGCGGGGGCGAGGACAAGGCCGGTGCTCCGGAGGCCAGTGACGGCAGTTCGTCGCAGGCGAAGGTCGACGAGGCCGCGGCCAAGAAGACCTCCGAGGCCCAGATCAAGATCACGCCGAAGGACGGCTCCGACAACGCCTCGATCAACAACGGCACGGCGGTCGTGGTCAGCAAGGGCTCGCTCACCTCGGTGACGATGCGCACCGCGGACGGTACGGCCGTCGCCGGCCGGATATCCGCGGACAAGAAGAGCTGGAAGCCCAGCGCGCAGCTGAGTCGTGCGACCACCTACAAGATCGCCGCCGAGGCCGCCGACTCGTCGGGCCGCGTCGCCCACGAGAACGCCTCGTTCAGCACCGTCTCGCCCGCGAACAGCTTCATCGGCAACTTCACGCCGGAGGACGGCTCCACCGTCGGTGTCGGCATGCCGGTGTCGATCAACTTCGACAAGGCGATCACCGACAAGGCCGCGGTGCAGAAGGGGATCTCGGTCTCCTCCAGCAGCGGCCAGGAGGTCGTCGGGCACTGGTTCAGCGCCAACCGCCTGGACTTCCGCCCCGAGAAGTACTGGACCGGCGGCTCCACCGTCACCCTGAAGCTGAACCTCGACGGTGTCGAGGGCGCTGACGGCGTGTACGGCGTGCAGCAGAAGACGGTCACCTTCAAGATCGGCCGCAACCAGGTCTCCATCGTCGACGCCAAGTCCAAGACGATGAAGGTCACCCACGACGGCAAGACGATCAAGACCATCCCGATCTCCGCCGGTTCGCCCGAGAACAAGACCTACCAGGGCCAGATGGTGATCTCCGAGAAGTTCAAGGAGACCCGGATGGACGGCTCGACCGTCGGATTCAAGAACGACGAGGGCAAGGGCGAGTACGACATCAAGGACGTGCCGCACGCCATGCGCCTGTCCACGTCGGGCACCTTCATCCACGGCAACTACTGGGGCCCGAAGTCCATCTTCGGCTCCGCGAACACCAGCCACGGCTGCGTCGGCCTGTCCGACACCAAGGGCGCGGGCGACCCGGACACGCCCGCCGCGTGGTTCTACAACAACTCCCTGATCGGTGACGTGGTCGTCGTCGAGAACACCGGCGACAAGACCATCGCCCCGGACAACGGCCTCAACGGCTGGAACATGGACTGGTCGGCCTGGAAGGCCGGTTCGGCCGTCTGACCGCACGCGCGGTGCCCGCCGATGCGGCGGCGATCCTCCGGGGTCGCCGCCGCATCGGCGTTCCGCGTCCCGGGTCCCGTACGGGCGTCGCGGCCCGCCCGCGGCGTTCTCATGCTTCTTTTATTTCGGCCTTATCCCTTCGTCACGCGCCGTCCCTAGCTTGCGGCCATGTTCTTCACCTACCTGAGGCGCGAACTGCGCCGCCGCAGAAAGGCGGCCCTCGTCGTCGCCTCCGGGCTCGCCCTGGGCATCGCCCTTGTCATCGTGGTCAGCTCCGTCTCCTCGGGCATGGAGAAGGCCCAGGGCACGGTCCTCCAGTCGCTGTACGGGCTGGGAACCGACATGACCGTCACCAAGGCGGCCGAACCGGTCTCCGCCGGCAGCGAGCGCCCGCGCTTCTCCTTCGACGCGAACGACGGCGGCTCCGACGAGGAGCAGAGCAGCGACCGCGTCATGGTCCGGGGCTTCCAGACGCTGGCCTCCTCGACCGTCGCCGAGGTCGGCGGCCAGCAGGGCGTCGCGGACGCGGTCGGCGGCCTGAGCCTCCAGGTCGTCCGCGTCGACGGCAGGTTCACCCGCGGGAAGTTCGAGCAGGCCCCCGGGCAGGAGGGCGGCAGCCGGCGCGGCGGAGCCCAGCCCTCGCCCCAGGGCACCGTCAAGGGCGGCGGCGCCGACTTCGACGTCAACAACTACTCGGTCTACGGCACCGACGTCACCAAGCCCGCGCTGGGACCGCTGACCTCGTCGAAGATCACCGACGGCCGGACGTTCACCACCTCGGAGACCAACGCGAAGGTCGTGGTCGCCGACGTCTCCTACGCCCAGGAGAAGAAGCTCGACGTCGGCGGCACCGTCACCGTCAAGGACGTCACGTACAAGGTCATCGGCATCGCGACGCCGGACAGCGGGGACGCGGCGGCCAACCTGTACATGCCGCTCCGGCAGGCGCAGACGCTCGCCGGCGCCAAGGACAAGGTCACCACGATCTACGTCAAGGCGTCCGACTCGCAGCAGATCTCCAGCGTGAAGAGCGCCATCCGGAAGAACGTCTCGGGCACGACGGTCACCACCTCCGCCGACCTCGCCGACACCGTCTCCGGTTCCCTGTCCACCGCCTCCGACCTCGCGTCGAACGTGGGCAGGTGGCTGTCGATCGCGGTGCTGGTGGCCGCGTTCCTGGTCGCGGGACTGCTCACCTCCTCGGCCGTCTCCCGGCGCGTCCGCGAGTTCGGCACCCTCAAGGCGCTCGGCTGGACGTCGGGCCGGGTCACCCGCCAGGTGGTCGGCGAGGCCGTCGTCAACGGACTCGTCGGCGGCGTGCTGGGCATCGCCCTCGGGCTCGCGGGCGCCTACGCCGTCACCGAGATCAGCCCCACCCTCCAGGCGCAGCTCGGCGGATCGGGCGGCGGAGGCGGTGGCGGCGGTCTCGGCGGGGCCGGTTTCGGCGGGCCCGGCCGGCGGGCGGCGTCGCAGGCCCTCGACGTGGCGCTCACCGCGCCCGTCGGCGTCGACACGATCGCCGTCGCGGTCGCGCTGGCCGTGGCCGGCGGCCTGATCGCCGGTGCCTTCGGCGGCTGGCGCGCCTCCCGGCTGCGCCCGGCGGACGCGCTGCGCCGCGTCGAATAGCCCGGCCCCACCCCCTCACGCATCCCAGTCCCAGGAGCTGCACCATGTACGAACTCAGAGGCGTCACCAAGCGCTACGCGCGAGGCAAGGAGACGGTGGACGCGCTCGCCGGCGTCGACCTCACGATCGGGGACGGCGACCGGCTCGTCATCCAGGGCCCCACCGGCGGCGGGAAGTCCACCCTCCTGCAGATGCTCGGCGGCCTCGACCGCCCCACCGCGGGCAGCATCGAACTCGACGGCACGGACCTGGCGAAGCTGTCCGAGGCCAGGCTGACCCGGGTGCGCAGCGAGACCATCGGATTCGTCTTCCAGAGCTTCAACCTGATCCCCACACTCACCGCCCAGGAGAACGTCGAGACCGCGCTCGTACCGCTCGGCGTGAAGGCCGCGGAGCGGCGGGAGCGGGCCGCCGCCGCCCTGGCGTCGGTGGGCCTCGCCGAGCGGCTCGGCCACCTGCCCGCCGAACTGTCGGGCGGCCAGCAGCAGCGGGTGGCGATCGCCCGGGCCCTCGTCAAGCGGCCCAAGGTCCTGCTCGCCGACGAGCCCACCGGCAACCTCGACGAGTCCATGCGCGACGAGATCATGGACGTGCTCGAAGCCCTGTGGAAGGAGCACGGGCTGACCTTCATCATGGTCACGCACGACTCCTCGATCGCGAAGAGGGCACCGCGCCTCGTGACGATCCGCAAGGGGCTGATCACCGTCAAGGAGAACGCGAAGGCGTAGCGGGAAGGGCGCCGCGGGCGGGGCGCTGTGCCCGCAGCGAACGGACCGCCGGAAGCGGGGCCTTCGGCGGTCCGTTCGTGTTTGTGTGGAGCATGACCGTTTCGACAGTCGAATACATCCGCTACCGGATCGCCGCCGAGCAGTCGGCGCAGTTCCTCGCCGCCTGGACCCGCGCCGCGGCCCAGCTCGCCGCCGCCCCCGAATGCGTGGACTACGAACTCGCCCGCTCCGAGGACGACTTCGAGAACTACGTCCTGCGGATCACCTGGACGTCGACCGAGGCGCACCTCGAGGGATTCCGGCAGTCCGACCGCTTCCCCGTCTTCCTCGCCGAGATCGGGCCCTACGCCGACGCCGTCCAGGAGATGCGCCACTACAAGCCGACGGCCGTACGCGGCCGCGGCTCCGCCGTCCCCACGCTCTACGACTGGGCCGGCGGCGCCGAGGCGTTCACCCGGCTCACCGAGGTGTTCTACGACAAGGTCCGCAAGGACGACCTGCTCGCCCCGCTCTTCGCCGGACTCGCGCCCGAGCACGCCGCCCACGTCGCGGCCTGGCTCGGCGAGGTCTTCGGCGGCCCCACCCACTACTCCGACACCCAGGGCGGGCACGGCCACATGGTCGCGGCGCACCTGGGCAAGGGCATCACCGAGGCCCAGCGCCGCCGCTGGGTCGACCTGATCCAGGACGCGGCCGACGACGCCGCGCTCCCCACCGACGCGGAGTTCCGCTCCGCCTTCCTCGCCTACGTCGAGTGGGGCACGCGCCTGGCCGTCCTCTTCTCCGCCCCCGGCGCGGCCCCGCCCGCCGAACAGCCCGTACCGCGGTGGCACTGGGGAGCGGCCCCGCCGTACCGGCCCTGAGGGCCCGGCCGGGGGCGGAGGCGTCCGGGCCCACGGCCGGGCGAGGCGGGACGCCCGCCGTACGCCCTAGGAGGGCGAGGAGGCGCCCGCGCGGGTCGCGTCCGTGCCCCACGCGGCCAGCAGCCGCAGCGCCTCCGCCGACGGCGATCCCGGCTCGGCGTGGTACGTGACCAGCGCCAGCTCGGCGTCGTCCACCAGCCGGAACGACTCGTACCGCAGAGCGAGATCGCCGACCAGGGGGTGGCGCAGCAGCTTCACCCCGTGGCTCTTCTCCTTCACGTCGTGCGTCGCCCACAGCTGGCGGAAGTCCTCGCTCTTCACCGACAGCTCCCCGACCAGCGCCGACAGCCGCGGGTCGTCGGGGTGGCAGCCGGCGTCCATCCGCAGGTGACAGACGATGTCGATCGCCTTCTGCTCCCACTCCACGTACAGGTCGCGGTACTCGGGCCGCAGGAACACCATCCGCGCCCAGTTGCGGTCCTGGGGCGGCAGCTCCGACCAGTCGCCGAAGACGGCGGCGGCCATCCGGTTCCAGCAGAGCAGGTCCGAGCGCCGCCCGGTGATGTAGGCGGGGACGCCGTCCAGTGTGTCCAGCAGCTCCCGCAGCGGCCCGCGCACCTGCTGCGGGCGCGCTGCCTGCCGCTTCTTGTGCTGCTTGGGCTTGGCGAGGTGCGTGAGGTGGTTGTGCTCGGCGTCGGTCAGCCGCAGCGCCCGCGCGATCGCGTCGAGCACCTCCGCCGACACGTTCCGCCCGTTGCCCTGCTCCAGGCGCGTGTAGTACGCCACGGACACCCCGGCGAGCTGCGCCAGCTCCTCGCGGCGCAGTCCGGGCACCCGGCGGTGCCGACCGTGGTCCGGCAGACCCACGTCCCGGGGCTTGAGCCGGGCCCGGCGGGTGCGCAGGAACTCGCTCAGCTCGGCACGGCGGTCCAGCGGCATGCCCGCCTCGCCGGCGGACCTCGCGGAGGGGTGTTCGTCCATACGTCCAGTATTCCCGGTCGTACGCCCGCGAGCCTGACCCCGCCAGTGGTAGGACCGGCGAACGTACGCCAAGCCGTGACCTGGGTGAACACCGGAACATCGGGCAGGCTGAAAAGCGTGCCCGATGCGAGAGACCCGATCGCCGGGCACCGCACTGACCACTCTGGAGGAGAACCCCGGCATGACCACAGTCGCCGCGTACGCCGCTCCCGCCGCCAAGGCTCCGCTGGAGCGCACCACCATCGAGCGTCGCGAGGTCGGCGAGCACGACGTCCTGATCGACATCAAGTTCGCCGGCATCTGCCACTCCGACATCCACCAGGCCCGCGAGGGCTGGGGCGAGGCCATCTTCCCGATGGTCCCCGGCCACGAGATCGCCGGCATCGTCTCCGAGGTCGGCCCCGGCGTGACCAAGTTCAAGGTCGGCGACCGCGTCGGCGTCGGCTGCATGGTCGACTCCTGCCGCACCTGCGAGAACTGCCGCGCGGGCCTGGAGCAGTACTGCCTGAAGGGCAACGTCGGCACCTACAACGCGATCGGCAAGGACGGCGAGCCCACCTACGGCGGCTACTCGCAGAAGGTCGTCGTCGACGAGAACTACACCCTGCACATCCCCGAGGGCATCTCCCTCGACGTGGCCGCGCCGCTGCTCTGCGCCGGCATCACCACGTACTCCCCGCTGCGGCACTGGAACGCCGGTCCCGGCAAGAAGGTCGCCGTGCTCGGCATGGGCGGCCTCGGCCACATGGCCGTCAAGATCGCGCACGCGCTCGGCGCCGAGGTCACGGTCCTCTCCCAGTCGCTGCGCAAGAAGGACGACGGGCTGAAGCTGGGCGCCGCCCAGTACCACGCCACCAGCGACCCGAAGACCTTCGAGGACCTGCGCGGCACCTTCGACGTGATCCTCTCCACCGTCTCCGCGCCGCTGGACCTGGACGCCTACCTCTCCCTGCTGCGCACCGACGGCGCCTTCGTCAACGTCGGCGCCCCCGAGGAGCCGGTCCGGCTCAACCTGTTCTCGGTGATCGGCGGCCGCAAGACCCTCGCCGGCTCCGGCATCGGCGGCATCCAGGAGACCCAGGAGATGCTGGACTTCTGCGCGGAGCACGGCCTCGGCGCCGAGATCGAGCTGATCGCCGCGTCCGAGATCAACGACGCCTACGAGCGGGTGCTCGCCAGCGACGTCCGCTACCGCTTCGTGATCGACGCGGCCACGATCTGATCCGTACCGGCGGGGGCGCCGGCCGTCCCGGCGACAGCCTGGGGCGTTCCCCGGAGGAGACCCGATGGCGCGGGTCCCGGTCCTACGACCGGGACCCGCGCCATCCGCTCTCCCCGTCCGCGGTTCCACGCCGCACTCACGCGGCGCGAGCGGTCTAGGCCCAGCTGGTCATGGTCGGTGTGGGGTCACCGGCGGCCACCGCGGTCACGATCACGGCGCCGAGGGTCATCCCGGCGAGAATTCTCGCTCGGCGGGCGAAGACGTCCGTGCCGGACGCGTGCCCTTCGGAGTCCACGGCGGAACCGCCCGGCTCCTCCCGCTCCTGCTCCCGGTCCAGCTCCTCCGGCTCCTGCGCCGCGGCGAGTTCACGTTCCTGCTCCTGCATGTCGTGCTCCCTTCGATGGGGTGGTGTCTCCGGTGTCGGGCTGGTGCGGACGGGTCAGTTCCGCCCCGGTCCGGGCCGCAGGGCCAGGACCGAGGGCACGGCGGCGGGTTCGGCCAGGCGCAGCAGGCCGTAGCCGATCCCCGCGGTTCCGTACAGCAGGCCGGGGGTGGGCACCTCGTTCGGTGTGCCGCACCGGAGGCCGTACTGCTCGACGGCGCCGAGCAGACGACTGCCGCCGATGGTCGACAGGCGACGGGCCTCCGCGTACCCGGCCTGTTCCAGTTCGATGAGGACGTCGAGGATGCCGAGTTCGCCGGTGCACAGCGACTGGTCGCGCAGTGGCTCGTGCCCGGCGGCGGCATCGAGGAAGCTCCGGACCACCGGTTCGCCGCCGGGGCGTCCGGCCGCCGCCAGAGCCGCACCCGCCAGCCCCGTGCTCCAGCTCAGGTCCCGGCCGGGCGGAGGCGGCACGGGGGCGGCTCCCGCGGCCCAGCGCACACCGGCACCGCCGTGCAGGAAGCCCCCGGTCCGGTCGCGGTCGTCCAGCCGCTCGGCGAGCCGCCCGCCGAGTTCGCCGGCGAGGGGTTCGCCCGTCTCCGTGTGCACGGCGCGCAGGGCGGCGAGGCCGCCGGCCAGGCCGAGCCCGACACCCTGCCCGTGCTCGTCGGCCAGGGACGCGGCCAGCGCGCGCAGCGCGACGGACAGCGAGGCTCTGAGCCGGTCGTCGTCCAGCAGCGTCGCCAGGCGGCACAGCGCGTAGCAGATGCCGCCCACGCCGAAGAAGCCGCCGGGACCGACCTGTCGGGACAGCGCGGTGTGCCGGGCGAGGCCCTGGACGAGTCCCGGCAGCGCCGCGGCGGCTCGGCGCGCCACCGCGGTGTACCGCTCGATGCCGGTGAGCCGTCCCAGCTGTGCGAGGAACAGGGCGGGGCCGGGATGGCCGTCGCCCAGGCCCGCTCCGCACTGCTGCACCGCCCAGCGGGCTCCGTCCAGCCGCTCCAGGCCGATCCAGTTCGTGCGGGCGCTGTTCCGCACGGACGTGGCGATCACTTCGTCGCCCAGACGGCAGGCCAGGGCCAGCAGCCGGCCGCGCTCCAGGGGCTGAGGTGTCACCGGCCGGGCCGGCGCCGCGTCGGCGGCGGGCGCGGCCTTGGTCGCCAGTGCCGCGGCGATGAGCCACGCCTGACGCCGCAGATCGGCCTCGCTCATGCGGAGGATCTTCGCGCGCGCCGCGTCGAGCCCGGTGGCGTCGAGGGTGACGGGGACGAGGGCGCCGCGCGCCGTGTGCAGCGTCCGCGCGTCGGTCGTGCCGGTGAACAGCGGGATGTCGCCCGCCATCAGGTCCGACCGCTCGTGCACGGCCAGCTCCCGCAGATGTGCCGAGCCGGCCTCCGCGAACAGGGCCGAGAAGGCGGTGGCGCGGTCCTCCGGCCCGGTGAGCCGGTAGGGCTGGGTGGCCTCGGTCAGCATGGTGGCGTAGACGTGACTCGGCCGGACCACGACCCGGATCGGCAGCCCGGCGAAGGCGTCCAGCAGTCCGCCGGCCGCGGTCAGTTCCTCGGCGTGATCCAGGATGGAGCGGTATCCCGCGGCGAAGCCCGTCTGCAGGTGCGTTCCATAGGACAGGGGGTCGACCGGGTGTCCGTCGATCACCGGCCGGTTCGCGGCAGGCGCGTAGGGGACGGACCGTCGGACGATCCGCATCGTGTCGGTGCCCAGGTCGGTCCAGTCCGGTACCAGCAGCGCCTCGGAGCCGGAACCGTCGTGGCCCGCGCCGAACGCCGAGATGTCGACCTGGCCGGCCTCGATGTCCATCAGCCACGGGAGGAGGCCGGTGCGGGCCACCGAGTCGTTCAGCGCGGCGAGGGCCGGATCGTCGCCGTGGTCGGTCCGCGGCCGCCATGCCGGGTGGAACAGTGTCTCGACGTCGACGACGACCGGCTGACCGGCCCCGGCGATGACGTTCTCGCAGTGCAGGTCGACCGCGTCGATCGCGTAGCAGAGGGCGAGCAGCGCGCCCTGCCGCCGGTAGAACGCCTCCACCTCGCCCGCGTCCGCACAGGGCGACGCGGGGACGAACTCGGCCCATCCGTAGCCGTCGCGGGGCAGTACCGCGAGGGCGGCGGGCGCGAGGCCGGGCAGGATGCCGCGATACCACGCCAGCAACGCGTTCCAGCTCTGGTGCAGAGCGAGCGGCCGGGGCTTGTAGACGAGCCGCTCTCCGCAGGCGAACCGGAGCACCGCGACCGTCCGGCCCGCGTGACGGTCGCCCGCACCGAACCCGACCCCGACCAGCCGGGCTGTCGCGGCCGCCGGCAGCACGTCCACGGCCAGCGCCGCGCGGTCGCCGGCGAGCCGGTCGAGGAGCTCCGTGAGCGCGGTGACGGTGTCGATGCAGGCGTCGGTGAGCAGCCGGGCCAGCTCCGGGTGGCGTGCGAGCACATCGCCGAGCCGGTCGCGCCGGGCGAGCCGGCCCAGGAATCGCCGGTATCGGACGGGACCGGTCGTGCCACGGAGCTCGTCGGCGTCGCGGGCCGCGGCCAGTTCGGAGGCGAGCACGTGCCCGGCGAGGCGGGCCAGCCGCTCGGTCAGGGTCGCCGCGACCTCGGTCCACACCGAGTCCAGGTCCACGGACTCCGATGGGGCCCTCGGGGCGAGTAGCTCCCTGGCGGCCGTCGCGAACGGGCGCAGTGGGTGGGTCAGTTCGGCAAGGGTTCCGGCCTCGGTCGCCGGCGGCGGGGTGTCGGTGCCGGGGGCCAGCCCGAGTGCTCGCACGAGGAACGTCTCCCGCTCCTCCTCCGGCCGGCGTGCCGGGGCGGCCATGAGGGCCGTCTGCCTGTCCGTTCGCTTGTCCACGTCCCCCAGAGTGCCGAGCCTGCACGGGTCCGGCATGGGTATTCGTTGCCCAGATTCCCGCCGTGCCGCACTCCGCCCCGCCGGCCGGGTCCCGCCACCGGCCTCTCCGGCAGCCGCGCTGCGCCGAACTCCTGTGCAGAAAGCCCGAGTTACACTCCCGGCATGCGAACCCGTGCCGCCACCTACGTCGGCCGCCCCGCCGAACTGACGGCCCTGCGCGCACTTCTGGGGGAGGCCCGCGAGGGACGGGGCGTAGTCGCCTTCCTGACGGGTGAGCCCGGAATCGGCAAGTCGCGCCTGCTGAGGGAGGTTCTCGGCTGCGCCGTCGACGCCGAGATGCCGGTGCTGCGCGGACGGGGCAGTACGACCGGCCCCCCGGTGCCGTTCCGGCCGCTGGCGGAGGCCCTGATGTCCGTCGCGAGAACCCTGGACCCGGAGCTGGTGCGGCAACTCGGTCCGTACCGAAGGGTCCTGGGCCGCCTGGTGCCCGACTGGGAGGATCCCGGGGGCCAGTACGGGGACGCGTCCATGGTCGTGCTGGGCGAGGCGATTCTGCGGCTGACCGCTCTGGTGGGCCGCGACCGGGGGTGCGTGCTGGCACTCGACGACCTGCACGAGGCCGACCCGGAGACGCTCGCGGTGGTGGAGTATCTCGCGGGCAACCTGACGGGTCAGCCGGTCGCCGTGGTGGCCGCCGTGCGCACCGAGTCGCCGGAGGCCCACGAGCTGGCCGAGGACGTGTGCCGCCGCGGTGACGGCGTGGCGTTCCCGCTCGGCCGGCTCGGCCGACCCGAGGTCCATGAACTGGTCGCGACCTGCCTGGAGTCCGAGCCGTCGCTCATCCCCGCCGAGGTGTGCGACCGGCTGCTCCACGACAGCGCGGGCAACCCGCTCATGGTGGAGGAACTGCTGCACAGCATGCTCGCCACGGGCGAGCTCGTCTCGGTACGGGACAGCTGGGCGCTCGCGGACACCTCCGCCGGCACGGTGCCCCCGACCCTGGTCCGGCTGCTCAGTGCCCGCGCCGACCGGCTGGGCCCCGGAGGGTCGCGCCTGCTGTCCGTCGCGGCGCTGCTGGGGCGCCGATTCCAGCTCACCCTCCTCCAGGAGATCCTCGGCCTGGACGACCAGCGCCTGCTCAACGACGTGCAGTCCGCGGTGGACGCCCAGCTGCTGGCCCCCGACGAGCGGACGCCGGGCTGGTACGCGTTCCAGCACCCGCTCGCCGTCGACGCGCTGCGCAGCAGGATCGGACCCGGCGAACTGGCCCGGACCGCCCGGCAGGCTGCGGAGGCCGTGGAGGCGGTCCACCCGGGGCTGCCCGGAGAGTGGTGCCAGACGGCGGCCCGGCTGCGTGAACGGGCCGGTGAGCGCATGGCTGCCGCCCGGCTCTACCTGGAGTGCGGTCTGCGCGCCACACGCGCCGGGGCGCCCGGCTCGGCGGCCGTCGTGCTCGAGCGCGCCCGGTCGATGCTGAACGGCGTCGACGACGTCCTCGCCGACCACCGGACGCTGCTCTCCGAGGTGCTGGAGGCGCGGCTCCAGGCACTCGCCGACGACGGCCAGCTGGACCCTGCGCTGGCCCTGGTGGAGGAGCTGACCGCGCTGGCGCCCGGCGACCGCACCCGGCAGATCGACCGGCACATCCGGCTGGCCTGGGCCGCGCAGGTCGGCGGCCACTGGGCGCAGGGAGACGCCCAGGTGACGGCGGCCCGGACCCTGTTGCCGGGCGCGGCGACCGAGGAGCAGCTGGCGACGCTGGACGCGGTGGCGGCGTACCTGTCGGTGGTGAGCCCGGCTGCCGACCGCATGGACCGCTGTATCGAACTCGCTCGGAGCGCGGCACGGCGGGCGGAGAGCATCGGCCTGGCCCGGGTCGTCTGCCAGGCCTGGTACATCCTCGGATTCGCGCTGCGAGAACGGGACATGACCGAGTCGGACGCCGGCTTCCGCCGGGTCCTGGACTGTGCGGTCGAGCACGGCCTGACGGCGTGGCGCAACTACGCGCTCGTGGGGCTCGGCGGCAATGCCTGGCTCACGCGCGGGGATGCCGGGCCGCTGCGCCGGGCACACCGGGAACTGCTGGACGGCGGTGCGCTCACCCTCGCGCAGAACGCCGCCGCCGTACTCGGTCTGCACACGGTGCTCACCGCCGACTTCGAACGCGCCGAGCGGGAACTGGACGCGTGCCTGGCCGGCAGCCGCGGCCTGCGGTTGGTCGGGGTGACGCAGTACGTGCTCATGGCCAGGGTGGTGCTGGCCGCGCACCGTGGATTGCGCGACGACATGACGGAGGCGCTCGCCGAGTTCACCCGCCACGGCGGGGGCCGGTCCGGTGAGGTGATGCTGGTCCACGGTCTGGGGCGGACGTTCTGTGCGCTGCTGGAGGAGGACCGTGCCGCCGCGGAGGCCGAGATGGCCTGGGTCGCGGCGGAACAGGGCCGACGACAGAGTCCGTTCCATCTCGACGGGCACCACGGACTCGGACTGCTGCTCGACGTCCTGGCCGGGCGGGCCGACGAGGCGCGACTGCGCCGGGCCGCCGCCGCGGACGCGGCCACGATGCGGTGGAACCGGCACTTCGTGGCGCTCGCGGAGGCGGTGCTCGCCGGGCGCCGCGGCGATGCGAGGGCGGCGAGCGACGCGATGCGCCGGGCCGGACGCGACGCCGAGCCCTTCGGCATGGCCCGGCACCTCGGTTTGCGGCTGGTGGCGGAATCGGCGGTCGACGAGGGCTGGGGACACCCTCGGGACTGGCTGCGTGAGGCGGAGGAGTATTTCCACCGCCTGGAGGTGGGGCCGGTGGCCGGGGCCTGCCGGGCGTTGCTCCGGCGGCTGGGCGAGCCGGTGCGGCAGCGACGGTCCGGCACCGACCGCATTCCCGAGTCGCTGCGCCGACTCGGGGTCACGGCGCGCGAGTTCGAGGTACTGGAGATGATGCCCGGCAAGCCGAGCAACAAGACGTTGGCGGCGCGCCTGCACATCTCACCGCGGACGGTCGAGAAGCACGTCGCGAGTCTGTTGCAGAAGACCGGACTGCCGGATCGGGGCGCCCTGTGCGAACGGGTGGGTGAACTGCTGGCGGGGGAGTGAGCACCCGGCCGGTCGGGGGCGGCGAACGGCGTCTCGTGGGGCCCGTGGGCGTCCGGGCCCACCGCACGGCGGAGCCCCGGGCCGGAATCTGGGGCGCTGCCACCCATGTGGCGGGCTGCCGCGCGGCCGGATGATTCCCCTGCCGCGACCGCGGTGACCCACCACCCAGGACGCGCAGAGAGGGGCCGCCGTGGAACTCGACGAGCGGGCGAAGCCTCATCCGGCATCGAGCGGGCGAGCGGGCGGGGCGCCGGGCGCACCGGCTGCGGCTCCACGGACACGGCGGCCGCCGTGGGGGACGATCGCACCTCCGCGGCCGATCCGGACCGATACGGCCGAACTGGCCTGGTGGACCGCTCGGGACGCGTTCGGCCCCGCACCGGGCGGTCTCCGCCACCGGCCCTGTCCCGGCCCGGATGACGACCGTCCGGCGGCGCAGGAGGACGGCGCACTCGCGCGGCTGCGGTACGCCGTGCGGGCCGCCCGCAAGCGCCAGTGCCTGGGCCGGTACGGCGAGGCCGCCGCCCTGGGGGAGAGTGCGCTGAGGTGGGCCCGGCGGGCGGGTGCGACCGAGGGAGAACGGGCCTCCGTACTGGGTGTCCTCGGATTCTCGCTGCTGTACGGCCCCGAGCCCGTCTCCTCCGCGGTGCCCCGTCTCCGCACCCTGCTGAGTCGATACGGCGACCAGGGACCCGCCTGCCGTTTGGCGCTGGCCGGTCCGCTGGTGCTGTTGCACGCGATGCAGGGCCGCGATTCCCTCGCCCGCGCCGCTCTGGTCCTGGCCCGTTCCGCGGCGGCGGAGGCCGATCCACGGTGCGGTGCGGTGCTGCTGTCCGTGCTGGAAGCCCGCCTGGAGTCGCTGGCCGGGCGGACCACGCGTTCTGCCCGGCACCTGGCGGAGGCTCGGGACGCGGCCGCGTCCCTCGGCCTCGGCCCGGTGCGGGACGCGGTGCGCTGGGCGTCCGTGCGGCTGCTGACCGACGCGGGCCGGTACGAGGAGGCGGCCCGACGGCTGGCGGCCGGCGGCTCGCCGGTCGTGCGGACGGAGGGGCGCGGTGTGGCGTGCTCGGTGGACACGGCCGGTCCGGCGGGTCTGCTGGCACGGCTGGCGGCCGCCGAAGGGCGTGCCGAGGACGCCCGCGCGCTGGCGGACCGTGCGGTGGGCGAGGCGGCCGCGTCCGACTCGCCGTTGGTCCACGCACTGGCCCGGCTGGACCAGGCGGAGGTCCTCAGGCTGGCCGGCCGGGGAGAGGCGGCGCGGTACGCCGTCTGCCTGGCGGGGGAGGGCTTCGCGCGCAAGGGTCATGTCCCCGGTGTGCGCGACGCGGCCGCACGTCACGCGGCGCTGGCTCCGGCGGCGCGGCGCCGCTGACGGCCTGCTCCCGGACCGCCGGCACCGGAGCCGGGCGGCGGCTCCCGTGACCGCCTCGTCCGGCGGGTGCCGTGCCGGACGACCCCTGAGGGCGGGAAGGCCACCTCGGCCTTCCCGCCCTCAGGGTTTCTCGGTGTGCGTGCCCGGGGCGACGGCCGCGCCGCGTACGGCGTGGCCGGCCCGGCGCCGTGGCCGGACGGTCCGTCCCGGGACGGGTGCCGGTCCGAGCGGCGAGGGCACGGACCGGCCGGTGCGCCGGGACGGACCGTCCCGGCGGCCCTAGAACGTCGAGGACGTGATGGTGACGGTCCACGTCGTGAGTGTCGGCGGTATCTCCGCCACCACGGAGGACGCCAGTTCCTCCGCGTCCACGAAGGTCCGGTAGCCGTCGATGAGGTCCTGGGCGGTCATGGCGTCGGCCCCCTTCAGCAGGTGTGCTCGGCGGTCAGCGACAGGGACACACCGATGGTGATGGTGATGGTGGGCGTCGACTGCTCGTCGGCGACCCCGACCGCCGCCTGTGCGGCGAGCTCGCCCGCGTCGGTGTAGGCGTCGAAACCGTTCATCAGATCCTGGACGGACATCGTGTCTCCTCGGTGATGGTGATGATGATGGACAAGCTCAGTCAAAAAGCGTGACATGACTAGTCATGCGCGAGGGTGTTCCGGGTCCCCTTTCGGACGGGATGGGTCCGCAGGGGGGAGGGGCTTGGCGCCGCCGGCTCCGGGCGGGCCGGAGTCGGCCCCGGTGGCGGGGAGGTCGCGGTCAGCAGCCCGTGTCGTAGGTGTGCACCACGCTGATCAGGCTCACGGTGATGGTGATGGTCGGCGTGGACTGCTCCTCGGCGACCCCGTTGACGGGCTCCGCGGCCAGCTCGGCGGCGTCGGTGTAGGCGTCGAAGCCGCTCATCAGGTTCTGGGTGGACATGGGTGTCTCCTGTCGGTGAGGCGTGATTCCCGTCCCGGCCGGGGGTCCCCGCCGGGTGTGACTCCTTTGTAGGCCCATCGCGTCGGCGTGTCAATAACGATGACTAAATCTGTCATGTCGAGCGGATCGAACCTTCGGCGAAGTGTCATGAGCGGAGGCTGTCGGCGGCTGCCGCCAGATGACGGCAGCCGTATCGGGCCTGTAGGCGGAGCCGTAAGCTACGGAGAGATCCTTGACTCGCGGGTGGAATGGACGGCGGATGGAACTGTTGGGCCAACCCGACTTCGGACGGCTGTTGCGCCGTCTGCGGGTCGAGCGCGGACTGTCGCAGGCGGACCTCGTCGGCCCCAAGGTCTCGGCGAGTTACGTCTCCCGGCTGGAGTCCGGAAGCCGGGCGGTGACGTCCCAGGCGGCCGGCCACCTGGCGGAGCGGCTCGGGATCGCCCCGGACGTCTTCCGGATCGCCTCCGGCGCGGCGAGCGGCGACCGGGCCCCGGCGCTTCTGGCGTCCGCCGTCGCCGCCCTCGAGGACGGTGAGCCGGCCGAGGCCGTCCGGCAGCTCACCACCGCTGCCGCGCTGCCCGACGTTCCCGCCGGCCAGCGCTGGCAGGTGCTCTGGTTCCTGGCCCGCGCACACGAGCTGCTCGGCGACGTGCGGGTGCGACGGGAGGTGCTGGACCGCCTGGACGCGGTAGCCCGCGAGTCCGGCATCGTCCCGCTGCGGGCACGGGTGCTGACCGGGCTGTCCGACTGCCATCTGCTGCTCGGAGAGACGGACGCCGCCGTCGGGCGTGGGCGGGAGGCGCTGGCGTCGGCCGAGGACGCGGGCGCGACCGACGCCGACCGGCTGGAGGCGCTGCTGGCCGTCACCGCGGCCGAACTGGCGGCGGGTCGGCTCGGCGAGGCGGAGGAGCACGCCGGGAGGCTGCTGGAGCGGTCCGGGCAAGCGTCCCGGTCGACCGGACGGCGACGGGTCCGCGCCCTGTGGACCGCCGCCGCCGTGTACACGGCGCGCGACGCCCACCAGCGCGCTCTCCATCTGCTGACGGAGGCGGTCGGTGCCGCGGACGCGCGGGACGACCTGCTGCTGTGGGCCAGGGTGCGGCTGGCCGCCGTCGCCGCCCACATCGAGGTCCACGGCGGGATGACGGCCGATCCCGAACGGTGGTGCCGTGAGGCGGAGGCGGCGCTGGGGATGATGGACGACGGTGCCGGGCACGTCGGTGAACTGTGGGCGGTCCAGGCGCGCGTCGCCTTGCAGCAGGGTGAACCCGCCGTGGCCGCCGGATGGTGCCGCAAGGCCCTCGCCGCACCGGGCGTGATGAGTCGCCGCGACCGGGTCAGGACGGAAATCCTGCTGCGCGAGGCCGAGTTGGCCACGGGCGCGGGCGAACCGGCCGCGGCGGAGCTGCGGCGGATCGCGGAGGAGACGACCCGGTCGGGCAGCCTCGATCTCGCCACCCGGGCGTGGAAGGCCCTCGCTCAGGCCGCTCTGCCCGGCACCTGAGCCGTCACGCCGTCAAGCGGGCGGGCGCCGTCGGGGCACCGCCCCGCGGTCGCGCGCGACCGGATTCCGCGCGGCGCGTTCCTTCCTCACCGCGCCCCGACGGAGCACACCCGCGTGGCGTCCCAGCCCGCCGCGGCGTCCGGCGCCTCCGCCGCTTCCGCGGCCTCCGCGACCAGGTCCAGGTACGTGGTCAACTCGGAGTGCCAGGTGACGTAGGCGGCGAAGTCGTGCGCGTGGGTGAGACTGCGCACGGCCACCGCCCGGCGCGCCGCGGCAGGTGAGGGCTGCCTGCCGTAGCCGTCCAGGAACGCCCTGGCCAGGCCCGTGTGGTCGGCGGGGCCGCAGACGCCCCAGCGCACGCCCGCGGCCATCTCGGCGAACTCGGCCAGTTGCCAGGCGACGTCGAACTCCCATGAGCCGCCGGTTGCCTCCTCTCCCGTCAGCAGCACCGGCCGGCCGGAGCCGACGGGCAGGACGAGCCCGCCGAGGGCCGGGCCGCCGTGAAGCAGGACGCGAGGGTGGGAGCCGCGCGGGGCTTCGTCCGCCCAGTCGGCGATCGACCCGAGCCGACGGTCGCCCAGGCGGGACCGGGCCGCCGCGTACAGCCGCCGGGTGGCTCCGGGCCCGTGACCGGAGCGCAGCCATCGGGACAGCCGGGCCGGTGCCGGCGGAGCGGCGCCGGTCTCGGGTGCGGGCTGTGCGTGCAGCAGGCGCAGCGTCGTGCCCAGCCCCCGAACGGCCTCCCGGACGGACGGGCCGGCGCCCCGGGCGTTCACGCGGAGCAGCGTGGCCGCCGCCTGGACTCCGGGCGCCGGGTAGCGCAGCACGCCCGCCTGGTGCTGGTCGGGCTCGGCCAGAGCGAGGCCGACCGGTGACACGTCCGACACCGTGCGCAGCGAGGAAGCGGTGGCGGGTCCGGGCAGGGGGAGCGGGGCGTCCCGTGCGGGCCCCGGGCGGCGAGCCCACACGTGGCCGCCGGCGGGCAGGGCGAGGACGGCCGTGACGATGTGCGCGGTGCCCAGCTCGCGGACCAGTCGCTCGTCCCGGGCGATCCGGATGCCGGTTCGGGGGGCGAGGTCAGACGGGGCGGGCATGGGGGACTCCCTCCGTCGGCTTCTCCGCGGCACGGTGACGGGTGATCAGGTCGAGCAGAGCGGGCAGCGGGGCCGCCACCGAGGCGTCGCAGCGACCCGTGGAGGCGCTGCGACCGGGATGGGGCGCCGCGACGAGGACGTTGTCGTACCGCTCCAGCGCCGTGAGATGACCTTGGTAGGCGGGGCCGGCTTCGGCCCCCGGCGGCAGCGCGGGGGCGATGCCGATCACGGCCCGGGTGCACTGGAGCGCCATCAGCAGCGGTGTGTCGGCCAGGCCCCCGGCGAACCTGCCGATGAAGTTCAGGCCCGCCGGGTGCACCGCGACGGCCTCGGGCCAGGCGGCGAGTTCGACGTGGTCCAGGTGCGGCGCTTCGGCATCGGAGGTGCCCGGCCAGGTGTCCAGCAGCACCTCCTTGCCCAGGATCGCCCCGAGGGCGGCCCGGCTGACGAACCGGTCCGCGCTCCGGGTGAGGGCCAGCCGGACCTCGGTCTGCGGATGGGTGGTGCGCAGCCAGTTGAGCCAGAAGGGCAGGAAGGCCACGCTCAGGGCCCCGGTGCCGAACAGCAGCAGGCGGGACGGTGGAGGCTGCGGGCCGGTGGTCGGCGGCTGCGGCGCGCGTCCGGCGGTCGGGCCGTCCGCCCCGGTTCGCGGCGCCGTCCCGGAGGACGTCCGAGGCGTGGCTGCTGTGGCCTGGTCCGGTGCCGTGGGGCGCGCTGTCTCCTCAGCCATGGTGCTCCTCCACGGCGGTGTACACGTCCTCCAGGTCCGTCAGCGCCTCCGGGAGGCCGTGGGTGAACTGGACCCCGCCGACGTTGAGGATCACTTCGTCGATGCCGGCCGCGCGGTGCCGTGCCAGCTCGCGGGCGATATGCGCGGGGCTGCCGTAGACGAACACCCCGGCGTCGACCAGCTGTTTGGCCTTGACCCTGGTGTCGTCCTCGGCCCGGACGGGCAATCCCGCCCGGCGCAGCATGTCGAGGTAGTGCGGGGCGGTGAGGTGGCCGGAGACGACGGAGGCCGCAAGACGCGCCGCGTCGCGGCCGGGCCGGTCGACGGCGACGTGGACCACGGTGGCGACCCGCGGGGAGCGCCCGCCGCCCGCCCCTTCACGCAGCGCGGGTGCCAATACGTCCCGGATGTACGCGGCCGGGGTGAGCCAGGTGATGGCGACGTCGGCCACCGCTCCGGCGGACCGCGCCATGGCCGGGCGCAGCACCCCCGCGCCGATCTCGACGGCAGGGTGCGGCCGCGTGGCGGGGAGCGCGGTGCGCAGCCGCTGGTACTCGCCCGCCAGGTCGGCCGTCGAGCCGTCGAGCAGGGTGCGGGCGGCCGTGAGGAACTCGACCGCCGCGGTGCGCGGACTGCGGTACGGCGCTCCGTGCAGCGACGCCACGAAACCCGGCGTCGCGGTCCCGTACCCCATGACGACCGTCCGCCCGGTGATCAGGGCCAGCGAACGGGCCTGGACCGCGGCGTCGTACGGGGTGCGCAGCGGGATCAGCGACACGCCGGTGCCGACCGGCAGGCGTATCCCGCGCCCGGCGAGGTGGGCGAAGAGCTGGAGGGGGTCCAGGCGCAGCGACTGGCCGGTCCAGAGGCGGCGGGCGCGGCGCCTGAGCGCCAGTTCCGCGTAGGGCAGGACGTCGTCGACGCTGTCCGGCTGGTGCGGGATCATCAGGGCCGGTGTGGCCCGGCGGGACAGGGCCATGGCGTGGCTCCGCTCCTCTCTCATCGCCCGGCGACCGCGAACGGGCCGGTGGCCGACGGTGTCAGGCCAGGTCGGCGTGGAGCAGGGCCCGGGG
Organism: Streptomyces sp. NPDC048566; assembly: GCF_043199735.1. Lineage (NCBI taxonomy): Bacteria > Bacillati > Actinomycetota > Actinomycetes > Kitasatosporales > Streptomycetaceae > Streptomyces > Streptomyces sp. NPDC048566. The sequence continues at coordinate 143,921 of NZ_JBICWL010000011.1, forward strand.
CGCCGGGCGGCGGGGACGTCGCGGCCGGCGCCTTGCCGCCCGCGCGCGGAGCGGCCAGAACATCGCGCGGAGAGGTCAGGTTCCGCGCAAGGTCGGCAGGGTCGACGCCGGCCTCCACCAGGCTGTCGTGCACGGCCCGGGTCAGGGAGCGGGCCTCGGGGTCCCGGGCGTGCGCGACGAGACCGGCGGCCAGCGCGGCGGCCCGGTGTTCGCCGAAGCTGACCCGACGCATGCCGGGCCGGGCGTCGTCCGGCTCCCAGGCACATCCGACACCGGGGGCGAGTTCCCGGACGAAGGCGGAGACCGTCGTGCCGAGTCCGGGCAGGCCCCGGGCGGCGTCGGCGATGAGCTCCGCCGCGCCCCAGCTCTCCGGGCCGAGGTAGATCACGCAGGCGTCCTGGCGCGGGTAGCCGGCCCGGGAGGACGTGATCTTGGCGCGGTACGGGAGCCGTTCGCCCTCCAGGACGTCGAGCACGTCGGCCCAGATCCGCGGGGCGCCCTCGGCGCCGGTGACGTGCACGTAGACGCGGAGTGTGGCGGTGGCCCGGGCCCGCGCGGCCGTGCTGCCCTCGCACAGGAAGAAGCCGGGGGACACGGCAGGCCGGGCGGCGTCCAGCCGCACCCGGACGCCGTCGCCGCCGGTCTCCACCCGGTCGTGCCCGACGGTCACCCGCAGCCCGCCGTCCAGGGCGACCGGGACGCCGGTCGCGTCGCCGTCGCCGATCCGCCGGACCGGGCGGCTGATGTGGTGGTGCGGCATGGCGGCCAGCAGCCGGGTCTCCAGGGCCGGGTCCCGCAACGACCTCGGAGCCGCGGTCTCCTCGTCCGGACGGCCCATGTGGTGATGGCGGTACAGGGCGGAGGCGAGGGACGCGCGCAGGGCGCGGGGGTCGTCGGCGGTGACCTCCCGTCCGCCGACCAGGGCACGGGTCGCTCCGGCGGCGACGGTGGTCTCGTCGAGCAGCCGCAGTACCGAGGGAGCCAGCACGGCCTCGGACGGCGGAACGCTCGGGTCGTTCGGTGAGGGGTTCATGTCCGGGGTCCCTTCCAGCCGAGTACGGACACGAACGCGTCCGGGGAGAGCAGGGCGGTGCGGCCGATGCCGGCCGCGGCACGTTCCGCGGCGCCCAGGCGGGCGCTGCGCTCGGCGGTGGCCAGAAGCCGGTCGAGCAGGTGCCAGCCGGCAAAGGCGGTCGCCCGGCGCAGCAGGTCGGGGTCGTCCGCGGCGGCGTCCGGCCGGACGGCGGTGTAGCCGTGGTGGAAGGCGGCGACGAGCGGGGTCACGCGGGCCAGTTCGGCCGTTCCGGCGGCGACGATCTCGGTGTGCGAGACGGGGGTGCCGGATGCCTGGGGGAGAGCGGCGGGCACCTGGAGAACGGCCCGGAAGAGCCATTCGCCGGCGAATCCGCCGAGGTCGCGGGCGGGGTCGCCGCGACGGAACTCCTCCCAGTCGGTCAGGAGCATCGGGCTTCCGGGAGCGGTGAGGAACTGGTCCAGACGCAGATCACCGTGGATCGGTGCGTGCGGTGCGCGGGCCTCGTCCCGGCGCAGGCCGTGCAGCGCCTCGCACAGGGCGGCGTCGCCCTGCATCAGCCGCCAGGCCTCCAGGGCGCCGGCGCTGGCCCGGGTGTACAGAGCCCAGGGCAGGGCCCGGAGGTGTCCGAGGGGAGGCAGCGGCGGTGGCGTGTCGTCGATGTCCGCGGGGCCGGCCGGCCGGAGTGCGTGCACGGAGGCGACCATCCGTCCGGCCTCCCGTGCCAGGTCGGCTCCGAAGGCGTCGCGCGCGGCCAGGTCGCTGCCCGAGGACGAATCCGCCACCAGGTCGAAGACGAGCAGTCGGGCCGTCTCGTCCGATCCGATCAGCCGGGGCCGGGGAAAGGCCGCGCCGGGCGCGGTCGCGACCGCCTTCTCGAAGCTGACGACCCGGCGGAACCGGCGCAGGGACTCGCTCGGTTCGCCGCCGATGTGTTTCACGAAGACCGGTGTGCCCCGGGTGGTGGTGCCCACCCAGTTGTCGTTGCGGCCGGGGTAGGCGCTGAGCGATCCGTCGGTGAGGACGCCCAGGCCCAGCCCGCTGAGGAGCTCCTGCACGGCGGGGAAGTCGGATAGGTCGGCGGGGGTGAGGCGGCGCCGCGCACGCTCGTCCGGCCTCGCCAGAGTGTCATTCGGCATGACGGAAACGTAGCGCCCGGCCATAGGGAGCTGTCAAGAACGCAGACAAGCTAGGCAAGAAACTTGACAAGGTCGGGGGTGGGTCCGGTAGACAGTCGGTGTCCCGCAGCGTGCCGCTGCGACGCCGGCGATTCGACGGAGGAACAGCCATGGCGACCGAAGTGACCCAGCCAGATCTCCCGCGCGACCGACTTCGCCTGCTGCGCCACGTGCTCCGGGACCGACGGAACACCGTCCCCGCTGTGCTGCTCGCTCTGGCGGCGACGGCCGCGACGCTCACGGTCCCGTTGGTGGTCCGCCGTATCGTCAGTGAGTTCTCCCAGCATCACGGCGTGACAAAATATGTCATGCTGATGACGGTGCTGGCCCTGGCCGGCGCGGTGGCATCGGCCCTCTCGTCCTACCTCCTGGCCCGGGCCGGTGAGGCGATGGTCCTGACGGTCCGGCGCCGGGTCGTCGCCCATGCACTGCGCCTGCCGCTGTCCGAGGCCCGCAGCGTCGGCGTCGGAGAGCTGGTCTCCCGCGTCACCTCCGACTCCGCGCAGCTGCGCTCGGTCGTCGACATCGGCGTCACCCAACTGCCGATGGCCGCCCTCACCGTCACCGCCACCCTCGTCATCATGGGGCTGCTCGACTGGGTGCTGCTGCTCATCGTCCTGTTCACGTTCTCGGTGGCGGGTCTGGCCATCGCCGTCTTCATCAAGGGCATCCGGCAGAGCAGCGCCGATCAGCAGGACGCGCTCGGTGCGCTGGCGCAGCGGTTCACCGCCGCGCTCGGCGCCCTCGCCACCGTCAAGGCGTGCCGGGCCGAGGCCCAGGTCACGCATGCCATCGGCGAGGACGCCGTGACCGCCACCGGCGCCGCGATCACGGCGGCACGACGGCAGGCATTCGTCACGCCGATCATGGGACTCGGGCAGCAACTGGCCCTGATCGGAGTGGTTCTGGGCAGCGGTACGCGACTGGCCTCCGGAGCACTGAACATCGGTGAGTTCGCCGCCTTCCTGTTGTACCTGCTGCAACTGCTCGCTCCGCTGTCGCTGGTGACCGGCGGTATCGCCCGGCTCCAGCTCGGCTTCGCCGCCCAGACCCGTATCGAGGGCGTGCTCTCCACCCTCCCCGAGGACGCCTCGCGCGGCTCGGCCGCCGTGACGGGTGCCGGACGGACGGCAACCGGACAGACCGTCACCGGCCGATCCGCGGTCGAGTTCGACGACGTGACCTACAGCCACGACGGGGACCGGCAGGCTCTCGACGGCCTGTCCTTCACCGTCCCCGCCCGCGGTGTCACCGCCCTCGTGGGCCCGTCGGGAGCCGGGAAGACGACCGCCCTGAACCTCGTGGAGCGGTTCCTCGTCCCCGACAGCGGCTCCGTCCGGGTCCTGGGACGCGACGCAGGGCACTGGCCGCTGCACGAACTGCGCGGGTGTGTCAGCTATCTCGACCAGGCGTTCACCCTGCTCGAAGGGACGGTCCGGGAGAATCTCCTGCTCGGCCGCACCTCCCCGGCCACGGACGACACCCTGTTCGCCGCCCTGGCGGCGGTGGGGCTCGCCGACGCGGTCGGCCGGCTGCCCGGCGGCCTCGACACCACCGTCGGCCGGGGCGACGACCTCTCCGGCGGTCAGCGGCAGCGGCTCGCCCTGGCCCGCGTGCTGCTGACCGACGCCCCCGTGGTCCTGCTGGACGAGCCCACCTCCCAGCTCGACAGCATCAACGAGAACCGGCTGCGGGACGTGGTCGACCGCCTCTCCCGGGACCGCGCCGTGATCGTCGTCGCGCACCGCATCTCGACGGTGCGCCAGGCCGAACGCATCGTGGTCCTCGACCAGGGCCGTTGCCTCGACGTCGGCACCCACGAACAGCTCCTGGACCGTTGCGGGATGTACGCAGAGCTGGTGCGGGGACAGCGGATCGGCCTCCGGGTGGCCGCAGGTGTCTGAGCCCGCCGCCGGCACGACGCAGGCGCGCCCCGCCGGTCGGCTCCACCGCCTCACCCTGCCCAACGGTCTGCGGGTGGTACTCGCCCCCGAACCGGGCACCGGAGTCTGCGCCGTGGGACTCCGCTACGGGGTGGGCTTCCGCTCCGATCCGCCCGAGCGAGCGGGGCTCGCCCACCTGCTGGAACACCTGATGTTCCGTCGGCGCCCCCACACCGGTGATCCCGGCGGCCGGGTACCCGCGGGTGGCACCGCCAACGCGGCGACGGGACCCGACGCCACCGACTTCCACCACGTGGTCCCCTCGGGCTTTCTGGAGGGCGCGCTGGCCGCGGAGCGCGCCCGCATGGCCGGGCCGCCGGCGGACGCGTCGGCGCTCACGGTGGAGCGGGCCGTCGTCGCCGAGGAGGTCCGGCGCAACGTCACGGGGCGCCCCTACGGCGGCTTCCCCAAGTCCCTGCTGCCGCCCCTTCTCTACAGCGATGACGCCCACACGCACGACGGGTACGGAGAGGCGGACGTGCTGGCACAGGTCACCCCAGAGGAGTGCCGGGCCTTCTTCGACCGCCACCACGTGCCCGGCAACGCCGTCCTCACCGTCATCGGCGGGTTCGCCGCCGAGCCGACACGGCGCCTCGTCGAGCGCATGTTCGGCGACGTGCCGTTCCGGCCGGCGCCCGCCCGCAGCCTTCCGTCCGAGCCGACGCCGGGGGCCGGCCGACGAGGGTGGCACACGGACCCGCTGGCACCCCTGCCGGCCGTCAGCGTCGGCTACCGACTCCCCGACCCCGTCGCCGATCTGCCCGGCTACCTGGCGCACGTGCTCCTGGCGGCGGTCCTCGAACAGCGGTTGCGTGACCGACTCGTACGACGGGACAACACCGCCGTCGCCGTGACGGCGGGGTGCGGGCTGGTCGGCGGGGCGTTCGCCACGCGCCACCCCGTGACCCTGGCCTGCACCGTCACCCACACACCGCGGATCGGCACCCCCGAGGTCGAAGCCGCTCTCGACACCGCCCTCGCCGGGCTGGCCGCCCGGGGGCCGACGCCGGACGAACTCCTCGTCGTCGCCAACCGATGGATCGGCGGGCTGCTGCGCCGCAACGACGACCCCCGGGCACGGGTGCGTTCTCTGGGAGCCTTCGAACTGCTCCACTCGGACGCGGGCCTGCACGACCGGGTCCCCCGACTGCTGGCCGACACCTCGCCGGCGGCCGTCGGGGGAGCGGCGCGCCGGCTGCGCGACACGGATCGAGCCGTCCTCACCCTGATCCCCGGGCACCCTGCCCGCGGAAACCCGCGTTCCGGGCCCGGAGCCGGCCGCCTGGGGCCCGAATGACCGCGAGGCGACAACGGCCGGCCGCATCCGCCACGTCCTCGGGGAGGACCACGGCCCGCGGGCATCACCACCCGGTCCCCCCGTCACCACCAGTACCCTCGGGAGCCCCCGGATGACCACTGCCCTGCTCGGCTCCGCCGCCGACGTTCCGCAGACCGCCACCGGGTGCCTGCCCGGCGGGCTGCGGGTGACCGCGGTACGGCTCGCGACGGTGGCACGCGTCGAGATGCGGCTCACCCTCCCGCTCCCTCTCCCGGACGCCGGAACGCGAGACGACACCGACCGGCCGACGCGGTCCGTCGCGGCGGCCCGGGCGGCCGTGCTCGCCGCCTGCCTGCTGCGCGGATCGACGGCGACCGACGGCGTCGGCGTGGAGACCGCCCTCGGACGGATCGGAGCGGACGTGGCGCCGCTGGCCGACGCCGGCCGGCTCGTGCTGCGCGGCGGCGTCCTCAGCGGCGGACTCGGGGATCTGCTGCGCCTCCTGGCGGGCGCCGTGACGACGATGACGTACTCCGACGACGAGGTGGCGGCGGCGCGCACCGTACTGGCCGGACAGGCGGCGGTGATCGGCATGCGGCCCGAGGCCGCGGTCCGTGCCCTGCTCCACCGGCAGGCTCCGGACCGGCCCGGCGATCCGACGGAACCGCCGACCCCGCGGCTGATGGCGGCGGTGACGGCTGAGGAGGTGCGCGCGCTGCACGCCAGGGCACTGCGGCCCGCGCACGCGCGCCTCGTCCTGGTCGGTGACCTCGATCCGGACCGCGCGATCGGGGAGGCCCGAGCGGCGTTCGCCGGCTGGTCCGCCCGCACGCCGCCGGGCTCCCCGCCGGTGCCCGGCGGCCCGCTCCCGTCCCCGCCCGCCGATCCGAGGGCGTCCGGGCTGGTGGGCTGGTACCCGGCGGTCCGCGAGGACACGGCTCAGGTGCTCCTGTGCTCGGTCGGCGACGATCTGCCGCTCACCCCCGCTCTGCGCCTGGCCTGTCTCGCGTTCGGCGGTCACCCGGAATCCCGGACGGCCGCCTCGCTGCGGGAACGGCACGGCTACACGTACGCCGTGCGCGCCTGGCCGGAGAACGGCGGTACCGTCGGGCGCGGGGCCGGCCGGCAGACCCGTCCGGGGCACCGCCTCTTCGTCGGGGCGGACACCGCGCCGACGAAGGCGCGCGCCCTCCTGGAGTGCCTGGGCGAAGAACTGGCACGGATGGTGTCCGAACCGCCCTCGGCGACCGAGGTGGAGCGTGCGCGTACCCGCCTCGCGGGAGCGTCGCTGACCGCCTGGTCGACCCAGACGGGTCTGGCCGACGCGCTCGCGGATCCCTCGCCCGGGGCGCCGGCGGACCCCGGGCGACTGCGTACGGCGTTGGACACGCTGATGCGCACGTCCACCGACGCCGTGGCCGCCGCGGCCCGCGAGGCGTTCTCCCCCGGCCGTTTCACCGGAGTGGTGGCCGGAGCGGCTCAGGCCACCCCCGCCACCAGCCGCCACTGGACCTTCCGCACCGCGCCCTCGGCTCGGTGACGGGACGGTCCCTCCGCAGGGACGCACGGCTTCCGGACGGCGCGCCGGCCCCGCGACCGCGGCGCGGCGGGAACCGGCACCGGCCGCCGCCGGCCCCCGCTGACGCGGGGGCCGGCGGCGGCCGGTGTTCGGGGACGTGCGGTGGGGATCAGACGGTGCGGCGCCTGCTGCGGATCAGCAGGACCACGCCCGCGAGCGCCAGCGCGCCTCCCGCCAGGGCCGGCCACAGGCTCGCGCCGGTCTCGGCGAGGCCGCCGGTCACCGTCTGCGGTTCGGTCTGCGCTCCCGCGTCGGAGACGTCGCCGCCCCCGGTGGACGGTGCCCCGGCGGCCGAAGGGGTCCCCTCCGCGGCCGGGGTCGCCGCCGTGTCCGCCGTGTCGGCCGAGTCGTCCGCCTGCTCGTCGGCGGAGTCGTCGTCCGTCTTGACGAGGGCGTCGTTCTGCTCGGCCTTCTGCGTGGCCGGGGGCGTCGCGGAGGACGCGGGGGCCGCCGTCGCGCCGCCCTTGTCGTCCTTGTCGCCCTTGTCGTCCTTCACCGTTCCCGTGTTGCCGGTGCCGGCGTTCCCGGAGTCCGTGCCGTGCTTGCCGCCCGAACCGGCGGACGTCCGCGTGGCACCCGGCTTCGCACCGCCCTGGTAACCGCCGTGACCCGAACCGGCGGTCGGCGGGACCGACGCCTTCGGCTCCACGGTGGCCCCCGAACCCGAACCCGAACCCGCACCCGCGTCGGCGCCGTCGTCCGCGCCGCCGGAGCCGGCGTCCGCACCCGCGCCGCACGTCCGCCCGCCGTTGATGCAGTCGACCATGCTGTTCATCAGCTTGTCGTCCATGACGCTGATGAAGTCGTCGTGGTCGGTGATCGCCTTGTGCAGCTGCTCCGGGAAGCCGTCCACCGCGAACGGGTTCTTCACCTGGCCGTTCTCGACGACCGGCGCCGGAACGTCGTACACCAGGCGCATCGTCAGCTGCGGAATGGCCTTGAAGCCGTTCTGGCACCGGCCCTCGGCGTCGGCGAAGGCCACGTGCGTCCGGTGGTTGGCGCTGTCGATGTTCTGCCCGTCCCAGCAGCTCTGGAAGGCGTAGCTGCGCACCACGTCACTGCCGCCGGGGCAGATCGGGTACTTGTCGGTCAGCTGCACCTTGTCCTCGAAGCCGGTGCAGCTCCAGTGCGCGTTGGCGTTCGCGGTGCCGTTGGTGAAGGCCTTGGCGTCGCCGGTGATGATGCGCAGGAACTTCGGCATCGCCACCACCTGGCCCTGCGGGCTGCCCACATAGGTGATGTCGGCCTTGGCCGCCTGGAGAATCCTGCCGACGTTGCCCTCGCCGCCACCGCCGGGGCGGCCCGCGTCGAACTCCTTGGTGCCGTCCTGGAGGCGCAGAACCGGCCAGTAGTACGACGACTTGTCCCCCTGCTCCGAGCAACTGGTCTCGGAGGCGGCCAGCTTGTCGTTGCTGGAGAAGGCGTCGACGCCCTGGTTGCCGACGTAGTCGTGGGTGTGGTGGGCGCCGTTGCCGACGCCGGGCGCGACGATGATGTTGTCGGTGTTGTACAGCTTGTTCTCGTTGACACCGCACTCGACCGAGAACGTGCCGGTCGAGGCGTCGCCGGAGGCGGCCGGCTTGCCCGGCACGTTCGGCTGGACCGTCGTGATGTCGACGAAGTCCGCGGCGACCGGACCGGCCGCGCCGTTGCCGTTGTCGTTCTGGCCGGTGCCGGGTGCGGCGGTGCCGCCGGAGCCGTCCTGGCCCCCCTCCCCGTTCCCGCCTTCGCCGGCCTGGTCCTGGGCACCGTTGCCCTGCTCGCAGGCGGCGAGGTCGTCCAGGGCGTCGGGGGCCTGGGCGCCCACCCGCTTCAGATCGAGCTGGATCCGGTCGATGACCGCGGCCCGCTTGTCCTTCAGCGGACCGAGGATGGCGTTCTGGACGAAACCGGGGTCCTGGGTCTGCGCCTGCGACGAGGAGGTCAGGCGGGTGTACGCCTCGGCGATCTGCTTGTCGAGGTTCGCCAGTTCCTTGTCGACCTCCGCGCGCGCCTCGTCCGGCACGTCGCTCAGCTTCTGCCCGACGTCCGGGCAGGAGATGGTGGCCGCTCCGGACGCCGCGGGCTGGTCCGCGCCGTCAGAGGGGCTTTCCGTTGCCGAGGCGTAGACATTGGCCGCAACCAGTGTGCCTCCGCCCAGGATCAGCGCGACCGCGGTGAGGGTCGCGCGGCGTGCGCCCGTGGGGCGTTTGCGCGTGTTGCGTCTCACTGGAAGTACTCCTACGCGTCGGGGCAGGCGTGTTTGAACCTCTGCTCCTGTACGCAGACGGCCCCTCCAGTGTTCAGCCGTCCCACGAATTCACGTCGGATTCCTTCCCCAACTCCCTTGCGTGAAGCGCCCGTCACCCCTTCGCGGGGTCTCGGTCACCCCCGCCGAGCAGCGCCTTCGCGACCCGGCACGGCGTCGCACCGGGCGCCGGCCGGGCAGGACGGCCGCGGCGACCGAGGTGTTTCCCCGGCCCCCGGCCGCGGGCCCGAACCGACGGCCTCGCGACCCGGTTGCCCCGTCGGCCGCAGGCTCTCGGCGAGCCCGCCCCGCGGCCCGCTCAGGCGGACAACGTCGCCGGGCTGCCGCCGTTGGCCTCGTAGCCCGCCACGGCCATCGCGCGGTAGATCGCGTAGTCCGCGGCCGGGTCCGGGGTGAGGGTCCACGGCAGGGCGCCGACGTGACCGTCCACGTGGACCAGCTGGCTCATCGCCTCGGACCAGCGCTCGCCGCGGACGAGGAAGAACACCAGCAGGTGGCGCACATGGGCCAGCATCGGGTCGTCGGGGCGGGCCGCGTGCACCGCGTAGAGCGCGCCGTGCACGGCCTTCGTCACGACCTCGCTCTGGTAGAAGCCGCGGACCAGATTCACCTCGGGGAGGTGCTCGAAGACGGCGAAGAGCGGCATCGCCGCGAGCAGCGAGCCCTGCGGCGCCCGGGCCGCGGCGGCCTCCGCGAAGGCGTACGCCGTCTCGCGCGAGCCGTGCCACTTCTCGCACCAGTAGTGCAGGGCCGCCAGATGCGCGCCCATGTGGGCGGGGGCGCGGTCCAGGATCTTCAGCCAGACCTGCTCGAACTCCGTCCGGTCGTACCCCAGCCCGCGCGCCACCGACAGCTCGATGATGTACGGCACCGGGTCGCCGGGGGAGAGCAGCGCCGCCTCGCCGCACGCGGCGCGCGCCTCCTCCATGATGATCCGGAAGTCGTCCGTGCCCGGCGTCGCCGTGCGCCACGCCTGCTGGACCAGGAACTCCGCGTGCACCGCCGCGCCGCCCGCGTCCTTGGGGGCCTCGGCGCGCCACACGCGCAGCCACTGGCCTCCGGGCGTCTCGCTGACCCCGCCGGGTCGCCGGCTCAGTTCCAGCGACGCGGCACCGGCGAAGGCCTGCACCCGCTGCCAGCGCGTCTCGCCCGCGATCTCCGTGCCGGCGAGCAGCTGGGAGGCGGCCCGGTGGTCCTGGGTGCGCTGCACGACGTCCAGCACGTCCACCAGATCGGCGTCCGGGCCCGGCATGCGGACGTCCAGCTCCTCCTGCCGCAGGAACCCGTAGGTCGCCGGGTCCGCACCGTCCGGATCGCCGGGCGCCACCAGCTGCACACCGGCGCGCCTGCGGCGCAGCACCGGCAGCAGGACCAGGCTGAACATGGCCAGCGCCATCAGGACCCAGAGAATCTCCATGCCACCAGCGAACCAGACGGGTCCGACAATTGGCCAACCCGGTTCCGGGGCGCGACCACCCGGTCGTTCCCGGTCACCGCCGGCCCCCGGACCGGCACCGGCCCGTGCGCCCGGACACCCCGGGACGGACCGTGTCCGGAGCCCGGACCGGCCCATCCCGGCACCCGAACCCGGGGCCGTGTCCGGGCCGTCCCGGCCGGGTCCGTGTCCCGGCCGTCCCCGCCCGGTCCGCCCCCGCGGGTGCGCCCGCCCCGCCCGCGCACCCGCGGTACGGACGGGGCCCGGCGGGCGTGTCCGCGGGACGCCCGCCGACCGGCCGTCCGTCCTCACGGCGTCCCCGATGCGCGGCATCCCCGGTCCGGGCGGCGCGGCATCCCCGGTCCGCGCCGCCCGGCACCGCGCCCGCCGTCACCATCGCCGCCGGAGCACTACGCTCGGGACCCATGAGCGACAGGCACATCAGTCAGCATTTCGAGACCCTCGCGATCCACGCGGGCAACACCGCGGATCCCCTGACCGGCGCGGTCGTCCCGCCGATCTACCAGGTCTCGACCTACAAGCAGGACGGCGTCGGCGGGCTGCGCGGCGGCTACGAGTACAGCCGCAGCGCCAATCCCACCCGGACCGCCCTGGAAGAGAACCTCGCCGCCCTGGAGGGCGGCAGCCGCGGTCTCGCGTTCGCGTCCGGACTGGCGGCCGAGGACTGCCTGCTGCGCACGCTGCTGAGCCCCGGTGACCACGTGGTCATCCCGAACGACGCCTACGGCGGTACCTTCCGCCTCTTCGCCAAGGTCGTCTCCCGATGGGGCGTGGAGTGGTCGGTCGCCGACACTGGCGACCTCGACTCGGTGCGGGCGGCCATCACGCCCCGGACCAAGGCCGTCTGGGTCGAGACGCCGTCCAACCCGCTCCTCGGCATCACGGACATCGCCGCGGTCGCCCAGGTCGCGCGGGACGCCGGCGCCCGGCTCGTCGTCGACAACACCTTCGCCACGCCGTACCTCCAGCAGCCGCTGGCGCTCGGCGCGGACGTCGTCGTGCACTCCCTGACCAAGTACATGGGCGGCCACTCCGACGTCGTCGGCGGCGCCCTGATCACCGCGGACCGGGAACTCGGCGAGGAACTGGCCTACCACCAGAACGCGATGGGCGCGGTCGCCGGGCCCTTCGACTCCTGGCTGGTGCTGCGCGGCACCAAGACGCTCTCCGTGCGCATGGACCGGCACAGCGAGAACGCGGCCAAGGTCGCGGACATGCTCAGCCGGCACGCGCGTGTGACGCGCGTGCTCTACCCGGGCCTCCCGGAGCACCCGGGCCACGAGATCGCCGCCAAGCAGATGCGGTCGTTCGGCGGCATGGTGTCCTTCCAGGTCGCGGGAGGCGAGGAGGCGGCCGTCGAGGTCTGCAACCGCGCCAAGGTGTTCACTCTCGGCGAGTCCCTCGGCGGCGTGGAGTCGCTGATCGAGCACCCGGGCCGGATGACGCACGCGTCCGCGGCCGGCTCCGCCCTGGAGGTCCCCGCCGACCTGGTCCGCGTCTCCGTGGGCATCGAGAACGCCGACGACCTGCTCCAGGACCTTCAGCAGGCCCTGGGCTGACCCGCCCGCCTCACCAGGTGGACAGGGGTGGGGTCGTCTCCGACGGCGGCTCCACCCACGGGTGCGCGGTGGCGGCCCAGACCAGGAAGACCACGGCCGCCGCGCACAGCACCGCCCACAGCACGCGTCGCGCCGCCCGTCTGCGGCGCAGCATGCGCCCGCCGCGGCGGACGGCCTCCTCGTGCAGGCCCGGCGGCACCGCCGGCGGCGTCCGCTCCAGCAGCCGCCGCACGGCCGCCTCGCGCTCCGCGAGATTCACGACGGAGCCACCTCCATCCGGGCCGGTGCCGGGCCGCGCGGCGGATGCAGCAGGGTCGCCGTCGCCCGCGCGCAGACCGCCCGCACGCGCTCCGCGGGAAGCCCCAGCAGGGCCGCCGTCTGCTCCTCGGCGACCCCCTCGTACAGCCTCAGGACGAGGATCAGCCGCTCGTGCGGGGTGAGCCGGGCCAGCACGCTGTCCGGGGCCGGCGAGGGGCGCAGCCGTCCGAGGCCGCCGTACCGGTGCCAGGCGGCGCGCTGGAAGCGCACGGCGAGCTGGGCCCGGGTGCCGTCGTAGGGGTCGTCGCCGCGCAGCCGGTCCCAGGAGGCGTACGTGTGGGCGAGGGACACGGCGAGCAGGCGCCGCGCGCGCGGGTTGGCGTCCGCCGGCTCCGCCGTGAGCAGCGTGGCGGTCTGGAGCAGCCGCCCGGCCGCGCCCGCGACGAACGCCTCGAACTCCCGGGCCCGCCGGGCGGCCTGCGACGCGTGCCGTTCTCGCACCGTGCCTCCCGTCCGAGGGCGACCTGTGGAAGCGGGTCCGCGGCCGTGTGCGGCCCGTCGCACCCGGTGCGACGGGGACCCGGTCTCATATGAGGGCAGCCGCCGCCTTCCGGTCAAGAGCCCCGCCGCGCCCGCCCGACCCGTCCGCGCGCCGCGCACGCCCGCGCGGGGCGCGCGCGGGGGAGGCCGTCCGGCCGTCCGGTGGCGCTGCCGCGCCACCCGGGGACCCGACCGGCGTCCGGGTGGCTCAGGAGGAGGCCGGGTCGGGGTCCGCGGCCGGTACGCCGTGGGACGCCTGGCGGGCGGAGAGCGCGGTGTTGAAGCGGGTGAGCAGGGAGCAGAACGCCGCACGCTCCTCCGGCTCCCAGCCGCTCGTCAGTTCGGCCATCAGTTGGCGGCGTGACGTGCGTACTTCGTCGAGCCTGGCCTGACCGCGCGGCGACAGCTGGAGCACCACGGCCCGTCCGTCCTCGGGGTGCGAGGTGCGCTTGACGAGCCCGGTGTCCACGAGCGGGGCGACCTGCCGGGTGACCGTCGAGGAGTCGATGCCCATGCTCGCGGCGAGCGCCTTGACGCCCATCGGGCCTTCCTTGTCGAGGCGGTTGAGCAGCAGGTACGCGGCGCGGTCCATGGAGTTGCGCACCTGCCCCACTCCGCCGAGCCGGGTCTGTTCCGCACGGCGCGCGAAGACCGCGACCTCGTGCTGGAGGGTTTCGAGGAGACCGGTGTCACCGACGGTCGTCATGTCCATCGACATCTCTGGTGTTGTGGGCATGGCCGGGGGCTCAATTCATGCGTGGGGAGCTGGGTTGGGGGACAGGGTACGCGGCCGGGGCGCGGGCCGTACCGACGCTGCGCAAACCCGGTCTCGGAGGGTGGTCACGGCGGGGGTGCGCCCGCGTGAACTGCGAGACTGGGCGCCATGAGCTACGGCACGGCTGACCTCTCTCCCAGTGTGACGCTCGACGACGTGCGCGGCGCGCAGAAGATGCTCACCGGGGTGGCGCGGACGACGGCGCTGGAGGGCAGCCGGTACCTGTCGCGGCTGGTGGGCGAGCCGGTGCACCTCAAGTGCGAGAACCTCCAGCGGACGGGGTCCTTCAAGCTGCGCGGCGCCTACGTGCGGATCGCGGGCCTGCGCCCGGAGGAGCGCGCGGCCGGGGTCGTCGCGGCGAGCGCGGGCAACCACGCGCAGGGGGTGGCCCTCGCGTCCTCGCTGCTCGGCGTGCGCTCCACGGTCTTCATGCCGACCGGCGCCCCGCTGCCGAAGGTCGCGGCCACCCGGCACTACGGCGCCGAGGTGAGGCTGCACGGTCAGGTCGTCGACGAGACGCTGGCCGCGGCGCAGGAGTACGCGGCGCGGACCGGAGCCGTGTTCATCCATCCCTTCGACCACCCGGACATCATCGCCGGGCAGGGCACGGTCGGCCTGGAGATCCTGGACCAGTGCCCCGAGGTCCGCACGATCGTGGTGGGAGTCGGCGGCGGCGGGCTCGCAGCGGGCGTGGCGGTCGCGGTGAAGGAGCTGCGTCCGGACGTGCGCCTCGTGGGCGTGCAGGCGGAGGGGGCGGCGGCCTACCCGCCCTCGCTGGCCTCCGGGCGCCCGGTGTCGATCGAGCGCCCGGCGACCATGGCCGACGGCATCAAGGTGGGCCGCCCCGGGGACGTGCCGTTCCGGCTCGTCGAGCAGCTGGTCGACGAGGTGCGCACCGTCTCGGAGAACAACCTCTCCAGCGCGCTGCTGCTGTGCCTGGAGCGGGCCAAGCTGGTCGTCGAGCCGGCCGGCGCGAGCCCCGTGGCGGCGCTGCTGGCCGACCCGGAGGGCTTCGAGGGACCGGTGGTGGCGCTGCTCTCGGGCGGGAACGTGGACCCCCTGCTGATGCAGCGCATCCTGCGGCACGGCATGGCGGCGGGCGGCCGGTACCTCGCCGTCACCCTCCGGCTGACCGACCGGCCCGGCGCGCTGGCCACACTCCTCGGGGTGTTGTCAGTGGCGGATGCCAATGTTCTCGACGTGAGTCACGTACGGACCGACCCCCGGCTCGGGCTCACGGAGGTGGAGGTCGAACTCCAGCTGGAGACGAAGGGGCCCGAGCACTGCGCCGCGGTCAACCGCGCGCTGCGCGAGGCGGGATACACGGTCATCGACTGAGGCCGGCACCGTGTCCACCGCCCGGACCCCTCCGCGGAAAACCCGTTGAGGCACGCGATACATCGCGTTAGGGTCTGAGCGTCGGCGCGTCCCGGACGTCCGGGTGGCGACGAGCCGGAGCCGCCCCGGCGGTCACCATCCGGGATTCCCGGCGACCGGGACTCCCCGCACACCGACCATTCGAACAACCCCGAAGACGTGGAGAATTCTTATGCCAGGTGCCATCTACGCCGAAGGTCTGGTGAAGACCTTCGGCGACGTAAGGGCTCTGGACGGCGTCGATCTCGACGTCCCGGAAGGCACGGTCCTCGGCCTCCTCGGGCCGAACGGCGCGGGAAAGACCACCGCCGTCCGCTGCCTGACCACGCTGCTGCGCCCCGACAGCGGCCGGGCCGTGGTCGCGGGTATCGACGTGCTCAAGCACCCCGACGCGGTCCGCCGCAGCATCGGCCTGTCCGGGCAGTTCGCCGCGGTCGACGAGTACCTGACCGGCCGGGAGAACCTCCAGATGGTCGGCCAGCTCTACCAGATGCGCGCGGGGGCCGCGAAGGCCCGGGCGGCCGAGCTGCTGGAGCAGTTCAACCTCACGGAGGCCGCCGACCGCACCACCAAGACCTACTCCGGCGGCATGCGCCGCCGGCTCGACCTGGCGGCGGCCCTCGTCGTGTCCCCGCCGGTCATGTTCATGGACGAGCCGACCACCGGCCTCGACCCGCGCAACCGCCAGCAGCTGTGGGAGGTCATCAAGCAGCTCGTCTCCGGCGGCACGACCCTGCTGCTGACCACGCAGTACCTGGAGGAGGCCGACCACCTCGCCCACGACATCTGCGTCGTCGACCACGGCCGCGTCATCGCCCGCGGCACCGCCGACGCCCTGAAGGCGCAGACCGGCGGCGAGCGGGTCGAGGTCGTCGTGCACGAGCGCGAGCACATCGCCGGCGCCTCCGAGGTGCTGCGCGGCTTCGGCAAGGGCGAGACCACGGTGGAGGAGCACACCCGCAAGCTCACCGTGCCGGTCAGCGGCGGCGCGAAACTCCTCGCGGAGGTCATCCGCGAGCTGGACGCGCGCGGCATCGAGATCGACGACATCGGCCTGCGCCGCCCCACCCTCGACGACGTCTTCCTCTCCCTGACCGGCCACGCCGCCGAGGAGCAGCCCGCGTCGGGCGACGACGCATCCCGTTCGGACCAGCACGACAAGGAGACCGCCACATGAGCGCCGCCACCGACACCGTGCAGGTCATGCCGCGGGGCAACGCCGTCGGACAGTCCGTCCGGGACTCCCTGGTGATGGCCAGACGCAACCTGATCAGGATGTCCCGCATCCCCGAGGTGGTGATCTTCGGGCTGATCCAGCCGATCATGTTCGTGGTGCTGTTCACCTACGTCTTCGGCGGATCGATGAAGATCGGCGGCAGCACCAGCTCCTCCGCCTACACCAACTTCCTGATGGCCGGCATCTTCGCCCAGACCGTCACGTTCGCCACCGCCGGAGCGGGCGCGGGCATCGCCGACGACATGCACAAGGGGCTCGTCGACCGCTTCCGCTCACTGCCCATGGCCCGCGGCGCGGTCCTCACCGGCCGCACGCTCGCCGACCTCGTGCAGACCGCGCTCACCCTGCTGGTCCTCGCCGGGGTCGCCCTGCTGGTCGGCTGGCGCGTCGGCTCCTACGGCAGCACCAACGCGTTCCGGGTCGCGGGGGCCTTCGGCCTGCTGCTCCTGCTCGGATACGCCTTCACCTGGATCGGCGCCCTCATCGGCCTGTCCGTGCGCACGCCCGAGGCGGCCACCTCCGGCGGGCTGATCTGGCTCTTCCCGGTCACCTTCATCTCGAACGCGTTCGTGGACACCTCCAACATGACCCCCTGGCTGCGCCACGTCGCCGACTGGAACCCGTTCAGCGCCACCGTGCAGGCCTGCCGCGTGCTGTTCGCCAACCCCGGGCAGTCGACCTCCGGCGCCTGGCCCATGCAGCACTCCGTCTGGGCCTCGGTCATCTACTCGGTGCTCATCATCCTGATCTTCCGGACCCTGGCGGTCCGCAAGTACCGCTCGGCGACCGCCTGACCCTTCCGGCGGCCGCGCACCCCTCCGCCGGGGGGAGCGCCGGTCGCCGGACCGGCGGGCGCCCGGACAGCGCGATGCCCCCGGCCGTCCGGCCGGGGGCATCGCTGTCGTCGCAGGTCCTGGGCTCAGCCCTGGTAGGGCACGGCCTTGAGGATCTTGACCTTGGCGAGCTTGCCGTTGGGCAGCTCGTACTCGGCGTCCTCGCCGACCTTCTTGCCGGTCACGCCGGAGCCCAGCGGGGACTGCGGGGAGAAGGTCTCGATGTCGGAGCTCGCGTACTCGCGGGAGGCGAGCAGGAAGTCCAGGGTGTCGTCCTCGTCGCCGTCGAAAGCGATGGTGACGACCATGCCTGGTGCGACCGCGCCGTCCGCCGCGGGAGCCTCGCCGACCTTGGCGTTCTCCAGGAGCTGGGTCAGCTGGCGCACACGGAGCTCCTGCTTGCCCTGCTCTTCCTTGGCCGCGTGGTACCCGCCGTTCTCGCGCAGATCGCCCTCCTCGCGCGCGGCCGCGATCTTGGCGGCGATCTCCGTGCGCGCAGGACCAGACAGGTGATCCAGCTCGGCCTTGAGCTGGTTGTACGCCTCCTGGGTCAGCCAGGTGACGTTCTCGCTGGTCTGGGTCACAGGTGCTCCTCGTAGTGACTGGGATACAAAGCATCGCCCTACCCAGAAGAATGTGCGTTCACAGGAGGGCGAAACCACGAGCCTAACAATTCAGCGGCCCGGACGGGAGGACATAAGACACCAGAATTACGTCTCCGCAGGTCGGCGCGGGGGCTCCGCAGCGGCCCCGGGCCGCGTCCGGCGCCGGCCCCGGGCGATGCGCCGCCGACCGGTCACCCGCGGTCACGAAGGGCCGCTCCCGGGGAACGCCGGCACCGGCGCCGCGGACCACGCCGGCGGGCCGGAACGGGCGGCGGACGGGCGCGACCTCCCGACGGGCCCCGCTCAGCCGCTGTGGCAGCCGAGCAGCTCCGCCGTCGACCCGCGGGCCGTCGTGCGCAGCGTGACCACCTGGTCGACGCGGGAGGCGTCCTGGTCGAAACGGAAGTCCGCGCGACCCACCTCGACACCGTCCGCGTCCTGCGAGCGCAGCGTGCAGTAGCCGCTCGAACCGGCGTCCTTGTGCACCTCCAGGTGCGCCTCGACCGCGCTGTCCGAGACGGCCTTGAAGGTGATCACCTGCGCACTGATCGTGGTGCCGCCGACGTAGTGGAAGCCGAACCAGCCGATCAGGGCGATCAGAGCGGCGCCGAGAACGCCCCCGACGGCCTTCAGCCTCCGGTCCGCGCGGTCGTCCGCGGAGCGGCCGTAGCGGCCCTCGGGCACCCGCGTGCTCGCCGTGGTCATGATCGTCCTCTCGGCCGGGTCCCGCACCGGGACCCCGGAATTATTCGCCCCCCGATTCCGTCACTATAGAAGCCGCCCATCGCGCCGATTCACGCCGGGCGCCGACAGCCGATCCACTCTGGCGACAGCCGACCGACCGAGGATTGAGTCTTGACTGACCAGCTGCGACTGATGGCCGTGCACGCCCACCCCGACGACGAGTCGAGCAAGGGCGCGGCCACCATGGCGAAGTACGTGTCCGAGGGGGTGGACGTGCTGGTCGTGACCTGCACGGGCGGGGAGCGCGGCTCCATCCTCAACCCCAAGCTGCAGGGCGACTCGTACATCGAGGAGCACATCCACGAGGTGCGCAAGAAGGAGATGGACGAGGCGCGCGAGATCCTCGGCGTCCGCCAGGAGTGGCTCGGCTTCGTCGACTCGGGGCTGCCCGAGGGCGACCCCCTGCCGCCCCTTCCGGAGGGCTGCTTCGCCCTGGAGGACGTCGACAAGGCGGCCGGCGAGCTCGTCCGGCAGATCCGCTCGTTCCGCCCGCAGGTGATCACCACCTACGACGAGAACGGCGGCTACCCGCACCCCGACCACATCATGACCCACAAGATCACGATGGTGGCGTTCGACGGCGCCGCGGACACCGGGAAGTACCCCGAGGCCGAGTACGGCCCGGCCTTCCAGCCCCGCAAGCTGTACTACAACCAGGGCTTCAACCGGCCGCGCACCGAGGCCCTGCACAACGCCCTGCTCGACCGCGGCATGGAGTCGCCGTACGGGGACTGGCTCAAGCGCTGGAAGGACTTCGAGCGCACCGAGCGCACGCTGACCACCCACGTCCCCTGCGCGGACTTCTTCGAGATCCGGGACAAGGCGCTCATCGCGCACGCCACCCAGATCGACCCCGACGGCGGCTGGTTCAAGGTCCCGATGGACCTCCAGCGCGAGGTCTGGCCCACCGAGGAGTACGAGCTGGCGAAGTCCCTCGTCGATACCTCCCTCCCCGAGGACGACCTCTTTGCGGGCATCCGCGACAATGCCTGACATGAGCGCAAGCCTGGCACTGACGCACCTCGTCCCTCTCGCCAAGGAGGTCGACGAGAACAAGGTCACCCCCGGCGTCCTCGGCTTCATCGTGTTCGCGGTGATGGCCCTGGCCGTCTGGGGCCTGATGAAGTCCATGAACCGCCACATGGGCAAGGTCGACTTCACGGAGCCCGCCGAGGACACGGCCGACTCCGGCACCGCGGACCGGTCCCCGTCGGCCGGCTCCGGCTCCACCGGCTCCGGCGGAGCCGCACCCGCGAAGGGCTGAGCACACCGTCCCGGGCCCCGCACGCGAGGCCCGGGACGGGGACCGCGACCGCCCGTACCCCTTCCACCGCCCCGGCGATCCGGGGCGCGCAACGGTCCGGACCGGCCGCGGCGCCGACCCCGCCCACCGGCCCGACGGGCTCCGGGCGCTCCCGGGCCTCGGCACGGCGGGCCGGGGCTGCCCGTCCCGTGCCCGCGTGCGGGCCCCGGACCGCCCCGCCTCCCGGCGCGGTGCGGCCCGGCCCTCAGTCGCGGGCCGACGCCACCGTCACGCCCATCACCTCCCGGGCGTGCCGGCCCGGCACCATGCCCAGCCGCCACGCCTGCCAGCCGGCGTCCAGATCCACCCCCCGCTCCAGCAGGAGCCCGTAGGCCTCGATGCAGTCGTCCAGCCTCCCGTCCCGCGTCGCATGACCGCTCCGGGCCAGCTGCGCCAGCTCCTCCTGCGCCACCGCGGCCCCCACCTCGTACCCGCCCGGCGCCGCGTACGGCAGCAGTGTGCCGCGCAGGAAACGCGCCCAGTCCTCGCCCCGGTGGTCGCCGTAGGACGCGAACAGGCCGATCGCCTCGTCGCACAACCCCATCGCCTGCTGCACCCGGCCGTTGCCCGCGTCGACCACGGCCAGCTCCAGACACGTCCACGCCTCGCCGTGCGCCACCCCGATGCGCTGGAAGTCCGCGCGGGCGTCGACCAGGAGCTGCCGGGCGAAGCCGGAGTTGCGCAGCGAACCCGTCTGCGCGGCCCGCTGGTCACGCGTCACCCGGGCCGAGTGATGACGGGCACAGGCGAGCCCGTACACGTCCCGCATCCGCGAGAACATCGTCCGCGACCGCTCCAGCTCACGCACCGCCTGGTCCAGACTCCCCGTCTCCTCCAGCGCCTGCCCCAGGTAGTAGACCGTCCACGCCTCACCCCGGGCGTCCTCGTTCTCCCGGTGACGGGCCGCCGCCTGGCGCAGCCCGTCGACGGCCGACGACGCGTCGCCCTCCACCAGCCGCGCCCGCGCCAGCTGGGTCAGCGCCCACGCCTCCCCCCGCGCGTCGCGTGTCCGGCCGTACAGCTCCAGCGCCTCGCGCAGCTCCCGGTCGGCCCGCGGCACGTCACCCATCCGCAGCCCGAGCTGACCGAGCTGGAAGTGCGCCCACGCCTCGCCGTGCACCGAACCACTGGCCCGGTGCAGCACCAGCGCCTCGGTGAGCAGATCGAGCGCCTGCGCCAGCCGCGACCGGTCCCGCTCCACCGCCGCCAGGGCGTGCATCGTCCACGCCCGGTCCGCCGCCAGTTCCGGAGCGGCCTGGAGATCCATCGCCTCCCGGAGCCTGGCCGCCGCCTCCGCCAGATTGCCCTGGTGATGCAGCGTGATCCCCAGCGAACACAGCGCCCGCGCCGCGCCCGCGTCGTGATGCGCCTCGAAATACAGGTCCACCACCGACGCCAGCGTCGTCCGCGCCTTGTCCAGCTCGCCCAGCTGCCGGGCCGCGATACCGGTCCGCCACCGCACCGAGCGGACCAGCAGCCCCTGGTCGACCGCCTGCGTCAGCTCACTGATCTCGCCCAGCCGGTACAGGTCACCCCGCAACAGGCAGTAGTCGCACAACGCCCCCAGCAGATGCAGGACCGCCGCCTGGTCCACCCCCTCCGCGTGCCGCAGGGCCGAGGTGATGAAACTCGACTCGTCGTCCAGCCAGCGCAGCGCCGCGTCCAGCGAGGTGAAGCCGTGCGGACCGAACCGGTCGGCGCGCGTCGACGTCTTCCCGTCGACCAGCCGGATCACGGAGTCGGCCAGCTCCGCGTAGTTCACGATCAGGCGCTCCTGCGCCGCGGTCCGCTCCGCCGCCTCCTCCTCGTCGAGCAGCCGGGCCGCCGCGAACACCCGCACCAGGTCGTGCAGCCGGTAACGACTGCCCCGCACATGGTCGATCAGGCCCGCCCGCGCCAGCTCGGTCAGATGCCGAGTCGCCTCCGGCTCGTCCGCCGCGAGGAGCGCGGCCGCCGCCGCGGCCCCCAGCGAGGCGCGCCCCGCCAGCGCCAGCCGCCTCAGCAGCCGGCGCGCCGTCTCCGACTGGTCGGTGTACCGCAGCCACAGCACCCGCTCCACGGGCTCCACCGGGCCGTAGGCCGCCAGATCGCCCGCCAGCCGGCGCGCGCTGCGTGGACCCAGCGAGGACCCCGCCACCCGCAGGGCCAGCGGCAACCCGCCGCACAACTCCCTGACCCGGTCGATCGATTCGGCGTCGTACGGACCCGAGGCGTCCTGCGCCGACGCGCCGAGCACCTCCTCGGCACCCGCCGCGTCCAGCGCCTCGACGGGCACCTGGTGCACCCACGCCGCGAGATCGGCCGGCAGGTCCAGCGGCTTGCGCGCGGTGACCAGGACGAGGCTCTCCGACCGCTCCGGAACGAGGGCGCGCACCTGCTCGACATCGCCGGCGTCGTCCAGCACGATCACCACCGGCAGCCCCGTCAGATGCTGGTAGTACAGCTCGCTCAGCCGCCTGACCTGCTGGTCCTGCGCGGCACGCTCACGGAACAACAGCTGTTCGCGGGGCGCGCCCAGCCGGTTCAGCAGGTGCAGCAGCGCGTCCCTGGTGGCGAGCGGCGGATCGTCGGCACTGTCGCCCCGCAGGTCCACCACGCACGCGCCGCGGAACTGGTCCCGCAGGGCGTGCGCCGCACGGATCGCCAGCGTGGTGCGGCCGGACCCGGGCGCCCCGTGCAGGACGACCACGACCGGTTTCGTCTCGGTGCTCGCCCGCGCCGCCTGCACCCACTGCGCGACCCGCGACAGTTCACCGCGCCGCCCGGCGAACGGCCCCTCGGGCTCGGGAAGGTGACCGAAGGACTGCTCCAGGACACTGCGCCGGCGGGCCGCCGCGCTCTTGTCCGTACGCCGCAGTTGAGGAGCCCCCTTCTTCGCACCGGCCGTGGAGCCCAGCACCCGCTGCTGGTCCAGGAACGGCCGGACGCCCCGGACCTCCAGGGCGGTCAGCCACTGGAGGCGCAACTGCTCCGGCCCGCCCGGCCGGCTCAGCGCCCCGGCGCGGCGGCTGGCGGCGGGCACGTGGGTGGCCGTCACCTTGAGGACGGTGGTCGCCGCGCCCGCCACCGCCACCGTCGCCCCCGCGCCGACGGCCGTCCCCGCCCCGGCGCCCAGGGCCAGATCGGCGACGAGGGCAGCCGCCGCGCCGACGGCCGCCACCAGCAGGGGCGTTCCGGCCCCTTCCCGCGCGTAGCGCTGCCCGAAGGTCTGCTGTCCCGCCGCCGCCTCGTCCAGGGCCCGGGTGTACGTCGCGTACTCCTCGGCGGCGGTCCGTGCCATGGCGTCGAGTCCGGCCCGGGCCCGCGACAGCAGCACACCACCGTCGACCCGCCCGCCCGTGCGGCGCACCTCCTCCTCGACGGCCCTGGCCAACAGGCGCTCGGCCTCCGCCCGGTGGCTCTCCCGCATCTCACGTCCCCCTCCGGCAGCAACTCGTGGACCTACGAGTGTCCTTCGGGAGCGACCCGAGCGCGAGAGGGCCGGGGATCACGGGACGACGACGGGAGGACGGCTCCGGCCGCGACGCGAGGTCACGGGCGCCGTGGCCGACGCCGACCGCCGCGGTGACCGAGCGCCCGGCGCGGGCAGCGGAGCGACGTCCCCGCTCCCTACCCGACTCCCAGCTCGACGGCGACGGGGAACGGCACGGTGGCCTTCACCGTGCCGGTGAACATCTCGCCGTCCCGATACGCCGTGGTGGCGGGGTCGAGGACGTAGGTGTAGACGATCGGAACGCCGGTGGCGGACTGCTCGATGCGCCAGTAGTAGGGGATGCCGGCTTTGGCGTACTGGTCGACCTTCACGATCCGGTCGGTGGTCTCCGAACCGGGCGACACGACTTCGACGACCAGGAGTACGTGCTCGGGGCGGGTGGGCGTGAGGTCGATGGTCTCCGCCCGGTAGACGATGACGTCAGGGCGGCGGTTGGTGAGCGGAACGTCCTGAAGGCGGACGTCGAAGTCCGTGTCGGCGTTCCAGTCCGGGCCCGCGGCGGCGTCCAGGGCATTGGCCAGGAGCCGAGCCAGTCGGTTGTGCCGCTTGGAGGCGCTCGGAACCACGACGACCATCCCGTCCACGATCTCGATGCCGGCGCACTGCTCCTCGGACCAGGAGTCGTACTGTTCCGCGCTGATCTGCGTATGCATCCACGCGGGCGCCACCATCTCGGCGGTCATGAAGTACCTCCTTCGAGGATGCGGTGCTGCTCGGCTCAGCGTACTGCCCGCTTCCGGCCGGGCACCGGCTTTGGATCGGGGCGGAACCTCCAGCGTCCGCAGGGCGGCGTGGGTGCGAAAGGGGCGATCCGCGTTCACCACGTGATGGCGCATGCGTGCAGATCGGCCAAGTGGGGCGGGGGCTCGCGGGCCGAACCGGCAGGGCTGTGCCGGCGTGAGAGGCTGGGTCGTATGAACCGGTTGGCTGGTACGACCTCGCCTTATCTGCTTCAGCACGCTGATAACCCGGTCGACTGGTGGCCGTGGGGACCCGAGGCGTTCGAGGAAGCGAAACGGCGCGATGCACCCGTTCTGCTGTCGGTCGGTTACTCTGCGTGTCACTGGTGCCATGTCATGGCGCACGAGTCCTTCGAGGACGAGGCCACCGCCGCGTACCTGAACGAGCACTTCGTGTCCGTCAAGGTGGACCGCGAGGAGCGGCCCGACGTCGACGCCGTCTACATGGAGGCCGTACAGGCCGCCACCGGGCAGGGCGGCTGGCCCATGTCCGTCTTCATGACACCGGACGGGGAGCCCTTCTACTTCGGCACGTACTTCCCGCCGGAACCCCGCCACGGGATGCCGTCCTTCCGGCAGGTCCTTCAGGGGGTGTCCACCGCCTGGGCGGAGCGACGCGACGAGGTCGCCGACGTCGCCGGCAAGATCACCCGGGATCTCGCCGAGCGGGAGATGAGCCTCGGGGACAGCGGCCTGCCCGGCGAGGAGGACCTGGCGGGCGCGCTGCTCGGTCTGACGCGCGAGTACGACGCCACCCGCGGAGGATTCGGCGGGGCGCCGAAGTTCCCGCCGTCCATGGTGATCGAGTTCCTGCTGCGCCGTCACGCGCGCACCGGCTCCGAGGGCGCGCTCCAGATGGCCGTCGACACCTGCGAACGCATGGCCCGCGGCGGCATCTACGACCAGCTCGGCGGCGGCTTCGCGCGGTATTCCGTCGACCGTGACTGGGTCGTCCCGCACTTCGAGAAGATGCTCTATGACAACGCCCTCCTCTGCCGCGTCTACGCGCACCTGTGGCGGGCCACCGGGTCCGCGGCGGCGCGTCGTGTCGCGCTGGAGACGGCCGACTTCCTGGTGCGGGAACTGCGCACCGCCGAGGGCGGGTTCGCCTCGGCCCTGGACGCCGACAGCGACGACGGGAGCGGCCGGCACGTCGAGGGCGCGTACTACGTGTGGACCCCCGCGCAACTGCGCGAGGTGCTCGGGGAGGCGGACGCCGAACTCGCCGCCCGGTACTTCGGCGTGACCGAGGAAGGCACCTTCGAGGAGGGCGCCTCCGTGCTTCAACTGCCGCAGCAGGAAGCGGTGTTCGACGCCGAGAAGATGGCCTCCGTGCGGGAGCGGCTGCTCGCCGCGCGCGCGGAGCGGCCCGCGCCGGGACGGGACGACAAGGTGGTCGCGGCCTGGAACGGCCTCGCGGTGGCCGCTCTCGCCGAGACCGGCACCTACTTCGACCGCCCCGACCTCGTGGAGGCCGCGATCGGTGCCGCCGACCTCCTCGTACGGCTCCACATGGACGAGCACGCGCGGCTCCGGCGGACCAGCAGGGACGGCCGGGCCGGGGCGAACGCCGGGGTGCTGGAGGACTACGCCGACGTGGCCGAGGGGTTCCTCACCCTGGCCTCCGTCACGGGGGAGGGGGTCTGGCTGGAGTTCGCCGGTTTCCTGCTCGACCACGTCCTGGCGCTGTTCACGGACGCGGAGTCGGGGGCGATGTACGACACGGCCGCGGACGCCGAGCGGTTGATCCGCCGTCCGCAGGACCCCACCGACAACGCCACGCCCTCCGGGTGGAGCGCGGCGGCCGGGGCGCTGCTGTCGTACGCGGCGCAGACCGGTGCCGAGCCGCACCGTGCCGCCGCCGAGAAGGCGTTGGGCGTGGTGAAGGCGCTGGGGCCGCGCGCGCCGCGGTTCATCGGCTGGGGGCTCGCGGTCTGCGAGGCGCTGCTCGACGGCCCCCGGGAGGTCGCGGTCGTGGGTGACGCGGGTGATCCCGCGACGACGGCCCTGCGCCGCACGGCCCTTCTGGGTACCGCGCCCGGCGCGGTGGTGGCGTCCGGGGGGCCGGGGAGCGATGAGTTGCCGCTGCTCGCCGGGCGGCCTCTGGTGGACGGCGGGCCGGCCGCGTACGTCTGCCGGCACTTCGTCTGCGACGCCCCGACGAACGATCCCGAGGTGCTGCGCGCGGCCCTGGGCGGCCGGAACGCCTGACGTACCGGGCGGGTCGCGGCGTCCGGCGGTGGCCGTGGGGCCGCGCGAGCGGGGCGGTCAGCCGCCGAATTCGGCGAGGGCGCGCTCCACGACGGCCTCCAGCCGGTCGTGGTGTGCGCCCTTCCAGTAGGCGCGCCCGCACTCCTGGCACTGGGCGAACACGTCGTAGGACCGCTGGGTGCCGTCGGCCAGCCGGTCCGCGACCTGCTCCTTGGTGGCCTGGGCGAGCAGGCCGTTGCAGGCGGTGCAGCGGGTCCACGGTTTCAGGGTGGGGGCGAACCTGCCCAGTACGTCGCGGAGTTGCTCGTCGGGCCGGGTGCTGTAGACGAAGGCGCCGGCCCACGGTTCGCGGCGGCGCAGCAGTCCCCGGTCCCGGCTGAGCAGGACGCGGCGCTCGGTCGCCGACCGGGTGGCGAGGGCGGCGTCGCCGATGTCGGTGGACTCGTAGGCGGTGTCGACGCCGAGGAGTCTCATGCGGCGGGCCAGGGTGCCGAGGTGGACGTCGAGCAGGAAGCGCAGTGGTGCGCCGGGCACGGGCTGGGGGCGGCGCACGGCCTGGACGAGGACCGACTCGCCGACGGCCGGGACGTGGGAGAAGGGCACGGGGGTGCCGTCGACGAGGAGGGCGCCGACCTCGGTGAGCGGTACGCCGAGCGATTCGACGACGTGTCCGAGACTGGAAGAGCCGTCGGTGGTGGCGGTGGTGGCGCCGCGGCGGCGGTGGTGCGGGACGAACACCCCCAGTTCGGGGGCGAATTCGATGTGGATCTCGGGTCCGTTCACGCGGTCAGGATGGCATGGGGGGCGGGGTGATGGCGTCCGGTTTTCCCGTGGGCGGGCCGTGTTCCAGGACGCCGACGGTCCGGTCGACGAGGTCGGCCGGGTCGTCCCGGTGGCCGGTCTCGGCCCAGTAGAGCGAGGTCTCCGCCAGGGCGCCGGTCAGGCCGTCGCGAAGACGCGGTCCTCCAGGCCGTCGGGGTCGCGGCCGGCGCGCTCGGCGAGGGCCCGGCCGAGCAGGCGCCCGGTGGCCGAGGCGTTCTCCCTCATGCGGGACCGCACCGCGGGGACCTCGGTCAGGAGCCGGGTCCGGAGGCGGGACACGTCGGGGTCGTCGGTGTCGCCGAGGGTGATCGCCGTGCGGAGGACGTGGCGCAGGGAGTCGCGCCAGGGTTCGTCGGCCGGGCGTTGCCGTAGTTCCCGTTCGAGCAGTGGATCATGCGGGTCGGTGAGGACGATGTCCTCTTTGGTGGGGAAGTACCGGAGGACCGTGGAGGGGGAGACCTCGGCCGCCGCGGCGATCTGCTCGACGGTCGTCGCGTCGTAGCCCCGGGTCTCGACGAGGCGGTAGGTCGCCTCGCGGATGGCGGTGCGGGTCCTGGCCTTCTTCCGTTCGCGGAGCCCGGGCCGGGGCTCCGCGTCGGGAGCGGAACGCTGTGCGGTGGCGGCCATGATCCTCATTGTCCGTCATCGGCCGGGGCGGGGCCGCGGTGGTCGCCTCCGCGGAGGCGAGGACAGGGCGGATGGGGTGCGGGGGCGGGGCCGGCCGGGGCCCGGCCGCGGCGCGGTGGTGCCGGGCGCGCCGCCGTGCCGAGGCGGAGCGGAGCGGCGCAGCCGGGGAGGTGGAGGGCCGCGACGGCCGTCTCCGGCTCTCGCCGTCTCCGGCTCTCGCCGTCCCCGGCTCTCGCCGTCCCGGCGGGGGGGGCCCCCCCCCGGGGCCGGGGGGGCCCGGGGCCGTGGGGCGTCGGTGTGGGGGCGAGGGGAGCCGGGAACGCGTGGTGGCCGCGGCTCGGAAGCCGCGGCCACTGCCGGGATGTGGGGTCGGGGCGCCCTGCCGGAGCCCGGGGGTCAGCCGTGCTGGTAGGCCACCAGGGAGATGCCGACGTAGTGCGCGACGAAGGCCGCGAGGGTCAGCGAGTGGAAGACCTCGTGGAATCCGAAGTAGCGCGGCGAGGGGTTCGGGCGCTTGATCCCGTAGATGACCCCGCCCGCGCTGTAGAGCAGTCCGCCCACGATGACCAGGACCAGGACGGCGATTCCACCCGTGCGCATGAAGTCCGGGAGGAAGAAGACGGCGGCCCAGCCCATCGCGATGTAGCAGGGGGTGTAGAGCCAGCGGGGGGCGCCGACCCAGAACACCCGGAAGGCGATGCCCGCCGCGGCGGCGGCCCAGATGCTCCAGAGCAGCCACTGGCCCTTGCTGTCGGGGAGCAGGAGCAGGGTCAGCGGGGTGTAGGTGCCCGCGATGATCAGGAAGATGTTCGCGTGGTCGAGTCTGCGCAGGACGCCGTCCATGCGCGGGCTCCAGTTGCCGCGGTGGTAGAGGGCGCTCACGCCGAACAGCAGGCAGGCCGTCAGGGCGAAGACGCCGCAGGCGATCCGGCCGCGGGACGAGTCCGCCAGCGCGGTGAGGACCAGTCCGGAGACGAGGGCGGCCGGGAACATGCCCAGGTGCAGCCAGCCGCGGAGCTTGGGCTTGATCTCTTCCGAGAGAGTGTGCGCGACGGACGCGTGGCCGGCGGCCGGCGAGTCCGTGGGCGCGTCGGGGACGGACGCAGTCATGGGCCGCATCGTACCTACGGAACCGTAAGTTACGCGTCAGTGCCGCATAAAGAGGCGGTCGGCCGTGCCCATGGCCATGGTCTCACGCGGCTGTCCGGGCGGCGCGGGGTACCCGGGGTGAACCCGGAGTGAGCGGCGGGCAACCCTGCGGCACGTGGCGATGCTCACGCCGCTCAGCTGTGAGGCCCTCTGGACATATGGGCGGTTCAGTCGGATGATCAAATGAGTGCGGTCGGCACCGGATGAGCGCCAGGGGCTCCATCACCGTGAAGCATCCGGGTCGCAGCCCCCACGGGGCACAACAACACACCCTCATTTAGGAGCAATCGTGGCGCGCGACATCGCGGCTCCCGTCCCGACCAACCACAAGGAACTGATCTCGTGGGTCAACGAGATCGCCGAACTGACCCAGCCGGACGACGTGGTCTGGTGCGACGGATCCGAGGCCGAGTACGAGCGACTGAGCGAGGAGCTCGTCCGCAAGGGCACCTTCCGCAGGCTCGACCCGATCAAGCGCCCCAACTCCTACTACGCGGCCTCCGACCCCACCGATGTCGCGCGGGTCGAGGACCGTACCTTCATCTGCTCCGAGAAGGAGCAGGACGCGGGCCCGACGAACCACTGGAAGGCGCCCGCCGAGATGCGGGAGATCTTCGCGGGGGAGAAGGGCGTCTTCCGCGGCTCGATGAAGGGGCGGACGATGTACGTCGTCCCGTTCTGCATGGGCCCGCTCGGCTCGGACCTCTCCGCGATCGGCGTCGAGATCACCGACTCCGCCTACGTCGCCGTCTCCATGCGCACCATGACCCGCATGGGGCAGCCGGTCCTGGACGAACTCGGCACCGACGGCTTCTTCGTGCGCGCCGTGCACACGCTCGGAGCGCCGCTCGCCGAGGGCGAGGCGGACGTGCCGTGGCCGTGCAACTCCACCAAGTACATCTCGCACTTCCCCGAGACGCGTGAGATCTGGTCCTACGGATCGGGCTACGGCGGCAACGCCCTGCTCGGCAAGAAGTGCTACGCCCTGCGCATCGCGTCCGTCATGGCGCGCGACGAGGGCTGGCTCGCCGAGCACATGCTCATCCTCAAGCTGACGCCCCCGCAGGGCGAGTCGAAGTACGTCGCCGCCGCCTTCCCGAGCGCCTGCGGCAAGACGAACCTCGCGATGCTGGAGCCCACCGTCTCCGGCTGGACCGTCGAGACCATCGGCGACGACATCGCCTGGATGCGCTTCGGCGAGGACGGGCGGCTGTACGCCATCAACCCCGAGGCGGGCTTCTTCGGTGTGGCGCCCGGCACCGGCGAGCACACCAACGCCAACGCGATGAAGACGCTGTGGGGCAACTCCGTCTTCACCAACGTCGCGCTCACCGACGACAACGACATCTGGTGGGAGGGCATGACGGAGGAGACGCCGGCCCACCTCACCGACTGGAAGGGCAACGACTGGACGCCCGAGTCCGGTTCGCCCGCCGCGCACCCCAACGCCCGCTTCACGGTGCCCGCCTCGCAGTGCCCGATCATCGCGCCCGAGTGGGAGGACCCCAAGGGCGTGCCGATCTCCGCGATCCTGTTCGGCGGGCGCCGCGCCACGGCCGTGCCGCTGGTGACGGAGTCCTTCGACTGGAACCACGGCGTCTTCCTGGGTGCGAACGTCGCCTCCGAGAAGACCGCCGCCGCCGAGGGCAAGGTCGGCGAGCTGCGCCGCGACCCGTTCGCCATGCTGCCGTTCTGCGGCTACAACATGGGCGACTACATGGGCCACTGGGTCGACGTCGCCAAGGACAAGGACCAGGCGAAGCTCCCGAAGATCTACTACGTGAACTGGTTCCGCAAGAACGACGAGGGCGCGTTCGTGTGGCCCGGCTTCGGCGAGAACAGCCGGGTGCTGAAGTGGATCGTGGAGCGCCTCGACGGCAGGGCGGAGGGCGTCGAGACCCCGATCGGCGTCCTGCCGACCCGGGAGTCGCTCGACACCGAGGGCCTGGAACTGGCCGACGCCGACCTCGACGTCCTGCTGACGGTCGACAAGGAGGTCTGGCGCGAGGAGGCCGCGCTGGTTCCCGAGCACCTCAACACGTTCGGCGAGCACACCCCGACCGAGCTGTGGGACCAGTACCGCGCGCTGGTGGAGCGCCTGGGCTGACGCCCGCCCGCCGCTCCGCGGCCGGTCCCGTTGCCCTGACCTGCGACGTCGTCCGGACCGGCCGCGGTGACAGCACCCGGCCGGGCCCCGCACACCACTGTGCGGGGCCCGGCCCCGCGTGCGGAGTGGGAGGTGCCCGGCGGCCGGAGCGCCGCCGCCCGCGCCCGGCGGCGCTCGGCACGGCCGGTGGCGAGTCCCCGTGGTTCGCGCGTCGCCCGTCGCGCGCCGGCCGCGAGGCGGACGGTCACGGCCGTGCGGACGCCGCGGTGCGGGGGCGGGAGTTCGTGGCACCCGGTCCGCGCGTCACTGCGGGAGCGCGCGGACCGAGGCCGTTCGAGGGGCGCCCGGGGCCGGCGCGGGGGCTCAGTGGGCGGCGAGCTCGTGGGCCCCGGCGGCGGCGTGCGCGTCCATCCGCTCGGCGGAGAGGATCGCCGCGGCCGTGTCGGCGCGGGAGGCGGCGACGAGGAGAGCGCGGCCGGCGAGGTCGTGGGCCCGCCGGTGGAGCGTGGCGAGCCGGGTCTCGCCGAGGGCCCCGGCCGGTGCGCGCACCGGTGTGGAACCGCCGCGCAGCCGGGACACCTGTCCGGTGAGCCGCTCGGCGGCGGCGTCCAGGTCGGCGGACGGCGCCAGCGTGCGGATCTCGTCCGTCACGGCGAGCAGCGCCGCGAGGTGGCCGGCGAGCTG
This sequence comes from Streptomyces sp. NPDC048566, assembly GCF_043199735.1. Taxonomy (NCBI): domain Bacteria; kingdom Bacillati; phylum Actinomycetota; class Actinomycetes; order Kitasatosporales; family Streptomycetaceae; genus Streptomyces; species Streptomyces sp. NPDC048566. The sequence continues at coordinate 175,701 of NZ_JBICWL010000011.1, forward strand.
GATGTCCAGCTCCTCCTCCCGCGTCCGGTGGGGGAAGTCGGAGGTGGGGGTGCCGGCCACCGTGTGGACCGACTTGGTGCGGATCGGTTCGTACATGGGAGGGCCTCCTGTGCCTGACAGGAAGCCATCCTAGCTTGGATTTCGTCTAAAGTTGAGTCCGTTCGCGGAACCGGACGGCGTGCGCACGGAGGGTGAGCGGCGCCTCCGCCCGGCCCCGGGTCACGGCTGGCCGTAGCCGTCCAGGAAGTCGCCGATCCGCGTCACGGCGTCCGTCAGGTCCCCGACCGTCGGGAGCGTGACCACCCGGAAGTGGTCCGGCTCGGGCCAGTTGAAGCCCGTCCCCTGCACCACCATGATCTTCTCGCGTCGGAGCAGGTCGAGGACCATCTGCCGGTCGTCCTTGACCTTGAAGACCTTCGGGTCGAGGCGCGGGAAGAGGTACAGCGCCCCCTTCGGCTTCACGCAGGTCACGCCCGGAATCCGGGTCAGCAGCTCGTGCGCGACGTCCCGCTGCTCCTTCAGGCGCCCGCCCGGCAGCACCAGGTCGTCGATCGTCTGCCGGCCGCTGAGCGCCGCGACCACGCCGTGCTGGCCCGGCATGTTCGCGCACAGCCGCATGTTCGCGAGGATCGTGAGCCCCTCGATATAGGAGTCCGCGTGGCCGCGCGGTCCCGAGACCGACATCCAGCCCACGCGGTAGCCGGCCACCCGGTACGCCTTGGACATGCCGTTGAAGGTGAGGGTGAGCAGGTCGGGGGCGATCTTGGCGGTCGCGGTGTGCGTGACCCCGTCGTAGAGGATCTTGTCGTAGATCTCGTCCGAGCAGACCAGCAGGTTGTGGCGGCGGGCGATGTCGGTGAGCCCGCGCAGCACCGCCTCGTCGTACACCGCGCCGGTCGGGTTGTTCGGGTTGATGATCACGATCGCCTTGGTGCGGTCGGTGACCTTCCGCTCCACGTCCGCGAGGTCGGGCATCCAGTCGGACTGCTCGTCGCAGCGGTAGTGCACGGCCGTGCCGCCGGACAGCGAGACGGCGGCCGTCCACAGCGGGTAGTCCGGCGCGGGGACGAGGACCTCGTCCCCGTCGTCCAGCAGGCCCTGCATCGCCATGACGATCAGCTCGGAGACGCCGTTGCCGATGAAGACGTGCTCGACGTCCGTCTCGATGCCCAGGGTCTGGTTGTGCATGACCACCGCCCGCCGGGCGGCGAGCAGGCCCTTGGCGTCGCCGTAGCCGTGCGCCGAGGAGACGTTGCGGAGGATGTCCTCCAGAATCTCCGGCGGACAGTCGAAGCCGAAGGCGGCGGGGTTGCCCGTGTTGAGCTTGAGGATGCGGTGCCCGGCCGCTTCCAGCCGCATCGCCTCCTCGAGAACCGGGCCCCGGATCTCGTAGCAGACGTTGGCGAGCTTCGTGGACTGGATCACCTGCATGCCCGTGAGCTTACGGCCGTGCACCGGGGACCGGGGCGTGTTTTTCACCACGTGAGACGTGTCGGTTCGTGATCCTTTGTCCGCCGGATGCGACGGAAGCGCTGGTGATCCCTAGAATGCGCGGTCATGTCCTGGCAGAACGGTGATCGCGAAGCCCGGCCGACCGTCTACCTCCCGCAGGGGGAGGAGGGGACCCGTCCGGCCTACGAGTCGTACGCGGACCCGGCCGAGGCGCATGGCTGGCGCACCGCCGACGGCGGTGACGACGACACCGCCGTCCTGCCCCCCGTCCCCGGTGGCCGCGCCGCCGGGGGGCGCAGGGGCCGCCGCCGGCCGTCCCCGCTGGCCCGGCCCTGGGTGCTGGCGGGCGGAGCGGCCTGCGCGGTCGCCGTCGGCCTCGCGGTCGCGCTGGTCCCGGGCTCCGGGCCGGACGGCGACGGCACCGGAGCGCCGGAACGGCCGCGGGTGTCCCCGCGTCTGGCGACCGGGGCGCCGGACACCGCCGAGCCGCCGTCGCCCGCCGCCTCCGCGAGCCCGGTGCCGCCGTCGTCCGCGGCCTCCGCCTCGGCCTCGGACACCGGGTCCGGCACGCCCTCGGCCACGGCGGCGCCCGGCGGCGACGGCGCGGGCGGGGGCGGCTCCGAACCCGTCTCCACCCCGTCGGCGTCCGCCTCCTCCACGGACCCCGCCCCCACCACCTCGGCGCCGGGCGTCGGCCACGGCCACGGCCGCGGTACCGGCGGACGGCCCAAGTAGCCTGCCCGCCCGGTAGGTTGGCCCGCCGTGAGGGGAGGCGGGGCGTGGACTTCTCGCTGTTGAACGACGAACCGGTGACCGGCCCGCAGGACGATCTGCTGGGTGCCGGCCGGGCCGCCCGGGAACTGGCCCGGCTGGTGCACGACTCGCGGGCCGCGTCCCCGTTCACCCTCGCGGTGGACGCCGGGTGGGGCATGGGCAAGAGCAGCCTCATGCGGCTGGTGGACGCCGAACTGCGGGCCCGGCAGGGCGTGCACACCGTCTGGTACAACGCCTGGACCTCCACCGGCGCCGACGCGCTGGAAGGGCTGATCACGTCCGTCCTCGAACGGTTCGACCGGCGGGTGCTGCGCCGCGCCCTGCGGCGCGTCTCCGGACGGCCGGCGTTCGCCGGTGTGCTCCGGGCCGCGCTCACCGTCCTGGCCGCGCCGCTCGGTGCCGCCACCCCGGTGGACCGGCTCTGGCAGGACCTGTCCGCCGACGCCCGGTCCCGCAACCGGATGCGCGAGGCGCTTCGCGAGCTGACCGCGGAATGGTCCGCCTCCGCCGCGCACGACACCCGCCGGCTGCTCGTCGTCTTCGTCGACGACCTCGACCGCTGCTCCGAGGAGACCGTGCTCGCGGTGTGCGAGGCGGTGAAGGTGTACCTCGACGTACCGGGGCTCGCCTTCGTCATCGGATGCGACCGCTCGGTCCTCGGCCCGAGCGGTCTGCTGCGCGACCTGTCCCCGGCCGGATCGGCCTTCATGGAGAAGGTCTTCCAGACCGGCTACCGGGTGCCGGTCCCCGCGGCGTCCGAGGTCCGCGCCTACGTCGAGGCGTGCGCGCGCCGCGCCGGCATCCGGGACCTGCTCGGCGACCACCTCGCCGAGGTGATCGCCCAGCGCTCCGCCCGCAACCCGCGCCGGATCAAGCGCCTGATCAACGGCTTCTGCCTGGAGTCCGCGCTCAACCCCGTCTGGCGGTCCTTCGGCCCCGAGGCGGTGCTCCGCGTGCTGCTGCTCCAGCAGCTGTACCCGGACTTCTACCGGGTGCTGCTCGCCCGCGACGGCGCCGACGTGCACGCCGCCCGCGAGTTCCTCCGCTACCGGGCGGCCCGGCGCGCCCTCGCCGTCCCGCCCGTCCGCCCGCCCGGCGAGGACCAAACCGCCGACCTGGACTGGCTGCGCGCCTACGGCCTCGCCGTACCGGGCCCGGACGGTGCCGGGAACCCGGGCGACCTGCTCGCGCGGCTGGAGGAGCAGTTGCCCACGGGCTTCCCGGAACTGGCGCTCGACGCGGACTTCGGCCGGCTCGTGGAGGAGCTGATGGCCCTGGACGGGGCGGACGAGCTGGTGGAGAGGCTGCGGCAGGGCGTTCCGCAGCCGCCCGTCCCGGCCGGGCCCGGCCCCGGCGAGCCCGGCCGCGCCGGGGGCGTCCCGCGGCCGTACGCGGGGATGGAGATCCTCTGGGTCGACGACCATCCCGAGCGCAACGCCCGGTTCGCCGACGTGCTGGAGGAGCGGGGCGCCCGCGTCCGGGTGGCGGCCGACCGGGCCGGCGCCGAGCGGGCGTTCGCGGCCGACCGGATCGACCTGCTCGTCTCCGACGTGCAGCGCGGCCCGGACCGCGGGGCGGGGCTTTCCGATCTGGCCCGGTGGCGCGAGGGCGGGCACTACCGGGGGCCCGCGGTGTTCTTCACCGGCCGGGTCACCCCGAGCCGCGAGGCCAGGGCGCGAGCACTCGGCGCCCGGGTCGCCACGAGCGCGGAGGCCCTCTTCCGCCGGGTCGGCGAGGCGTACGAACAGGCCGCTCCGTAAAGGGTGGTGTTCGGGACACCTCCGGCCGGAAACCGCTTCTTGTCCCCCCGCCTCACCCCCCTCACAATGCGCATGACAAAACAGAAGGCGGCGGGAAGACCTCCTGCCGCCCCACGTCGCAAGAGGGGACCCCCACATGAGAAAGCCTCTCGTCGCCGCACTCTTCGCCCTGGTGATCGCCGGGGCGGGCGCGGCACCCGCGGTCGCGGCACCCGCCCCCGAGGCGGCTCCCGCCCGCACCGCGGCCTCCGCCGGCGCGTCGGGCACCCGGGCGGCGCCGGCGGTGCAGGCCGTCAGCCTCGCCGGGACCGTCGCGCTCAGCAACTGCTCCGGCTCCGTGATCCGCTTCCCCAACTCGGCGGACACCGACCCGGCGCTCGTGCTCTCCAACGGGCACTGCCTGGAGACCGGCTTCCCGGAGCCCGGCGAGGTGATCGTCGGCCAGGCCTCCAACCGGAGCTTCAGCCTGCTCAACTCCCGCGGCAGCAGGGTCGCCACGCTGCGGGCCTCGAAGGTCGCGTACTCCACGATGACCGACACGGACATCACGATCTACCAGCTCACCACCACCTACGCGACCATCCGGAGCGCGTACGGCATCAGCGCCCTGACCGTGCAGAACACCCACCCGACCGCGGGAACGGCCATCACCGTGGCCTCCGGCTACTGGAAGCGGCTCTACAACTGCTCCATCGACGGGTTCGTGTACCGCCTGAAGGAGGGCGACTGGACCTGGAAGGACTCGGTCCGCTATACCTCCGCCTGCAACACCATCGGCGGCACCTCGGGCTCACCGGTGATCGACCAGGCCACCGGCAAGGTGGTGGCCGTGAACAACACCGGTAACGAGGACGGCGAGCGCTGCACGGTGAACAATCCGTGCGAGGTCGACGCGAGCGGCAACGTCACCGTCCGCCAGGGCATCAACTACGCCGAGGAGACCTACCAGATCCCGGCCTGCTTCACGACCGGCAACAAGCTGAACCTGGCCGCGAGCGGCTGCGTCCTGCCCAAGCCGTAGCGCCGGCGGGGCGGGCGGTCACGCCGTGCGGCGGACCGCCCGTCCCGCCAGGACGTCCGTCCTGCGGCCGTCCTCGACCACGAAGCGGCCGTCGATCAGCACGTGCGGGATGCCGGTCGGCAGGGTGCGCGGCGCCTCGAAGGTCGAGCCGGCCGCCACCGTCGCCGGGTCGAACAGCACGAGGTCGGCGCGGTAGCCCTCGCGGACCAGCCCGCGGTCGGGCAGCCGCAGCCGGGCGGCGGGCCGGCCGGTGAGGTGCGCGACGCACTCCTCCAGCGACAGCACGCCCAACTCCCGCACGTAGCGGCCGAGATAGTGCGGAAACGTGCCGTAGGCCCGCGGGTGCGGCTTGGCGCCGCGCAGGATGCCGTCGGACCCGCCGGTGTGCGCCGGGTGCCGCATGATCGCCCGGACGTTCTCCTCGTGGCCGACGTGCTGGAGGATCGTCGGACCGAGGGCGTCCTCCACGAGCAGCCGGCGCGCGGTGACCCACGGAGCCTCGCCGCGCAGGTCGGCGGAGTCCTGGACGGACCGGCCGACGTAGCCGCCGAGGCCCGGGTCGCCCACCCCCGAGATCTCGATCGTGCGCCACTCGACGGGGACCCCGTGACATCCGTCGGAGCCCACGACCTCCAGGTGGTGCCGGATGCGCTCGGCGGTCGCGTCGTCCCGCAACCGGGCGAGGACCGCCTCCGGACCGCCCTCGCCCGCCCAGCTCGGCAGCAGCGCCACCAGCGTGGTGCAGCCGGGCGTGTACGGATAGGTGTCGAGGGTGATGTCGGCGCCGTCCGCGACCGCCCGGTCGAGCAGGGCCAGTAGGTCGGGCGCCCTGCCCGCGTTCACGCCGAAGTTCATGGTGGCGTGCGCGAGGTGCAGCGGGCAGTTCGCCGCCCGGGTGAGGTCCACCATCTCCTCGTACGCGGCGAGGGCACCCGCCCCGTAGGAGCGGTGGTGCGGGCAGTAGTAGCCGCCGAAGTCCGCCACCACCCGGCACAGGGCGGTGAGTTCGGCGTCCGCGGCGTACATCCCGGGGGTGTACGTCAGCCCGGAGGACATGCCGACGGCGCCCTCGCGCAGGCCGTCCGCCACGAGCCGCCGCATCCGTTCCAGCTCCCGGGGGGTGGCCTCGCGGTCCTCCCAGCCGACCGCGAGCATCCGGACGGTGCCCTGCGGGACCAGGTACGCGGCGTTGACCGCGATCCCCTCGCCGCCGAAGCCGTGGTCCAGCCGGTCCAGGTACTCGCCGACCGAGCGCCAGGTGAAGTCGACGTCGTCGCCGGGGCCGTTCCACCCGGTGATCGCGCGGCGGACCTCGGCGAGCGTCCGGTCGTCGACCGGCGCGTACGACAGGCCGTCCTGGCCGATGACTTCGAGCGTCACGCCCTGGGCCGCCTTGGCGCTGTGGTCCGGGTCCCGCAGCAGGGCGAGGTCGCTGTGCGCGTGCATGTCGACGAAGCCGGGGGACAGCACGAGCCCCTCCGCGTCGACCTCCCGCGTCCCGCGCGGCCGCTGACAGCCCGCGGCCGCCGCCTCCTTGACGATCGAGACGATCCGGCCGCCGCGGACGGCCACGTCCGCCCGGTAGGAGGGGGCACCGCTGCCGTCGGCGACGTCCGCGTCCCGGATGACGAGATCGGCGTGATCCATGGAACGCCCCACTCCTCTAGAAGAACGTGCGGACGTAGTCGACGACCGTGCCGTCCGCCTCGACCAGCGGGATCAGCTGCCACTTGTCGAAGGACGTGCACGGGTGCGACAGGCCCAAGCCGATCCAGTCGCCCACCTCCAGATCGGCCTCCGGCCCGGTCCGCAGCCAGGCGTGCTGGTCGGAGAGCCCGGTCACCTCGACGCCCTTGGCCGGGCGCTCGACGCCGTCGCGGCGCACCACCTGGGCGACGGGCAGGTCGAGGTCGTGGGCCGCGTCCCGCTTGCCCGCGTTCGCGAACGCCTGCTCGGCACAGGGGCGGGAGACGACCTGCGCCCAGAGCCGGAACGCCGGGTGCAGCGCGCCCTCGTCGGGGACCCGGGTGAAGGGGGTCAGCCTGCGGTAGTGCCCGTCGTCGTGCGAGACGTACGCGCCGGAGCGCAGCAGCTTCACCACCGGCACGGAGAGTTCGGGCAGTTCCCCGAAGACGTCGGCGACCGCGTCGAACCAGGCGCTGCCGCCCGCGCTGACCACCACCTCGTCGAGGCCCTTGAAGCGCCCGGCGCCGTCGAAGGCCACGGCGAGCGCGGTCAGCCGGCGCAGCCAGGCGCGCACCCGCTCCGGGTCCGCGTCCGGCACCTCGCCCTCGTAGCCCGCGACGCCCACCAGCCGCAGCGTCCCGGTGGCCGCCACCGCGTCCGCGACGGCCGCGCACTCCGCCTCCGTGCGGACCCCGGTGCGGGCGCCCTCGCCGGCGGCCAGCTCGACGACCACGTCCACCGGGCGGACGCCGCCCGCCAGCGCGGCGTCCATCAGCTCCACCCCGCGCACCGAGTCGACGTAGCAGACGAAGCGGAAGCCGGGGTCGGCGGCCAGCTCGGCGGCGATCCAGCGCAGCGCCGCCGCGTCCACCAGCTCGTTCGCGAGGAAGATCCGGTCGATGCCGAACCGCCGTGCCACGCGCACCTGGTGGGGGACCGCGAGGGTGATGCCCCAGGCGCCGTGCTCGATCTGCCGCCGGAACAGCTGCGGGGCCATGGAGGTCTTGCCGTGCGGGGCGAAGGCGAGACCGTGCCGGGCGGCGTAGGTCTCCATCAGGCCGAGGTTGTGCTCCAGGCGCTCGGCGGAGAGGGCGAGCACCGGGGTGGTGAAACCGTCCGTGAACAGGTTCCGGCGCCGGGCGGCCAGCTCGCCCACGGTCAGGCCGTGGGCGTCCGGGGGGAGGCCCTTGAAGCGGTGGTCGACGCGGTCCGCCGCGAGAGCGGCCAGGGATGCGGCGGCGGTGTCGGCGCTCATGGGGCCTCCTTGGTGGGTGTTCCCGGCTGCCGGGCGTACCGTCCCGGCGCGTTGCGTGCTGTGCAACGGTCATTGCGTAGGGTGCACACTGCTGTCTAACATCCCAGCCGACGCAGGGTCAACGGTGCCGTTCGCCGCCGTCGGCCGCCACAGCGAGGAGCCTCCACCATCGTGACCAGCAACGGACCCGCCGACGCCGCGCCCCGCGACGCCGCAGCCCACGACACCGTCGACGTGGCGGCGCTCGGCGAGTCCATGGTCGCCTTCCTGCCCACCCGGGCCGGGCGCCTCGCCGACGTGCCGTCCTTCGAACGCGGCATCGGCGGCGCCGAGTCCAACGTGGCCTGCGTCCTCGCCTGCGCCGGGCACTCCACCCGCTGGGTCGGCCGGGTCGGCGCCGACGGCTTCGGCGACCACCTCGTGGAGGCCGTCACCGCCCACGGCGTCGACACCTCGGCCGTCCGCCGCGACCCCGGCCGCCCCACCGGCGTCTACTTCCGCACGGCCGGCGACCGGGCCGGCGACACGCACGAAGTCGCCTACTACCGCGCCGGATCCGCCGCCTCCGCCATGACCGCCCGGAACACCGACCTCGCGGCCGCCCGGGCCGCCCGGGTCCTGCACCTGTCCGGCATCACCGCCGCCCTCTCCGCCGACTGCCTGGCCCTGATGCGCGAGCTGACCGCCCCGCACCCCGGCCGGCCCCTCGTCTCCTTCGACGTCAACCACCGCCCCGGCCTGTGGCGCGACCACCCCAACGGCCCGCGCGTCCTGCTCGACCTCGCCCGCGGCGCCGACCTCGTCTTCGTCGGCGACGACGAGGCGAGCGAGGCCTGGGGACTGCACGGGGCGCGGGCGATCCGCGACGCGCTGCCCGAGCCGCGGACGCTGGTCGTCAAGCACGGCGGGGACGGGGTCGAGGTCTTCGACGGCGACCGGCCCGCGGGAACCGGCGGCGGGACCGGCACCGGCGCCGCGACCTTCGTCCCCGCCCTGCACGTCGACGTCGTCGCCGCCGTCGGCGCGGGCGACGCCTTCGCCGCCGGCTTCCTCTCCGCCACCCTCCGCGGCCTCCCCGTCCGCGACCGCGCCCGGCACGGCCACCTGACGGCCGCCGCCGCCCTCACCGTCCCCGGCGACCTCGCCCGGCCGCCCGCCCGCGGGCACGCCGACCGGCTGGCCGCCCTCGACGACCGGGCGTGGGAGAGACTGCGACTCGGCCCCGGCTGGACCGAAGCCGACGCACGGGCCGCGGAGGAGGGACGAACGCCATGAGCCAGACCGTCGACCGAGCGCTGAGCATCCTGCCGCTCCTCGCCGAGGGGCCCGCCGACCTCGGGCAGGTCGCCGACCGCCTCGGCGTCCACAAGTCCACCGCGCTCCGCCTGCTGCGCACCCTGCACGAACACGGCCTCGTCCACCGCCAGTCCGACCAGCGCTACCGGCTCGGCGCCCGGCTCTTCGCGCTCGCCCAGGAAGCCGTCGAGAACCTCGACGTCCGCGAGATCGCCCACCCCCACCTCGTCCGGCTCAACGAGAACTGCGGCCACACCGTCCACCTCGCGGTGTACGAGGAGAACGAGGTCCTCTACATCGACAAGGTGGAGAGCCGCTACCCGGTGCGCATGTACTCGCGGATCGGCAAGCCCGTCGCCATCACCGTCGCGGCCGTCGCCAAACTGCTCCTCGCGGACCTGCCCGAGGCCGAGCGGCGCGCCGTCGCCGAGAAGCTCGACTACCCCCTCTACACGTCCCGTTCGACCCCCGGCGCCGCCGCCTTCCTGAAGGAGCTGGCCGCGGTGCGCGAACAGGGCTGGGCCACCGACCTCGGCGGCCACGAGGAGTCCATCAACTGCGTCGCCGCTCCCGTCCGCGGCGCCGACGGCCGGGTGGCCGCCGCGATGTCGGTCTCCGCGCCCAACGTCGTCGTCACCGCCGACGAACTGCTCGCCCTCCTGCCGCTGGTGCGCCGTACGGCGGACGCCATCAGCCGCGACTACTCCGGCAAGGCCCCCGAGAAGGAAACACCGAAGGAATGATCACCGCATGACCGACAAGACCGCGCTCACCCCCTCCACCCACACCACTCCGCCCGCCGCGTTCTCCCACGGCGTGCGGAAGGGGAACATCCTCCAGGTGGCCGGCCAGGTCGGCTTCCTGCCCGCCGAGGACGGCAAGCCCCCCACGCCCGCCGGTCCCACCCTGCGCGAGCAGACCCTCCAGACCCTCGCCAACGTCAAGGCGATCCTCGAAGAGGGCGGCGCCGGCTGGGACGACGCGATGATGATCCGCGTCTACCTTACGGACGTCGACCACTTCGCCGAGATGAACCGCATCTACGACCGGTACTTCGAGGAGCAGGGCCTCGGCGCGCCCCCCGCCGCCCGCACGACGGTCTACGTCGGCCTGCCGGCCGGACTCCTCGTCGAGATCGACGTCCTCGCCGTCCTCGGCTGACCCCGCCCGCGGGCCCCGCCCGCGTCACCCCCCCGCACCCGCACGCCGTCACGGTGCGGCGCTCCCCGATCCGGGGCGGCGCCGCACCGCGATCCCCCCTGCCCGAAAGCACGATGGACCGACCGGAACGAGGCCCTCCACCCATGTCGCCGTACCCGCTCGCCGCCCCGGCACCCGCCACGCCACCCCACACCGGTGGCCTCCTGCTCCTCCTCGACGGCACGGCCGGACTGCTCACGGTCGCCGCCCTCGGCATCGCGCTCCTCCTCTTCCTGATCATCAAGGTCAGGCTCCAGCCCTTCGTCGCCCTGCTCGCCGTGTCCATAGCCGTCGGCCTCGCCGCCGGACTCTCCGTCACCGAACTGTTCGGCACGGTCCAGCGGTCCGACGCCGTCTCGGTCATCGAGTCCGGCATGGGCGGCATCCTCGGCCACGTCGCGATCATCATCGGCCTCGGCACCATGCTCGGCGCGATCCTGGAGGTCAGCGGCGGCGCCGAGGTCCTCGCGACCCGGCTGCTCTCCCTCTTCGGCGAGCGGCGCGGTCCGCTCGCCATGGGCCTGACCGGCCTCATCTTCGGCATCCCGGTCTTCTTCGACGTCGGCATCTTCGTCCTCGCGCCGCTCGTCTACGCCGCCGCCAAGCGCTCCGGCAGGTCCATCCTGCTCTACTGCCTGCCGCTGCTCGCCGGCCTGTCGATGACCCACGCGTTCCTGCCGCCGCACCCCGGGCCGGTCGCCGCGGCCGGGCTCCTGCACGTGCAGCTGGGCTGGGTGCTGCTCATGGGCATCGTCTGCGGAATCCCCTCCGTCCTCGCCGCCTGGGCGTACTCCGCCTGGATCGGCCGCCGCATCTTCGTCGCCGTACCGCAGGACATGGTCGAGACGGCCGAGGAGGCCAGGCGGTCCGTCGTCGAGGAACAGCGCGCGCAGGGCGTCGAGCCGCGCGAGCAGCCCGCCCCGCTCGGCACCGTCCTCGGCATCATCGGAACACCGCTGGTGCTGATCCTCGCCGCCACCTTCTCCTCGATCGTCCTCGACCCCTCCACCGCCCGCTCGGCCATCGAGTTCTTCGGCAGCCCCTTCGTCGCCCTCACCATCGCCCTGCTCCTCGCCTACTACCTGCTGGGCGTCCGGCGCGGCTGGTCGCGCACGTCCCTGGAGAAGGTGTCGACCTCGTCGCTCAAGCCGGTCGGCAACATCCTGCTCGTGGTCGGCGCGGGCGGTGTCTTCGGCGCGGTGCTCAAGGCGAGCGGCGTCGCCCAGGCGCTCTCCGACACCTTCCACGGCGTCGGCCTGCCCGTCATCGTGCTCGCCTACCTGATCTCGCTCGTGCTGCGCGTCGCGCAGGGCTCCGCCACGGTCGCCATCGTCACCACCGCCGGCATCGTGGCCCCGCTGCTCTCCGAGGGCGACCACTCCCAGGCGTTCGTGGCGCTCGTCATCATGGCGATCTCGGCCGGTTCCATCTTCGCCTCGCACGTCAACGACGGCGGGTTCTGGATGGTCGCCAAGTACTTCGGCATCAGCGAGCGCGACACCCTGCGGACCTGGACGGTTCTCGAATCGGTGCTGTCCGTCGCGGGGTTCGCGGTGGCGGCCGTGGTCAGTCTGTTCGTCTGACGGGTCGGGGCCGCGTGTGTAACAGAGGCATAGCCAAAGCGGGGGCGGCTGTGTCCGGCACAGGATCTTCGACCATACTTCGCGCTGTGGAGCAGCGCATAGGTTCGAAGAGCCAGCCCCTGGACGCCGCCGCGGTGAACCCGGCGTACATCCCCGGGCTTACGTCACCCGTGCCCGCGGAGCCGGAGGGCGCCGCCGAGGAGCCCGCGGAGGCGGTCGCGGAGGAGACTCCCTCCGCGACGGCCTCCGCTCCGGCGGCCCCCGGCGACGCGGAGTCCGGCGCGACGGCCGCCGACGCGGTCGAGGAGGCCGGGGCCGCGGAGTCCGCCCCCGACCCGGAGGGCCCCGTCTTCGAGGCGTCCGACCGGCGGGCCTCGATCAGAGCCGACCACGGCGGCGTCCGGCTGCGGCTGGACGACCAGGAGGCGGAGTTCCGCTGGGACGAGATCGGCGCCGTCGAGACGGCGTCCCCGCGCTTCGGCAAGCGGTTCACCGTCACGGTGCACACGCCCGACAGCCGCTGGTACCCGATCGAGATCGAGGCCGCCTCGCGGTCCCGCTTCGCGGAGTGGGAGGAGCAGCTCGACGCCGTCCTCGACCGGTACTTCGAGGACGACGACGCCGAGGCCGGGGCCTCGACCGAGGCCGAGGACGACGGCGGCCGGGACGAGCCGGAGGCGGAAGCGGAGGACACCGCGGCCGGTGAGCCGGCGGCGCCCGAGGAGTCCGCGGACGCGGCGGCGGAGGAACCTGCCGGGCGCTCGGCGCAGCCCCGGGCGGCCGGGACGGCCGAGAGCACGGACGCGGCCGGCGAGGCCGAGGGCCGCTAGCGGCCGGTGCGGCCGGGCCCGACCCGGCCGCACCGGCCCTCTGCCACGCGTCGCGCGCCTCGGGACTTCTCGGCACTCGACGGGACTCTCCGGGTCCGGGTGCGGCTCGAAGCCGGAGTGCCCACGAAACGGTACCCGCGGCCCGCGTCCGCCGGCGCACCGCGTCCCGGCTGCGCGGGATCGCGCGCTCGGCGGCCCCGCGGGACGGGGCGCGACCGCACCCGGTGTAACACGGACGTGCCCCGCTCCCGCGGAGGCGGGAGCGGGGCGTCCGGCGGCCCGGGGAGGGCCGGGGCCGGCGGAGGGGAAGCGGCGGGATCAGGGGTCCGCCGGGTCCGCCGGTGGACCGGTCACATGGCGTGGACGTGCGGGCCGACCGCGTTGGACCAGGCGTTGCCCGCCGTCGCGTCCCAGTTGGTGGACCAGGTCATCGCGCCGCGCAGCCCCGGGTAGGTCTTGGAGGGCTTGAACGAACCGCAGTTGGTGCCCTTGGCGAGGCAGTCGAGGGCGTTGTTCACGACGGTGGGGGAGACGTAGCCGCTGCCCGCGCCGCGGGTGGAGGCGGGGAGGCCGAGGCCGACCTGCGAGGGGGCGAGGCCGCCTTCGAGCTGGATGCAGGCGAGCGCCGTCAGGAAGTCGACCGAGCCCTGCGAGTACACCTTGCCGTCGCAGCCGAGCATCGAACCGCTGTTGTAGTACTGCATGTTGACGACGGTGAGGATGTCCTTGATGTTCAGCGCCGTCTGGAAGTAGGCGTTCGACGTGGACTGCATGTCGATCGTCTGCGGGGCCATCGTGATGACGAGCGAGGAGCCGGCCTTCGCGGACAGCGAGCGCAGGGCCTGGGACATGTAGGTGGCGTTGAGGCCGTTCTCCAGGTCGATGTCGACGCCGTCGAAACCGTACGTCTGCATCAGCGCGTGGACGGAGTTCGCGAAGTTCGCGGCCGAGGCGGAGTCGCTCACCGAGACCGTGCCGTTCTGGCCCCCGATGGAGATGATCACCTTCTTGCCCGCGGCCTGCTTCGCCTTGATGTCGGCCTTGAACTGGTCGACGGTGTAGCCGCCGAGACCGGCCGAGTCGAGGTGGAAGTCCACCGCGCCGGGCGTGGACGTGGCGTCCGCGAAGGCGACCGCGATGATGTCGTACTGCGACTGCACCGCGGAGAGCTTCTGGACGGTCGCGCCGTTGTCGAAGTTCTGCCAGTAGCCGGTCACCGCGTGGGCGGGCACGGTGCCGCCGCCCCCGCCGCCACCCGAGGAGGCTGTCGTCGTGCCGGTGACGGTCGAGGACTTCACCGACTCGCCGGCCGCGTTGGTGGCCGTGACCTGGAAGGTGTACGACGTCGACGCGGCGAGCCCGGAGACGGTGGCGGAGGTGCCGGTCACCGACTGGACCTTGGAGCCGCCCCGGTAGACGTTGTAGCCGGTCGCGCCCGACACGGTGTTCCAGGCGAGCGAGACGGACGAGGAGGTCGTGCCGGACACGCCCAGGCCGCCCGGGGCGGACGGGACCGTCGGGGCCGGGCCGCCGCCCCCGCCGCCGTCCGGGCCGAGCACCGAGAGGTCGTCGGCGAAGTAGGCGGCCTGCCCGTACCAGCCGTGCGTGTAGACCGTCACCGAGGTGGTCGAGGCGCCGGTGGTGAAGGTGGTCGTGAGCTTCTTCCAGGAGGCGGAGTCCGGAGTCCAGGTGGACACGTCCGTGGTGCCGGTGCCCGTCGCGCCGAGGTACGCGTAGCCGCCCTGCACCCACGCGCTCAGCGTGTAGGTCGCGTTGGGCTTCACGGCGACGGACTGGGTGCACCGCGCGTTGTCCTGCCCGGCCGGCGTGGCCTTCAGCGCGGCCGAGCCGCCGTGCACCGGCGAGGAGACGGTCGTGCCGCTGCCCGCCGAGCAGGTCCAGTCGGCCAGTCCGGACTCGAAGCCGCCGTTCCCGGCGTTGTCGACGTCCGCGGCCTGGGCCTGGCCGGCCAGACCGGTGAGGGAGAGGACGGATGCGGTGACGGCTGCGGCGAGGGCCGCCGCCCATCTCCGCCTGGGCATGCTGGTGACGCGGTCCACTGGGTCCTCCGGGGAGAGGTGGGGGAGGGGATCGGAACGGTGGCCACCGCCGGTGGGTACAAGTTGGTCCAGACCAATCCTGTTGTCAAGACCTCCGGCGCTCCCAACCGCCCTTTCGGCGAGCGGAGTTGCCCGGCGGGCGACTCACTCTGTGTTGATCACTTCCGCACCTTCGGTGAGATGATCTCGTCGATTCGGTGTTGGGCGGGCCACACCGTGGATATGGTGCTGATGCAAGAGGACGTCACCGTGACGATCTGAGGCCGTTCGTGGTCGTCCGTGACGCTCCATGGTGATAAAAGGGGCGATCTGAGGCGGTGGTTGACCACTCCGCCGCAGTGAACGGGGTGTGTGCAGCGTGCCGACCGCGATAGCCGTCACCAGTCCCGACCTGGTGCTCCCGCCGCACGACCGGCAGACCCCGCCCGCCGTCGTCCAGCCCCTGGACACCCTGGAGGGCTCCCTCACCGGGATGCACGCCCTCATCGAGCAGCACGGATACGTCATCGCGCTGTACCCGTCCTCCGTCGACGGCGCCGTCGTCCGGCGGCTGCGCACCGTCCGCTCGGTCCTGGAGAGCGACCGCGTCGCGCTGCTCGGGCTCGACCTCCCGCCGCTCGGAATCGCCCTGCTCGCCGAGCAGTTGCGCCAGCTCTCCGTGTGCGACTTCAGCCCCGGCGTGCTGGCCTCCGCCGCCCGGCTGCTGGCCCACTACATCTACGCGGGCGCCCTGCTCGGCTCGGTCGCCAAACTGGACCGCGTCCCCGTCACCCTGACCTCGCACGCCAGGTCCTGGGTGCCCGGCGCCCAGTTCGCGGTCCTCGCCAACCCCCGGCCCGAGATCGTCAGGATCGGGCAACAGGAGCTTTCCGGACCGGAGTTCGGCACCCGGCTGCTGTCCGCCGAGGGGCAGGCGCCCTCCGCCTGGGTCACCGAGACGCTGGCCCCCGCCTGGCGCGTCCAGAGCGCCGCGGCCGTCCCGCTGCCCGCCGAGTCGCCCCGATGGTGGGGAACCTCGCGGCTCGTCGAGTTCGCCGCGGGACTGTACGACGTGTCCGTCCTCTACCAGCTCGTCTCGTCGGTCCGCCGGGACGACTGCCACTGGTGCGGCCTCGAACTCATCGGCGACCGCTGCGGGTTCTGCGCCGCACCGCTGCCACCACCCGCCGCGCAGGAGCTTCCGGCCGCCGTCGTCCGGGCAGCCTCTCCGGTACGTGCCCTGCCCCGAGGCGCCACGTAGGCCACCCGAGCACCACCCGGACCGTCCGCACAGCACCAGGCCCCACCGCACGACCCCGCCGGCCGCGGCGGCCCGAAGCGTCCCGTACCTCCCGGGACGCCCACGGGCCCCGGGCGCATCCGACCGGCCGTCCCCGTCCCCGGCCCCGCTCCACGAGGTGAGATTCAGTGAACTCGCGCCAGCGCCGCGGCGTCATCCTGCTGGTCCTCTCGGTGCTGTGCGCCCTCGGCGCCTTCGCCGGAGTCCTCTCGGTGATCCGCGACGTGAACTCCAAGGTCGGCCCGGAGGTCACGGCGTACCGCCTGAAGGACGACATCGCGCCCTACAAGGAACTGACGGCCGACCAGTTCGAGAAGATCTCGATGCCCGAGCGCTGGCTCTCCTCCACCGCCGTCACCGACCTCGCCCGGATCCGCGGCAAGATCGCCGTCACCCGGCTGGAGAAGGGCTCGCTGCTCCAGACCGACATGATCGTGGACCGGCCCCGGCTCGCCGCCGGGCAGCAGGAGATCGCCATCATGATCGACGCGGCGACCGGCGTCGCGGGCAAGATCAACCCCGGGTCGCGGGTCAACATCTACGCCACCTTCAAGGCCGAGAACGACAAGGGCGCCGACCAGTCCAAGGTGATCGTGCAGAACGCCCGCGTCATCGACGTCGGCCGACTCACCGCCCTCGACCCCGGCCAGTCCAGCTCCGACCGGCGCACCAGCGCCACCCAGGCCGTCCCCATCACCTTCGCCCTCGGCACCGCCGACGCCCAGCGCGTCGCCTACGCGGAGTCGTTCGCCGAACACGTCCGCCTCGCGCTGGTCGCGGGCGGCTCCGACGCGTCCGTCGCGCCCGGCGACCGCACGTACACCCTCGACGAGGACAAGTAGGAGGCCGCGCATGACGTCCATGCCCACGGGGCGCCGCCGAAGCCCCCGCCCGCGGCCCGGCCGGACGGCACCCGGTCCGTGGCCCGCCCCGCCGCGGCAGGGCTCCGCACGGCCCGCCCGGCCCGGCACGCCCCGCGGCGAGACGGAGGGCCGATGACCGTCCGCATCCTGTCCGCCGTCGGCGACATCGACTCGGCCCGCGCGCTCACCACCCTGCTGAGCCAGCTCGCCGACGCCGAGCCCGCCCCTCCGGTCCCGGACTCGACGGCCCTCCTGGACACCCTCGCCCGCCTCGCCGCCGACTCCCTGGACGAACTGCCCGAAGTGGTCCTCATCCACGAACGCATCGGCCCCGTACCGGCGCTGGACCTGATCCGCGACCTCGTGATGCGCTTCCCCGCCGTCGGCGTCGTCCTCATCACCGCCGACACCAGCACCGGCGTGCTGACCGCGGCCATGGACTCCGGCGCCCGCGGCATCATCGGCCTGCCCCTCGGCTACGACGCCCTCGCCGAACGCGTCCAGGCCGCGGCCTCCTGGTCCGCCGGCATGCGCCGCCACCTGCACAGCGGCGCCCCCGCGCCGTACGCGGGCCCCGGCGGCACCGTCGTCACCGTGACCGGCGCGAAGGGCGGGGTCGGCGCCAGCGTCACCGCCGTCCACCTCGCCCTCGCCGCCCAGGCGTCCGGCCGCAAGGTCGCCCTGCTCGACCTCGACCTCCAGTCCGGCGACGTGGCGTCCTACCTCGACGTGCAGTTCCGCCGCTCGGTGGCCGACCTCGCCGCCATCACCGACATCAACCCGCGCGTCCTCCAGGACGCCGTCTACGTCCACGACAGCGGCGTCGGCCTGCTGCTGGCCCCCGCCGAGGGCGAACGCGGCGAGGAGGTCACCGACCGGGTGACCCGCCAGGTGCTCGCGGCGCTCCGCTCCCGGCACGACGTGGTCGTCGTCGACTGCGGCTCCCAGATGAACGCGGCCACCGCCGCGGCCGTCGAACTCGCCGACCAGGCGCTGCTCCTGGTGACCCCCGACGTCGTGGCCGTCCGCGCCGCCAAGCGCATGGTGCGCATGTGGGACCGCCTCCAGATCCGCAAGGCCGAGGAGACCACCACGGTCGTCAACCGGTACGCCCGCGGCACCGAGATCCAGCCGTCCCTCGTCGAACGCGTCACCGGCACCAGGATCGCCCGCGCCACCGTCCCCGCCGCCTTCAAGGAACTCCAGGCGGTCGTCGACGCCGGCCGGCTCCAGGACCTGGACGCCCGCTCCACCGTCAAGCAGGCCCTGTGGACGCTGGCCGGCGAACTGGGACTCGTGGAGCCGCAGGAGGGCGGGGGCGGCGGCCGGCGGCGCAAGGCCCCGGTCGCCGACCGGGGCGCACCGGGCCTGCGCCGGCGCGGCGCCGACCGGGGAGCGGTCACCCTCGAATTCGCCGGGATGTTCCCGCTGCTGCTCGTCGTGATGACGATCCTGTGGCAGTGCGTGCTGTACGGCTACTCGTACTCCCTCGCCGGCAACGCGGCCGACGAGGCGGCCCGCGCCGCGACCGCCGCGTACGCCGTGCGCGGCGACGTCGGCGGCGCCTGCGCGGCGGCGGGCACCCGACACCTCCCCGGCTCGTGGAAGGACGCGGGCATCGCCTGCGCCCCCGCGGGCGCGGTGATGAGGGCCACCGTCGACGTCGACGTACCGCTGTTCTTCCCCGGCTTCGACGCCGGCTTCCACGTGAAGGGCACGGCGGGTGCGGCACTGGAGGGGGACGACGGATGAGCACGATCCCCCGCGTACGGCCACGACGCGCCACCCGCCGCGGACGGGGCACCGCCCCCGGCGCGGCACACCGGTCCCGGCTCGACGACCGGGGCGTGTCCATCCTCGAATTCACCGGATTCCTGCCCATCCTGCTGCTCGTCGGGATGGCCGCGATCCAGCTCGGACTCATCGGATACGGGGCGAACCAGGCCGGTTCCGGCGCCCGCGCAGCCGCCCGGGTCGCCTCCCGGGGCGGCGACGGCGCCGCCGCCGGGCAGGCCGCCGTCAGCGGCTGGCTCGACCCGCGGGTCGCCCCCGCGCGCGGCGCCGACCTCACCACCGCCACGGTCACGGTCCACGTGCCCGGCGTCATCCCCCTCCTCGGCGGCTACGACCTGTCCCGCGAGGCCACCATGCCCACCGACGACTGACCGGGAGGAGCCGACACCATGAGCCTGCGTTCCCGCATGGCGAGCCCTGACGAGCAAGGACCCTCCCGGGAGGACGGGCACCTCGTCGCCGTCTACCGCGCCAAGCTCCTGGAGGAGATCGACCTCGCGGAGATGTCCGGCCTGGCCGCCGCCGAACGCCGGGCCCGCCTCGAACGCGTCCTCGGCCACATCATCAGCCGCGAGGGCCCGGTCCTCTCCTCCGCCGAACGGTCCCAGCTCATCCGCCGTGTCGTCGACGAAGCCCTCGGACTCGGCGTCCTGGAACCCCTCCTCGCCGACGCCTCGATCACCGAGATCATGGTCAACGGCCCGGACTCGATCTTCGTGGAGAGGTCCGGGCGCGTCGAGCAGCTGCCGCTGCGCTTCGCGTCCGTCGAACAGCTCATGCAGACGATCGAGCGCATCGTCTCGACCGTCAACCGCCGCGTCGACGAGTCCAACCCGATGGTGGACGCCCGCCTGCCCACCGGCGAACGCGTCAACGTCATCATCCCGCCGCTCGCCCTGACCGGCCCCACCCTCACCATCCGCCGCTTCCCGCGCGCCTACACGCTGCCCGAGCTGATCGGGCTCGGCTCCCTCGACGAACAGATGCTCATGCTGCTCGCCGCCTTCGTCCGCGCGCGCTTCAACGTCATCGTCAGCGGCGGCACCGGCAGCGGGAAGACCACCCTCCTCAACGCCCTGTCCGGGCTGATCCCGCCGCACGAGCGCATCATCACCATCGAGGACTCCGCCGAACTCCAGCTCCAGCAGGAGCACGTCATCCGGCTCGAATCACGGCCCCCGAACGTGGAGGGCAAGGGCCAGATCACCATCCGCGACCTGGTCCGCAACTCGCTGCGCATGCGCCCCGACCGCATCATCGTCGGCGAGGTCCGCGGCGGCGAGACGCTCGACATGCTCCAGGCCATGTCGACCGGCCACGACGGCTCGCTCGCCACCGTCCACGCGAACTCGGCCGAGGACGCCCTCATGCGCCTCCAGACCCTCGGCTCCATGTCCGAGGTGCAGATCCCCTTCGAGGCGCTCAAGGACCAGATCAACTCCGCCGTCGACGTCGTCGTCCAGCTCTCCCGGCACGCCGACGGCTCCCGCAAGATCACCGAGATCGCGCTGCTCGTGTCGCACGGCCGCGAACAGTTCCGCGTCGCCCCCGTCACCCGCTTCGTGCCCCGCCCGGTCGGCCCGGACCGGGTCGTCCGTGGCCACTTCGAGCACCTGCCGCTGCCGCGCCAGGTCGCCGAGAAGCTGTACGTCGCCAACGAACCGCTGCCGCCCGCCTTCGGCGTCGCCGAGGCCATCGACCCCCTCACCACCCGGCAGGCCATCGGATGACCCCGCCCACCCCCGAAGGGAGGCCGCGATGAACGACCCGGCCCTGCTCGCCCTCGGCGGGACCGTCCTCGGCGGCGTGCTCGCCGTCGCCGGCGTGCACGCCTACGCCTCCGGACGCGCCCAGCGCCAGGCCCTCGTCGACCGGCTCTCCGGCACCGGGCCGGCGCACACCGCCCCCGGCCGGGCACGCCGCTTCGCCGCCGTCGACCGCCGGCTGCGCCGCACCCGGCTCGGCCGCACGATCCACCTGCGCCTGTCGGCCACCGGACTCGACCTCAGCGCGGGCGAGTTCTTCAGCTACGTCGCCGCCCTGGTCGTCGCCCTCTGGCTGATCGCCGCCGCCACCCTCGCGCCGTTCTTCGGCCCGATCGCCGCCGTCCTCGGCGTGTGGAGCGCGGCCGTCTTCCTCAACTGGCAGCGGCAGAAACGCATCGAGGCGTTCATCAACCAACTGCCCGACGTGGCCCGGCTGCTGGCCAACGCCACCGCGGCGGGCCTCGCCCTGCGCACCGCGCTCGCGATGGCAGCGGAGGAGCTCGAAGCCCCCGCCGGCGAGGAACTCGCCCACGTGGCGGACCAGCTGATGCTGGGCCGCACCATCGACGACGCCCTCGGCGAGCTGTCCGAACGGCTGCCGTCCCGCGAGCTGATCGTCCTCGTCACCACCCTCGTCCTCGCCAACAAGGCGGGCGGCTCCGTGGTCAATTCCCTGCGCAACCTGACCCAGACCCTGGAGGACCGCAAGGAGACCCGCCGCGAGGTCCGCACCATGCTCTCCGAGGTCAACGCCACCGCCTTCACCGTCCCGTTCCTCGGCATCGGCTCGCTGGTGCTGATCAACTCCTCGAACGAGGGCGCCCTCGCCCGCGTCACCGGCTCCCCGCTCGGCCAGGGCCTCGTCCTGCTGTCCCTCGGCCTCTACACCGTGGGCTTCTTCGTCATCCGCCGGCTCGGCAAGATCGAAGTGTGAAGGGAGGGACCACCATGCTGCCGCTGCTGCTCGCCGTCCTGATGGGCGCGGCCGTCGCCGGCGTCCTCCTCGGCGTCCGGATGATCCGCGCCGGCGCCAAGCTCCCGACCGACCTCCAGCTCGCCCTGGAGGTCGGCGCCACCCGCGTGTCCACCGCGGAGTCGGCCGTCGACCGCCTCGGCATGCGCTTCGCGCCGACCGTGCTGCGCCTGATGGGCCCGCGCAGGGTGGACGCCAAGCGCCGCCGCATCGACATGGCCGGGAACCCCGGCGGCCTGACCCTCAACCGGTACGCGGCCCGCCGCGCGGTCTACGGGATCTTCGGCGTCGTCCTCGGGCTGGTCTTCCTGACCAACGGCCAACTCCTGTTCGCCGTCCTCACCCTGGCCTTCGGACTGGTCGCCGCGGACGCGCTCATCTGGCAGGCCGTCCGCGAGCGCAAGGACGTCATCGACCGGACCCTGCCCGACTTCCTCGACGTCCTCGCCGTCGTCGTCTCCGCGGGCCTCGGCTTCCGCCAGGCACTGGACCGCGTCGCCGAGAAGTACGAGGGCCCGTGGGCCGACGAACTGCGCATCACCCTGCGCCAGATGGACATGGGGGTGAGCCGCCGGCAGGCCTTCGACGAACTGCGCAGGCGCAACTCCTCCGAGCAGGTCGCCCAGTTCGTCTCCGCCCTCCAGCAGGGCGAGGAACTCGGCTCGCCGATCGCCGAGACCCTCATCCAGCTCGCCACCGACATGCGCCGCACCGACGCGCAGAACGCGCGCCGCCGGGCCGCCAAGACCATCCCCAAGGCGACCATGGTGACCCTCGTCTTCATGCTCCCGGCGACGATGATCCTCATCGCGACGGGCATGTTCCTCGGCTCGGGCACGAACTTCGGCTCGATCCTGGGGCGCTGATGGGCGGCATCCCGCACAGCCTCGGCGGACGCGCCGGCCCGGCGGCCCGGAAGCGGCCCGCCCCGCTCACCCCGCCCGGCCGCGAACGCGGCACCGGCTACCTCGCCGACGACGTCCCCGCTCCCGGCGGCGTCCGGCTCCAGCTGAACGCCCTCCAGGCGCTGTGCCGGCAGGCCTTCGGCGTCCGCCTCGCCGCCCTCGCCGTCGGCGCCCCCCTCGCCATGGCCAACGCCGCCGACGGCCCGCCGCGCTACGCCGTCCTCGCCGCCGCCGTCCTCGGCGTGATGGGCTCCTACGCGATGCTGCGGGACTGGGACCGCCTCGGCCCCCGCCTCCTCGCCCACCCGAGCCTGATGGCCCTCGACCTCGGCTTCGGCGCCGTCCTGCTCCTCACCGCCTCCCCGGCCTCCCCGCTGGCCTACGCCACCGTCTGCACCCCGCTGCTGTCCGGCCTGCTCTACGGCTGGCGCGGCGCCGGCGTCTTCACCGGTCTCCAGTTCGTCGTGCTCCTCACGGTGTTCCGGGCCTGGGAGCACCGGCCCGGCGCCGGCGCCAACACCCTCCTCGTCGCGGGCTTCTGCGTCGGCGCCGGCATCATCGGCGTCACCCTGCGCAACCTCATGTTCCGCTTCGGCACCGCCAGCCAGGCCCTCTCGGAGGCCACCAGCAGACTCGCCGTCGCCGAGGCCGTCGAATCCGAACGCGCCCGCCTCGCACGCGAGATGCACGACTCCGTCGCCAAGACCCTGCACGGCCTCGCCCTCGCCGCGGACGCCCTCGCCGCCTCGGCGGACACCGCGGCCCCGGCGACCCTCCGCCGCCAGGCGACCACGGTGGCGGACGCCGCCCGCCGCGCCGCCGCAGAGTCCCGGGTCCTGCTGTCGGACCTGCGCCGGCACACCGACCTCGGCGCCACCGACGTCGACCTGCTCCCCGAACTCCGGTGCCTGGCAGCGGACTTCCAGGCGCGCACGGGTACCCCCGCACCGGTACGGCACCGGGGCGCGCCCCCCGTCCTACCCCGGCCGGCGGCCCGGCACGTCCTCGCGATCGCGTCCGAGGCCCTGGAGAACATCCACCGGCACGCCGGGGCGACCCGGGCCGCCGTCGAACTCACCGTCACGGAGACCGAGTTCTCGCTCCGGGTCCAGGACGACGGTGCCGGCCTCCCGGAGGCCGGCACCCCGGAACCGCTCGGCACCTGGACGAGTTCCGGCCATTTCGGCCTGCTCGGTCTCACCGAGCGGGCCGCCTGCCTCGGCGGACGGCTCGACCTGGGCCGGGCCCCGCAGGGCGGCGCCGAGGTCCGCCTCACCGTTCCCCTCCACGGAGCCGCCCCCGCCGTTCCCCCCTCCGACCAAGAGGAGGCCGCACATGCCTGACCAGGCACCTTCCGGCCCGCCCCTCCGCGTCCTGGTGGCCGACGACAACCCGGTCGTACGGGCCGGCCTGACCGCACTGCTGGAGGCGCACCCCGACATCGTGGTGGTCGGCGCGGCCCGTGACGGCGAGGAGGCCGTGGCCTGCGCCCTGCGCCACCGGCCCGACGTGGTCCTCCTCGACGTCCGGATGCCCGGCACCGACGGGCTCACCGCGCTGCCCGACCTCACCCGGCTCGCCCCGGTCATGATGGTCACCTACAGCCGCGAACCCGAGGTCGTGGCCCGGGCCCGGCGCGAGGGCTCCTGCGGATACCTCGTCCACGGCGAGTTCACCGCGGCCGAACTGATCGCCGCCGTCCGGGACGTCCGCGACGGCCGCCCGGCTGTCCCGGATTCGCTCGGAGCTTCCTACCAACCGCGGCCTTTCTCTTCGCACCTGCAATCCTCTGTGTCACATTCGTCGGAGGCTCGGCCCGCGTCACCGGCGCAGGCTCCCCGCCGCGCCCCCAACCGCCGTGGTTTCGGACTGAGTTCAAGGGAGGTGGAGGTCATGGACCTCATCGCCGCCGGCATGAGCAACCGCCAGATCGCCGCCACCTGCTTCATCACCGAGAAGACGGTGAAGAACCACATCAACCGCATCTTCGCGAAGCTGCACAGCACGTCCCGCAGCGAGGCGATCGCGCACTGGCTGGGCACGGCCCCCGAGGGGTGGGACCGATGACCCCCCGACGACGAAGTTGGGCCCCTGGGCCCACCCGGAGTAGGCGGCACATCACGTACGGTGCACGGGTCGCAAGTGGCGTCGGGTGGGAGGGCAGTGCTGATGGACAGGTTCGCCATGTGGACACGAACCGTGATCTCCCGCATGCGGGACACCGACCGGGACGCGGGAGCGGGCTTCGTGGAGTACGCGGGGCTGATGATCATCATCGCGGGGATCTTCACGTTGATCGACCAGATCGGGCTCGACGGACTGATCTCGGGCGCGATCAGGACGGCCGTCACCTCGGTGACGGGCGGCTGAGCCGCCCGCTTCGCGGCGACCGAGGGCAGACCCTCCCCCTCTACATCTGGCTGACGGGGATTCTGCTCTTCGCCGCGTTCGCCTTCTTCGCGTTCGCCCAGGCAGCGTCCGCCCGGAATGGAGCACAATCCGCGGCGGACGCTGCTGCGTTGGCTGCGGCACAGGAGGCCCGCGGTGAGCTGATCGAGGGTCTGACCGCCGCCATCGGCACGGACGACGCCTGGCTGAGCTGGCTGGACGGAGCTCAGCTCTCCGGGCGAGGAGCATCGGCCGCCGCCGGCCGGTTGGCCGCCGAGAACGACTCGACCCTCCAAGGCGGCGCCCAGCCCACTGTTGTCGACGGATACCCCGGCTATCACGTCGCGATCGAGACCCGCTACACGGTCGGACGCTCGATCATCCCGGGTACGGAGTCCCGGCATGCGAAGGCCGGGGCGACGGCGGTCATCGAACCGCGCTGCTCGTTCGCCGCCGACGCGGATCCCGCGAAGCTCGTGCAGTTGAACTGCGGTGGGCGTCTTGTGGACATCGATCCCGAAGATTTCGATTCGGACGACCTTCCCGACCCGTCCGTGCTGTTCTCTGTGCATCTGGCCGAGTGAGAGGAAGCGCTACCGATGGATCTCCGGCATACCCTGAAGGGCCACTGGACCGTGGCCGTGGTGGCGATCACGACTGGGCTGCTCCTCACGGTGTCCGGATGCGGCGGTGGAGACGGCGATGGCGACTCGAAGGCTTCCGCACCCCCTGTCTCGTCAACTCGGGGCGGAGGGGCCGGTGATCGGAAGGAGTCGCCGTCGGAGAGCCCCGATCAGGTACTGGCCGAGGTCAAGGGTGATGACGTGACGCTGACCATTGCCTCCGCCGTCCGCGACGACGGCGGATTCGTGACCGTCAGCGGCCGGGTCACCAACAACGGCGGCCAATTCTGGATCGCCTCCAACTGGCGCGGTGACGAAAGGGAGCTGAGCAGGAACGGCGCCTCCCTGGCCGGCGCCGCGCTGGTCGACAGCAAGGGCAAGAAGAAGTATCTGGTCCTGCGCGACACGCAAGGCCGCTGTCTGTGCACCAAGTTCGACGGTGGCGGCGTGGACGTGGGGAAGTCGGCGGACTGGTTCGCCCAGTTCCCCGCACCCCCCGCCGACACCGGCACCGTCGACTTCCAGGTGGGCTCCATGCCACCCGCCTCCATCGAGATCTCCGAGGGCTGAGCCATGGCCCTCGCCCCCCGTGCAGCCGCCACGACGTTCACGGCCCTGGCCGTGCTGGTGACCCTCGGCCTCCCGACCCCCGCCCACGCCGACGACGACCCCAGCGCCCCGCCCGGCAGTGTCACCACCTCGCCGCCCCCCGACGTCGACGCCAACAGTCCGGGGCTGAAGCTGGCCGACGGGGCCACGCTGGCCGCCGCCAAGGTGCTGGACATCAAGTCGGTCGTGGAGGACCTGGGCGGCGAGGAGCGGCGGGAGGACACCAACGCGGACGTGACGTTCGCGCTCCAGGCCGAGGTCCTCTTCCCGAAGGACAGCTCGAAACTGAACCCGGACGCCCAGTCCCGTATCCGGGCGATCGCGGACGAGATCACGGCGCAGAAGGCGACGACGGTCCGCGTCTTCGGCTTCACCGACAACCTCGGCTCGTACGCGCACGGTCTGACGCTGTCCAAGAACCGTGCGGAGCAGGTGCACGACCGGCTGGCCGCCGCGCTCGGTTCGACGGACGCGGACATCACCTTCGAGGTGCGGGGCTACAGCGAGGACTACCCGATCGCCGACAACACCTCCGAGCAGGGCCGCCGCAAGAACCGCCGGGTGGAGGTCTCGTTCCCGCGAGGCTCGTCCGGAGGCACGTCCTGACCGGCTCGTCCCCCGCGCCCCTCGCCCCGAAAACAAGTCGCCATCGGGCGTCACCCTTGCGAAGATCCGTCCCATGAGCACCCCGCGTACCTTCGAAGACCTGGTGGCCGAGGCCGAGGCCGCGTCCGTCGACGGCTGGGACTTCTCCTGGTTCGACGGGCGGGCCACCGAGGAGCGCCCCTCGTGGGGGTACGCGCGGGCGATGGGGGAGCGGCTGGCCCGGGCCCGGGCGGCGCTCGACATCCAGACCGGCGGCGGCGAGGTGCTGGACTCCGCCCCGAAGCTGCCTGCGCTCACGGCCGCCACGGAGGGCTGGCCGCCGAACGTGGCGAAGGCGAGCGCCCTGCTGCACCCGCGCGGCGCCGTGGTCGTCGCCGCGGCGGAGGACGCTCCGCTGCCCTTCGCGGACGGTGTCTTCGACCTGGTGACCAGCCGGCATCCGGTGGCGACGTACTGGGACGAGATCGCCCGCGTGCTGAGCCCGGGCGGAACCTACTTCTCCCAGCAGGTCGGGCCCGCCAGCGTGTTCGAACTCGTCGAGTACTTCACCGGTCCGCAGCCTGCCGCGGTCCGCGACGCCCGTGACCCGCAGGCAGCCCGCCGCGCGGCCGAGGCCGCCGGGCTCGACGTCGTCGACCTGCGCTCGGAGCGGCTGCGCATCGAGTTCCGTGACATCGGCGCCGTCGTCCACTTCCTCCGCAAGGTGATCTGGATGGTTCCCGGCTTCACGGTCGACGCCTACCGGCCCCGGCTCCGCGCGCTGCACGAGCGGATCGAGGCGGAGGGTCCGTTCGTCGCCCACAGCAGCCGCTTCCTGATCGAGGCGAGCAAGCCTCTCCCGGCCCCGGCGTCCCCCCTCTCCGGGCGGTCGTCCGGCTAGAGCGTGATGCGAGAGCGGTCCCGAGGGCGCTCCGAGGGCCGCCCGAGGGCGTTTCTTGCCCCTCTCCTTCGGATTGACCGAAAACATCCCAATGAAGGGCACTCTGTATGAGATGTCCGTCCGGATGTCGGACGGGGGTGCGGTGGGGCGCCGGGTCCGGCCAGGCGGATCTCCGTGCGGTGTCCACATCGTTATCGGCGGTGACTCGCCTCGGGCGTATGCCTGACGTAAGTTCAGACCAAGGTAGTTCGCGTGAGCAAAGCTGCGCGTGTGGCACCGCGCAGTGGAGGGGGCTGCGCGGTGCTGCCTCCGTCCCGTGACGCGGCGTCAGCCCTCCCGGACCGTGACCCGCACTCCGCGCCGCAGGCCCCAGCGGGCCATCGCGCCGGCCTCCGCCTCCAGGACCGCCCGGGCTCGCGGCCGTGGCAGCCCCACCCGCCCCGGGCGCATCGTCCGCACCGCGAGGACCCGCGACGCGCGGTCCAGGTAGGCCACGTCGATCGGGAACCGCATCCCCAGCGTGTGCACCGAGCGCGCGGGGGCCAGCAGGAGCGCGCCGTCGATCCCGTCCCGGCCGAGGAGTCCGCGGCGCCGGGCGCGTGACGTCACCGCCCGTTCCAGCGGGACCGGTTCGGATGTTCCCTCCGTGGAGAAGGTCGCCATGGCCGTGACGTTAGCGACCGCGTCAAGCGGTGTCCGCCACGCTCGTCACCCGCCCGGGGTACGCCACCCCGGCCTCGGGTGACTCCCCTCAATCCGCTCCGAACCCATGGGATCTTCATGAATCCTTCGCGATCCCCTTGGAATCGGCCGTGATTCGGCCATGATCACACCCGGAATCGATGGTTCCGCGCTCATCGGGGCGTCGTCGGGCAACTCCGGAGAGTAGTTGTGGCACGCGGATGCACGCAGCATCACTTACGAAGGGTTATGGTGGAAACCCCCCCTCGGGCCGGTCCGTCTCCCCCCCCACGGACCGGCCCGTTTTTTGTGCTCGTGACGGCCCGTGCGGCGGGCGCCCCCGTGCGCCCCCGCTCGGGCCGTCCCCGCGGTGCGGGCGATTGGGTGACACAGCGCCGCCCGCTCCGGGTCCGTCGCCCGGCCCGCTCGGGTGCGGACCTCTCGCCGTCGAGGAAGGGGCCTCGCTTCCGTGTCCGGACCGTCCGCGCAGCGCCCCGCGGGCGCCGCCCGAGGCCCGCCCGGAGCCCCCTCGGGTCTCCCGCACCCTTTGGGGGCCACGGGGTTTCGCGGGGGTAGGCTTCGCCCCGGGGGACCGCCAATAGGACAGGGACTGTGCCCGGGCGCGCCTGTCCCATCCGCACGGAGGGGCTGACAACACGTGACCTTGCGCGACAACCTGCGCCGTCTGCTGGTCAGGTTCTATGCACGCAGGGTGGAAGGCCACCTCGACCACGACCAGGTGCCCAAGCACATCGGGGTCATCATGGACGGCAACCGCCGCTGGGCGAAGGCGGCGGGCTCCACCACCGCCCAGGGCCACCGCGCCGGAGCCGACAAGATCGAGGAATTCCTCGGCTGGTGCTCCGAGACGGACGTCGAGGTCGTCACCCTGTGGCTGCTGTCCACCGACAACTTCGACCGCCCGCAGGAGGAGCTCGGCCCGCTGCTCGGCATCATCGAGGGCGTCGTCCGCACCCTGGCGGCCGACGGGCGCTGGCGGGTCCACCACGTCGGCACGCCGGACATCCTGCCCGCGCCGATGCAGGCGGTCCTCAAGGAGGCGGAGGAGAGCACCGCGCACGTCGACGGCATACTCGTCAACGTCGCCATCGGTTACGGCGGGCGGCAGGAGATCGCGGACGCCGTCCGCTCGATGATTCTGGACGCCGCCGACAAGGGCACCTCCATGGAGGACCTCGCCGAGGCCGTCGACGTCGACCTGATCGGCAAGCACCTCTACACCGGGGCCCAGCCCGACCCGGATCTGGTGATCCGGACCAGCGGGGAGCAGCGGCTGTCCGGATTCATGCTCTGGCAGACGGCCCACTCCGAGTACTACTTCTGTGAGGTCTTCTGGCCGGCCTTCCGCAAGGTCGACTTCCTGCGGGCACTGCGCGACTACGCCGCGCGACACCGCCGCTACGGCGGCTGACCAGGAGGGTCTCCCGAGGAGGTCCGGGGGCCCGAGGGACGTACGTCATCAGGAGTTAACGCGCGCGCCGTGCGCTCCCCTTGCATGGCTTGGCGCGTTCGAGGGCATAACGCATGCAGGTCGACGCCCGAACCACGGGTGTCGTATCTCAGCGGACGGCACGGGGCCGTCCGCCCGGGAGGCCCTTTGCACCAGCCCGACCGTGCGGTCCGTACGGACGAAGCGGAGGGTCGGTTCTCGGCCCGTGCATCGGTGCCCGAGACCGGCCCAGATCTCCTTCGTCGCTCCCCGACCTCATCCGAGGGGGTACGTCCTTCCGTGGTGACCAGCACAAAGCGCCACAAGCCCGACCGGCGCACCTATGTTCTCGACACCAGCGTCCTGCTGGCCGATCCCCACGCCCTGAGCCGCTTCGACGAGCACGAAGTGGTGCTCCCGATCGTCGTGGTCACGGAGCTGGAGGCCAAGCGGCACCATCCCGAGCTCGGCTACTTCGCCCGGCAGGCGCTGCGCCTGCTCGACGAGTTCCGGGTCCGGCACGGCCGCCTCGACTCCCCGATCCCGGTCGGGGACCTCGGCGGGACCGTTCGCGTCGAGCTCAACCACTCGGACCCCAGCGTCCTGCCCAGCGGGTACCGCCTGGGGGACAACGACTCCCGCATCCTCGCGGTCGCCCGCAATCTGCAGGCGGAGGGATGCGACGTCACCGTCGTCTCGAAGGACCTGCCGCTCAGGATCAAGGCGTCCTCCGTGGGCCTCCTCGCCGAGGAGTACCGCGCGGAGCTGGCCATCACCGGCTCCTCCGGCTGGACCGGCATGTCCGAACTGACCCTGCCGGGCGAGCAGGTGGACGTCCTCTTCGAGGAGGGCCACGCCTACGTCCCCGAAGCGGCCGACCTGCCCGTCCACACGGGGCTGACGATCCAGTCCGAGCGGGGCAAGGCCCTCGGGCGTGTCACCGCCGACGGCAACGTCCGGCTGGTGCGCGGTGACCGGGAGGCGTTCGGCATCAAGGGGCGCAGCGCGGAGCAGCGCATCGCGCTGGACCTGCTGCTCGACCCGGACGTCGGCATCGTGTCGATGGGCGGCCGGGCCGGCACCGGCAAGTCCGCGCTCGCGCTCTGCGCGGGCCTGGAGGCCGTCCTCGAACGCCGCCAGCACCAGAAGGTGATGGTCTTCCGGCCGCTGTACGCGGTGGGCGGCCAGGAACTGGGCTATCTGCCCGGGTCCGAGTCCGAGAAGATGAGCCCCTGGGCGCAGGCGGTCTTCGACACGCTGTCCGCGGTCACCAGCCGCGAGGTCATCGAGGAGGTCACGGCGCGCGGCATGCTGGAGGTCCTGCCGCTCACCCACATCCGCGGGCGGTCCCTGCACGACGCGTTCGTGATCGTCGACGAGGCCCAGTCGCTGGAGCGGAACGTCCTGCTGACGGTGCTGTCCCGGATCGGCGCCAACTCCCGGGTCGTCCTGACCCACGATGTGGCGCAACGGGACAATCTGCGCGTCGGGCGGTACGACGGAGTGGTGGCGGTCGTCGAGAAACTGAAGGGTCATCCGCTGTTCGCGCACGTCACCCTGAATCGTTCCGAGAGGTCCCAGATTGCGGCACTCGTGACCGAAATGCTGGAGGACGGGCAGATCTGATCCCTGCCGTGCCGCCCGGCCAAAGGGTGGTGCATACATGCTGGTTGGCGCCGTCCGGCAAAGGCGAAAGAGCCTAGCCGGGCGGCGTCGCGCTGCGCGCCCTTTTCCTGAAAACAGGCGTGGCAAACGAGGTGTGAGCTTTCACACGCAACGCAGAATTGCCGAGCGGCGTCCGGTTACGGCTAGAGTCTCACTCCTGTCAGGCCCCGCATACGACACACCTGTACCCCCAGCGGTACGGCACCACCGGAACCTCAGAACTCCATAGAGCAGTCGTATGCCGCCCGCGCACCACGCGGCGCTCCCCGAGCGGGAGTTGCCCACCGGGCCCGTGCCTCCCGTGACCCCGCAGTTGGGAGGCCAGCGCCAAGGGGCACGATTGCGTCCGCGAGGGTCACCTAAGCGGGCGATGCTGGAAGGAAACCGTGTGAGCCGGATTTCGGTCCGGGGATTCGCAGTGGCTTCGGCCACCGCGGTCACCGCCGTCGGAAGCGTCGTCGGAGTTGCCTCGGGCAGCACCGCTCAGCCCTCGATCGACGCCGAGGCGACGGCCAGCGACTCGACCCTCCTCGCGGACATCCCCACGGGTCAGCAGGCCCAGGTGCAGACCGCGTCCCTGACGCAGCAGGCCGACGCACAGGCCATCGCCGCGGACGCGAGCGCCAAGAAGGACGCGGAGGAAGCCGCCCGCAAGCAGGCGGCCGACGACGCCGTGGCCAAGCAGAAGGCCGCGGAGAAGGCCGAGAAGGAGGCGAAGGAGCGCAAGGAGGCCGAGGAGGCCGCCAGCCGTTCCGCCAAGCGCGAGGCCACCACCTTCAGCGTCCAGTCCTCGTACACCGTCGCGCAGATCCAGGCGATGGCGCGCCAGATGGTGCCGAGCGGTCAGTTCCAGTGCTTCAGCAACATCGTGAACCACGAGTCGAGCTGGAACTACAAGGCCGTCAACGCCTCCTCCGGTGCCTACGGTCTCTTCCAGGCCCTGCCCGGTTCCAAGATGTCGTCCGTCGGTTCCGACTGGCAGACGAACCCGGCCACGCAGATCAAGTGGGGCCTCAACTACATGAACAGCCGGTACGGCAGCCCGTGTGACGCGTGGTCGTTCTGGCAGGCCAACAGCTGGTACTGAGCAGCACGCCGCCCGTCGGCCGCTCAACCTTCCGAAGCCCCTCCCCGTCCTAGGGGGAGGGGCTTCGGCCCTGTACGGTCGGATCCGACGACTCCCGGGGGGAGTGGTGGGGAGCAACGGGGGAAAAGGACGCAGCATGTCGCGAGTACCAGGGTGGCTCGGCAAGCTCGGCGCAGGACTCACCGAGCTCTCAGAGCGGTTGGACGAACGCCGGGCCGAGGTGGAGAAGGGGTCGCGGGGCTCCCTCGACGAGGCGGACACGCCCGTCGGACGGGACCCCGTCGCGGAGCCGGCCGACGCCCGCCCCGCATCGGCCGCACCGTCCGGGACACCGCCCGGGCCCGACGCCTCCGAGCCGGCCGCGCCGGACGCCGACCTAGCCGCGCCGGACGCCGAACCGGCCGCGCTCCCGGCCCGGCGCCCCACGCAGCGGGTCGCCGCGTACGTGCCGACGCCGCGCCCCGACCCCGCCCTCGCGGTGCCGTGGGGTGTCCGCGTCGCCGCCGAGGCCGGCTGGCGGCTGCTCATCCTCGCGGGCACCGTCTGGGTGCTGATGCGGGTGATCAGCGCCGTGCAACTGGTGGTGCTGGCCTTCGTGGCCGCCCTGCTCATCACCGCGCTGCTCCAGCCCACCGTCGCCCGGCTCACCCGGCACAAGGTGCCGCGCGGTGTGGCCACCGCGCTCACCGCGATCCTCGGCTTCGTCATCATGGGCCTGATCGGCTGGTTCGTGGTCTGGCAGGTGCAGGAGAACATCGACAACCTGTCCGGGCAGATCCAGGACGGCATCGACGAGCTGCGCAA
Source organism: Streptomyces sp. NPDC048566 (assembly GCF_043199735.1). NCBI lineage: Bacteria > Bacillati > Actinomycetota > Actinomycetes > Kitasatosporales > Streptomycetaceae > Streptomyces > Streptomyces sp. NPDC048566. The sequence continues at coordinate 208,991 of NZ_JBICWL010000011.1, forward strand.
GTGGCTCCTCAAGGGCCCGTTCCACGTGACGGACAAGCAGATCAACGAGATAGCGAAGAACCTGCGCGAGGCGGTCGGCGCCAACACCGACCAGATCACCTCGGCGGGCCTCCAGGGCGTGACGGTGATCGTCGAGGCCCTGACCGGCATCCTCCTCACGATGTTCTCGACGCTGTTCCTGCTCTACGACGGCAAGCGGATCTGGCAGTGGTCGCTCAAGCTGGTCCCCGCCGCCGCCCGCCCCGGTGTCGCCGGCGCCGGCCCGCGCGCCTGGCGCACCCTCACCGCCTACGTCCGCGGCACGGTGATAGTAGCCATGATCGACGCCATCTTCATCGGCCTGGGCATCTACTTCCTCGACGTGCCCATGGCCGTCCCGCTCGCCGTCTTCATCTTCCTGGGGGCGTTCATCCCGCTCGTCGGCGCGGTCGTCTCCGGCGCCCTCGCGATCGTGGTCGCCCTCGTCACCCAGGGCGTGTTCACCGCCCTGATGACCCTCGCGGTGGTCCTCGCGGTCCAGCAGATCGAGGGCCATGTGCTGCAGCCGTTCATCCTCGGCCGCGCGGTGCGGGTGCATCCCCTCGCGGTGGTCCTGGCCGTCGCCGCCGGCGGCCTGATCGCGGGCATCGGCGGCGCGGTCGTCGCGGTCCCGCTCGTCGCGGTCACCAACACCGTCGTCACCTACCTGCGGTCGTACGCGAGCGAGGCGGACCTGCGCCACGCGCCGGACCCCCGGGGCGCCACGGCGATCGACGCGTCGGCGGCGCGCAGCCTCACCCGTTAGGAGCCCCCCGCCCGCCCCGCCCCGCCCGTCGGCGCGGCGGGGCAGGCAACGCACAGGGCCCCGCCCACCGGGACTTGGGTTCTAACGGTCCTCGCAACACCCGCGATCTGTGGGAGTTGCGAGGACCGTGGCCGTTGAACGCGATGATCTTGCGGGGGTGCGGGAGCG